>JAZKYU010000024.1:0-18391 GCA_045612305.1 Bacteroidaceae bacterium
AGTTTTTCATATATAGATAAGCTTGAAAGTATTGATATGCTCATTGTGGATGAATTTTATAAAGCTAGTTCTTCATTTGATGATTCGCGTAGCACATCTTTGCTAAGCGCAATGATTGAACTTGGCAAGATAGCGAAACAAAAATATTATCTTGCTCCTAATATACATAATATTAAAGAGAATGTGTTCACTAAGGGTATGCAGTTTATGCGTCTTACAGATTTTAAAACTGTAATAACTATGGTCAGCAAAGTCTATGAGAAGATGGACCCCCATGAAGATAAGAACGACTTTAAGGCGATTAAATTACTAGATATTTTAAAAAGACATGAAACAAAAACTTTAGTATATGCAGGAAGTTATGATAATATAAACACCATTTCTAAACTACTTGCCAACAATATGCAAAGTAAAGAAAATGAATTTTTGAATAGCTTTAGCGATTGGCTTAAAATAAACTATGGCGAATCTTTTTCTTTGTGCAATTTGAGTAAATTTGGTATTGGAGTTCACAATGGTAGGATGCATCGTTCATTGAGCCAGATTCAGGTAAAATTGTTTGAACTTAGAAATGGTCTTGATACTATCGTTTCAACTTCTTCTATAATAGAAGGTGTTAATACTCAAGCAGAACAAGTTGTAGTGTGGTCAAATAAAAATGGTAGTCGCAAATTTGACTATTTTACATATCGTAATATCATAGGTCGAGCAGGTCGTATGCTGAAATACTTTGTTGGTAAGGTATATCTGCTGGAAGAACCTCCCGCTCAAGAGAATACAACTTTAGATATTGAATTTCCAGAAGATGTTGTAGAAATGCTTGATTCTGATAATCCTGGAGTGGAAATTAATGATGAACAAAATAATCAGATAAAAGAATTTGAGTTATGTATGTCTGAAGCACTCGGTGAAGAAGGTTTTAACAAAATAAAGAATAATTCATTGATAAAATTATGCAAACCGACTCAATTGCGTTTTTTGGTGAGCAAAATTAAACATGATAGTAATTGGCCCAATGGATTCGATTCTTTGGCATCTACGAATTCATACAATTGGCGTAATCCTATTTCTGATGTAGCAGATTTGTTGGGAAATAACATGAAGGGATTGATGAAAATTGCTATATGGAAATTTCCACAGAACTGGCATAAATCTATTGCCGAAATACATGAAGAACTAGTGAAAGATAGTTATGAATTTACTCAGGAAGATTTATTCCACGCAGAGCGCTATATGTCATTCAATCTTTGTTCTACTCTGAATGTTATTAGCATACTTAAAAAAATAATTTACCCAGAAACTCCTGATATATCTTTGTTTCTCGCTAAAGCAGCAAATGCATTCCTTCCTAAGCTCGTATATCAATTAGAGGAGTATGGATTGCCTAGAACTATAAGTAGAAAAATTCAAAATTCAGGTTTAATAGATTTGGAAAACGATGAAATGGAAATTTCTGACATTATAGGGGAATTTAAGGAAATTGGATACGACAGATTGGTAGAAAGTATACAGGGTATTCATCAATTTGAAAAGTTTATTCTTAAATTTTTCTATTCCGGTATTAGTTAACAATGGAGAATACGGGATTCAGAAATGAGTCCCGTATTCTTTGTATTGTTAGATATTCAATAATAGAATGCAGAATACCTATGAGAACCTGTAGGTTATCTCCATATTACTCAATAGGAATCTGAATTACCGATAGCCATTATTCTGGATTTCCCTGATTCAATGCGCCGTCAATGTAGGAAGTGCGGAGAGCTCCGGCCATCTTGTAGCCTTGTTCTTCCATGTAGGCAAATGATTCGGTAAATGATTCATGGAAGCGTTCATAAGGACCGACGTGTTTCATACAGAGTACTTTGGGAACAGCATCAAGATGCTTAAATTGTATGATGGTATTGTCTGTGCCCACCTCTTCCACCTGTTCGCAATACTCGATATCAATGTCGGTGGGGCGATACTCCTTATTGTGCTCAATGGTGAAACAATATCCTGGAGCCGGGCACTTGCAACCGAGGCGTTGCATTTCGGGACCGATTTTCTCTACACATAGCGGACCGAGGGCAGCATAATTAGGGATTACTTCGCGATGGCTTGCCACGATAATTTCGGGCAAAGATTGAATACTGAATTTAGATTTATCGGCACTATACATAATTTTGTGTAAATAGTCAAAACAACATAACCCGTCAACATCCCATAGAACTGCTGACGGGTCGCTTTTTACCTTTATTCTCTAAATCGTCCTACATCATTGCTGATGGTCCTCTGTTCTGCATTGATCTTCTTTTCACCACCAAACTTCCAAGTGAGTCGGAAGCGTACCAACTGCGTAACAGACTTTGTATGTCGGTATTTAGTAGATGTTGAGTAGTAATATGTTCTGTCTAGGTGTAGCTTATTAGCAAACATCCTCCACGCTCATCAACTCCCCTTCGAGTGGTAGGGGCTGATGTTTCTCACGAACTGTCTTTTCGAGTGATTCGATTCTCTCTACCAGATTTTGAATGAGCTCCGGCATCTGCTCAAATGATACAACTTTCGTTTCCATTTTGTTATTGTTTTTTAGTGAATTCATATTAAGTATAGAAGAGCATTGAAGGGAAGGTTTGTGAATTTGTGATTTTTTTGCAAAAAAAGTTGTGAACGACTTTCGCCACCGACAACCAATGCCTTTTTAGTAGAAAGTACAATTCTCTTCGCCTTGTTATTGCGGCTCGTTGCACCTCATTGCACACCATTGCAAACTTGGCTAGATATTTTTGTTGAAGACATTAATGCATAGAAAAATCCCGAAAGTCGAGTCTAACTTTCGGGATTTATTCGTCTATTTTTGTGGGAATTTCTGTCGCTATTTGTGAGCGTTAGCGTTTGTTAGTGTGCATTAGAGGGCGTTAGTTACTTACCTATGCAGAAATTTGCGAATATAGAGCCTAAAACTTCGTCGCAAGTCACTTCGCCGATAATTTCGGAGAGGTTGCGGAGGGCGGCGCGCAGGTTCTCGCTCACAAGGTCGCTACCTAGACCATCGGCAAGGCCTTGCTTAACATCTCGTATATTGGAAAGGGCACGTTTGAGGGCTTCGTAATGACGGGCGTTGGTTACCACAACGTCGTGTGTAGAGATATTGGGCAGGGATGCAGAACGCACGAGGAACTCTTCGAGCTTGTCCATATTAGTCCCGAGACGGGCCGATATTGCCCACAAGTCGTGCTCGTCCCACTCTATGCCGGCGCCATATTTTTGCACGAGCTCACCACTCCATTGCATAACTTTTGAAAGAGCGAGAGGGTCAACAACATCGCACTTGTTCACAAGCACTGCAAGGCGTTTGCCACGGCACACAGGAAGGAGGCGCTTGGCTAGTTCTTCTATGGCCGAAAGCTCTTGCAGGGGGTCTATCATCCAAAGAGCGATAGAGGATTTTGATAGTTGGTCGAGGGTGCGCTCGATACCCATCTTTTCCACGACATCGAATGTTTCGCGCAAGCCGGCTGTGTCGATAAAGCGGAAGGTTACACCACTCAAGGTCATCACACCTTCGATGGTGTCGCGCGTGGTGCCTTGTATGTCGCTCACGATGGCTCTGTCTTCGTGCAGAAGAGCGTTGAGAAGAGTGCTCTTGCCGGCGTTTGTTTCGCCTACTATAGCCACAGGCACTCCATTCTTTACAGCATTACCCACACTGAAAGAGGATGCAAGGCGGCTCATAACCTCCTCTATCTCGTTGCAGAGCGAGAGAAGTTGTGTGCGGTCGGCAAAAGTTACATCTTCCTCACTAAAGTCGAGCTCAAGCTCCATAAGGGAGGTGAGGGTGAGGAGCTTATCGCGCAAACGCGACAGAAGTTCGCTGAAACCGCCCTTCAATTGATTGAGCGCCAAGCGATGCGATGCGCGCGAGGTAGATGCGATGAGGTCGGCTACAGCTTCGGCACGGCTGAGATCCATCTTGCCGTTTAGGAAGGCGCGCATAGTAAACTCGCCGGCATCGGCTTGACGCGCACCATTATCGAAAAGGGTGAGCAGGAGCTGCTGTGTGATGTAGGGCGATGCGTGGCAACTTATCTCCACGCTATCTTCACCGGTGTAGCTGTGAGGGGCACGCATAACGGTCACAAGCACCTCGTCGAGCTGTTCGTCGGGAGCTGAGTATATGTCGCCGAAGGCAACTGTGTGGCTTTTGCGAGAGGCAAGGGCTACACCCTTTCTGGGGACAAATATTTTATCGACTATAGCCACAGCTTCGGGACCCGAAACTCTGATTACATTTATTGCCCCACCCTGCGGGGTTGCCAACGCGCATATAGTATCCTTCATATTTTTGCTGTAAATTATGTATGTGTTATATACAAAAAGGGGACAATGCCCCTTTTTGCAGTGTGAGGGTGTTGTTTTTTTTAAATCAGATGCGGTCGAGCACAGTTTGTATAAGCTCGCGCATCTTCTCGTTATAATCGATCGTAGCGTTCTTTGTCAAGCGGTTGGCTATGACAAGGCACACGGTTACCGCCTTGTGCCCCATGAGCGCAGCGAGACCTGCAAGAGCCGAGCTCTCCATCTCGAAGTTTGTTATCTTCTGCCCTTTGTACTCGAACGACTCTATCAACTCGTTCTGTTTGGGGAAGGCAAGAGGAACGCGCAGTTGCCTACCCTGCGGGCCAAAGAAGCCACCACAAGCGATTGTGACACCACGCACCATATCGCTCTGTGCGATGCGCTCTACAAGCTCACCATCGGCAGGCACCGTGTAAGGGGCACAAAGCAAAGGCGACCAATTGAGATGCTGCTTGAACGCCTCTTCAAATTCAAGGTCGCACGCCTCGTTGCGGCCCGCATAGAAGTTGAGCAAGCCATCGAAGCCTACCGACTTTACCGAGCAGATGAACGAGCCTGTGGGGCAAAACTCTTGCAAGCCGCCACAAGTGCCTATGCGCACCATCTGCAGTTGTTTAAAGTCGTCCTTCTCGTAACGTGTATTAAAATCGATGTTTGCAAGCGCATCGAGCTCATTGACAACGATGTCGATGTTATCGCAACCTATGCCCGTGCCAACAACTGTCACACGCTTACCTTTATACGTTCCCGTGATGGTGCGAAACTCACGCGCAGAGATATCACACTCTTGCGTGTCGAAAAATTCTGCAACTTTTGGCACCCTGTTAGGGTCGCCCACCAAAATAACTTTATCCGCTAACTGTTCGGGCTTAACACCCAAGTGATACACAGCCCCGTTGGGCTCGATCAACAACTCCGAAGGAGCAAAATAACGCTTCATAATCAACTCTCTTTAAATATTAACGGTATACACAGGTCGTTTGTCAGCCTTTCGCAATATTGTCGCGCATAGCTGTGTCGGCCTGAATATTCTTCATACGATAATAGTCCATAATACCAAGGTTTCCGTTGCGGAAAGCCTCGGCCATAGCCTTGGGCACCTCGGCCTCGGCCTCTATAACGTGGGCACGAGCCTCCTGTGCACGAGCCTTCATCTCCTGCTCAAGAGCAACCGCGATGGCACGACGCTCCTCGGCCTTCGCCTGCGCAATATTCTTGTCGGCGTTAGCCTGGTCCATCTGCAGGGCCGCACCGATGTTCTTACCTATGTCGATATCGGCAATATCGATAGAGAGTATCTCGAAGGCGGTACCCGCATCAAGTCCCTTCTTTAACACAAGTTTAGATATAGAATCGGGGTTCTCGAGCACCGCTTTGTGGTTTTCCGACGAGCCGATAGACGACACAATACCCTCGCCCACACGCGCAAGCACTGTATCCTCGCCTGCACCGCCGACAAGACGTTTAATGTTGGCACGCACTGTGACGCGAGCTATAGCAATGAGCTGAATACCATCCTTTGCCACAGCTGTAACGTGGGGAGTATCTATAACTTTGGGATTAACAGACATCTGCACCGCCTCGAACACATCGCGACCAGCAAGGTCTATGGCTGTTGCCATCTGGAACGAAAGCTCGAAGTTGGCCTTTGACGCCGACACAAGAGCGTGCACCACCTTCTCCACGTGACCGCCGGCAAGGTAGTGAGCTTCGAGATCGTCGCGGGTTATATTTTCGAGCCCCGCCTTGTGAGCCTCAATCATAGCAGCCACAATTGTGTGGGGAGGCACGTTACGTATGCGCATCAAAAAGAGCTGTATGAGCGACACATACACACCCGACACCGAAGCCGACAGCCACAGCATAAAGGGCACATAATGAAAGAATATAGACAGCACCACCAGCACAGCCACCGACACTATCCCAATTAACATAAAATTTTCCATAACTATATTGTTTTAAATTTGTACAAACCAAGCAAGGGTGCAAGTTTCACTTTCTCTTTACAAAAACCGTATCCTCGGTTATGCGCGCGACGTACACGCTCTCGCCCTCATCTATAAAGCCCATAGCCGATGTAACCTCGAGCTGACGGCCTGCAAAATCGGCCTCGCCAACAAGTGCTAAACGGGTGAGAGCAACACCCTCGTCGCCCACCTTTAAAGTATCGACAAGAGGGTTTTTGGTAGACGAGTCGATGCTCTTTTTCAAAGCCACACGACGGAAAGTTTTGCCGCTTACCGCCCACGACACAAACAATACTATGGCCACAACCACAATGCCCAGCACAACCCACCCTGCGAGCACACCAAGCACTGTAAAAGCATACACCACAGCCGCAACAAGAGAAGCAACGCCTGTTACACCCACAAGGCCAAAACCCGGTATGAGCGCAACCTCTACCGCAAGCAGCAGAACGCCCAAAAGCACAAACACACCAATTATAACAAGTTCCATAAAAAAACGGGTTACTTTTTATAAATTTTGTCGGTCTCAAGCCTGCGTATCTCATACTCCATCTGCTGCAGAGTATAATAATCGCTGTCGACCTTCTGTTCCAAACGCAAAATTTCGTCACGCATACGCCCCTGCGCAGCCTGCACCGACGCCGCATAAGCATCGCGTTTCTCCTGCAAGAGCTTCACATCTTTTTCGTACTGCACACAAGCACTCTGCCACTTTTGAAAAAGAGCTTTTGCCTGCGGATTTTTAAAGTCGCTCAAAGAGGTGTAGTCGAGCGCATCGTCGACAACGAAGAGAAAATCGCCCTGTTTTTTCTCGTCCTCAACCTCGTAGAGCAACATAGCAAGCTGCCTGCGAGCCTTGCGCACCTCCTCTTTATCGTTCTGGGTATTGGCGATAGAGCGCAGCTGTGCAAGCCCAAGCACCTTGTCGTACCCATCTTTTTCTATATCGCAGCGTTCCTTGTCGCCGTTGTAAATAAACACGTAGACACACACCTTACCGTCGGGTTGCAGGCGGTCGCTGGCAAACCAACCAAGACCGGCCATCTCGTTAACCACCATCATATAATCGTTTGCGGTGGAGTTAAACGGCATACCCACGTTGTCGGGGCGCAAGTAACGCCCGTTCTCGGTGTCGTAACGGGTGATAAAGATGTCGTACTCGCCTATCGAGCCTTCGCCGTCGCTTGCAAAATAGAGAGTCAAGCCGTCGGTGTGCATAAAGGGGTAATTATCGTTACCTCCGGTGTCTATACCCTTAAGTTTCGCAGGCTTGCTCCACTGCTCACCCACCAAACTGCTGTGATATAGCTTGAGCAAGGTGTCGCCCTCGGCATCGTTGCGCATAGCATAGTAGATATCGCTGCCACGTTCTGTCTCGGAGAGAAAACCACCGTCCTCATCCTCCTCGTCAAAGAAGTCTGCCACGGTTGATAGAGAGCCCACATCGCGCCCCACCTTGTAGGCCGACAGGAAATTTTCCTTGTCAACCACAAAGCTATCGATTACACACACCTTTTCGGCCGTGCCTATCATGCGATAGAGCCTGTTTACAAAATTAAGTTTTGCCTTGTAGACTGCGAGCAGGGAGTCGTCGGTGGAGACGGAGAGAAACTCTTCGTACTTTTCGGCGGCGGCAACATAGTTACAGCTGTCAGCATAAAGGTCGCCAAGGTAGCGGTGAGCGTTGGAGATTTTACGCGAAGCTGCAAATTCAAGCAGGCCTTTTATGTCGGCCGCCGTATCTTTTGTTTCGTAGCAGCAAACCGCATACCAATAACTATACTCGCTGTTGCGAGGATAACGCTTGAGCAAGCTCTCGAACATAGGCTTTGCAACCTCATACTCGCCTGCAAGAAAGTGTTTGCGGGCAACGTTCCTGTTCTGCGCCTGCAAAAAGCCTGTCGCCAGAAAAAGAGACAAGACGATGTATATAAATCTATTCATCACGCACAAAAAATATTTATACAAAAGCTGGGCACACACCCTGCAAAGGACAAATATACGAATAAGCGAGCGAAAACATATCAAGCTTGCTTGAATATTTTTCCCAGCGAGCGAAAGTATCTTCGCTGCAAGCAAATATACGAATAAGCGGGTAAGAAATATCAAGTTTATTTGAATATTTTTATTAACGAGCAAAAGTATGTTGTGGGGCCGTCTTAATTACGGGCGAAAACAGCATTTTGCTTGAATATTTAACTGCGAGTGTGGCGTGTAGTCGAGTATTCTCAAATAAAATACCCTATAAAATAGGTGTGTTGTAATAATGAAAAAACGTATAATTATCCCGCAGAGAGATTTTTTTCACTATCTTTGCGCTTGCCTTGCGTGAGCGTATGAGGTAAAGGTCCTGTAGCTTAGCTGAATAGAGCACCGGATTCCGGTTCCGGAGGTCCTGGGTTTGAATCCCAGCGGGATCACACTTGTGAAAAACAACTTAACAATAATAATATGTCCGCTTTTGGAAATTTTGTGGCAGTTGCGCTTCTTTATCTGCTCAACAAACTGCCTTTGAGAGTGTTGTATCTCTTTTCCGATTTTGTTTATCTCCTCGTGTACTACGTGGTGAAATATCGCCGCAAGGTGGTGCGCAAGAATATGAAAAACTCTTTCCCCGAGAAGAGTGAGAAGGAGCTTCTTGCTATAGAAAAAGAGTTTTATCACAGGTTGTGCGACTATTTTGTGGAGACTATAAAGTTCTATGGTATGAGCGCAGAAGAGGTGAAACGTCGTATGGAATTTACCGGTCTCGACGAGGTACAACGCATGCTGGACGAGGGCCGCTCTTGCGTGTGCTATATGCTTCACACCTTTAACTGGGAGTTTGTAACAAGCATTCCGTTGCACATACACGACGAGCAAGTTGTGTCGGGCGCTATATATCACAAGTTACGCAATCCACGTTTCGACAAAATATTTAAAGATATGCGTGCGCAGTATGGTGCCGACAACGTTACTATGAAAAACACCTTGCGTCACATTGTAGGCATAGTGAAGGAGGGCAAAAAGTTTGTTTATGGCTTTATCGCCGACCAACTTCCCAAGATTGAGGCGATGAATCACTGGGTAACTTTCTTGAACCAAGATACAGCGGTCTTTACCGGTGCCGAAAAGATGGCACGCCGTTTTAAGGCTTCGGTCTTCTACTTGCGAGTGAGGAGAGTGAAGCGTGGGCGATACATTGCACACTTTGAGTTGATGTATGAAGATCCCACTCTCGTGCCTGAGAACGAGATAACAAACGAGTACTTCCGTCTAGCCGAAAAGGATATACGCGAAGAGCCTGCATCGTGGCTTTGGACACATAATAGATGGAAAAGAACTCGCGCAAATAAAGCGGAGTTTGAAAAGAACATTGAGCTGCGCAAAGAGATGCTCTCTGCAGCAGAAAAACAGTAATTTGAATTATCACGATGAAGATTGCCGACATAGAATTTGGAAAATATCCCGTGTTCCTTGCTCCGATGGAGGATGTAACCGATGCTGCCTTTCGCCTGCTTTGCAAGCGGTTTGGGGTCGATATGGTGTATACGGAGTTTGTGTCGAGCGATGCGCTCATACGCGATATAAACAGCACGGTGCGCAAACTTACGGTCTATGAGCAGGAACGCCCCGTAGCCATACAGATATACGGCAACGAGGTTGAGCCTATGGTAGAGGCTGCCAAGCGTGTGGAGCAGGCGCGCCCCGATATTTTGGATATAAACTTCGGCTGTCCTGTGAAAAAAGTTGCCCGTAAGGGTTGTGGAGCGGGTATGTTGCAGAACATCCCCAAGCTGCTCGAGATAACCAAAGCGGTGGTTGATGCTGTGAAAATTCCTGTGACCGTTAAGACACGCTTGGGCTGGGACGAGAACAGCAAGTGCATAGTGGAACTTGCCGAAAGATTGCAAGATTGCGGTATCGCCGCCCTCACTGTGCACGGCCGCACCCGCGCGCAGATGTATACCGGCGAAGCCGACTGGTCGCTCATAGGCAAGATAAAGGAGAACCCTCGTATGCACATACCTATTATAGGTAACGGTGATATAAGAACGCCCGAGAGAGCTAAAGAGTGTTTCGACCGCTACGGCGTAGATGCTATAATGATAGGCCGTGCAAGTTTTGGGCAGCCGTGGATTTTTCGCGATGTAAAGCACTATCTTCTCAACGGTGAGCCGGCTGTGCCCTTCACCTTTAAAGAGTGTATGGATATTTTGCGCACACAGGTGCGCGACAGCGTCGATTGGTTGGGCGAGCGCCCCGGTATTCTGCACGTGCGTCGTCACCTTGCCGCAACACCTCTGTTAAAGGGCCTTCCCGACTTTCGTTCTACTCGCATAGCTCTCTTGCGTGCCGAAAAGATAGACGAGGTTATGGCAATTATGGAGGATATTGAGAAAACTTATGGTGGAGAGTAAGTGTTCTTTGTGTAAAATATAAACGGTTTGTGATGCGCGCATCACAACCCGTTTTGTTTAGGCTTTTAGGGTGGTTTACCCCTCTGTTACTTTCAAATAGTTTTTCAACGGGTTTGCATACATCTCGAGGATTTTTGTACGCAAGAAGGCCTCGTCTTTTTCGGGGAGGTCTACCTTCGCAATGCGGTCGGCGAGGTATGCGTCGAGCTTTGTTGCCTCTTCGGGGGTGTATTTGTCGGCAAATCTTGTGTCGCCTGTGAGCAGCTCGTAGTAATAATAGTTTATGGGCCAGAAACGATAGTTGCTATGTATGTACTTGTCTATGATGCGTGCTACGGTAGCTGTTATCTCGTTCTTGGTGAGTGTGCGGTCTATCTGGTCTATCTCGTCGTTTATGCAGTTGGCAACGTGGTAGTGTATAGCACCTTTGTAGCCCATAAGGCCCTGTTGCATATTAACAAGGTCGTCCATAGGAGATTTTTTGTGCTCGGGGTTGTCGCGTTTCTGCTGGAACTCTTTGGCCTTCAAGTAGTCGCAGGGGTCGTACTCGTAAGATATTGAGGTGGGCGCAATGTTGAGCTCCTTGAGTGCATCGACCATATTGCCGCTAGAGTACATAGAGAGCATCTTTATGAGGCCCTCTTGTGTGAAGTCGTTAGAGTCTTTTGCACGGCCCTCGCGCTGTGCAAGCCAGATGGGCTGTTTGCGCTCTGTTATAGTGTGGTGCATATAAGACGAAAGACGCTTCGACGAGGCGAGCATCTCGCGTATCGATGCCGAACGTTGCACGATGAAGCTGCGGTTAACGCGTACAAGTTTTTTAATCCACGGGCGTATGAGAAGGTTGTCACCGATGGCAATCTCCACGGTGTTGCCTATGTTCTCTATGAACAAGATGCACAAGAAGGCCGAGTCGAGGATGATGTCGCGGTGGTTTGATATGCAGAGCGCGTTCTTCAGGCACTCTTTGTTGTCGTAGCTCAAAGTGATGCCGGTGCTCAATTTTGCCAACAACCCTTTTATGAAGGGTGCCACAATTGCAAGCTGAAATTCTACATTGCTCTTGGATGCACGCATCGCAGCAGCTATCTGCTCGAACGGCATACCGGGGAACGCATACCCCATAGCTGTTTGAAATTCGGGGTCGGCAATAAGCTCTTCAAATATTTGCGGAAGCTCTTCGGGAACGTAAGGACGAATTTCGTCGTACTCTGCGGGTATAGTCATAGTATTTTGGTTTTAAGGTTTTTACTCTTTATGTGCGCGCTGCCGTGGCAACACTTTTACAAAATACGGCAAAATATTTCAAAAAAGCAACGGGAGCGAGCTTTTTCTTCTCTTTGTCGAACAAAACAGCCCTCTTTTTTATTTTACTTTTACGGTGCCTTTACAAAATCTGCTATTAGGGCATCGAGGTCTGTCTGTGGTTGATGTGTGATGATGAAGCAGGCCGAGGGCAGGCGCAACTATGTGCCTGCCCGTTGTTTTTTTCTTTTTGGGTATAATTTTATTGGATTTTCAAACAAACTCTGCCTTTTAGGGTGTTTTTTTATGCTTTATTAGTATCTTCGCATAGTGGAGGGTGTGGAGGATAATAAAAACACCCATTTCCCGTTAAAAATATATGGACGATATAAAAGCACATAAAGACCCGCGTGGATATCTGGCGATTGTAGAAGGGCTGGCCGACGTGCCTTTCCCTATATCGCGTGTATACTGGATATATGATGTCCCGCAGGGGGTGGAGCGCGGTTTCCACGCCAACAAAATATCATATCAATACTTGGTAGCGGTTAACGGTAGCATAGATATATGCCTCGAAGACAAAAACGGGCGCAGAAATTATCATCTATGCTCTCGCTCGAAGGGGCTTCTTGTGCCTCCCGAAACCTGGAACGAGCTCACAAATTTTTCACCCGATGCGGTGTTGCTTGTTCTTGCATCGCATAGCTACGACCCCTCGACATACATAAATTCTCACGATGAATTTCTAGAATATATAAACCGATGAGTAACACAGCCCAAGATGCAATAACCGTTGTTCGTTACAACGCCTCTATGCAGGTGCTGTGGGACGGTTTTGTGTCGTGCTGCAAGAATTTTACCTTCCTTTTCCTGCGTGGCTACATTGATTACAACCCTCGTTTAACCGACTGCTCTTTGCTTTTTTACAAGGGTAAGAAACTTATCGGGGTGTTGCCTGCTTGCATCGATGGCGATGTGCTTCTCTCGCACGGTGGGCTCACATACGGCGGTTTTCTTGTGAAAAAAGATACCTCGATAGCCGATGTTGCGGCCCTGTTTGCCGCGTTGCGTTCTCATTTAGAGGCGTGCACGGAGGTGAAAAAAATAAAATACAGCCCTGTACCGCATATTTATGCCACATACCCCGCAGAGGAGGAACTTTATATGCTTTTCCGCAGCGAAGCGAGCCTTGTTGCTCGTCGCATATCGTCGGTTGTGTGGCGGGGCGATGCTCTTCCTTTGAGTACCTTGCGTCGTCGCAAGGTGAAGGCTGCTCTCGGCGCTGGTTTTTCGGTAGTTGCCGGCTGCGACTATGCAGCCTTTTGGGCGGTGTTGCAGGAAAACTTGCAAAAAGTGCACTCAACAACTCCTGTGCACTCTCTCGGCGAGATAGAGCTTCTGGCTTCGCGTTTCCCCGATAATATAAAACTTTATAGGGTTATAGACAAAGCGGGCATAACCGTTGCGGGCACTGTTTTGTACATCACCGAGCGCGTGGCGCGTGTGCAGTATATAGGCTCTGTTGAGGAGGGGCGCAAAAACGGTGCGGTCGACCTCCTTTTCGACTATCTTTTGCGCGAAGAATATGCCCACAAAGAGTACTTCGATTTTGGCACCTCGGTCGAGGAGGGTGGGCGTGTGCTAAACAAGGGGCTCATCTTTCAAAAAGAGGGCTTTGGTGGCAGAGCTGTGGTTTACGATACTTACGAACTTGATATAAAAAATATACCCCATGATTAAATACTTCGACCTGCAACGTGTGAACGGCTCTTTTGAACCCAAGCTATCGGAGGAGGTTGCTAGGGTTGTTCGGAGTGGTTGGTATCTGCAAGGTGCGGCAAACAAGGCGTTTGAGGAGGCTTTTGCAGCCTATTGTGGCGCGCGTTACTGTGTGGGCGTGGCTAACGGGCTCGATGCTCTTACCCTTGTGCTGTGTGCTTATGTGGAAATTGGAGTTATGGATGCTGGCGATGAGGTTATTGTGCCTGCGAATACTTATATAGCCTCTATACTTGCAGTTACGCGTGCAGGGCTTGTTCCCGTTTTTTGCGAGCCTTGCAAGGATAGTTGCAATATCGATGTAACCAAGATAGAGCCCTTGATAACCCCCAGAACAAAGGCTATACTCCCCGTGCACCTCTATGGCAAGGCTGTAGATATGGCCCCGTTGATGGAGATTGCACGCAAACACTCTTTGAAGGTGCTCGAAGATTGTGCCCAGGCTCACGGTGCACTATATCGTGGCAAGCGTGTGGGCTCAATAGGCGATGCGGCGGGTTTTAGTTTCTATCCTGCCAAGAATTTAGGTGCTTTGGGCGATGCGGGGGCTGTTGTCACCGACGACGCTCAGCTTGCGGCCGTTGTTCGTGCTATCGCAAACTACGGCTCGGCAAAAAAATATGTGAACATATATAAAGGGGTAAACAGCCGGCTCGACGAGTTGCAGGCAGCTGCGTTGCTTGTTAAGCTTCCCCGTCTCGACGCCGACAACGAGAGGCGTCGTGCTATAGCTCGTCGATATTTGGCCGATATAAAAAACCCTCGCGTGGCATTGCCCGTGTCGGGGTGTGACGAGGGGAACGTTTATCACATCTTCCCTATCTTTAGCGAGCATCGCGACGAACTTCAAAAACACCTTGCATCCTGTGGGGTTGAAACAATTATTCACTATCCCATAGCACCGCATCGCCAGCAGGCACTTGTGGAATTTGCGGCTTTGTCGCTGCCTGTAAGTGAGAGCATACACGCAACAGAGCTAAGCCTCCCCATCTCTCCTGTTATGAGTGACGAAGAGGTTGAGGGGGTGATTGCGGCGGTAAACTCTTTTGCGTTGTGCGAATAAAAGGGTGTGCTGGCTTGTGAAACAGATAATTTGATATATTTTTGCATCATAAGTTATTATGATGTGGGAAACACATAACACACAAAATACTATGAAAAAGGCTTTCTTTTTAGGGCTTGCAGCGTTTTTTGTTCTCGCCCTTCAGGCACAAGAGCAACATAGTTTGTTGAATTTTAGAGTTGAGGCACGCGGCGACTATCAGCACGAGTACATACAAGGTGCTACAAACGACGACGCTACAGGCTTCAAAGGAAAGTTTCTTAACTTGCGCATCGACGGCAATATAAGCGAGGAGTTTTCTTACTCTTATTGTCAGAGTCTTAACAAAAACAACTCTGATGCAAGCTTTTTCGATGCAACAGACTGGGTGTATCTCAACTGGAAGAAAAACAACTTTGATATTTCGGCAGGTAAGTTAGTGGTTGCGATAGGTGGTTATGAGTATGATATTGCTCCTATCGACCTTTACTTTTGCTCGGAGTGGTGGTACAACGTGCCCTGCTATCAGCTTGGTGTGAGTGCGGGCTATAGCTTCAACGAAGGCAAGGATAAGTTCTTGGCACAGATATGTGAGAGTCCCTTCCGTGGAGATGTTGCAGTGGTGGACGCTGATGGTAATGTGGTGGTGGATGCTGATGGCAAAGCGGTTATGAAGAAACAGAAAGATATGTATGCCTATAACTTTATGTGGATGGGCTCACATGGCTGGTTTAACACACTTTACTCTGTGAATATGATGGAGTATCTCCCCGGCAAGTATGTTAACTATATATCATTGGGTAACCGCTTCAAATTTGGAAAGTTTACTATAGATGTCGACCTTATGAATCGTGCTGCAAGCGGCCAGACTTTCCTTTTCTCCGACGTGTCGGCTATAACAACTATTGCGTGGCGCCCTACCGAGAAACTCAACCTTTTTGCAAAGGCCAGCTACGATGTAAACAACAGCGGTGTGGAGAAAGATTTTATAGTATCGCCTGGTGCCGAGGTTACCCGCGTGGGTGCCGGTGTTGAGTACTATCCCTTGAAAGATGGTCGCAACGAAGTGCGTTTGCACGCTGTGGGCTCGTTTACCTTTGGTAACGACACACCCGCAACCGTGCTTCGCGACAACAATACCTATCTCTCTGTGGGTGTTACTTGGAAGATGGATTTGTTCAGCATAGCAAATAAAATTCTATGAAAAAGCTACTTAAGTATGTGCCCTCGGGCGTTGTTTGCTTGGCTGTAGTCTTTCTGCTTTTTGTGTATCTTGCCTCGCAGATGGGCACGGCAAATATGCTCAACACTATTATGCGCACCGCACACGACCTCTTGCTTAACACGGTGTTCTATCTTATGGCAATATGTGTGATAACAGGTGCCATAGGGCGCATATTTGTGGAATTTGGCGTGGTGTCGTTGCTCGAAAAGCTGTTGCGCCCGTTGATGAAGCCTCTTTTCAACCTTCCGGGTGTTGCTTCGCTTGGCGCGGTGCTCACTTTCTTGTCCGACAACCCCGCGATTATATCTCTAGCGCAGGACAAACGCTTTAGTGCCTACTTTAAAAAATATCAGTTTATCTCGCTTACAAACTTTGGTACGGCCTTTGGTATGGGCTTGCTTGTTATTGTTTTTATGGTAGGCCAGTCTTATTTTGTTGAGCCTTTTATAGGTCTTTTTGGCGCAGTGTGCGGTTGTATTGTTTCAACCCGCATTATGCAGTATTTTGTTGTAAAAGCTTGTCCAGAGTATAAATATGAAGATGCTTGCGATGCGCAAGAGGTGGAAGATTTTGAGGCGCAGGATGTGGAAAAACCTCTCTTTCAGCGCATACTCGATTCTCTGCTCGACGGTGGTCGCACGGGTGTAGACGTGGGTATGGCCATAATCCCCGGCGTGCTCATAATATCGACTCTTGTGATGCTCTTTACATTTGGCCCTTCGGCGACAGGCGAGTTTACAGGTGCTGTCTACGAGGGTGTGCAGCTGTTGCCTTGGGTGGGCGAGAAGTTGGGCATAGTGTTTGAGCTTCTTTTCGGCTTTCGTGACCCTCACCTTATAGCTTTCCCCATAACGGCTCTTGGTGCCGTGGGTGCGGCTCTTGGCCTTATACCCAACTTTGCTTCAGCGGGGTGGATAGATGGTAACGCTATCGCTGTGTTTACCGCTATAGGTATGTGCTGGAGCGGCTATTTGAGTACACACACAGCTATGCTCGATGCGATAGGTTTCCGCCACCTCACATCGAAGGCTATAGCTGCCCACACGATAGGTGGTATAGTGGCTGCGGTGGTGGCTCACTGGGTTTATGTTTTGTTCTCACTGTTTTTTCTATAATTTATGAAGATAGGAGTTTTAGTCGCAATGACATCGGAATTTGAGCAGCTTGCAACGTTGCTCACGAATGCGCGCGAGTGTGTTGAAGGTGGTGCTGAATATCTTGTAGGCTCTATGGGCGACAAGGAGATTGTGCTCCGCAAGTGTGGTATAGGAAAGGTGAACGCGGCGCTTGGTGCAGCAGAGCTTATCCGTGCATACTCCCCCGATGTCGTGGTAAGCACGGGTGTTGCTGGTGGCATAGATACTTGTTTGGGTGTTATGGATGTTGTGGTAAGTTCCTCACTTGTTTATCACGATGTGTGGTGTGGTATGGGTTGCGAGTATGGTCAAATTCAAGGCTTACCCGCATTGTTCCCTGTGCCCGAAAAACTGTGGCAGGGTGCTCTCGCACTTAACGATACTATGGAGAGCTCTACACGCATACACGCAGGCCTTATATGTACCGGTGATAAGTTTATAACCGACCGTGAGGAACTCGATGTTATAAAGTCGAACTTCCCCGCCGGCCTTGCTGTTGATATGGAGTCGGCCTCTATAGCGCACACCTGCTACATTTATGGCGTGCCGTTTGTGAGCTTCCGCATAATAAGTGATACCCCGGGTGTGGATAACCACATAGAGCAGTACGAAAATTTCTGGGGCGAGATGGCCAACCGCTCGTTTGGTGTTATACGCCGTTTTTTAATGAATATTTGATTTATGAAAAAGATACCAAGTTTTACAATAGACCACCTTCATCTCAAACGTGGGGTGTATGTGTCGCGTCGCGACGTTGTGGGAGGCGAGGTTGTTACCACCTTCGATGTGCGTATGAAAGAGCCCAATCGCGAGCCGGTGTTGAGCCCTTCGGCTATACACGCTATGGAGCACCTCGTGGCGACTTTTCTTCGTAACCACCCTGTGTGGGCCGACAGGATTATTTATTGGGGCCCTATGGGGTGTTTGACAGGCAACTACCTTATAGTTAAGGGCGAGGTGAGCTCGGCCGAGGTTTTGCCTTTGCTTCTCGAAGCGTTTGAGTTTGTTGTTTCTTTTGAAGGCGATGTTCCCGGAGCATCGGCGCGTGACTGCGGCAACTACCTGCTTATGAACCTTCCCGAGGCTAAGTGGGAGGCTCGCAAGTATCTCACCGAGGTGCTTGTATGTGCTACCGATGAAAATCTAAACTATCCCGAGTAAGTATTATATGTATATATAAACAAAAAAGGTTACGTTATATAACGTAACCTTTTTTGTTTATATATACATATAATACTTACTCGGGATAGTTTAGATTT
>JAZKYU010000025.1:0-70318 GCA_045612305.1 Bacteroidaceae bacterium
ATATTCACACAATGATCCACGAAAAGTAGTATACAACAAAATCCAAAAAGAAGAAGAGAATGTTTATAAAAAGGAACTAAATACGCTATTCCCAAATAGTAATATCAAGATACTGCAATCTCAACTATATGCTGATAAAACGCCATTAGCACAGATATAAGTATACAATCAATACAACTCAGAGTAATATAAATAATTATTCGATAAAATCAAATAGAAAAAAATAAAAAGGGATTCCGAACTGAGGTGGAGTAAAATTTTTGCGTACCCATTTCTGTTTCAAATTATTTCACTTCTTTGGCTTCGCCGAAGGTAGGCGGCGCCTCGGATGAAAAAATAAACTCATTTATTTTGTTCTTCTCTCGGCTTGCACTACCTTTACATCAAAGTAGGAATTCAACTCTGCGAGACACTGCAAAATGGTGCAGAATTTAGGTGGAGCAATAGCGGGAGATTACGTTTGTTGCAATTCTTTAATGACAAAAATAGCACAAACCGAGAGCAGAGATAAACTTGTTTAATCTATGCCGAGGTGCAGTTTATTTTCGCGAGAACCGCAGTGATATAGAGCCATTTAGAAATACAACTCATTTTCCGGTGGCACCACTTGAAAAGACAACTAAGAAATTGGTTGTCTTTTTTGTCCACCCTGCCTAATACCGAGAAATTTAATTAAAAGATTTTTGCTCCACCAACTTTTACTGGCGAACTGAAAAACTTCCAAAAAATACCTCACCCACCAGGGTTTGAGTCGTGCTTTTAATGACATTCTTAACATTTTTTGTTTCGTTTTAATGGTTATAAATGTTTTGCGGTGTAAAAAATATAATATATTTTTGCATTAAATAAACCATTTTAGGAAAAAAGGCAATGGACGAAGTGCTAAAGATAGATGTAGATGCGATTCTGGCTGCAAAAGCAGGTAAGAAGGCACGTTATATACCTCGCTTTTTGGTCTCTTACCTGAAGAAGATTATCCACCAGGACGAGATGAACGAGTTTCTGCGTCTTAACTACAAGAAGCGCGACCTCGATTTTATAGGTGCGTTTATGGAGTACTTCAACAACTCGTTCGATGTTCAGGGGTTAGAGAATTTGCCTCAAGATGGGCGTTATACATTTGTCAGCAACCACCCGCTGGGTGCGCAAGATGGCTTGGGGCTTGCCTATATTCTTGGTCAGAAGTACGAGGGCAGGATAAAGCTTCTTGTTAACGATTTGTTGATGAATATCCCGCAGATATCTTCGTTTTGGGTGCCTATAAACAAAACCGGCAAGCAGGCTCGCAACTTTCCCCAAGTGGTAAATGCTGCTTTCGACAGCGACAATAATATTGTTATGTTTCCCGCTGGTATCTGCTCGCGCAGGCAGGGTGGTGTGATACGCGACCTTGAGTGGAAGAAGACTTTCATAACAAAAAGTGTGCAGACACAGCGCGATATTATCCCCATACACTTCGAGGGGCGCAACTCCGACTTTTTCTATCGTCTTGCCAATATAAACAAGATGTTGGGGATAAAATTCAATATAGCGATGCTCTATTTGAGCGACGAGATGTTCAAGAACAGAAATAAAACATTTAAGGTGACAATTGGTAAGCCTATACCCTGGCAAACGTTCGACTCTTCGAAGAAACCCGTTGAGTGGGCTCAGTATGTGAAGGAGTTGGTTTATAAATTGTGATGCCGCAAAATAGATATGGAAGATATAATTGCTCCGGTTCCGAAGGAACTTTTGAAGGCCGAATTGACCGAAGAGAAGCGTTTGCGCTTCACCCATCGTAGTAATAACGAGATATACATTGTTACCGCCTTTGACTCGCCGAATGTTATGCGCGAGATAGGCCGTTTGCGCGAGATAGCTTTCCGTGCGGCTGGTGGTGGTACGGGTAAGGCTGTCGATATAGACGAGTTTGACACTATGGAGAACCCCTACAAGCAGCTTATAGTGTGGAACCCCGACTGCGACGATATTATAGGCGGTTATAGATATATTTTTGGCAAGGATGTTCGTTTCGACGAGAAGGGCGAGCCCATTGTGGCTACAGCTCACGGAATGTTCTCTTTCTCTGAAAAGTTCTTGAAAGAGATACTGCCTTACACCGTGGAGCTTGGCCGCGCTTTTGTGGCGCTGGAGTATCAGTCGTCGAAGATGGGCTCGAAGAGTATCTTTGCTCTCGACAACTTGTGGGACGGCTTGGGTGCGCTCACCGTGGTTATCCCCGACGTTAAGTATCTCTTTGGCAAGGTTACTATGTACCCCAGCTACCTTACAAAGGCTCGCGATATGATTCTTTACTTCCTTAAGAAACACTTTGCCGACCCCGATAAGCTTGTGGTGCCCACCACGCCTTTGTTGATAGAGACACCCGAGGAGGAACTTGCTGCAATATTCGACAAAGAGACCTTTAAAGAGGACTACAGAACACTGAAGCAGGAGGTACACCGTTTTGGTCTTGCTATACCCCCTATGGTAAACGCTTATATGGGCTTGTCGCCCACGATGCGCATCTTTGGCACGGCGGTGAACAAGGATTTTGGTAATGTGGAGGAGACAGGCTTGCTCATCGCTGTCGACGAGTTGCAGGACGACAAGAGAATGAGATACATAGAGTCGTTTGCCAAGGAAAACCCCGATGCGATAAAATTTACATCAGGAGCAAACAAAGTCTTTTACCCTGTGAACAAGGATAATTAAAAAACAAAACCTCAAGAAAGGCTCCGAGAACAAATTGCTTTGCTCGGAGTTTTTCTTTTAACAACACAAATAAAGAATATGAAGGTACAGATTATAAATAAATCGAAACATCAGCTACCCGCCTATGCAACAGACCTTTCGGCAGGTATGGACTTGAGAGCCAACATCGACGAGCCCATAGAGCTGCAACCCTTGCAGCGTGTGCTTGTGCCTACAGGGCTTTTTATGGCTCTGCCTGCCGGCTACGAGGCACAAGTGCGCCCCCGTAGCGGTCTTGCAATAAAAAAAGGTATAACCGTGCTTAACTCTCCCGGAACTATCGACGCCGACTACCGTGGTGAGGTGTGCGTTATTTTGGTAAACCTCTCTTCGGAGCCCTTTACGATAACCGACGGAGAGCGCATCGCACAGATGGTTATTGCCCGCCACGAGCAGGTTGAGTGGAGCGAGGTTGAGGTGCTCGACGATACAGAGCGTGGTGCAGGTGGTTTTGGGCACACAGGTGTGTGAGATATAGAGTGA
Organism: Bacteroidaceae bacterium; assembly: GCA_045612305.1. Taxonomy (GTDB): domain Bacteria; phylum Bacteroidota; class Bacteroidia; order Bacteroidales; family Bacteroidaceae; genus HGM04593. The sequence continues at coordinate 3,220 of JAZKYU010000025.1, forward strand.
TGAAGGGTCGCTTGCTACATATAACCGTGTTTTTTCTGATGCTGTGGGGCTTGTGTCTGCAGGCGTCGGCTATGGTTGTGTGCGAAGGGGGCGACTCTATCGCCTATGAGCGTGAGGCCGATTATTACTATCTGCAGGCTTTGTCGCTTGTGGAGCAGGAGAAGTATGACGCCGCGTTCGATATGCTGGAACACTGCCGCACCTTGCAACCCTCCTCGTCGGCCGTGCTTTACGAGCTGGTAAATATGTACCAGTATCTTGGGCACAGAGATGAGGCGCTTGCCATACTTAAAAAGATTGTGGGTGAAAACCCCGGTAACTATCACTTTTGGCTGTTGCTTGTACAGTTCTACGATACAGAGAACAACCGCGACGCTGTGCTCAAAGTTTATGAGGAGATGGCCGTAGCCTTTCCCGACAAGAGCGATGTATTCTTCTCTCTCTCGGCTCATTATGCCGAACAAGCGATGTACCCCGAAGCAGTAGCAGCTCTTGAACGATATGAGGAGATAGAGGGGCGCGACGAGCTTGTGTCGATGCAAAAGTTCCGCATGTATGTTATTATGCAGCAGCGCGACAAAGCTTTTGCCGAGCTTAAAGCCCTGTCGGCCGAATATCCCGACGACCAACGCTTCCGCGCAATAGAGGCCGACACCTACTATATGCTTGGCGAGAAGGATACAGCGCTTGCTATCTACAACGACATATTAGAGAAAGAGCCCACAAATGTGGCCGCCCAGCTGTCGCTTGTGGAGCACTACAAAGAGGCCGGCAACGACTCGCTCTATGTGCAGCAGATAGAGAGCCTGCTGAAGAACGAAAAATTTACCGGCAAGGAGAGGGTGGAAAAACTTTCGAGCTACATAACCTATAGAGAGCGCATAGACTCGGCGGGTTGTTATGCCTATGTAACAAACCTGCTCGACACGTTGATAGAGCTACCCTATAACTCGCTCGAAATTGCAATGGTCTACTCCCTCTTCCTCGACTACAGCCGCAAGGGTGAGGAGGAGCAACTTCCTATACTCAACAAAATACTATCCTTGGAGCCCGACAACCGTTATGCTCGCAAAATGAAGCTGCAGTATGCCATAGAGCGCAACAACTACACCGAAATTATAGCCGAGTGCGACACAGCCATAATGTATCACCCCGACAGGCTGGAGTTTTATCACTACAAAGGCTTGGCTTGCCACCTGCTTGGGCGCAAAGACGATGCCGTGCAGAGCTACAAGGCTGGCATAGAGAGGTGCTCGCCCGACACGGACAGCGACTTTATAGCCGAGGTTTATTCCCAGCTTGCCGATGCCTACTACGATATGGGGAAGACGGATGAGGCCTTTGCCGCCTACGACTCGTCGCTCTCGTACAACAGCACAAACGTGCTTATTCTTAACAACTACGCCTACTACCTTGCGCTTGAAAACCGCGAGCTCGAGCGCGCCTTGGAGATGAGCTACCACACTCTGAAGGAGGAGCCCGAGGAGGTTATCTACATAGACACCTACGCTTGGATACTCTTTCGATTGGGGCGTTACGACGAAGCAAAAGAGTATGTCGACAAACTTCTGCAAGCCGAGGGGGAAGCAAGCGCAGTTGTGCTACACCACTGTGGCGACATATATTCCAAGTGTGGCGAGCTGCAAAAAGCAGTTGAGTGTTGGGTGCAGGCGCAAAAGGCCGGCGACAATTCAAAGATTTTGAAACGAAAGATTAAGAAGAAAAAGTATATACCCGATGGCAAGAAAAAATAGTTTAAGAGTACTTCTGTTTCTCCTGGTTGCTGCTTTGTTGGCAGGGTGTAGCCCTACAAAAAACATAAAAAAAGAGAGCAACGTGGCCGGCCTCTCCCTTGCCGAGGTGGTTGCTATGCCCGCGGTGCAGGGTAATGTGGAGGGTTACTCGGCAAAGGTTAAGCTGCAGGGCCGTGCCGATAAAAAAGATATCTCCCTTTCTGGCACAATGAAGCTTAAAGAGGGCGAGGGGGTGCAGGTGAGCATAACACCGCTTGGGCTATTCGAGGCTGCGCGTGTGGAGTTTAGCCCCTTGTCGGCAATGCTGATGAATCGTATGAAGAAGGAGTACTCTGTAGTGCGATATAGCGACGTGCCTCTTTTGAGCCACTTGGGGCTCGACTATTCTCTTCTCGAGGCGGTGTTGCAGAGTAAAATATATGTACCCGCAGGCACAGAGCCCGAAGAACTGCTTGTAAGTATGGTTGCCACCCTTTTGGGCGACACGCTCCTGCTTACAGGTAAGGCCAAGGGGATAACATACGACTACTATGTTCAGAAAAACACAGGGCTTTTGGTGAAAAGCGTGGCTACGCACGGTAACGGCACAACCGTAACCTGCGTGTACAACAGTTTTAAGCCTGTGGGTGATAAAATGTTTCCTCACTCAATAAATATGTCGTTGGGTGGGTCGAGCAGCAGGGTAGAGCTCGCTTTCTTGTTTAGCAAAGTGGGCGTGCTTACCGATTATAGCCCCACACCCCTCTCACAGTCATACAAAAGGGTGGGGCTTGCAGCCTTGCTCGAGGCGCTGGGTATTTAATAACACACAAACAAGTAACACAACACAATGCGAAAGATAAAACACCTCCTCACTATACTGCTACTCTTTTTCAGCGTGGTGGCTGCCGCGCAAACAGCAGAGATAAAGAAGATGCGCGGCCAAGTGGGCGCGTTGCAGAAAGAGATAGCGCAGAAGGAAAACATACTCCTCTCATCGAAGAAGGATATAAACAGCAAGTTGCAAAACCTAGACCTGCTCACCGCGCAGATAAAAGAGCGCAAGGAGCTTATAAATATGCTTGTGAGCGAGGTGGATGCTCTTAACAAGGAGATAAAAAGACTCAACAAAGAGGTTGCCGACAACGAGGCCCGTGTAGGCACATCGAAAGAGGAGTATGCGTCGGCACTAAGGCGCACTCGCCTTTATGGCAACTTTCAGAGCAAGCTGTTGTTCGTTATATCGGCCGACGACTTTAACTCTATGGCTCGACGCTACCGCTACACACGCCAGTATATGCAGGCCCACAAGCAGAAAGGCGAGGAGTTGAAAGAGGCTATCGCTGCCTTGCAGGTGAAGAAAAGCGAGCTCGACAGCACGCTTGCCACAAAGAAAATATCGCTCGACGAGCAGACACACCAACGCAAAACCTTAGTGCTGCTCGAGGAGCAACAGCGCGCCCTAGTTACCGAGCTTAAGAAAGAGTCGCGCAAGGTGGAAAAAGAGCTTCTTGCCCGTCGCAAGAAATTACAAAAACTAAACAATGATATTGAACAAGCCATAGAGCGCGAGATAGCCGCGCAAAAAGCGCGTGAGGAGGCTGCGCGCAAAGAGGCCGCCCGCAAGGCTGCCGCGGCCAAAAAGAAGGGCGGTAAGAGCGAGAAACCCGGCACAACTATCGCTGCAAAACCCACCACCGTTGACGATGCGGGTGTGACGAAGATGAGCGGGGCTTTTGCCCAGAACAAAGGTAAGCTGCCTGTGCCCATTACAGGCCCCTATCACATAGTGAGCAGCTTTGGACCGCAGAAGGGCGTTGTGGGCAAAGGAAACATACAGATAGACTATGGTGGCATCACTCTTGGTGGCGAGCGCGGCGCAAAAGCCCGCTGTATATTCGAGGGTAGGGTGACATCGGTTATCCGTCAGGGCGATTTTGCCTTTGTGCTAGTGCGTCACGATAACTACATATCGGTATACTGCCGTTTGAGCGATATTGCGGTGCAAGAGGGCGACAAACTAAAGGCTGGCGATATAATAGGTACTGTGGCAACAGACGCTTCGGGGCACACACGTCTTCTCTTCCAGCTGCGCAACGAAAAGGCAAAGCTCAACCCCATGCTGTGGCTGAAGATAAAGTGATAGCTAAATAAAAGATTTTAAACACTATGAAAAAGATTTACTTTTTTCTCGTTGCCCTGCTGCTCACCGTGAGCGCCGGCGCACAAACTTTGAGGGGAGACATCGATGGCGACGGCATAGTGGACGTTGCCGATGTAACCGAGATTGTAAATATAATTCTCCACGGCGACAAGGAAGAAGAGCCCGACACCCCCGTCGTTCCCGGCGAGCCTACCACCGACAGCCGTGCCATCGACCTTGGCCTCTCGGTTAAATGGGCTAGTTGCAACGTTGATGCCACAGAGCCCTGGGAATATGGCGGTTACTATGCTTGGGGCGAAACCGAGGAGAAAAGCGACTACTCTTGGAGCACCTACAAATATTACAATGGCAGTTACGATTCAATAACCAAATATTGCACAAACAGCAACTCCGGCACAGTAGATAACAAAACCACCCTTGAAGCAAGTGACGATGTTGCCACTGTAAAATGGGGCGGCTCGTGGAGAATGCCCACAAAAGCAGAACAAGACGAACTTTGCAACAACAGCACCTGGCAATGGATCACCCTTAACGGCGTTAACGGTTACCGCGTAACCGGGCCCAACGGCAACAGCATATTCCTGCCCGCTGCGGGTTGCCGCTACGGTTCGGTAGTCAATGACCAAAGCTCCTTCGGCTACTATTGGTCGAGTTCGTTGAATAGCAGTGACAGCTACAGCGCCTACTACCTGGTCTTCTACAGTAGCGGCTACGTCTGGGACTACTACTACCGTTACGGCGGCCGCTCGGTGCGCCCTGTGTGCGAGTAATGTAAATGAATAAATAACATCACCCCGCTCTCCGTTTTTTGGTGGGCGGGGTGTGTTTTATAATAACTGTACCGGTAATTACCCAAGCACTCTTTTGAAGCGCTCTATAAAATCGGCAGCTTGCTCAAGTGTGAGCGTGAGCGGGGGCAACAGGCGTATAACGTTTGTGCCACTAACGCCTGTGAAGACGTGCTCGTCGAAGAGAAGGCGACGGCGTATATCCTTTATGGGCTCGTCGAACTCCATACCTATCATAAGGCCACGGCCACGCACCTCTTTGATTTGAGGCAGCTTTTGCAGCTCTTGTACCAGGTAGTTGCCCACGGTGTTCACGTTGTCGAGGAGTTTCTCCTCGTCCATAACCTCGAGCACGGCTTGCACGGCTGCGCAAGCAAGGTGGTTGCCGCCGAAGGTTGTTCCCAACTCGCCATATACGGCCTGGAATTTGGGGCTTATGAGCACGCAGCCCACGGGGAAACCGTTGCCGATGCCCTTGGCCTGTGTGATGATGTCGGGGCGTATGCCGGCCCACTGGTGTGCAAAGAACTTACCGCTACGGCCGCAACCGCTCTGTATCTCGTCGAGGATGAGGGTGGTGTCGGTGCTGTTGCACAACTCTTGCAACTGTTGCAAGAACTCTGTGCTGGGTATTCTTATGCCGCCCACACCCTGTATACCTTCGATTATAACAGCTGTTACATCGCCTTTTGCTATCTCGGCGCGTACTGCATCGATGTCGCCAAGGGGTAGGTATGTGGTGTGCCCGCAGTTGTTTATGGGGGCAATTATTTTGGGGTTGTCGGTAACCTCAACCGCGAGCGATGTGCGCCCGTGGAATGCTTTCTGAAAGGAGATTACGCGGGTTTTTCCGTTCTTGAACGAGGAGAGCTTGAGGGCGTTCTCGTTGGCCTCGGCACCCGAGTTTATGAAAAAGAGGTTGTAGTCCTCGTAGCCGCTTATCTTGCCGAGCTTTTCGGCAGCGTTTTGTTGCAGGGTGTTTATCACCGAGTTTGAGTAGAAACCCAGCGTAGCCACCTGGCGGCTTATGTAGTCGACATACTTGGGGTGTGCGTGGCCTATAGATATTACCGCGTGTCCGCCGTATAGGTCGAGATATTCGGTGCCTTTGTCGTCCCACACACGGCATCCGTCGCCTTTTACGATGTTTACATCGAAGAGGGGATATACATCATATAGTTTCATATAGTTCCTCCTTAATTTTTAGAACGCCGAAGGTTTAAGTTTGAGTCCCACGGTCTCCTCGAGGCCGAAGAGAAGGTTCATATTGTGCACTGCCTGGCCGCTTGCACCCTTCAACAAGTTGTCGATGATAGAGGTTACGAGCAGTTTGCCACCGTGTTTCTCGAGGTGTATGAGGCACTTATTGGTGTTTACCACTTGCTTGAGGTCGAGCGGTTTGTTCACTATGTGGGTGAAAGAGTCGCGCTCGTAGTAGCTCTCGTAGAGTTTGTAGATGGTCTCAATGTCGAGGTCGCACTTTACAACGATGGTGGTGAAGATACCACGGGGGAAGTCTCCACGGTAGGGGATAAAGTCTATCTCGCCGTCAAAGTCGGGCTGTAGCTGCTTTACGCTCTGCAAAATCTCGGGGAGGTGCTGGTGTGTGAAGGGCTTGTAGATGCTTATGTTGTTGTTTCTCCAGCTAAAGTGTGTTGTTGTCGAGGGCTTTACTCCTGCGCCGGTGCTGCCGGTGATGGCGTTTACCGATATGTCGCCTTTGAGCAGGTGCTCTTTGGCAAGGGGGAGGAGGCCAAGCTCTATGCAGGTTGCAAAGCAGCCGGGGTTGGCAACGTAGCGGCTTTTGCAGGTTGCACGGCGGTTGAGCTCGGGCAAGCCGTAGATGAAGTCGTGGTCGTTGCTCTTTATGCGGTAGTCCATAGAGAGGTCGATAACTTTCAACTCCTCGGGCAACTGTGTGCACTCGAGGAACTTGCGGGTGTCGCCGTGGGCTGTGCAAAAGTAGAGAAGGTCTATCTCCTCAAAGGGCATCTTGTCGGTGAAGAGAAGGTCGGTCTCGCCCAAGAGTCCGGCGTGCACGTCGGTTATGCGGTTACCAGCGTTGCTTGTGCTGTGTACAAATTTTATCTCAACTTCGGGGTGCCCGAGCAGCAGACGGAGAAGTTCACCGGCTGTGTAGCCTGCACCACCTATAATTCCTACTTTAATCATTATGTGTTGTTTGTGTGGTTTTTAAATTTTTTCGTCGGGGTGGTTGGCGTAGTAAGCGCGCAGGGGTGTTGAGGTTACTTTGATGAAACCTTTTGCCTCCTCGGCAGTCCAGCCTTTTTGTGTTTCGCCATACTCGCCAAGCTTGTTCTTTACAAGGTCGTTGGGTGAGTCTACGCCCACGGTCTCAAAGTGCTTGGGCATGAGCTTGAGTATTGCTGTACCGGTTACGTTGCGCTGTGAGCTCTCGAGCATTGCCTCGATGTCGCGCATAACAGGCTCCAAATATTGGCTCTCGTGGAGGAACATACCATACCAGTTGGCAACTTGGTCTTTCCAGTATTGTTGCCACTTGCTCAATGTATATTTCTCGAGGAATTTGTGTGCTGCGATGATGAGCATAGGTGCTGCAGCCTCGAAGCCCACGCGGCCCTTGATACCTACGATGGTGTCGCCCACGTGCATGTCGCGGCCGATGCCATAGGCTGCGCCAATCTCCTCAACCTTCTGTATAGCCTTTATGGGGTCGCAGAAGTTCTCGCCGTTCACAGCTTTGAGCTTGCCGTTCTCGAATGTGAGGTGCAACTCCTCTTCGCCGCTCTTTTCAACCTGCTTTAGGTAGGCTGTCTCGGGGAGGCCCTGTTTAGAGTCGAGTATCTCGCCACCGCAGATGCTTGTGCCCCAAATACCTACGTTGTAAGAGTATTTGAGCTTTGTAAAGTCGGCAAAGAAGCCGTTCTCGTTGAGGTAGTTAATCTCGTACTCACGTGTGAGGGTCATGTCGCGTGTGAGGGTTATAATCTCAACGCCGGGTGCACACACGAGGAAGGTCATATCGAAACGTATCTGGTCGTTACCTGCGCCGGTTGAGCCGTGTGCTATGGCCGATGCGCCTATCTCGTTGGCGTAGCGGGCGATGGCAAGAGCCTGGAATATTCTCTCCGATGATACCGATATGGGGTAGGTGCCGTTACGCAACACGTTACCATATATCATATATTTGAGGCTCTTCTCGTAGTACTCTTGTGTAACGTCGAGGGTAACATATTTTGTTGCGCCCAACTTGTAGGCGTTTTCTTCGTTCTGTTTCAGCTGCTCGGGGCTGAAGCCACCGGTGTTAGCACAGGCTGCATAAACTTCGTAGCCTTTCTCTTTGGCTAGGTACATAACGGTGAACGATGTGTCGAGTCCGCCGCTGAAGGCTACAACTACTTTTTTCTTTTCCATAATATTATATAGGTGTTTCTTTATTTTTATTCTTCAACAATTCTTTTAATTTTTTTTGCAGGGTCGTAAAGCATAGCTGTGCAGATGCAGTAGCGACGGTCGGTGCGCTGGAGCACGTCGTGGTTTATGCAGCCCTGGCATCCTTTCCAGAAGGACTCGTCGTCGGTAAGCTCCGAAAAGGGGACGGGCACGTAGCCAAGCTCGGTGTTTATCTTCATAACGGCGCCACCGCTTGTGAGGCCGAAGAGCTTTGCTTCGGGCCATAGCTTGCGCGAGAGGTTGAACGCGGTTTTCTTGATGCGTTTTGCGAGGCCGTGGCCGCGGAACTTTTCAACAACTATAAGTCCCGAGTTTGCAACATACTGCTTGTTGCCCCAGCTCTCGATGTAGCAGAAACCGGCAAACTCCTCGCCGTGTAGTGCGATGATGGCTTTGCCTTCTTTCATCTTTTGTGCAACATATTCGTGTGTGCGCTTGGCAATACCGGTGCCACGCACCTTTGCTGCAGCGCTTATGGTATCGAGTATCTCATCGACATATTTCTCGTGCGATGCGTTTGCAATGATAACTTCTATGCCATCGTTGTATTCTTTTTCTTCCATCTTTTTATTCTGACGTCTTTTATATATTCGGTATAATAGTTCTTAATGCTCTCAACACGGCTCCACGGCTGGCGTCTTCGGCAATTATCATCATAACGGTGTCGTCGCCGGCGAGCGTTCCTATAATTTCGGGAAACTCGTAGTTGTCTATGTGGTAGGCAAGTGTGCTTGCGTAGCTGGGCTTGGTGTGTATGACAGCTATGTTGCCCGAAAACTTTATAGACAAGAAACCGTTGCTCTCTTGGCTGGGGTTTACGGGGCGCATCTCACCTTCGGTGCCTTCGTGGCGGTATTGGTGGGGGCGTGTGAGCACGTAACGGTAGCGGCCTTGCACACCTACTGTCTTTACCACACGCAACTGGTGAAGGTCGCGCGACAAGGTTGCCTGTGTTAGTTTAAAGCCCTCTTTAGCAAGCTCGGCAAGTAGCTCCTCCTGGCTCCCTATCTCTTGGGTAGAGAGGATGAGGCGTATTGCATCGAGACGTGAGTTTTTTATCTTCATAATTGTATATTTATTCTTGCGAGCCGCAAAAATACGAATATTTACACAATAATGTATATTTTTTTGCTGTTTTTTTGCAAGAAAGTGCAATAAAAGAGTAAAAAATATGCAACAGGGGTGAGCTGTTGCATATTTTTCTTATATAAAGCGGTGTTTTTAGTCTAACTCTTGGTCGGCCTCGTAGCCTGCAAGTTCGCGTATCTTGTTTTTGAGCATAGCAAATTGCTTGAAGAGGTCGTGCACGGGTTTCTCGTCGTCTTTGTGCATGGGAGCCTTGCAGTAGAACGACATAAACTCCTGTATGCCGTACTCGCCGGCGCGTAGCGCTATATCGCTAAAGAGTATGAGGTCGAGCACAAGGGGAGCTGCAAGTATAGAGTCGCGACAGAGGAAGTTTACCTTTATGGTCATGGGGTAGCCCATCCACCCAAAGATGTCGATATTGTCCCAGCTCTCTTTTTCGTCGCCACGCGGGGGGTAGTAGTTTATTCTCACCTTGTGGTAGATGTCTGAATAGAGGTCGGGGTATACATCGCTGTCGAGTATGTTGTCGAGAGCCGATGTTTTGCTGCGGCGTTTGGTTTCGAAGTTTTCGGGGTTGTCGAGTACCACACCGTCGCGGTTGCCCAGGATGTTGGTCGAAAACCAACCTGTAACACCCAATTGACGGGTGAAGAAGGCTGGGGCAAGCACGGTTTTCATCATAGTTTGCCCGCTCTTGAAGTCTTTGCCTGTGATGGGTACTTTTTCCTCCTCGGCAAGCTCCCACATGGCGGGTATGTCTATGCAGAGGTTGGGCGCGCCCATAACATAGGGGCAACCCTCGCGCATAGCGGCGTAAGCATAGCACATACTGGGTGCTATGCGTGCGGTGTCGTTGGCTTTCATAGCCTCCTCAAAGGCTGCGAGGCTGCCGTGTACCTGCTCGTCGCGGGGTATGTATTTTTCGGTGCTGGCTATCCATATAACAACCACGCGGTCGCAGTTGTTCTCTTTTTTAAAGTTGCGTATATCCTCGCGCAGTTGTTCGGTGAGCTCCCAGCGTGTGCCGGCGGTTTTTACGTTGGGGCCGTCGATGTTTGTTGCGTAGCTTTTGTCGAAGAGGGCCTTGTAGGGGCGTATAGCCTTGAGCTCCTCCTTCACAGGCTCTATGTCCTGCTGCTTGAGTACGGCTGCTTTTATGGCAGCGTCGTAGGCATCGTCTTCGTACAAGTCCCACGCGCCAAACACTATATCTTGGAGGGGTGCAACGGGCACAATGTCCTTAACCTCTTTATATATCTTCTCGCTACCACGGCCTAAACGCATTATACCCTCGCAAGCAAAAGAGCCTGTGGGGCGCGAGAGTCCTTTGCGTGCCATAAGCGTGCCTATAATTGTTGTTGTGGTTACCGCTCCCAGCCCCACGCACATTACTCCGAGCTTGCCGTTTGCGGGTTTTACCTTATTTTGTCTCATATAGCCGAACAAATTTCTAATTTCTCAAGCAAAGAAACTGCTTTTTATTGAACAAACCTAAATATTTACTTAAATGTTGCCCCTTTTTTATAAAATTTATGCTTGCTTGCGGTTATTCTATACCGAAAAGCCCCTCTTTGAGTATCTCGCTCACTGTGGGGTGTGGGAACACTGTGCGGCGCCACTCTTCGGCGGTGAGGCGGTGGGTTATAGCCATGCAGGCCGCGCAGATAAACTCACCCGAGGGGTTGCCTAGCAGGTGCACGCCCAGTATGTGCCCTTGTGTCGATGTAATTATCTTGCATAAGCCTGTCTGTCCCTCGTTCTCGGCCACAAAGCGCCCAGAAAAGGTCATTGGCAGCTTGCTCACCTTGTACTCAATGCCTTGCGCTGTGGCTTGCTCCTCGGTAAGCCCCACGCTGGCCACCTCGGGGTTGGTGTATACTATGCCGGGGATTGCGTTATACTCCATCTTCTCCTCTGCGCCTGTTATATGGCTCACGGCAACCTCGGCCTCGCGGCTTGCGGTGTGGGCAAGGAGCGAAAAACCTGTTACATCACCCGCTGCGTATACGTTGGGCATTGAGGTCTGCATATGCTCGTTTACTTTTATGCCGCGCTCAGCTTCCACGGCTATATTCTCCAGTCCAAAGCCTTTAAGCACGGGGCGTCGTCCCACGCTCATGAGTATCTTGCCTCCTTCGGCGGTGAGGGCATTGCCCTCGCTGTCGGTGTAGTGCACGGTGTTGCCTTCTATGGCTGTAACCTTGCAGCGCAGGCAGAATTTAACACCTCTCTTGGTGTATATAGCGCGCAACATCTCGGAAATTTCTTTGTCCATCCCTCCAAGTATCTCGGGTAACATCTCGACAACTGTTACAGGCACGCCCAAGCTGTTGTAGAAGCTTGCAAACTCCATGCCTATAACTCCGCCGCCTATAACCACAAGGCTTGTGGGGGCTTCGGTGAGGGCGAGAATCTCGCGGTTGGTGAGCACCGCTTCGTTACCCTCGACGCCGGGGATAGGGGGCACAAAAGCCTCGCTTCCCGTGCAGATGAGTAGCTTTGCGGCCTCGTAGCTCTGCTCGCCACAGGTTATTCTGATGCTTTTCTCGTCGCCACCCTCTATGAAGGCGTCGCCGCGCACAACCTCCACGTTGTGTTGCTCCATCTTCATCTTTATGCCGGCTACAAGCTTGCGCACCACTTTTGTCTTGCGGTCGGTTATTTTTTTGTAGTCAAACGCTACGTTCTCGGCTGTTACGCCATACTTTTTGCCACCTTGCGCGTGCTCGTACATCTTTGCGCTGTAGAGCAGGGTTTTTGTGGGTATGCACCCCTCGTTAAGGCACACGCCGCCAAGCTCGCGCTTCTCGAACAATATGGTTTTCAACCCTTTTACTCCTGCGTTTTCTGCCGCCACATACCCGGCAGGGCCACCACCGATGATTGCGATGTCGTACATATTGGATATTGTTTTATTCTTGATTGTTTACTTTTGCTGTTGAAGCTTTTTCATCCCATCGAGCCTCCTTCCACGTGATTTTGCCGGCGTGCAGTGAAAAAATCACATACATATAGACCGTTGCGGCAATAACTCCCATCACTGCACCCATAATTATGGACAGGGCAAGGTATATTATGTCTAGCAGAAGCAGTGTTATAAAAGCCATACGCCACGCGTTAAGCTCCTTCGATGTGTGCGCGTAACGTATTCTCATCGGTGCAGGCAGAGTGGTGCGGGGCAATGCAAGCAGCAAAAAGAGGTTTGTTGCAACAAGGGCTACAAAGGCTAGCAGCCACATCCCCACAAGTGGTATTGCGAGCGTGTCGCTAGTGCCCCAATCTGCGGCGTGCAGCTGCATAAAACAGCGCAAATATATGCTGGCTGCGGGGAAGAGTGCCAGCGTGACAAAGTTCATCAACAGGAAAATCCACAATTTCCCCACCGCTTTTATGCGGGCAAAGTGTTCCCACTTCCTTATTTTGAATATTATCTGCACGGCCGAGAAGACAACCCCCAAGGTGAACAGCCCCACGCCGATGTGGAAGACATCGAGAGCGTTGATTGCAGGAAGTTCTCCTTTGTATGTGAGTGCGGTGGGTATAGCCGTGGCGCCTGCAAGCATAAGTAGCACGGTGACAGCTGTGGGTGATGTGATAATCTTTAGCATAGTTGTTCTTTTTTGTTGTCAACCTATGCGAAGATAATGTATCGCTACCGCAAAAGCAAGCGCTTGGCAGTTAATTGTGGAAAATTTTACTTGCGTGGTGTCTTTTATGCAAGCTCTATTATTTCGAGGTCTTTGAACTTGCGCCCGTCGATGGTGAACTTCACAAGTGTGCGCACCTGATGCCACCCCTGCTTGCCTGCTGCGCCGGGGTTTATGTGCAGGCAGTCTATGAGCTTGTCGTACTCAACTTTTAGTATGTGTGAGTGCCCCGAGATGAATAGTTGGGGGCGCTTTTCGTAAATCTCGCGGCGTATGGACGCATCGTAGCGGCCCGGGTAGCCGCCAATGTGCTTCATAAGTACCAGGCACTCTTCTACCTTGAAGCGTGCAACCTCCTTGAAACGGAGACGCACCTCCTGCCCGTCGATATTCCCGCACACAGCTCTCACGGGGCAGTGTTTTTCCAGCTCCTCTATCACACGCAGGGAGCCTATGTCGCCCGCGTGCCAAATTTCGTCGCAGTCATTAAAGTGGGTGAGGTACTTGTCGTCCCACCAACTATGCGTGTCGCTCAAGAGCCCTATTTTTTTCATGCCCCGAAACGGGTTTTTACAAGGTTGTACAGGAACTCAACCGTGCCCTCAATACCAAGCAAAGAGGAGTTTATGCAGAGGTCGTAGCTTTGTGCTTCGCCCCAGTGCGTTGTAGCATAATAGTCGTGGTAAGAACGACGCTTTTTGTCGCCTTTTTCAATAATTTCGGCGGCTCTCACCTCGTCTACCATCTCTTTTTGTGCTATGCGGCGTGTGCGCTCTTCCTTGTCGGCGGTGATGAAAATGCTCAACACATCGGGGGTGTCGCGCAGTACATACTCGGCACAACGGCCTATAATTATGCAAGACTCCTTTTCGGCTATCTTGCGTATGGCCTCGCTCTGTATGAGGAAGAGCTGGTCGCTCTCCATGCAGCTACTGCCAGGCATGAAACCCGACAGTGAGCCGTGTATGCTGAAGAACCCCCCAAAAAGGCTATTTGTGCCCTTTTCATCGGCACTTTCGAAAACAGTGGCGTCGAGGCCGCTCTCTCTTGCTGCAACCTCGAGAAGCTTCTTGTCGTAAACGGGAATATTAAGGCGGGCAGATAGTCTTTCGGCAATTTCTTTGCCGCCGCTTCCAAGCTGTCGGCCGATGGAGATGACATATTTTTTCATAAAAAGCTGGTTTTTGCGGTTAGTATAAGTTTTTGCACTGCGGTGGTCTATTTGTCGCTCTCTCTAAAGTGAATTTTCAGGGTTATTATAGTGAGTGTGGCTGCTATAAAATCGGATATAGGCATGCTGAACCACACGCCGTTTTCCCCGTAGAAAAGGGGCAAAATGAGCAAAAGCGGTATAAGAAAGAGTATTTGGCGGGTGAGCGAGAGAAAAATAGACTTTTTAACCATACCTATGCTCTGGAAAAAGTTTGTTGTCACCATCTGGAAACCTATTAAAGGCATCATAATAGACATTATTCTCATAGCTTTTGAGGCTCCGGCGATGAGTGTGGTGTCGGTGGTGAAGGCGCGGGCTATGAGCTCGGGTATAAACTCATTGAGCAAGAAGCCTATAATCGTAACTATACTTGCGCATATGCAGGTTAGCTTGAACACCTTGCTCACGCGTTGCTGTTGTTTTGCACCAAAGTTGTAACCCACGATGGGCTGCATACCTTGTGTTAGTCCCAGCACAATCATCACAAAGATGAAAGCGACGCGGTTGGCTATACCATAGGAGGCGATGGCTATGTCGCCGTCGGCTCCGTAGCTACGCAGTCCTTTATTCACAATTATAACCACAAGGCAAGCTGCGGCGTTTATGAAGAAGGGTGACATACCTATACTGAGTATCGATTTTACAATATCTGCCCTCGGTTTGTAAATTCCGCGTTGTAGATGTAGCAGTTCGTCGGGGTTGCTCAAAAGGCGCATTTGCCACACAAGTGTTGTGCACTGCGCGATGATGGTTGCAAGCGCGGCGCCTGTTATGCCCCACCCGAAAACGTAGATGAAGATGGGGGTGAGTATTATGTTGTTTATGACGGTTATTATGGTTGCTGTCATTGCTTGACGCGGGTGCCCCGCTGCTCTTAAAGCAGCGTTTATACCAAAATACAGGTGTGTTACTATGTTACCCAAGAGGATAACCACCATATAGTCTCGTGCATAGGGTAGGGTGGCATCGCTTGCTCCGAAGAAGAACAGAATATCGTCGAGAAAGAGCAACGATGCTATGGCAAAAAGTGAGCCCACAATTATATTGAGCGTTACGATGTTGCCCAAAATGAGCTTTGCCGATGTGTAGTCGCGCTGCCCAAGCTTCACCGACAGTTGTGTGGCTCCACCAAGGCCCACCATCGCTCCAAACGCTGCCGAAAGGTTCATAAACGGGAAGGTTGTTGCAAGTCCCGATATTGCCAGCGCGCCCACACCTTGCCCTATGAAGACGCTATCTATCATATTGTAGAGCGAGGCTGCCGTTTGGGCAATAATAGCCGGTATGGCATACTGCGCAAGTAGTTTGCTTATCTTTTCTGTTCCAAGTTCTGTGGGAACTTTTTTCTTTGTCGAGCCGTCCATCGTTTGTTCGGGTTTTGTAACAAATTATTGAATATCTGCATAAAAGTTGTACCTTTGAGCTGGTGCTCGAAGATTTATTGCACTTGCGGCGAAAAATATTAAAGCAAGCTTGATATTTCTCGTTCGTTTGTACATATCTTTGTCTTAAAGATACTTTATAGCGCAAAGTTATAAAATATCGGTGAATAATTAAAATGTTGATAAAATGCTTTTGAGTGGATTGATGCAAAAAGATGAAACCTCGGCGGCCGGCAAGAGTGTGTTGGTGGGTATGAGCGGTGGTATAGACAGCACTGCGGTGTGCAGTATGCTGCTTGCGCAGGGCTACAAAGTTGTGGGGCTAACCCTTGTGACTTGTGACGCCTCGCTGAAAGCGGCTTCGGACGCGGCCGAGCTTGCAGAGCGTCTGTGCATCCCTCACTATGTTGCCGATGTGCGCGAGGAGTTTCGCGAGAAGGTTATGCAGCCTTTTATAGATGCTTATATGCGAGGCTACACTCCCAACCCCTGCGTTAATTGCAACCCCACAATAAAGTTTCGCGTGCTCGAAGAGTGGGCCGACAAGCTAGGTTGCGAGCACATAGCAACCGGCCACTATGTTAAGCTGAAAACCATCGATGAAAAGGTGTATATTTGTGCAGGTGACGACGACGGTAAAGACCAGAGTTACTTTCTGTGGAGACTCACTCAACAACAACTGCGCAGGGTTATATTCCCCCTTGGTGACTGGGAAAAACGCGATGTTCTTGCCTATCTTAACGAACATAAACTAGAAAAAGCGGCCGACGATGGCGAAAGTATGGAAATATGCTTCATCCCTGGGGATTACAGGGAGTTCTTGCGTTCAAATGTTCCTGATATTGATGCCCGCTTGGGCGGCGGCTCGTTTGTCGACAGCGAGGGGCGTGTGCTGGGCAAGCACGGCGGTTATCCATTTTACACGATAGGGCAGCGCAAGGGGCTCGGCATAGCACTTGGCTACCCCGCTTATGTGCTGAAGATAAATGCGGCAAAAAACACAGTGATGCTAGGTACGGAAGATATGCTGCAAACTACCTATATGCTTGTTGAAACACCCTCGTGGGTGGGTGATGTGCCGCCCGAAAATCTGCAGGTGAGGGTGCGCTATCGCAGCCGTCCTGTCCCCTGCTCGCAACCCGTAAAGGTGGCCGAGGGGCTCTATCTTGTGCGTTTCGACGAGGTTGTTTCGGCTGTGACACCTGGGCAGTCGGCTGTTTTTTATTGTGATAACATTGTTGTGGGCGGTGCTTTTATAGCGTCGCAACGCGGTATAAATCAGTGGATTTATGAACGAGAATAACCCTTTATCTCTTTACTCCCTCAACAGCCTTGTACGCGAGAGTATAGCGCAGGGTATGCCTGCACCTTATTGGGTTGCGGCCGAGCTGAGCGAGGTGCGCGAGACACAGGCCGGTCACTGCTACATAGAGCTTGTGGAGCGCGACGAGGTTACGCAAGAGATGATGGCGAAGGCCCGAGGTACAATATGGGCGCGCATATATTCCTTGCTTAAACCCTACTTTCTGGAGCAGACGGGCGAACGCTTTTCTGCGGGGTTGAAGGTGCTTTTGAGGGTTAATGTCGTTTTTCACGAACTTTATGGCTTTTCGCTCGATGTGTGCGATATAGAGCCGGCTTATACCCTGGGCGATATTGCGCGTCGCAAACAGATGATTTTAAAACGCTTGGAGAGCGAAGGTGTGCTAAACTTGAACAAGGAGCTTCCTTTCCCTGCGTTGCCGCAGAGGGTTGCTGTTATCTCCTCGTCTTATGCGGCGGGCTATGGAGATTTTTGCGACCAACTGCTGAACAACCCTTACGGCTATGTCTTTTACCCTCACCTTTTTGCTGCGCCTATGCAGGGTAACAAGGTTGAGGAGGGCGTGATAGCTGCGCTCAACAAAATTGCAGAAAATTTAGACTGTTGGGATGTAGTGGTTATTATCCGTGGCGGTGGTGCTACAAGCGACCTCTCTTGTTTCGATACATATGACCTTGCCAACAATTGTGCGCAGTTTCCCTTGCCTATAATAACGGGTATAGGGCATCAACGCGACGATACTCTTGTGGATGCAGTGGCTCACACTCGTGTGAAGACACCCACAGCTGCGGCCGAGCTTCTTGTGCACGCTGTAGCGGCGCAAAGTAGTGCCGTGGAGGCTTTGTGCGACAAACTCGTAGCTTTGTCGCGCGATGTTCTCGAAGAACAACGCCGCCGCCTGGTTGCGGCGGTGCAGCGTCTGCCGGTGTGCACGGCGCTTTATATGCAGGAGCAGCGTCATAGGCTCGATTTGTGGAGCCAAGCAGCGGCGGCAGCATCGCCCGAGCGTGTGCTTGCTCTGGGTTATGGTATAGTGCGTGTGGGGGGCAAGCTTGTGCGCTCCCTCGACGATGTGAAGGAGGGCGAGCTTGTGGTTACAACCCTTGCCGACGGCAGCTTCACAAGTGTTGTGAAAGATAAAAAAGAGTAATATATGAGTAAAAAAGTTACGATGAATTATGCTCTCGCGGTAGAGCGCCTCGAGGAAATTATGACCGAAATTCAGGGTGGTGCAGTCGATGTCGACAAGCTCTCTGTTGTGCTTAAAGAGGCCGACGAACTGATAAAGTTTTGCAGGACAAAACTCTACGAAGTAGACGAGGAGGTGCAGGCTGTGCTCAAGGGTATAAGCGACGATGCTTCGCGTGTGGGGTAAAAAAACGTTGCAGATAAATTGATTTTGAGTAAATATGATTATCTTTGCGGTAATTTAGTTGCGATGTGTTGCAGCTAGGCTACCGCAAAGATTGTTTTGCGTGGCTTTTTTGTTGCAGAATGTAAAAAACAAAAAGATATAATATGAAAAATTTAGATTGGGCAAACATTGGTTTCGGTTACAGAAAAACCGACTACAATGTTCGTTGTTACTACCGCGACGGTGCGTGGGGAGAAATTGAGGTAAGTTCTACGGAGCATATAAATATGCATATGGCTGCAACTTGCTTGCACTATGGCCAGGAGGCGTTCGAGGGTTTGAAGGCTTTCCGTGGCAAGGATGGCAAGGTGAGAGTTTTCCGTCTCGAGGCCAACGCAGAGCGTTTGCAGAACACTTGCGATGGTATTCTTATGCCTCACGTGAGTGTGGATCTCTTCCGCAAGATGGTTGCAAAAGTTGTGGAGCTTAACAAAGATTATATACCCCCTTACGAGAGCGGTGCATCGCTCTACATACGCCCCTTGCTCATAGGTACAAGCGCACAGGTAGGTGTGCACCCTGCATCGGAGTATCTGTTCATAATTTTTGTTACTCCTGTAGGCCCTTACTTCAAAGGTGGCTTCTCGACAAACCCCTACGTCATTATCCGTGAGTACGACCGTTCGGCACCTCTTGGCACAGGTAAGTACAAGGTTGGTGGTAACTACGCAGCAAGCCTTCGTGCCAACAAACTTGCTCACGACATGGGCTACTCTTGCGAGTTTTACCTCGATGCGAAAGAGAAAAAGTATATCGACGAGTGTGGCGCGGCCAACTTCATAGGTATAAAAGACAACACATACGTTACACCGCTTTCAACATCAATCCTGCCCTCTATAACAAACCGCAGCCTTCAGCAGCTTGCAAAAGATATGGGCATGAAGGTGGAGATACGCCCCATCCCCGAGGATGAGCTACCTACATTTGAGGAGGCTGGTGCTTGCGGTACAGCGGCGGTTATATCGCCCATCGAGCGCATCGACGACCTTGAGACCGGTAAATCTTATGTTTTTGCAAAAGACGGCAAGCCCGGCCCTGTTTGCACAAAACTATACAACAAATTGCGTGCTATACAGTATGGCGACGAGCCCGATACTTATGGCTGGGTAACCGTGCTCGATATTTAAAAAAGGTTGTGCGATGAAAAGTTTTAAATCTTATAGAGATGCCGGCTGGGCACAACTCGACGGTAATTGGGGGTTGTCTGTTGTTTTTACTCTTGTCTATATGCTGGTTGTTATAGCTCTTTCCGGCTTGGAAAGTTGTATATGGAAAGGCTCGATAATAACCACTATCCTTGTGATACCCTTGGCCTACTCTTATAACATAGCTTTCCTTGATAAGAAACGCACGGGTGAGGCTTTGTGCATTGAAAAACTTTTTGTAGGCTACAAGGATTTTCTGCGCATAGCAGGTACAGGCTTGCTGATGTATATTTATGTGTTTTTGTGGGCATTGCTTCTTGTGATTCCCGGCATAATAAAGCAAATATCCTATTCGCAAACATGTTATATACTCAAGGATAACCCCGAAATATCCTTTAATGCCGCCATCGAGCGCAGTATGGCAATGATGAAGGGACATAAATGGGAATATTTCTGTCTTGTTCTTTCTTTTATTGGTTGGATTTTGCTAGAAATCATTACTCTTGGTATAGCTGCGCTTTGGGTAACTCCTTATATGAGTGCAACATTCGCCGGCTATTACGAAGACCTGAAAACAGAGTTTGAACAAATAAAAAAGCAATAGCATAGACTTTATGGGAAAAGGAAAGTTGAAGAAATTTGCCGATATGGCACAATACCCCAACGTTATAGAGCATCACTTTTCTATAGGTGATGCCCGTCCTTTTGAGATGAAGGGGCGATGGGGCGAGGATTTTTTCAAGAACAACAACCCTATAGTGCTTGAGCTTGGGTGTGGCAGAGGTGAATATACTGTAGCCCTCGCCCGCAAATTCCCCGACAAAAACTTTATAGGTGTAGATATAAAAGGTGCGCGTATGTGGACCGGTGCTACAGATGCTTTGCAGAATAATCTCACAAATGTAGGCTTCTTACGCACTACTATAGAGATTATAGATCACTTTTTTGCGGCAGGCGAGGTGAGCGAGATATGGATTACGTTCCCCGACCCCCAGATGAAAAAGTATACAAAAAGGCTTACATCATCGCTCTTTTTGCAGCGCTATGCAAAGATTCTTGCCCCCGATGCAACGGTGCACCTGAAGACCGACAGTAATTTTATGTTCACCTACACAAAATATGTAACCGAGGTGAATAACTTGCCGGTGTGCACCTGTATAGATGATGTATATGCACAGGAAGAGGTGGGCGACATATTATCGATACGCACATACTACGAGTCGCAGTGGCTTGAGCGTGGCCTCACCATAAAATATATCTCTTTTGGGCTCGATGGCAAGGGTGCTTTCGAGGAGCCCAACGTGGAGATAGAGCTCGACGAGTATCGCAGCTACAACCGCAGCAAGCGTAGCGGTTTGCAAACAAGTAAATAAAAACTATACATAAAATATTATGCTTAAACACATTGTTATGTGGCGCTTTGTTGAGGGCGCGCAGGGAAAAAGCCGCGTGGAGCACGCGCAGTGGATGAAAGAGCACCTCGAGGCTCTCGTGGGTGTGGTGCCCGAGATACGTTCTATGGAGGTGGGCGTGAATGTGGCCCCCAGCCCTTCGGCTTACGATGCGGTGCTTATATCTACCTTCGACGATAAAGAGGCGCTCGACCGCTACAAGGTGCACCCTGCACACAAAGCTGTTGCTGCTTATTGTAAGGAGGTGCGCGAGTTGCGTGCCGATGTGGATTACGAAATATAATAAATTATGGCATTATACCCCAAACTTATACTCGACGCACTTACAAAAGTGCGCTACCCTGGCAGTGGTAAAAACCTTGTAGAGGCCGAGATGGTCGACGACAACATACGCATAGAGGGTAACAAGGTCTCTTTCTCGCTCATATTCGACAAGCCTACAGATCCTTTTATACGTTCTGTGGTAAAGTCGGCCGAAACGGCCATACTCACATATGTGGGCAAGGATGTGGATATTGTGGGCAACATTACAGTGGTGTCGCGTCAGGCGGCGCGCCCCGAGGTGGGCAAGTTCCTTCCCCAGGTGAAGAACGTTATAGCTGTGTCGTCGGGCAAGGGCGGTGTGGGAAAATCTACCGTGTCGGCCAACTTGGCGATAGCGCTTGCACGCTTGGGCTATAAAGTAGGTCTTCTCGATGCCGATATATTTGGCCCCTCTATACCCAAGATGTTCAGCGTGGAGGACGCCCGCCCCTACAGCGAGCACATCGATGGTCGCGACCTTATACAACCCATTGAGAAGTATGGTGTTAAGATTCTTTCTATAGGCTTTTTTGTAGACCCTGAGCAGGCTATCTTATGGCGCGGAAGCATGGCGAGCAACGCTTTGAAACAGCTTATTGCCGACGCAAATTGGGGAGAACTCGACTATTTCCTCATCGACCTCCCTCCCGGCACGAGCGATATACACCTTACTATAGTTCAGTGCCTTGCGCTCACAGGTGCCGTGGTGGTTACAACACCGCAGGAGGTGTCGCTTGCAGCAGCTGTTAAGGGTATAAATATGTTTATAAACGAAAAGGTGGGTGTGCCCATCTTGGGCGTGGTTGAGAATATGGCGTGGTTTACACCTGCCGAGCTGCCCAATAATAAATATTATATCTTCGGCAAGGAAGGTGGTAAACGTATGGCCGAGGCCTATAACGTGCCCCTCATAGGCCAGATACCTCTTGTTCAGAGTATCTGTGAGAGCGGCGATGCGGGTATACCCATCGCAATGCGCCAAGATACCCCCGACGGGCAAGCCTTTATGGAGGTTGCGGCTTCTTTGGTTGCAAAAACCGAAAAACGCAATAGTGAGCTACCCGGAACAAAGATTGTGGAGACCCGCGGATAGTTTTTATACATATATAATAAACTTAGAGCGAGCGTGTAAGAATTTACACGCTCGCTCTAAGTTTTGTTAAGGGTATTTTATAAGGCCTGTACTTTGTAATAAAAATATATTGCGGCAGTTATTAGCAGCACGCCCACCGCGCCATATATTATGCGGCCTCCTCTGCGTCCGAGGTTTTTCACGATGAAATCGGCGTTTTTTGTGGTAAAAAACCACTCCCAGTCTAATATCGAGGCGAGCAAAGCGGTGAGCCCTGCCGCAACAAATATTGTTTGTATTATGCTGTGCAGAACCATCTCTTACTCCTTAACCCAGCCTTGTGCTTTGAGCTCCATCTCTACGCCGTCGCGGGTGATGAGGGCAAGTCCCATACTCTTGTCTACGATGTGGCCGATGATCTTTATATCCTTCATCGCTGCAACTTTTTCGTGGTCGGCGATGGGCACGGTGAACAACAACTCGTAGTCCTCACCGCCGTTAAGCGCGCAGGTTATTACGTTTAAGTTCAGCTCCTCGGCCATTATGGCGGTTTGGTAGTCTATGGGTATGCGCTCCTCGTATATACGGCAACCAGTCTGGCTCTGTTTGCATATATGCATAAGTTCCGATGAGAGACCGTCGGATATATCAATCATCGAGGTGGGTTTTATGTTCTCCTCGCGCAATTTTTCTATGATGTCTTTGCGGGCTTCGGGCTTGAGCTGGCGCTCGAGTATATACTCTTTGCCGGCAAAGTCGGGCTGCATATCTTTGCCCTGTGTGGCTATCTTCTCTCGCTCCAGCAACTGCAAGCCCATATAGGCTGCGCCAAGGTTGCCGCTCACGCAGATGAGGTCGGTCTCTTTAGCTCCGTTACGTTTTACGCTTGTGCCCTTGGGGGCTGTGCCTATAACGGTGATGCTTATTGCGAGGCCTGTTACCGATGCGGTTGTGTCGCCGCCCACGATATCCACACTGTGTTGGCTGCAGGCGAGTTTAAGGCCTTCGTAAAAGTCTTCGAGGTCTTCTATACAGAACTTTTTGCTCACTGCAAGCGACACGGTTATCTGCTTGGGTGTACCGTTCATCGCATAGATGTCGGAAAAATTGGCCATGGCAGCTTTGTAGCCCAAGTGCTTGAGCGGGAAGTATGTGAGGTCGAAATTAACACCTTCCATAAGCAGGTCGGTGCTCACAAGGACTTCGTCGTTGCTGTCGAAGTTTAGCGCGGCTGCATCGTCGCCCACCCCCAACAAACTCTCTTTGTTGCCGAGGGTGATGCCCGATGTAAGGTGTTCTATAAGTCCGAACTCTCCGAGAGTGGAAATTTCGGTGCGTTTGCTTGTGTTCATTCTGTGTTGAGTGGTTCTTTATGCTCTGTTTACTATCTCGCGGAAGATGGTTGTCATGCGGGGTTGTGCGGCATCGGCTGCTTTCTGTACCTCCTCGTGGCTAACCTCCTCTACTATGCCCTCTACGCCAAGGTCAGTGATAACCGAAATTCCAAAAACCTTGATGCCGCAGTGGCGTGCAACGATAACCTCGGGCACGGTTGACATACCAACAGCGTCGCCACCCATGCGGTGGAACATACGGTACTCGGAAGGTGTCTCAAATGTGGGGCCCTGTGTGCCTAGGTATACGCCCTCAACAACGCGTATGCCCTTCTCGGCTGCAATCTCTTTTGCAAGAGCTATCAGCTCGGGGTCGTATGTCTTGCTCATATCGGGGAAACGGTCGCCATAAGGGATGTTCTTGCCACGCAAGGGGTGCTCGGGGAACATATTTATGTGGTCGGTTATAATCATAAGGTCGCCGATGATGAAGTTGGGGTCCATACCGCCTGCAGCGTTAGAGACGAAGAGGGTTTTGATGCCAAGCTCGCGCATAACACGCACGGGGAAGGTAACCTCTTTCATAGAGTAGCCCTCGTAGAAGTGAAAACGGCCCTGCATAGCCATAATCTCTTTGTTGCCAAGCTTGCCGAAGATGAGCTTGCCCGAGTGTCCCTCAACGGTTGAGAGGGGGAAGTTTGGGATATCTTCGTATTTTATCTCGTACTTGTCGGTAATCTCGTTTACAAGGCTGCCGAGGCCTGTGCCCAAAATTATGGCAGTTTGGGGTGCTGTGGTCATTTTAGACTTCAAAAAATCAGCTGTTTCTTGTATTTTCTGTAACATAATCTATAATTATTTGGTTAAACATTTTTTCTTCGTTGTTAAGTATCTTCACCTCTATGGGTATCGCATATATACTCTCCTTTATTATTTGTGGGAGGTTGTCTATGTCGCGCAGTCTTGTTGCGTCTTTTTCTGTTGTTAATATGGCTTTCTGCCCTGTTAGTTTTGCAAACCGTGCTGCAATATCCTCTATGTCGCCCGCGGTAAAGTTGTGGTGGTCGGCATACTGCATAAGGGTTACTGCGGAGCCGCTTTTTTCTACCTCTTTTTTAAGCGGCTCGGGCTTGGCTATACCTGTGAGCAGCAATATGTTGTCTGCGTCGAGCTTCCGGGGTGCCGTGTCGGGGAAAAGGGGGTAGGGTGTGCCATACTCTACTGTAGAGAAAAACACCGGTGTGCCGGGTTTTGTTCTCAAGCTGGTTTTGCAGTGCTCCATCTGTGCGGCGGTTATCTCTTTGTTGCACTTGGTTATTACAACGATGTCGGCACGGGCGGCTCCTTTGTCGCTTTCGCGCAGGCGGCCGAAGGGGAGCAAGGCGTCGTTCCAAATGGGGCGGTTGCTGTCGACAAGCAGTATGTAGAGCCCTGCTTTTATGTGGCGGTGCTGATAGGCGTCGTCGAGCAGCACTACCGCGGGGGCGTTTTTCTCCTTCAAGAGGTTGCTTACGCCTGCAACGCGTCGCTCACACACTGCAACAGTTATGTCGGGGAACTTTTTCTTTATCTGGAAGGGCTCGTCGCCTATAACAGGCATCGGTGTCGTGTCGTCGGCTTTTATGTATCCCTTGCTCTTGCGTCCGTAGCCACGGCTCAAGACGGCGAGGTTGTGCTCGTCTTTTAACAGCCTTATAATATATTCTGTGTGAGGGGTTTTGCCTGTCCCTCCCACGCTTATGTTACCTATGCATATTATGGGCAGGCCGAAGGCTCTGCTTTCGAGTCTCCCGGTGTCGAACGCCTTGTTCCTCGCTGCTGTTATCCAGGCGTAAGGGTTGAGCGCGTCGGCTATTATTCTTAGCTTGCTCTTTTTCTGCTGCATATACACATAATTGTTTAATGCAAATTTAATGAATAATTTAATAGCTCGAATAATTTAAGTGCATTTTATCCGTTTATAAATATAGAAAATTGTTAAAAAGGTGTGTCTCACCCGCTTTTTTACCTTTTTAGGCGTAAGTTTTTTTTATAAATGTTTATGTATTTGAAAAAAAAAATTACTTTTGCCGTGAGATAGAGTGCGGGTTTTAAAAAGATTTTGTATCTTGCGCTACTTTTTATACCCTTCGTGTCTTTGGAAAGGTGCTCGAGTGGTTGAAGAGGCACGCCTGGAAAGCGTGTATACGTCAAAAACGTATCGGGGGTTCGAATCCCCCTCTTTCCGCAAGTTTGAGATAATATTAACTTAAAATATCAATTTTTAAAAATTACACACAATGAAAAAGCTTTTTGCAATTGTTGCAATGTTGGGTATGTTTACATTTGGTACCCAAATGGTTTATGCACAGGACGAAGTTGCTCCTATTTCTACAGAGGTAAGTGATTCTACTGCTACAGATTCTACAGCCGTTGCCGATGAGGCTCCCGTTGCTGACGAGGCTCCCGTAGTTGTTGAAGAGGCCGAGCAAGAGGGTTTCCACAAAATCCTTAAGACAAAGTTCATCGAGGGTGATGCTGCGTTTATGTCATTGGTTGCCATCGCTATGGTTATCGGTTTGGCATTCTGTATCGAGCGTATCATCTACTTGAGCCTTGCACAGGTTAACACAAAGAAACTTATGGAGGCTATTGCAGCAGCTCTTGAGGCTAAAGACGTAGAGAAAGCAAAGGATATCTGCCGCAACACAGCAGGTCCCGTAGCTGCTATCTGCTATCAGGGTTTGATGCGTATCGACGAGGGTCTCGACACTGTTGAGCGTTCTGTAGTTTCTTACGGTAGCGTTCAGAGCGGTCTTCTCGAGAAGGGTTGCTCTTGGATTACTCTTCTTATCGCGATGGCTCCTTCTCTCGGATTCTTGGGTACTGTGATCGGTATGGTTATGGCGTTCGACGAAATCCAGCGTGCAGGTGATATCTCTCCGACTATCGTTGCCGGTGGTATGAAAGTGGCCTTGATTACAACTATCTACGGTATCATTGTAGCTCTTATCCTTCAGATTTTCTACAACTACATCCTTGGTAAGATCGAGGCTATCACAGCCGATATGGAGGATTCTTCAATCGTTCTCCTCGACCTTCTCACAAAGTACAACCTTAAGAAGTAATTTTAACAGCTCTAAATATAAATAAATTATGAAAGCTGAAATGTTTAGTAAAATATCATCATACATCTTCCTCGCCCTGATGGTAATAACAGGCGTTGTGCTTGTTCTGTTCTACGGCGTGGGTTACGACAACCAGTCGGCTGTTACCGGTGGTGCTTATGTTACCGACCCTCAGTATACCGACTTGTTGATGTACTGGATGTATGCTTTGATGGCAATCACCATCATATGTGTGGTGGTGTTTGGCCTGATGCAGTTCGGTGCCAACATGATTGCTAACCCCAAAGGTGCTTTTAAGAGCCTTGGTGCTTTATTAGCGTTGGTTGCTTTGTTTGTTGTAGCTTATTTGTTCTCTTCAAGCGAGCCTATCCTTATCAACGGAACAGTGTTTGAGGATGCAGCAATATTGCTTATAACAGACGTTTGCCTCTATGTAATCTATACTTTGTTGGCCGTTTCGCTTGTAGCAGCAATATTCAGCCTTTTGGGCGTGTTTAACATGTTTAATAAAGTAAAAGCATAAAACAAATGGGTAAAAGAAAAGTTCCGGGAATTAACGCCTCTTCAACGGCCGACATCTCGTTCATCTTGCTCATCTTCTTCTTGGTAACCACTTCAATGGATACCGACCGCGGTTTGCAGGTGCGTTTGCCCCAGCCTCCCGACGAAACACAGTTGCAGGATCCTCCCAAGATTCGTAAACGTAACAGCCTTATTGTTAATGTGAATATGAACAACGAGATTCTTGTAACACAGGGAGAGAAGGCTCCTTACGTTATTGCCGTAACTGAGTTGCGCGCTTTGGCGAAAGAGTTTATAGCCAACCCCGACAACCGTCCCGACTATCCCGAGAAGCATTCGGAGAAGCTGCCCGATCCCTTCGGCGTGCAGATGGTTACCAACAAGCACGTAATCTCTTTGCAGACCGACCGTGCAACAAACTACGACACCTACTTCCAGGTGGAGAACGAGTTGTATGGTGCCTACAACGAGCTTCGTGACGAGTTGGCAAGAAAGACTTTCGGACGTCCGTTTGCAGAGTGCAACGAAGACCAGCAGTTTGCTTGTCGTATGTACTACAAAACTATGATATCGGAGGCTGAGCCCCGTACATATAATAAATAATGTTATTATGAGTAAGTTCGGAAAAAAAGAAAAGGCAGAAATGCCCGAGTTGAACACCTCGTCATTGCCTGACTTGATTTTCTCTATCCTCTTCTTCTTCATGATTGTAACATCAATGCGTGAGGTAGAGTTGAAGGTGGAGTTCAAGATACCCCAGGGAACCGAGTTGGAAAAACTTGAGCGTAAGTCTTTGGTATCAAATATTTATATCGGTAAGCCTACTCGCGACTATCGTGCGAAGTTGGGTCCTGCGAGCCGCATTCAGCTCAACGACAAGTTTGCCGATGTATCGCACATCCGCGAGTATGTACAGGACGAGCGCGAGAGCTTGGCAGAGCGCGATAAACCTTTTATGAAGATTTCTATTAAGGCCGACGTGAACACTGAGATGGGTATCATCACCGACGTGAAGATGGAGCTTCGTAAGGCTTGGGCGTTGAGTATTGTTTACTCTTCGTCACAGCGCTAAAATGTGATTATCTCCCGTTTGAGGGATGCTAAATAGAAAGGGCTACCGCAATCGCGGTAGCCCTTTTTTATGGTGAAGCGGGCAGTGTGCCTTGCTTTTATCGTTTTACATAGGTTTTGAAGGTGTAGCTGTGAGTGTGCTTCTCGTCGATGCCGTGCTCCTCTTGCTCTATAATTTCCCACTCTTTTTTGTCGAAGGTGGGGAAAAAGGCATCGGCCTCGGCGGGGGTGTCTTTGACCTCGGTGAGGCAGAGGATGTCGGCGATGGGGAGAGCGTGGCGGTATAGCTGCTCGCCACCTATTATATATACAATTCCCTCATCGGAACAGTTTGAAAGGGCTTCCTCGAGCGAGGTAAAATGCTCGGCTCCAAGGAAGGCGCTCTCTTTGCGCGACAAAACTATGTTGCGGCGGTTGGGTAACGCTCCTTTAGGCAGGGAACGAAAGGTGTTGCTGCCCATAATTATGGTGTGGCCTGTTGTGAGCTCTTTGAAGCGCTTTAGGTCGTTGGGCAGCCAGTAAATGAGCTTGTTCTCGTGTCCTATGGCGTTGTTCTCGGCCACGGCGGCGATGAGGGCTACTTTGTACATAGGTGTGGGTTTTATTACACGGCTACAACACCTTTGATGTGGGGGTGTGCGTCGTAGTCTTCGAGTGAAAAATCTTCGAATTTAAAGCTAAAAATGTCCTTTACATCGGGGTTTATTACCATGCGTGGGAGCTTCTTGGGCTCGCGAGTGAGCTGTAGTTTTACCTGCTCTATGTGGTTGAGGTATATGTGTGCGTCGCCCAATGTGTGTATAAAATCTCCTGCTTTGAGGCCTGTGACTTGTGCCATCATTAGCAGCAACAGGGAGTACGATGCTATGTTAAAGGGAACGCCCAAGAAGCAGTCGGCGCTGCGTTGGTAGAGCTGCAAGCTCAAGCGGCCGTCGGCTACATAGAACTGAAACATTGCGTGGCAGGGTGGTAAGTTCATGTTTTTTATGTCGCCTACGTTCCAGGCGTTTACAATTATGCGGCGTGAGTCGGGGTTGTTTTTAAGTGTCTCTACAACCTCTTTTATCTGGTCGATGTGCTCGCCGTTGTAACCCGGCCACGAGCGCCACTGATAACCGTAGATGTGGCCTAAATCGCCCTTTTCATCGGCCCATTCGTTCCAAATTCTCACCCCGTTATCTTGCAGATACTTTACATTTGTGTCGCCGTTGAGGAACCATAAAAGTTCGTGTATGATGGATTTTAGATGTAGCTTCTTTGTGGTGAGGCAGGGAAACCCCTCCTCGAGGTTGAAGCGCATCTGATGGCCGAACACGCTTATTGTTCCCGTGCCGGTTCTGTCGTCTTTTTTTGTACCCTCGGTGAGTATTCTGTCGAGCAGGTCTAAATATTGTTTCATAACGTTTTGTTTTTCCGATAATGCGAAGATACGATTTATTTTTCGACAATAAAATATTGTTCGATGATAATTGTTTTTTTTTGCGTGTTGTTTTTGTGCAGTTTGTTGGTTGATTGTGTGGCTTTATGGTGTTGTTTTGTGGCGAGGTGCTAATTGTGTGGCACATATGGTATTTTACATAAAAATTTTCACTATCTTTGTAACCTACGGTTACAAGCGTGCCACGTTGTGGGCTTGCGCGTGGAATATTGCAATATGAAGCTAAACGAGGAATTTGAAGTTCGCACACGAGCGCTTTTTGGTGAAGAGCGCTACACGCGTTTTTTGTCGGCTCTTGGCGAGGAGCCCGTGGTGAGCGTGCGCAGGAACAATAACAAGCCCTTCTCTTCGTTCGAGGGGTTTGCTGTTCCGTGGGCTCCCGGGGAAGGTGTTTACCTTGCGTCGCGCCCTGTTTTTACGGCCGACCCGCTTTTTCACGCAGGTTGTTACTATGTTCAGGAGGCTTCCTCTATGTTCTTGGGACAGGTTGTTGAGCAGTTTGTGAAGGAGCCTGTGCGTGCGCTCGACCTCTGTGCTGCACCTGGTGGTAAAAGTACTCACCTGTTACAGGCACTGCCACAAGGTAGCCTTCTTGTTTCAAATGAGCTTATGCCCCAGCGCGCACAGATACTTGCCGAAAATGTGACAAAGTGGGGCTCTCCCTCGTCGGTGGTAACAAAGAACGCTCCTGCCGACTTTTCTTCTTTCCGCAACTTTTTCGACCTAGTCGTGGTGGACGCTCCTTGCTCGGGTGAGGGTATGTTTCGCAAGGACGACTTTGCGGTGGAGCAGTGGAGCCCTGCGGTTGTGAAGCAGTGTGTGCAGACTCAAGAAGAGATACTCGAAGATATTTGGGGTTGTTTGCGCCCTGGTGGTTTGCTGGTGTATGGTACCTGTACCTTTAACGCCGATGAGAACGAAAACCGCGTAGCGTGGATAGCCGAGGAACTTGGCGCCGACCCTTTGCTTGTGAATATAGATGCCTCGTGGGGCATAACCGGCTCGCTCACAAAGGAGGGCTTGCCTGTGTATCGTTTTATCCCGGGCTACACCCGTGGCGAGGGCCTTTTTATGGCTGTGTTGCGCAAAAAAGGCGAAGAGTCGCTTGCGCAGCCCCGTGCAGCAAAGTTGCAGCCTGCCGTGGCGAAACTGAAGAAGGAACTTTCTGCGTGGTTGAAAAACCCCGAGGCATACAACATCGTTATGCAGGGAGATAACGTTGTGGCTCTCCCCCTAGAGCACGCGTCGGTCATCGCCTCTTTGCAACAGAAACTTAAAGTGTTGCACGCAGGTATACCCCTCGCAACAATAAAAAACAATAAAGTAATACCCAATCACGCTGTGGCTATGAGTTGTGAACTCGACGTTTCGGCCTTCGCCTGTGTGGAACTTGAGCGTGAGCAAGCGCTGGCCTATCTGCACCGCGAGACGCTCAACCTGCCCTCGGCACCTATGGGCTACATACTGCTCACATACAAGGGGGCGGCGCTTGGCTTTGTGAAGAACGTGGGCAACCGCGCAAACAATATGTATCCTCAAGAGTGGAGGATACGTAAAAATCCTATGGAATTTTAAATAAAATATGATATGAAGAAAATCACATTCTTGTTTTTACTCTTTTTTGTGGCGCTGTCGGCCTTTGCACAGATGTTCAACCCCGTGGAGGTTGAGCAGAAGCTGGTTGTGAACGGTGCCGAAGGCGAGCTTGTGTTTAAAGCTTTCATCGAAGAGGGGTGGCACCTCTATGCTACCGATATACCGGCGGGTGGCCCCACGGCGGCAAGCGTAACGTTTGAAACCTTGCAGGGTGTTGAGCCTGTGGGGGCGTTGCTGTCGGGTGAGGGCGTCGTGGAGAAGATGGATGCCATCTTTGAGATGCGTGTTACATACTTCGAAAGCGAGGGCTCGTTTGTGCAGAAACTGAAGTTTAACGGCGGTGCTTACAGGTTGCAAGGTTATCTTGAGTATGGTGCCTGCAACGATGAAAATTGTATGCCGCCCACAAAATTTGAGTTTGACATAAAAGGCGAGGCTGCAGCCTCAAAAGAGCAACCGTCGCCCCAGGCTGCTGTAGTTGTGGCAGAGCCTCTTGCGAAGAGTGAGGAGCCGGTCTTGGATGAGCGTTTTTCGGCCTTGTGGGCACCTGTTGTCGACAAACTTGCTGCTATGGGCGAGGGTGGTAGCACGGCGTCGCGTTCGTTGTGGATAACTTTCCTCTTGGGCTTCGGCGGTGGTTTCTTGGCGTTGCTCACCCCCTGTGTGTGGCCCATAATACCGATGACAGTGAGTTTCTTCCTTAAACGTACAAAAAACCGTCGTAAGGCTATAGGTGAGGCTGCTTTCTATGGTGTTTCCATAGTGGTTATATATCTTGTGCTTGGTTTGGTAGTTACAGCGCTTTTTGGTGCAAGTGCACTTAACGCTCTGTCGACAAACGCTGTGTTCAATATATTCTTCTGTGCTCTGTTGTTGCTCTTCGGAGCATCGTTCTTGGGTGGTTTTGAGCTTACTCTTCCCTCGTCGTGGACAAACAAGGTCGACGAGAAGGCAAGCAACACAACAGGCCTTTTGAGTATTTTTTTGATGGCTTTCACGCTTACCCTTGTGTCTTTCTCGTGTACAGGCCCCATTATAGGTTTCTTGCTCGTAGAGGTGTCGGTGTCGGGCTCTTTGTTTGGCCCTGCCGTGGGTATGTTGGGTTTTGCTCTTGCTCTTGCTTTGCCCTTCACTCTTTTTGCTCTCTTCCCAACCTTGCTCAAGCAGGCTCCTCGCTCGGGTGGTTGGATGAACACTATAAAGGTGGTGCTTGGCTTTGTGGAGATAGCTTTTGCGCTTAAGTTCTTCTCGGTTGCCGACCTTGCATATGGCTGGCGTCTGCTCGACCGTGAGACCTTCCTTGCTATATGGATAGTGCTTTTTGCTTTGCTCGGTCTTTATCTGTTGAATATAATACGCTTCCCGCACGACGATGCAGAGGAGAAACAAACCTCGGTGCCCAAGTTCTTTGCGGCGCTCTTCTCTTTGGCTTTTGCGGTGTATATGGT
The DNA here is from genome assembly GCA_045612305.1 of Bacteroidaceae bacterium. Lineage (GTDB taxonomy): Bacteria > Bacteroidota > Bacteroidia > Bacteroidales > Bacteroidaceae > HGM04593. Next base: position 35,857 of record JAZKYU010000025.1, read on the forward strand.
CCCCGGTCTTTGGGGTGCCCCTTGCAAGGCGGTGAGCGCGTTTGCTCCCCCTATGTGGACACAAGATTTTAATTTGAACGAAAACGAGGTACACCCCGCAAGCAGCGACTACGAGGAGGGTATGGCCTTGGCGCGTCGCCAGGGCAAGCCTGCTTTGCTCGACTTTACCGGTTATGGTTGTGTAAATTGTCGCAATATGGAATCGGCTGTGTGGAGCGATGCTCGTGTTGCTGAGATATTGCGCGACGACTATGTGCTTATCTCGCTTTTTGTCGACGACAAAACTGCTCTCAAAGAGCCTATAGAGGTTACTGAGCAAGGTGCTGTGCGCAAACTGCGCACCGTGGGCGACTTGTGGAGCTACCTGCAACGATATAAATTTGGTGCTAACGCACAACCTTTCTATGTTCCTGTAGACAACGATGGTAACCCCTTGGCAGGCTCTTACTCTTTCGACCTAGATGCCGATGCCTATGTGAAATTTCTCGAGGAGGGCTTGTCGAACTATAAAAAGTAACGCATTTTGCCGTAAATTTATAAAAACTATATATTTTTGTATCTAACAAATGCCTGCCTTGGGCAGTGCAAAAACAATAAATGATGCACGGTTGCTGCATAATGTAACCACAAGACTATGAACGAAACAACAATTGTAAAGTCGCTCCTTAGCGGGAGAGTAAAGAAGATTGCAAAGTATGCTACAGAGGCCGAAGCTATACAGCGCGGTGTGCTTAAAAGACTTGTTTCCACAGCTGCCGGAACAGAGTGGGGTATAAAACACAATTACTCCGACGCTTTGAGCTACGAAAAGTTTGCAGCAAATGTTGAGGTGCAGAACTACGAAACACTCAAAGGTTACATAGACCGTATGCGTCACGGCGAGAAAGATGTTCTGTGGAAAGGGCGTTGCAAGTGGTATGCGAAATCGTCGGGAACAACAAACGACAAGAGCAAGTTTATCCCTGTAACTCCTGCTGGCTTGCAGAACGCTCACTACAAGGGTGGTGCCGACGTGGTAGCTCTTTACCTTGATAATAATCCCCAAAGCCGCATGTTCTCGGGTAAGGGTTTGATTCTTGGTGGTAGCCACGCTTCAAACTATAACTTGCGCGGCAGCCTTGTGGGCGACTTGAGCGCTATACTTATAGAAAACTGTAACCCGCTTGTAAATATGGTGCGTGTGCCCCATAAGTCTATAGCTCTCTTGAGCGATTTTGAGGAGAAGATGGACAAGATAGCTCGCGCTACATACAACAAGAACGTAACAAACCTCTCGGGTGTGCCTTCGTGGATGATGGCTGTGCTCAAACATATGCTGGAGATTACAGGCAAAAACAGTGTAGAGGAGCTGTGGCCCAACCTCGAGGTCTTCTTCCACGGCGGTGTGGCCTTTACCCCCTATCGCGAGCAGTATCTCCAGCTCATACGCAAGCCCGATATGAAGTATATGGAGACCTACAACGCCAGCGAGGGTTTCTTTGGTATACAGAACGACCCCACCGACCCCGCTATGTTGCTTATGATAGACTACGATGTGTTCTACGAGTTTATACCCTTTGAGGATATAGACTCTCCCAACCCTCGCGTGCTCCCTCTCTGGGAAGTTGAGGTGGGCAAGAACTATGCTATGCTCATAAGTACATCTTGCGGTTTGTGGCGTTATATGATAGGCGACACCGTGCGCTTTATGAGCAAAGACCCCTACAAGATTGTTATTTCGGGGCGTACCAAACACTTTATAAACGCTTTTGGCGAGGAGCTCATCGTTGACAACGCCGAAAAGGGCTTGAAGAAGGCTTGCGAGGAGACCGGTGCTCAGGTTTCTGAATACACTGCAGCTCCTGTATTTATGGATGCTAACGCGCAGTGCCGTCATCAGTGGCTTATAGAGTTCTCAAAAGAGCCCGACTCACTTGAGCGCTTCGCCGAGATACTCGACACAACACTGCAGCAGATAAATTCGGACTACGAGGCTAAACGCTACAAGAACATAACCCTGCAGCCGCTGGAGATCGTGGTTGCACGCAAAAACCTTTTCAACGATTGGTTGAAGAGCAAGGGCAAGCTTGGTGGTCAGCACAAGGTGCCTCGCTTGAGCAACAGCCGTCAGTATATAGAGGATATGATGTCATTTAACGAATAAAAAATATGTCAATAAAAGAGCTTGTATTTTCCCTGTCGATAGTAACATTGCTTGTCGGTTGTGCAAGTATGGGAACGCCCGACGGTGGCCCCTACGACGAGGAGCCGCCCGTGTTTGTGGGTGGTACCCCCTCGCAAAATGCCTTGAACGTAACCGACAGGAGAATAGTTATAGAGTTCAACGAGAATATACGCTTGGAGAACGCTTTTGAGAAGGTTATTATATCACCTCCTCAAATAGAGCAACCGCAAATAAAGTATGTAGGCAAGCGTGTAACTGTGCAGCTCGAGGATAGTCTAATACCCAACACTACCTATTCTATAGATTTTAACGATGCTATAGTCGATAACAACGAGGGTAACCCCCTGGAGAACTTTGCCTATGTTTTCTCAACAGGTACCACGGTGGATACTTTGGGTGTTTCGGGTACTGTGCTCAACGCAAAGGACCTAGAGCCTATAAAGGGTATTATGGTCGGCGTGCACTCTTTGCTTGACGACACGGCTTTTACCAAGAAACCCTTTGAGAGAGTCTCGCGCACCGACAGCCGTGGTCGTTTTACCATAAAGGGTATGGCGCCGGGCAAGTATAGAATATATGCTCTTGCCGACATAAACAACAACTACCTTTTCGACCAAAAGGTGGAGGCTGTAGCCTTTTCCGACGTTTTAATATCTCCGTCGGCCTATCGTGCTGTGCGCTACGACACTATATGGCGCAACGCCGAAACTATAGACACGGTGCGTGCGGTGGAGTATACACACTACAGCCCCGACGATATTGTGCTGCGTGCCTTTAAAGAGGACTTTTACACACAGTATATCGTTAAATATCCTCGCTTGGAACACAACAGCTTTACTCTCTACTTTGCAGCGCCAAACAGCGAACTTCCCAAGATTGAGGGGTTGAACTTCGACGAGAAGGATGCTTATGTCTTGGATGCTTGTGCAACAAACGACACGTTGCGTTATTGGTTTAAAGATTCTGCAGTCTACAATATGGACACGCTGAAACTTGCCGTGACATATAATGTCCTCGATTCTTTGCTTCAGATGGTGCCGCAAACCGACACCCTCTACATTGCATCGAAAAAGCGTTATGAGACCGTGTGCAGAGAGGCTGCCGAGAAACTAGAGAAAGAGAAAAAACGTTTTTTGAAGGCTGCAAAACGCCGCGAAGATTACGACGAGGAAAACCCTCCGCAGTATATACCCCCTACACCTCTGCTGAAGATAAAAAGCTCTGCAGCATCGTATATGGACTTTGACGATGAGCTGGAATTTAATTTCGACGAGCCTCTTGCAAGCATAGATACATCTTTTATACATCTCTCGTTGGTTGTAGACTCGGTGTTTACCCCCATCCCCTATGTGTTCCGTCAGAGCGAGGACGATATTAAAAAATATTACCTCTACGCAGAGTGGCGTCCCGAGCAGGTGTATAGCCTTCAAATAGATTCTGCTGCGTTCAAGAGCCTTTATGGCAAGGTGTCCGACGGGGTTGAGAGCAAGATGAAGTTCCGTTCTTTGGACTCTTACGCTGTGCTCTATCTCAACATCCCCCACACAGGCGACGATGCGGTGGTGCAGCTTGTGGCTTCGTCCGACAGAGTTGTTGCCGAGCAACGCACAAAAGCCAACAAGTGTGCGTTCTATTTTATAAAGCCGGGTGATTACTCTTTGCGTTTGTTTATGGACAAGAACAAGAACGGTAAGTGGGACACAGGCTCTTACGAGGGTAAAATACAGCCCGAGGAGGTTTACTACTACCCCCGCATACTTGAGTTGAGAGCTCTCTTCGAGTATCAGCAGGACGATTGGGATATAACCTCTCCGCTAGAAAAACAGAAGCCTCTGGAGATAACCAAGCAGCAGCCCGACAAGGAGAAGGTTAAAATAAACCGTAACAAAACAAGGCATTTTAAATAGTTGTGCATCTATGTTAAAGAGAGTGTTTCTTCTGCTAGCTTTTGTAGCTCTTTTTCTTTCGGCAGGTGCTGTGGAGATAAAGAGGAAGCCTGCCTACAAGTCGGGCGAAACGCTTGAGTGTGTCTTCTATTTTAATTGGAAGTTTATTTGGGTGAAGGCTGGTGGTGCAAAGCTCATAATACGCGATACCATATACAATAATCGCAAGGCACAGTATATGTCTCTCTTGAGCTCCACCAACGAAGCAGCCGACGCTTTCCTTAAAATGCGCGACACGCTGACAACTATATTCACACCCGGGGATGTGCGTCCGCTGTACTATAAAAAGGTATCGGTGCAGGGGCGTCACGAATATTTCAACGAGGTGAAGTACGACTACACGGCCGACGGTAAAGTGAATATTTCGCAGCGTTATGTGCGCGACGGCGAGTTACGCGTGGCCGCAAAAGACACCCGCGATACTGCGGTCTACGATATGATGAGCATGCTTGCTTACGCCCGCACTTTCGACTTTTCTACCCTAAAGAAGGGGCAACGTCTTACCTACCCTGTAGCTACAGGCAAGAGGGTGGAGGAGCAGTGCCTCATTTATCGTGGTACAACAAAGGTTAAGGCCAACGACGAGCTGACGTATGACTGTTTGGAGATATCCTTGGTGAAGATGGAAGGGGGCAAAGAGAAAACCATCATAAACTTTTTTGTAACCAACGACGACAACCACCTTCCCATACTTCTCGACCTAGCCTTGAATTTCGGCTCGGCAAAAGCGCGGTTATCTCGTCGCACAGGGTTGCTCTATCCGTTGTTACCCTCAAAGTAAGATAAACGAAAAAGATATAGGCATCACAAATTGTGATGCCTATATCTTTTAATATTTATACTCTTTTTTAAATATTAGCTATTCGCATAATATCGGCAAACACGCCGGCTGCAGTTACGCTTGCTCCTGCACCATAGCCCTTTATGAGCATAGGATACTCCTTGTAACGCTCGGTGGTGAGCATAATTATGTTGTTGCTGCCCTCGAGGTTGTAGAAGGGGTGTTTGTCGTCTACCTTGCAGAGTGAAACGCTTCCCTTGCCGTTTTCGAACTTCGCAATAAAACGCCAGTGCATATTCTCGCTCTCGAGCACCTTGCGCTCGGCCTCAAATTTTGCGTCGAGCTCGGGGAGTTTAGCCCAGAAGTTCTCTTGTGAGCCCTCGAACAACTCGTCGGGTATAAAGAGGTTGGCTTCTACATCTTCTTGCTCTATGGTGTAGCCGGCTTCGCGTGCCAAGATAACGAGCTTGCGTATAACATCCTTGCCGCAGAGGTCGATGCGGGGATCGGGCTCGCTGTAACCCTTCTCTTTGGCCAGGCGCACAGCCTCGCTCATGGGTATATCCTTACTCAATACATTGAAGATGAAGTTTAGCGTTCCGCTGAGCACAGCCTCAATTTTTAATATCTTGTCGCCACTGTTTATAAGGTCGTTTATTGTGCTTATAACGGGCAAGCCTGCGCCTACGTTGGTCTCGAAGAGGTACTTTATATTGCGTTGGCGGGCGATGTGTTTCAGCTTGCTGTATGTTGCGTAGTCCGACGATGCGGCTATCTTGTTTGCAGCAACTACCGATATGTTGTGCTCCAAGAGCGCGGGGTAGAGCGATGCAACCTCTCCGTTTGCTGTACAGTCGACGAACACAGAGTTGAATATGTTCATATCTATAATCTCCTCGCGCAACTTATATATGTCGCTCTCCTTGCTTGCTGCAAGAGTTTCGCGGTAGTTGGTGAGGTCGAGCCCCTCGAGGTCGAAGATGGCGTGGCGGCTGTTTGCTATACCCACGATGTTGAGCTGCAGGCTGTGCTCTTTCTTCAGAGTCTCTTGCTGCGATGCTATCTGCTCTATGAGGCTGCTGCCCACAGTTCCTATACCGCAGATGAAGAGGTTGAGCACCTTGTACTCCGACAGGAAGAAAGAGTCGTGTATGACGTTAAGTGTTTTGCGCAGCTGCTCATCCTTTACCACAAACGACACGTTGGTCTCCTGAGCACCTTGCGCGCAAGCTACCACGTTTATACCGTTGCGGCCAAGAGTCTGGAACAATTTGCCTATAATACCGGGTGTGTGACGCATATTCTCGCCCACGATAGCTACGGTCGATAGGTCGGTTTGTGCAGTAACAGCCTCCATCATACCCATCGCAATCTCTTTCTTGAACTCTTCGTTGAGTACCTTGCAGGCTTTTGCAGCATCTTGGTGGCGCAAACCAAGCGAGGTGCTGTTCTCCGACGAGGCTTGTGCCACGAAGAAGACGCTTATCTCGGCGTCGGCAAGCGCGTGGAAGATACGGTGGTTAACACCCACAACACCCACCATGCCAAGGCCCTGAACGGTGAGCAGGTCGGTGTCGCTTATGCTTGAGATGCCTTTTATTATGCGCTCGCTTTTTCCGCAGTTGGCGCCGATAATGGTACCCGCACCCTCGGGGTTGAAGGTGTTGCGTATCTTTATTGGTATATTTGCTTTGAATACAGGGTATATTGTGGGAGGGTACACAACCTTTGCACCGAAGTTGCAAAGCTCGGTAGCCTCTACATAGCTCAAGCTCTCGATGGTGTAGGCCGAGTTGATGACACGCGGGTCGGCGGTCATAAAGCCGTCTACATCGGTCCAAATTTCAAGCATATTAGCGTTGAGGGCTGCGGCGAGTATGGCTGCTGTGTAGTCGGAGCCACCGCGGCCAAGGTTTGTTGTTTCCCCACTCTCAACATCAGAAGATATGAAGCCCGGCGCAACAACTATTCTATCCTTGTTCTCCGAAAAATATTCGTGTATAAGCTTGTCTGTAGCCTCGTCGGCAAGGATGTATTTGTTGTGCTTTGTTTCGGTTTTAATATATTTTCTCGAGTTAAAACGCACGGCGCCGTCGATGAGGGCGGTGACGATGCGGCTCGACAATCTCTCGCCGTAGCTCACGATAGTAGCCTCGGTCTTGGGTGTGGTGTTGTTTATAAGTGACAGACCAAGGTATATGTTTTGCAGTTGGTTGAGCAACATGTCAACCTCTTTCAAGAGGGCTGTACGCTTCTCCTCGTCGCCTATGATGGCATATATCATCTCGTGATGCCTTGCAACTATCGCCTGAAACTCGTCGTTGAACGCTTCGTTGCCGGCAACGGCCATATTTGATATCTTTATGAGCCTGTCTGTAACTCCTCCAAGAGCCGAAACCACAACTATCACGGGCTCGGTCTTTGCAGCATCTTCAACGATGCTCTTTAAATTGAGTATGCTGTTTACGGAACCAACAGATGTTCCGCCAAATTTCATTACTTTCATCTTGTGTCTATTTTTTGCAAAATGCAAATATAGTGCAAGCCGGGAGTAGTACAAAATAAAATCTTTTATTTTTTTACCGAGATGCCGCCTATATTGGCGCTTGCGCGCAAATATCCCGATAGTGATGCCGAAACGCCTATAAATACGTGGTATACACTAGCTATTTGTAATAGTTACCGCCGAAAAATAATAATGAATAGTTTTTTTTAACCCCGTTTTGTACTAATTTTGCTAAATGATAAAGAGTAACTATGGAGACAAAGAAACATACCTTAAAAGATTGGTTTTTGGCCACCCGCCCGTGGTCGTACCCCGCGTCGGCTATGCCGGTTTTTGTAACACTTGCCTACCTGCAGTGGTTGGGGTGCGATGTTAATTGGCTTACAGGCTTGTGGGCCTTATTGAATATTATTCTTTTCCACGCTGCAGCAAACACCTGGAGCGACTATTTTGACTTTAAAAAAGGAGTCGACAGGGAGGATACTATAGGTGGCGTATCGTTGACAAGCGGTGCTTTTTGCCCGAAGGAGATATTTGTGCTGGCTACGGTGTTGCTGGCTGTGTCGGTAATATCGGGCTTGGCCTTGGTACTCTCTACCGGCCTCCCAACTTTGTGGTTTGGCTTGATAGGCTCTCTTCTTATAGTGCTTTACCCCTTCCTGAAGTATAACGCCTTGGGCGACGTGGATATTTTTGTAACCTTCTCCTTGTTGCCCATCTTGGGAACATCTTTTGTGGCTACAGGTGGCTTTTATCTGCAGGTTATGTGGCTCACAATACCTGTGGGGCTTATAACGGTGGGTATATTGCACATAAACAACACGCGCGATATTGAGCACGACCGTCGTGCCGGCATAACCACGTTTGCTATGCTTGCAGGCCGTCGTATGTCGGTGCTGCTCTATGGCTTCGAGGTGCTCTTCCCCTTTGTGTGGGTTGTTGCAAATATTTTTTACGGCTTTTTCCCGTGGTGGTCGTTGCTTGTGCTTGTGGCTTTAATGCCTGCTGTGAGCAACGTGGCCAAGGCTGTGGGTTATCTCTCGGTAGGTGCAAAAGCTCTTTGGGGTGTCGATGAGCTGACAGCTAAGTTGCAGCTTATGTTTAGCTTGTTGTTCGCAGTGTCGTTACTTGTAGCATCGTTCTGAATATGAAAAAGGTGCTTTTTGCTATCGTGGTGGCTTTTGTCCTGTGGACAATAATGTTTTCTCCCCTCACCGCACCACATATAAATTTTTGGTGGGCTATGACTATGTCGGCCTGCACCCTCACCCTGCTTGTGACGCTTTTTTCGCATAGATGGTGGCGCAAAATAGAGTTCACCCTTGCCGATGTTCTCTGGGGTGTGGTTATAGCTGCGGCTCTTTGGGGTGTTTTTTGGTTGGGCGATAAAGTTTCGCAGTTGTTGTTCGATTTTGCACGTCCGCAGGTCGACTCTATATATGGTATGAAGGACGGAGAGTCGCTTTGGCAGCTCTCTTTGTTGATGCTTTTTATAATAGGCCCTGCCGAGGAGATTTTCTGGCGAGGTTATGTGCAGGAGAGTTTTTCGCGCTACAAGGGTGCAAATTGGGGCTTTGTGCTCACAACGCTGGTCTACGCGGTTGTGCACGCAGGCTCGCTTAACTTTATGCTCGTTATGGCTGCTCTTGTGGCAGGTTTTGTATGGGGCTTGCTCTACCGTCTCTTCCCGCAGAGGTTTGCTGCAATTATAATTTCGCACGCTTTGTGGGACGTGGCTGTTTTTGTACTCTTCCCTATTATGTAACTATCTAGTAAGCAATAAAATATATGGCAAAGGATAAGACTGTTTTTTTGTGTAACGATTGTGGCTACGAGTCGCCTAAATGGTCGGGTAAGTGCCCAGCTTGTGGTGCGTGGAACACCTTTGTGGAAAAGGTGGTGCGTGCCTCTACAGCAGCCCAAAAGGTTTCGATGACAAGCGATAGGCTGCAGTCGCAACCGGTGCTGATAGACGATGTTGCGGCCGACAAGTTACCCCGTATGGATATGGGCGACGCCGAGCTCAACCGCGTTCTTGGTGGTGGTCTTGTCCCAGGCTCCTTGGTGTTGCTGGGTGGTGAGCCCGGTATAGGAAAGTCTACTCTAGTGTTGCAAACAATACTAGGCTTGCCCTCGCGCAGAGTGCTTTATGTGTCGGGCGAGGAGAGTGTGCAGCAGATAAAGTTGCGTGCCGACCGCATAACCCACGAACGAGGGAACTGCCATATAGTGTGCGAGACTGTGCTCGAAACTATACTCACTCACATAAAGAACATAAACCCCGAGCTTCTTGTAATAGACTCCATACAAACTATGTCGACCGAGGCTGTCGACTCGTCGCCCGGCAGTATGGCGCAGGTGCGCGAGTGCACTGCTGTGCTTTTGAAGTTTGCAAAGGAGAACAATGTACCGGTAATACTTATAGGTCACATAACAAAAGATGGAGCTATCGCGGGCCCTAAAATTTTGGAGCATATAGTGGACGTCGTTATTCAGTTTGAGGGCGACCAACACTACCTTTACCGTGTGTTACGCTCTATAAAAAACCGCTTTGGCAGCACTGCCGAACTTGGAATTTACGAGATGCGCCGCGAGGGGTTGCGCCAGGTGAGTAACCCGTCGGAGCTGTTGTTGAGCGACCGCCACAAGGGTATGAGCGGTGTGGCGATAGCGTCGGCCATAGAGGGGGTGGGCCCCTTCCTTATAGAGGCGCAGGCGCTTGTGAGCACCGCAGCCTATGGAACGCCGCAACGCTCGGCTACAGGTTTCGACATACGCCGCATGAATATGCTGCTTGCTGTGCTTGAAAAGCGTGTAGGCTTTAAGCTTGCACAAAAAGATGTCTACCTGAACATCGCCGGCGGCTTGCGTGTGAACGACCCTGCTATAGACCTCTCTGTTATAAGTGCAATACTCTCTAGCAATATGGATGTGGAGATTGAGCCCACAATCTGTATGTCGGGCGAGGTGGGTTTGTCGGGCGAGATACGCCCCGTTAACCGCATAGAGCAGCGCATAGCCGAGGCTGCTAAGCTGGGCTTTAAGCAGATAATTGTACCAAAATCAAATACAAAAAGGCTCGATACCTCGCGCTTTCCCATAGAGGTGCTGCCTGTGAATAAAGTTGAGGAGGCTTTCCGCCTTATTTTTGGATAAAAGACTATGATACACGAGTTTCAGACAAGAGCGTTGCCCCACGAGGCTGTGAACGAGCAAGCGTTGAAGCGCTTTGTTGCCGATAACAAAGGGTGGGATATACGCACTATAAATGCAGTGCGTGTGTTGCGCCGCAGTATCGACGCCCGTCAACGCACGATATACATAAACCTCTCGTTGCGTGTTTTTGTAAACGAGCTGCCCACTATGGAGGAGTTTGTGAGCCGCGAATATGGCAATGTTGAGGGTAAAAAGCCCGTCGTGGTGGTGGGTGCAGGCCCCGCAGGCCTTTTTGCAGCGCTCAAGCTCATAGAGAACGGGTTGCGCCCAATAGTTGTGGAACGTGGTCGCGATGTGCGCACCCGCAAGATAGACCTTGCAAATATCTCCCGTACCCACACTGTAAACCCCGAGTCGAACTACTGTTTTGGTGAGGGTGGTGCCGGCGCTTACTCCGACGGAAAGCTCTATACCCGCAGCAAGAAACGCGGTAGCATCGATGGCGTGCTGAATGTCTTTTGTCAGCACGGTGCGAGCCCCACAATACTTGCCGATGCTCATCCCCACATAGGTACCGACAAACTACCTCGTGTTATAGAGAACATACGTAACACTATAATAAAATGTGGCGGTGAGGTGCGTTTTGAAACACGTATGGAGGAACTACTCTTGCAGGGTGGCAAGGTGCGTGGCGTGCTCACCGACAAGGGAGAAATTCTTGCCGACGCAGTGATACTTGCAACAGGTCACTCGGCAAAGGATGTTTATCGTCGTCTGCACGCGGGCGGTGTTGCTCTCGAGAGTAAGGGTTTTGCTGTGGGTGTGCGCTTGGAGCATCCCTCTGCGCTCATCGATAGCATACAGTATCACAACCCCCGTGGGCGTGGTAAGTACCTCCCCGCTGCTGAGTATAGTTTCACCACGCAGGTCGATGGGCGCGGTGTCTACAGCTTCTGTATGTGTCCGGGCGGTGTTGTAATACCCTCGGCCTCTGCCGCAGGTGAGTTGCTTGTGAACGGTATGTCGCCGTCGCATCGTGGCGGTGCCTGGAGCAACTCGGGTATGGTGGTGCAGGTAAACCCCGAAGATGTTCTTCTCCCCGAGATGCAGATTGATATTGAGGGCGTTGAGCCTGTGCCCGACGACTCTCCTCTGCGTGTTATGAACTTTCAAGAGAGGCTCGAAAAACTTTGTTGGGCAATGGGTAACTACCGTCAGACGGCTCCTGCACAACGTATGGCCGATTTTGTAAACCGCAAATTGAGTTACGACCTGCCCCGTAGCTCCTACGCTCCCGGGCTTCTCTCCTCGCCTATGCACTTTTGGATGCCGAAGTTTGTCTCTTCGCGTCTGCAGCGTGGTTTTGAGCAATTTGGGCGTATGTCGCGTGGCTTTCTCACTAACGAGGCTGTGATGATAGGTGTGGAGACGCGTACATCCTCTCCTGTACGCATAGTGCGCGATGGTGAAACATTGCAACACATAGGTGTAGAGGGGCTTTTCCCTTGTGGCGAGGGCGCCGGTTATGCAGGAGGTATAGTGTCGGCTGCGGTCGATGGGGAGCGTTGTGCTCTCTCGGCAAAAGAGTTTCTAGAGAGGCTATAGTATTGTCTAAAGGATAACACACACAACGAGGCCGACATCTTTTGTCGGCCTCGTTGTGTGTGTTGTTATATAAATTTATTACTGCTGCGATACGTAGTAATCGAGCCAATTGTTGAACAGCTGGTGTGCTGTGTTTTGCCAATAATTGAGAGGGGGTTGCGAGGGGTCGTCGTTAAAGTAGTAGTTAACAGGTATGTTTATGGGTAGCCCCTTGTGTACATCGCGTTTATGCTCGTTGTCTAGGGTGTAAAGGGCATACTCGGAGTGCCCGGTTATAAAGAAATTTCTTGTTCCGCGCTCCTGCATAATATAAACCCCCGACTCTGTAGACTCCGACAACAACTCCAAGCGTGGCTCGGCAACAACGTCCTCGCGGTGTATGTTTGTGTGTCGGCTGTGGGGTACATATATTATGTGGTCGAAGTCGGTGAGCAATGGGTGCTCGGTGTTTAGCTGTGTGTGGGGGAAGACGCCGAACATTTTGCTTGGTAACAGGTGCTTTTGTATGCCAAATTTGTGGTAGAGCCCGGCTTGTGCCGCCCAACAGATAAAGAGTGTTGAGGTTACGTTCTTTTCGGCCCACGCGAAAATTTCGCATAGCTCCGGCCAATAAGTTACCTCCTCGAAAGCAATCTTTTCTATGGGTGCACCGGTTATTATGAGCCCGTCGAAGTGCTGGCCCTTGAGCTCGCCAAACCCTTTGTAGTAGCGTTGCATGTGCTCGGGAGAGGCGTGCTTGGGTATGTGCGTGTCGAGCTTCATCAGGACGATCTCCACCTCCTTGTCGGTTGTAGAGAGCACGCGTATGAAGTCGGCCTCGGTGGTCTCCTTCATAGGCATAAGGTTAAGCAGTGCTATTTTAAGGGTTTTATCTGTCGGGGTGGTGAATACCTCGAAAACGTTTCCTTCGTCGAGCACGGCTTGCAGTGCAGGTAGCCCTGTTGGTACTTTTATTGGCATAGCTATGGTGTTGTTATAAGTTCTTCTTTCTTTTTACCAAATATCGAGACGCTCCTCTTTGGGCACAAACATCGGGTGTTCCTCTGTGATGCCGAAGGCTGTGTACCAGTCGTCTATGTGGGGCAGCGTGCCGTTTACTCTCCATCGCATGAGAGAGTGAGGGTCGTTCTTTGTGAGGTTGCGTATCTCCTCGTCGCGTACGTTACCGGCCCACACGTTAGAGTAGGCGAGGTAGAAACGTTGCTCGGGGGTGAAGCCATCCTCTGTGGAGAGGGGTGCCTCTTTTGTTGCATTCTTGAAGGCTTGCATTGCTATCATAAGGCCTCCGTGGTCGGCAATGTTCTCGCCCACGGTGAGCTGGCCGTTTGCATTGAGCCCGGGTAGAACTTCTATCTTGTTAAAGAAGTCTATGATTACCTTTGTGCGCTCGTTAAAGCTCTCGGCATCCTCTTTGCTCCACCAGTTTGCAAAGTTCCCGTCTTTGTTAAATTGACGGCCTTGGTCGTCGAAGCCGTGTGTCATCTCGTGGCCTATAACCACACCGATTGCTCCGTAGTTAAAGGCGTCGTCGGCTTTCATATCGAAGAAGGGGTACTGCAGTATGGCGGCAGGGAAGCATATTTCGTTGGTCACGGGGCTGTAATATGCGTTCACTGTTTGCGGAGATATGTGCCACAATGTGCGGTCTACGGGTTTGTTGAAGCTTTTTTCAACGTGGTCGTCCCAGCCAAAGGCCGATATATCGCGGCACACCTCGGCGTAGCTCTTTGCGGGGTCTATGGTGAGCTTGCTGTAGTCTTGCCACTTGTCGGGGTAGCCTATCTTCACAGTGAAGGCATTGAGTTTCTCGTGTGCAGCGGCTTTAGTGCTGTCGCTCATCCAACTTTGTGCGTCGATGCGCTCGCCAAGTGCTATCTGCAGGTTTTTTACAAGGTTTACCATGCGCTCTTTAGCTTCGGGAGGGAAGAACTTCGCAACATAGAGTTCTCCTATAATCTCGCTTAAAGAGCCGTCGGTTGCGGCAAGAGCGCGTTTCCAGCGGGGTTGTTGTGCCTTTTTACCGCTCATAGTACGGCCATAGAAGTCGAAGGCTAGCTCGCCTATCTCGTCGCTCAACTCCGATGTGGTAGAGTTTATTATTCTCCACTGCATATAGGCGATAACCTCGCTCAAGGGGGCGTTGTTTACTATCTCGCTCACCTCGGCGATGGCGTTAGGGTGTCCCACATTTATCTCTGTGATACCGTTGAGCCCGAGGGGTGCAAAGAAACTGTCCCAGTCTATTGCGGGGAAGCTCTCTTTTAGCTTGTCGTAGCTCATAGGGTGGTAGTTGTTCATAGGGTTGCGACGCTCCACGCGGCTCAAAGATTTTTCGGCTATGCGGGTTTCTGTTTTCATAACCGCGGCGGTGTTTGCTGTAGCTTGCTCCTCGTTGAAGCCCTGCAGCAAGAACATCGCTTTTACATACTCTTTGAACTTGTTGCGTATGGTGGTTGTTGCCTCGTCGGTGTCGAGATAGTAGCTTTTTTCGGGTAACGACAAACCGCCTTGTGCTATGGTGAGTATGTTTTTGTTACTGTCCATAATGTCGCTACCTATACCTGTTGCAAAGAAACCGCCTATGCCCAAGCGATAGTTCTTGGCAACGAGGGGTAAAATGTCGGCACGGTTGTTAAGTGCGGCAACCTCGTCGAGCATAGCTTTTATGGGACTGTTACCAAGTGCGTTGCGGCGCGTGCTGTCCATCGCAAGGTTGTAGAGGTCGCCCACCTTCTGGCCGTTGCTGCCGGGAGCGTTCTTCTGGGCTGCTATCTCGAGCACTAGCTCTTGCAACTGCTCTTTGCTCTTCTCGCGCAAAGCGTCGAACTGCCCGTAGCGTGCATATTCGTCGGTGAGAGGGTTCTTTTGCGCCCACCCACCTGTTGCATATTCATAAAAATCGGTTCCGGGGCACTTTGTGGTGTCCATATTTGTAAAGTCGATCATCGTCTCCATCTTTTTCTCTGTTGTGCAAGCGGCTGCGCTCAAGAGCATAGCCGTGTAGATAAAAAATCTCTTCATTTATATATTACTGTTTAAATTTTCAAGTTCCTCCATACGCTGTTCCCACTCTGTCATCGCGTCGGCAAGTTGTTTTTTGAGCGAGGCATACTTTGTAAAGTTCTGTTGTGTGCTTCCTTCGACGGTGCTCATAATCTCCTCCATTGCGCTTATGGCCGCCTCTATCTCGTTTACAGCGTTTTCGCTATCCTCGACCAGGCGTTCGAGCTTGCGGCGCTGTTTCTGCAACTGTTTTTCGGCCTCGTAGCTCAAGCGGTTTTCGTTTGTGGTTTTTGTGGGCTCGCTAGCTTGGGTGGCTTTGGGTGCTGTGCCCAGAGCTTCGTTTATGTTTGTTGCGTTTTTGCTTGCAAGGTAGTCGTATATACCGCCTAGGTGCTCGCGCACTTTACCGTCGCCAAACTCGTAGACTTTTGTTACAAGCCCGTCGAGAAATTGTCTGTCGTGGCTCACAACTATAACAGTGCCATCAAAATCGCGTATAGCCTCTTTAAGCACATCTTTCGACTGCATGTCGAGGTGGTTTGTGGGCTCGTCGAGTATGAGCAAGTTCATCTGTTGCAGCAGCAGGCGTATCATAGCAAGGCGGCTGCGCTCGCCACCCGATAGTACTTTTACGGGTTTGTCCGACGCTTCACCGCCAAACATAAATGCTCCTAGAATGTCGCGTATGCGCAGGCGTATGTCGCCCGTCGCAACGTTGTCAATAGTTTGAAAGACGGTGAGTTTCTCGTCGAGCAGCTGTGCTTGGTGCTGTGCAAAATATCCTATCTGCACGTTGTGCCCTATTGTTATCACTCCCTCGTGCTCAAGCTCTTTCAGTATACAGCGCACAAGGGTGGTCTTGCCCTCGCCGTTGCGCCCCACAAAAGCAACCTTCTCACCGCGGTTTATGGTGAAGCTTGCGTTCTCGAAGACTGTGTGCTCCCCGAAACTTTTCTTAACCCCGTCGCAGATAACAGGGTAGTTGCCGCTGCGGGTAGCAGGTGCAAAGCGCAGACGCAGGCGGCTTGTGTCCTCCTCGTCTATCTCTATGGGCACCATCTTTTCGAGCTGTTTTATGCGGCTCTGTACCTGCACCGCTTTTGTGGGCTTGTAGCGGAAACGCTCTATAAATTCTTTTATGTCGGCTATCTCTTTTTGTTGGTTCTCGTAGGCGCGTATCTGCTGCTCGCGACGCTCCTTGCGGGTTTCCATAAATTTGTCGTAGGATAGCTTGTAGTCGTATATGCGTCCGCACGAAATTTCTATAGTGCGGTTTGTTACAGCGTTAAGGAAGGCGCGGTCGTGGCTCACAAGTAGCACGGCATTGCTGCTGCGCGCAAGAAACTGTTCGAGCCACTGTATGCTCTCTATGTCGAGGTGGTTTGTGGGCTCGTCGAGCAGCAACACGTCGGGGTGTTGCAAGAGTAGCTTTGCAAGCTCTATGCGCATTCTCCACCCACCGCTAAACTCGTTTGTGGGGCGGGTAAAGTCGCTACGGCGAAACCCGAGGCCCTGCAACGCGCGTTCAATCTCGGCCTCATAGTGGCTACCACCCATCATGGTGTATTGCTCGTTCAGGTGGGTGTAGTCCTCGATAAGTTTGTGATACTCCTCGCTTTCGTAATCGGTGCGCTGGGCAAGTTCGTTGTTCATTGCTGTCAAGCGTGCTTCCATCTCGTGTATGTGCTCAAAAGCGAGCTCTGCCTCCTCAAAAACAGTGCGCCCGTCTATGTGAGTCATAACTTGCGGCAGATAACCCACAGAGAACTCTCGGGGTTTCGACACGGTGCCTTCTGTGGGTTGCTGCATATTTGCAATAATCTTCAGCAACGTACTTTTCCCGGCTCCGTTCTTCCCGACGAGGGCTATGCGGTCTTTCTTGTTCACAATGAAACTTACATCGTGAAAAAGATTTCTTCCTCCAAAATCAACTCTTATGTTATCTATCGACAGCATTTATTCTTTGTTCGCGGTAGTTTACTTTTTTTGCAATGACAGTGCCAGCGAGTGAAACACAAAACAATTTATGTTTTTTTTGATGTTTCCCGACGAGCGCCGCCTGTCTTCGCGGTAGTTTACTACCGCAAAGTTAAATCTTTGATGTGATAAATGCAAGGTAAACACCTTTTTTAAAAAAAGAGAAAGGGGCTCTTCTCGTTTTTTTTTGAAATAATTGAAAAAAAATAGCCGAAAAATTTGGCAGTAAAAATAAAATGATTGTATATTTGCAATGATTTCAGAAATGAAGTGCGAGAGAAACAAACAGTAAAAGAAAAAATGAAGACACGTCAAGAGTTAAAAACAGAGTTGGTGAACGCCGGTATCCGTCCCTCGGTGCAGCGCTTGGCAATATATGAGTTTGTGAAGAACAACCCTGTGCACCCCACAGCCGATGTTGTTTACGACGCTTTGCGCAACGAGCTTGGATCACTTTCATTAACAACGGTTTACAACACTCTTAAGTTGTTTGTCGACGCAGGCCTTGTGCTTATGCTCAACATCGACGAGACTTTCCGCTGCTTCGATGGCGACACATCGACCCACGCACACTTTCGTTGCGATAATTGCGGCAAGATAGTCGACTTTAGAATGAAAAAAGAGTTTCTCTCGATGGTCAAAGGGCTTGAGGGTTACAAAATAAACGAAATACAGATATACCTTAAAGGCCTTTGCCCACAGTGCAATACAGAGAAAAGATAAAATAGACAAAAAATAATAACAATTAAAATTTTACAATTATGAAAAAGTACATTTGTTCAGTTTGTGGTTATATTCACGAAGGAGAGTCGGCACCCGAGCGTTGCCCCATGTGTAAAGTTCCCGCCGAGAAGTTCAACGAGATGGTAGAGAACGGCAAGATTGAGTTTGTTCAAGAGCACGTGATAGGTGTTGCAAAAGGTTGCGACGAGGAGATGATAAAAGACCTCAACAACCACTTTATGGGTGAGTGCACAGAGGTTGGTATGTATCTTGCAATGAGCCGTCAGGCCGACCGCGAGGGTTATCCCGAGATTGCCGAGGCTTTCAAGCGTTATGCTTGGGAGGAGGCAGAGCACGCTGCTAAATTTGCAGAGCTTCTTGGCGATGTTGTTTGGGATACAAAAACAAACCTCGACAAGCGTATGAACGCCGAGTCTGGTGCTTGCTCCGACAAGTATCGCATTGCAAAGCGTGCTAAAGAGCTCAACCTCGACGCTATCCACGACACTGTTCACGAGATGGCCAAGGACGAGGCTCGTCACGGTAAAGGTTTCGAGGGCTTGTTCCACCGTTACTTTGGCAAGTAATTAAAGCAAAACAAGAGCGGGGCGTTTTTAAGAAAACGCCCCGCTTATTTTGTTTATAACCAATTATTTAAAAGCGGCTATCATCTGTAATGCTGTAACAGCGCACTCGTCGCCCTTGTTGCCTAGTCGGCCACCGCTCCTCTCTTGCGCCTGCAACAGGTTGTTTGTTGTTATGAGGCCGAAGATTACAGGAACATCGTATTCTACGTTCAGTTTCGATAGGCCTGCGGTAACACCCTCGCATATGTAGTCGAAGTGCGGTGTGTCGCCTCTTATCACACAGCCTATAGCTATCACAGCGTCGTACTTACTGCTTTTAACCATCTGCGATGCTCCGAAGATAAGTTCAAAACTACCGGGGACCATCACGGTGTCTATATCCTCTTTCTCCACGCCGTTTGTAATAAGTGTGTTTATTGCTCCATCGCGCAAAGCGTATGTTATCTCGCTGTTCCACTCGGCACAAACGATGCCTATCTTTCTTCCTTTTCCGTTGGCTACTTTGCTTGCGTCGTAGCTCGAAAGGTTGTGTAATTCTGTTGCCATAAAATGTTTATTTTAAGGGGTTGCTTAAATAAAAAAGCAGCCCGCAGGCTGCTTTTTTTATATCCTTGCTGTAAATTATTTTACTCGGTTGATGTACTTCTCTATGTCCATAGAGTAGGGCGATGCAGCATACTTGTTTTTAATCTGCTCGTAGAGCTCTGCTGCATCCTCTTTCTCGCCAAGTGTCTCGTACATAATACCAGCCTGCAACAAGTAGTAGGGGCTTATTGTAACGTTGTTGGCCTTATCTGCAGCCTTCAAGTAGTTTTTGATTGAAGCCTTTGTGTCGCCAAGCTGTGCGTAGCAGCTACCAAGTGTGCCGTAAACGGAGGGAGCTACCATCTTGTCGTTGCCGTCGAAAGCTTTCAAGTAGTCGATAGCCTCCTCGTAGCGTGCGAGCTGTGCAAGCGCCATACCTGCATAGGCGTTGGCGATGTTGCCTGCAGCTGTGCCGCTGTACTCGTCGGCAATTTCTATGAAACCAAGGTTTACACCATCGCCGTTGAGAGCCTGCTCAAAGTTTTGTGCTGCAAAAAGAGCCTCTGCTGCAAAGATAGCCTCCGAAGCCTCTTTCTCCTTGGGCTCCACAACATAATTGTTGTAGCTTATAGCAGCTACAAGGATAATTGCTATAGCGGCGATAGCTGCAACTATAGGTTTTTTGTATTTGATAATCAGTGCTTCTGATTGTGAAAGTACCTCATCGGCAATGATGGGTGCTTCGTTTTTAGTTTTGTTGCTCATAAATTATTGTATTTTTTCGTTATTTTCTAAAAATTCAATCGCAAAAGTAATCAATTTATGTTTAGCAGAAAAATAATAGCACTTTTTTTGTTGTTTACCCCGAATATTTTCTTTGCTCGCTGCAAAATATTAAAGCAAGCTTCGTGCATCTTGCTCATTTGTTGCTATATTTGCAGTGATGCACGTAAATATTTTCTGCACACGCTGCAAAATATATCGAAGCAAGTTTCATATATCTCGCTCGTTTGTGGCTATATTTGCGGTAAACCGCGAACATAGCCTTCACTCGCTGTGAAATATCAAAGCAAGCTTTGTTTATCTCGCTCGTTTGTGGCTATATTTGCGGTAAAATTGAAGAGGGGCTTTGCGAGCCGCCTTCTTCTTGTTTTTAAGTGTAACTTTATGCGAATAAAAAACTTATCACTGCTTAACTATAGAAACCTGGCCGATGTTAATGTTGTTTTTTCTAAAAAGATAAACTGCTTTATCGGTAGCAACGGTATGGGCAAAACCAACCTGCTCGATGCTGTTTACTATCTCTCTTTCTGTAAAAGTGCCGTGAACGTGTCCGATAATATGAACATTATGCACGATGCACCTTTCTTTTTGTTGCAGGGTGCATACTGCAACGACAGCGGTATAGAGGAAGAGGTCTCTTGCGGTGTTAAGCGTGGCGACAAGAAACAGTTTAAGCGCAACAAAAAGAGCTACGAGCGCCTCTCCGACCACATAGGTACCATACCTCTTGTTATGATATCTCCTGCCGACAACGAACTTATTGCCGGCGGTAGCGAGGAACGCCGCCGTTTTATGGATGTTGTTATCTCTCAATACGATAAAGAGTATCTCAATGCCCTCATACGCTACAATCGTGCCTTGCAGCAACGCAACGTGCTGTTGCGTGGTGAGCGTGAGCCCGACACCGAGATGCTCTCTCTCATAGAGGAGATGATGGCCGTCGAGGCGTTGCGCATAAACCAGGGGCGTCGCTCTTTCATAGAAGAGCTTTTGCCCATATTCTCGGAGTTTCACACAGCTATAACAGGCGGGGGCGAGGTCGTGAGCTTGCGCTATCGCAGCGACCTCGACGAGGGCGACCTTGTGCAGCAGTTGTGCGCGTCGCGCGCAGCCGACCGTCGTTTGGGGCACACTACAAAGGGGTGCCACCGCGACGATCTTGTGATGCAACTTGGTGGTTATGCCATAAAGAAAGAGGGCTCGCAGGGGCAGAACAAGAGCTATCTTGTTGCGCTCAAGCTGGCACAGTATCATTTTTTGCATAGCAAGGGTGGTGAGACACCTCTCTTGTTGCTCGACGATATTTTCGACAAGCTCGACTCGCACCGTGTGGAGCAGATAATAAACCTTGTCTCGGGCGAGCGTTTCGGGCAGATTTTTATAACCGACGTTAACCGCGAGCACATAGACAATATTTTGGAACACATCGAGGGGGAGTATAAACTTTTCGAGGTTGTTTCGGGTGGTATAGAGTTGATAAAAGAGCGATGAAAAGGGGAGAAACTAAATCTATAGCCGAGCTTGTGCGCGCTATGTGCCGCGAAGAGGGGTTGGAAACTCCGCTCAACGAGTATCGTCTCATAAACGCGTGGGGCGAGGTGCTTGGTAGCGCTGTGAGTTTCTACACAAAGGAGCTGCGCATATACAACCAAGTGCTCTATGTAACGCTCACCTCGTCGGTGCTGCGTCACGAACTTTTTATGAACCGTAAGTCCATAGTGCACAGGCTCAATCAACACGTTAAAGCGCAGGTTATAACCGATATTATTTTAAGATAACGGTGCGGCGCTGTTATTTTTTTGCCTTTTTAGGTGAACTTAATTATTCTTGCGATAGTTTCTCTTTTTTAAAAAGGGTACCTTTGCAAGGTATGCGAAAAACAAAAATTATTTAAAAATATTAAGAATTATGCAAGGTAACGGAACAAAAACAAGGCTCATTGTGCTGAGCTTTTTGCAGTTTGCGGTTTGGGGTGCCTATCTCACCTCAATGGGTCGCTACTTAGGTAGTGTGGGACTTGGCGAGTATATAGGTTGGTTTTATGCCGTGCAGGGTATAGTCTCCATATTTATGCCCGCAATTATAGGTATTATAGCCGATCGCTGGGTGCCTGCACAGCGCATGTTGGCCTTCTGCCACGCTGTTTCGGCTGTGTTTATGATACTCACGGGTTATGTGGGTATGACTAAGGGGGCGGCTGTCTCTTTCGACAACCTTTTCTGGCTCTATGCTGTGGGCGTCTCTTTCTATATGCCTACGCTTGCCCTTTCAAACTCAGTCTCCTACGTTGTGCTCGATATGGCAAAACTAGACACCGTGAAGGCATTCCCCCCTAT
Source organism: Bacteroidaceae bacterium (assembly GCA_045612305.1). Taxonomy (GTDB): domain Bacteria; phylum Bacteroidota; class Bacteroidia; order Bacteroidales; family Bacteroidaceae; genus HGM04593. Next base: position 57,949 of record JAZKYU010000025.1, read on the forward strand.
TCGTGTTTTTGGTACCGTGGGCTTCATAATCTCTATGTGGATAGTAGACTACACAGGCTTCCAGGCCGACTATAACCAATATTTTGTTTCGGCAGCTTGGGGCTTGTTGCTTGCAGCCTACAGTCTCACTCTTCCCAACTGCCCCGTGGGCAACGGTGGCGAGAAAAAGTCTATAGCCGCAGCTCTGGGCCTCGATGCCTTTAAACTCTTTGCGCAGAAGCGCATGGCTATCTTCTTCATATTCTCTATGTTGCTTGGTGGTGCGTTGCAAATTTCCAACGGTTATGCCAACGGTTTTATAGCCGGTTTCGGCGCCATAGAAGAGTATGCCGATACATTTGCTGTTCAGCACACAAATATGCTCATCTCGCTCTCGCAGATATCCGAAACGCTTTGCATCTTGCTCATCCCCTTCTTCTTGAGCCGCTTTGGTATTAAGCGTGTGATGCTTATGGCTATGCTTGCGTGGGTGCTGCGCTTTGGTTTCTTTGCTGTGGGCGACCCCGGTATGCCCGGTGTGCTGCTTTTTGTAGCATCTATGGTTGTTTATGGTGCCGCGTTCGACTTTTTCAATATCTCGGGTTCGCTGTTTGTAGACAAAGAGGTACCCGAAAGCCAGCGTTCAAGCGCGCAGGGCTTGTTTATGCTCATGACTAACGGCCTTGGAGCCTCTATGGGTGTTATAGCTGCACAGGAGGTTGTGAACTATTTTACCAAGAATGGTGAGAACTTTGCAGGCTGGCCCACAGCGTGGTATGTTTTTGCGGGTTATGCACTTGTGGTAGCTGTTGTTTTTGCTTTGGTATTTAAGGAGAAAAAAGTAGCCCGATAAGATGATAGAGCTTGTTGTGAACGATATGATGTCGAAGGCGTCGGACAGCCGCGCGCACCTTCTTATGTTGCGTGAGCGTGACGGCCTGCGCAGGATAGTTGTTGCGCTTGGCACGCTCGAGGCGCAGGCTGTTTTGCTTGCTATGCGCAAGTTTCAGTTGCCGCGCCCCTCTACGCACGACCTTTTTTCGTCACTTGCCACAACTTTTGGCTTGGAACTTCTTCACACGCTCATTTATAACATAACCGACGGTACCTTCTGCTCGCGCATATTTTATAAGCAGGGCGAGGTTGTGAGGTCGGTCGAAGCCCGCACATCCGACGCCGTAGCCTTGGCTTTGCGTGCCGATGCACCCATATACATAACCGATGAACTTCTCGATAGAATGTGCATACGCGACGAGCGCAACGGGGCAATATCGGTGCCCATAACTGTTGTCGACGAGGAGACCTTGCGCTCGGCTATGGACAGGGCGGTAAAGGAGGAAAACTACGAGCTTGCGATGAAACTGAAAGAGGAGATAGACGCGCGTCGCAAAGTTGCCTCAAACGATAAAAACGATACAAATACAAAATAAGATGGCACTATTTTATGTACCCGACATAGCTCTCGACTGGGCTCTCCCCGAGGAGGAGGCAGCGCACTGCTTGCGCGTGTTGCGCCTCTCTGTAGGCGATGCTCTTGACATAACCGACGGCAAGGGTAATCTCTATAAAACAGAAATTTCTTCTATACAAGGCAAGCGTTGCTATGTTCAGGCACGCGAGATTGTGTCTGCTCCCAAAAGTTGGCGTGGAAATATACACATAGCCATAGCGCCCACAAAAAACATAGACCGCATAGAGTGGTTAGCCGAAAAGGCTACAGAGATAGGGCTCGACGCTATGACGTTCCTTAATTGTCGCTTTTCGGAGCGCAAGGTAGTTAAGACCGACCGCATAGAACGCATCGTGGTTTCGGCTATGAAACAGTCGCTCAAGTACACAAAACCTGTGGTGGGCGATATGATAGACTTTAAGAAATTTATTGCACAGCCGCGCGAGGGTGCTAAATTTATAGCTCACTGCTACGACGATAGCGAGCGTGTGCTCCTTAAGGATGTGCTGCGTGAGGGCGAGGATGCCACGGTGCTCATAGGTCCCGAAGGAGACTTTAGCCCCGAGGAGGTGCAGCTTGCTGTGGAGGCCGGCTACACGCCTGTGAGCCTTGGAAGCTCTCGCTTGAGAACAGAAACTGCCGGTCTTGCGGCTTGTCACACATTTATACTGAAAAACGAGATTTAATGGCCCGCTACTTCATCTACCTCTCTTACGACGGCGCCGCTTATCACGGGTGGCAGGTGCAGCCCAACGCGGCAACCGTGCAGCAACAGCTCGAGGAGGCCCTCTCCACGCTTATGCGTGTTCCTGTGCAGGTGGTTGGTGCCGGCCGCACCGATGCAGGCGTGAACGCAGCCCTTATGGTTGCTCACGTCGATTTTCCCGCCGAGGTCGATGTTAAGCATATAGTCTACAAACTCAACCGTCTATTACCGCCCGATATAGCTGTAAAGACCTTGCGTCGTGTGCGCGACGATGCCCACGCTCGTTTCGACGCTATCTCGCGCAAGTATCACTATCGTGTGGTGACAGCAAAATCCCCCTTTGCCCGTCGATACGCTTGTCGCGTGCAACCCGATGTCGATTTTGCTCTTATGAACAGCGCTGCAGAGATTTTGTATGAATATACAGACTTTACAAGCTTCAGCAAGTTGCACACCGATGTTAAAACGAACAACTGCCGCGTGACGAGGGCTGTGTGGCGCAAAACGGGCGACGATGAGTGGCTTTTCGAGATTGAGGCCGACCGTTTCTTGCGCAATATGGTGCGTGCTATTGTGGGCACGCTGTTGCAGGTGGGGCGTGGCAAGCTCTCGCTCGAAGGTTTCCGCGCTGTTATCGAGAACAAGGCTCGTGGCGAGGCCGGCGACTCAGCTCCCGGTGAGGCTCTCTTCCTTGTCGATGTTAAATACCCCGAAGATATTTTCCTATGATGTGGGTTGCTCTTGCTTTTGTGTCGGCAGCCCTGCTTGGTTGTTACGACTTTTTTAAGAAGGTTTCGCTCAAGGATAACTCTGTGGTGGGCGTGCTCTTCCTTAATACGCTTTTTTCGGCAATTATATTTTCTCCCTTCATCGCTCTGTCGCGTTGTGGGGTTATTACCGACGGAGCGCTTTTTGTACCTTCGGCTCCGCTTGAAACACACTTGCTGTTGCTGCTCAAGGCTGTTATAGTGCTCTCGTCGTGGCTTTGCGGTTATATAGCCATTAAGCACCTGCCCATAACCATAGTGTCGCCCATACAGTCTACACGCCCCGTGCTTGTGCTCCTGGGTGCGCTCTTTCTTTTTGGCGAGCAGCTCAACGCCTATCAGTGGGTGGGTGTGCTCATCGCTATTATATCGGTCTTTTTGTTGAGCCGCAGCAGCAAACGCGAAGGTATAATATTTGTGCGCAACAAGTGGATAGTTTTTGTAGCTCTTGCGGCCCTCTTTGGTGCTGTGAGCGCCCTCTACGACAAATATCTTATGCGCAGCCTCTCGCCCGTGCTTGTGCAGAGCTGGTTTAACCTCTATCAGGCCTTGCTGATGGGTGTGCTCATAGTTGTGCTTAATATTCTTCTGCCCGAACAACGTGCCAAGAAACTTTTTTGGCGGTGGAGCATACCTATGATAAGTCTCTTTCTTGCTGTGGCCGACTTTTGTTACTTCACAGCCTTGGCACAAGATGGTGCGCTCATAGCTGTGGTCTCTATGATAAGGCGCGGTAGCGTGGTTGTAGCCTTCCTTTTTGGTGCATTGCTCTTGCACGAGAAAAACCTCAAGAGCAAGGCTTTCGATATATTGCTTATACTTATAGGTCTCTTCTTCTTATACTTGGGTTCTCGATGAAAAAACTGAATATACTCCTCTTGTTTGCTTTGTTGGCGTGTGGTGCTGTGGCGCAAGATATGCGCTCGTTGTTTCTTGCAGCCCCCGACACTGTTTTCCCCTTGCTCACACAGAACAACCGTGCCGACTGTGTCGATTTTATCAATGCGGGTATGCGTGCGAGGGTAACTAACCGTCTCGACGGCACCTCGGAGCTGCTTGCAATAACACCCACCTATCTTGAGATGCGCAGCAGCGAAAGTTCTACCGTGCAGATGAGGCTGCTGCCTTGTGAGGGCGATACTGTGATTGCAGTTGTGAGGAGCGTGTGTGCCGAAGCGTGCGATAGCCGCATAGCGTTCTACAAAAAAGATTGGTCGCCTGCCGGTATCTCTTTCCCTCGTCCGCGCATAGCCGACTTTTTTCAGCCTACCGACTCTTTAGATTTTTTGCTTAAACGTTGCGATATATATCTGGTGAGCCTTTCTCTCTCGCCCACCGACACCAGACTCTCGGCCGAGTATACTATGCCTCGTTATATGAGCAAAGAAGACTCTCTGCTCGTTGCTCCCAAGTTGCGCCCCTTGCTCTATCGTTGGGAGGGTGGGGCTTTTGTGCTGGAGTAACCTTCTTACTCTATAATAAACTCTTTAACATCTCCTTTGTTGTGCTTGCCCAGCAGCGCCCTGCAGTCGTTTATAAACTGCAGCATCTTGTTCCTTGCAGCCTCTGTTTTTGCAAGGCTTGTGTTGTGTGCGGGGAGTATGGTGAAGTTTGACACGCCGTCGCGCTCGGGGCGTGCAACCCAGGTGAGCCCGTAGCCGAGCGACGATAACCAACAAAGGTCGTAAACCCTTGTCAGGCCCAAGCGCACAAGAAGGCCGCCGTCGCGTCCGCGAGCATACATCCCCGATACAAGGTTGCCCAGTGAGTATATAACAGCACTGCGCTTTGCGGTTGTAGAGTCTTTGCGCACCTCTATGGGCTGCACAACGTGTGGGTGGTTACCCACTATGTGGTCCACGCCTTGCTCTATTAACCACGCCGAAAGCTCCTTTATTCTTCGTGGGGGCAGGCTCACATATTCTTCGCCCCAATGCATGCAAGCAATTATAGCGTGGGGTTTCATCTCCTTTGCTCGCTCTATGTCTTTAGCTATAACCTCTTTATCTATAAGGTTAACCACGAGAGGCTCGGGCACGGGTATGCCGTTGAGACCATATGTGTAGTTGAGGATGGCTATCTTTGTTCCTTTGCTCTCAACAAGCAGGGGGTAGCGTGCCTTGCGGTCGGTGCTGTCGCGGTATACCCCGCAGTGCGTTATGCCCAAAGAGTCCATCATATGCATAGTGCGCAGAGCACCCTTTTTACCGCGGTCCAAACAGTGGTTGTTGGCAAAGAGTAATATGTCAAACCCTGCTCCCTTTGCGGCGTAGAGAAAACTATCGGGGGCGCAGAAGGAGGGGTAGCCGCCGTATCGGCCGGCACCTATGGTTGTTTCAAGGTTTGCTATGGATATGTCGGCGCTGCTTACCTCGCGGCGTATGTGGTCGTAGCAGGGCGAGTAGCTGTGTGTGCCTTGTGGTGTGCGTGCCGCGTTTAGCTGGCTCTCGTGCTGCATAAGGTCTCCGGCAAAGAGTAGGCTCACACGCGATAAAAAAGAGTTGTCGATAGTTTGTGCAGTTATGGTTGCTGCACAAACTATCGACAATATTATTGTTGCTCCCAGCCTCAAGGGTTAATAAATTTTGTGTGTTGCGGCAAGGAGGGTGTTTTTCATAAGCGATACTATGGTCATAGGGCCTACACCGCCGGGTACGGGGGTTATGAAAGAACACTTGGGTGCTACGTTCTCAAAATCTACATCGCCACACAAACGGAAACCTTGTTTGCGTGTAGAGTCGGGAACGCGTGTTGTGCCCACATCTATGATAACCGCGCCCTCTTTCACCATCTCGGCTTTTACAAAGTGGGGCTGTCCCAAGGCTGCAATAATTATGTCGGCCTTTGAGCACTCTTCGGCTATGTTTTCTGTGTGGCTGTGGCACACGGTAACGGTTGCGTCGCCCGGTGTCTGTTTTTGCATCATAAGTGAGGCCATAGGCTTGCCCACGATGTTGCTTCGGCCTAGCACTACACATTTTTTGCCTTTTGTGTCTATGTTGTAACGGCGCAGGAGCTCCATAATACCATTAGGCGTAGCCGACAGGAAGCAGGGTAGGCCTATGGCGAGGCGGCCTGCGTTCACGGGGTGGAAACCGTCGACATCCTTGCGGTAGTCTATAGCTTCGGTTATCTTTTGCTCGTCTATGTGCTTGGGGAGGGGTAACTGCACTATGAAGCCGTCTACGTCGTTGTCGCGGTTAAGCTCGTCTACCTTGGCAAGGAGCTCTTCCTCGGTTATGTCGGCCTCGTAGCGTATGAGGGTCGATGTGAAACCGCACTCCTCGCAGGCGCGCACCTTGTTGGCAACATATGTTTCGCTGCCGCCGTCGTGCCCCACGAGTATAGCTGCCAAGTGGGGGCGCTTGCCACCCTCGGCAATTATTTTTTCAACCTCTTCGGCTATCTCTTTTTTTATTGTAGCTGCTATGGCTTTCCCGTCAATGAGTTGCATAGTTTTCTTCTCTTTTGTTTTTTACATTTTAAAATGCGACATAAGGTTGCCAAGTTTGCCACCTGCAACGCTCTTCATCGCTTTGCGTATCTGCTCAAATTGTTTCATAAGGCGGTTAACCTCCTGCAGGGTGGTACCGCTACCGCGTGCTATGCGCTCTTTGCGCGAGCCGTTTATAATGTCGGGGTTAGCGCGCTCTTTGGGTGTCATAGAACGTATGATAGCCTCTACGCTTTTGAAGGCGTTGTCGTCTATGTCTATGTCTTTTATAGCTTTTCCCACACCGGGTATCATACCCATAAGGTCTTTTATGTTACCCATCTTCTTTATCTGCTCAATTTGTGTGAGGAAGTCGTTGAAGTCAAACTGGTTGCGTGCAAGCTTGCGCTGTAGCTTCTTTGCTTCTTCTTCGTCGAACTGCTCTTGCGCGCGCTCTACAAGCGATACAACGTCGCCCATACCGAGTATGCGGTCGGCCATACGGTTGGGGTGGAACTGGTCTATAGCCTCCATCTTCTCGCCTGTGCCTATGAACTTGATGGGTTTGTCCACCACGGTGCGTATAGAGAGGGCGGCACCACCGCGTGTGTCACCGTCGAGCTTGGTAAGTATCACGCCGGTAAAGTCGAGGCGGTCGTTAAACTCTTTTGCGGTGTTCACAGCATCTTGTCCGGTCATAGAGTCCACCACAAAAAGAGTTTCTGTGGGGTTTACAGCCTCTTTTATGGCTGCAATCTCTTGCATCATCGCTTCGTCTACAGCGAGGCGGCCGGCGGTATCTATAATTACAAGGTTGTAACCCTTCTGCTTGGCCTCTTTTATGGCGTTTTGTGCAATCTCTACGGGGTTTTTGTTACCCTCCTCGGTGTACACGGGCACGCCTATCTGCTCGCCAAGCACCTTCAGCTGGTCGATGGCCGCGGGGCGGTACACGTCGCAGGCAGCGAGCAAGGGGCTGCGGTTTTTCTTTTTCTTCAAGAAGTTGGCAAGCTTCGAAGAGAAGGTTGTCTTACCCGAGCCCTGGAGACCCGACATAAGTATCACGGCGGGGTGTCCCTCGTAGTTTATGTCGGCTGTTTGTCCGCCCATAAGGGTGGTGAGCTCGTCGTGCACAATCTTAATCATCAGCTGGCTAGGGCGCAACGATGTGAGCACGTTTTGGCCTATAGCCTTGTTCTTAACCGTGTCGGTGAAGGTTTTTGCAACTTTGTAGTTTACGTCGGCGTCGAGCAATGCTTTGCGCACATCTTTAAGGGTTTCGGCAACGTTCACCTCGGTTATTCGGCCCTCTCCCTTAAGTATTTTAAATGAGCGTTCAAGGCGCTCGCTTAGGTTTTCAAACATATTGTTCTTAAATTATAATTGTTGTTATTTTTCTATTCTAATTATTCCTCCTGTAGCTGTGTCGAAGGTTACTTTTGTGGTAGCGTTCTTGTTGAAAAGTACCTTTGAGAGCACCTCTGTTGTTCCAAACTGAGCTATGCTGACCTCCTCGTTGTAAAGTGTTTTGCCGGTTACATATATTTTAAGCTCGGCTTTGCCGGGAACATTGTAGCAAAGACCCTCTTTTTTCACAGGCTTCTTTACCTCCCCGGGTTGGGGTATGTACACGCTTTTCATGTTGCGAAAATCGTAGTACACGGGTGCACCGGCAAGGTTATCGTTGCTCACAAGGCCCAGCTTGCGCGAAAAACGGAAAAGCACGCTCTTTGTGGTGTCGCTCTCGGCGGTGGGGGTGAAGAGTACCTTGCGGCTCACTCTCAGCGTGTCGGTGGTGCCTGTGAAGAGCGACAGGTAGGCCTGCTCTTGCTTGTCGAGCTCGTCAAGCACAAGTTGCATAGAAACACCGTCGCCCGGCATGTTTTCGGCTTGTCCTTTTATTATCGATAGTTTGCTCTCTCTTATGGCATATATCTCTTTTGCAACAAGTTCGGCCATCTTTGCTGTGGATGTTGCTTGCAACATTTCCTCGGTCATGTATTTGCTAGCATCGGGGGTGTTGCTCTTTTTTGCAGCTTGTGCCTCGGGTGCGGCTACGGGTGTCGCCTTCTCGGTGTTTACGCCCTCGATTATGCCGTCGCTTGTTAGCTGCACACAGCTTGTGGGGTTGTTGCCCAGTTTTATCGTAAAGCGTTTCTGGGGGTCGGGTTTTCCCAGCGATGTTACGCTCACCCCCTCGAGCTCCCAAAATTTCTGCTCGGCCGAAGTTACGTTGTTCAAGCGCAAGAACTTTTCGGCATAACGGTGAAACTCTCCCGGGGTGTGTGTTATGCACACACTATTCACGGTTATCTCCAACGTGGTGGTGGGGAGGCTGTATGTTACCCCCTCGGCTGCGCCCGAAAGAAAGGCGCTTACATCGGTTTGTGCCGTGCTATGCAGTGCAAGCAGCGATATTAGCGAAAAAATAATCTTCTTCATAACTCTCTATGTTGTTTGGGTGTGTGCACACAACTCTCTGTAAAGGGCACACAACCGCTAATTTTATGCGAAGATACGAAATTGTTTTGAATTCTGCCGTAAAAATATTCTTTTACTTCCTACTTGCACCCTAAATAGGGCGCAGAGGGTAGAATATTACGTTAGTTTGAATATTTTTTTAAAAGAATTTTAAACAGTTACTGAAATTTCAGGAAGTTTATACTATTTTTGTGCTACTATTACAAGCAAACGCATTAAACCGAAAAATATGTCACGTATAAAACTTCACGACAAGACTTTCGAGACCGCAATCTCGCACGAAGAGATTGTCACCGCCATAAAGCGTCTGGCAGCAGAGATTAACAAAGATTATGCAGGCAAGCGCCCCATTCTCCTTGGCGTGCTCAACGGTTGCTTTATGTTCGCAGCCGAGCTTATGCGCCACCTCGAGGTAGAGTGCGAAATCTCCTTCGTAAAGCTCTCTTCTTACCAGGGAACAACCACCACAGGTGTTATACGCGAGGTGCTTGGCCTCACCGAGAGCCTTGCAGGCCGCGATGTGATAATTGTTGAAGATATTGTCGACACCGGTTACACAATGCAGCGCATGATAGAGAGCCTTGGCACCCGCGAGCCCGCATCGGTGCAGATAGCTTCTCTCATCCTCAAACCTGCGCGTTTGCAGGTGCCCGTAGATGTTAAGTACAGCGCCTTCACCATTCCCGACCGCTTCATCGTGGGCTATGGTCTCGACTACGATGGTCTTGGACGTAACTTCCCCGACATTTACGAAGTTGTAGAAGAATAAGTTAAGAACAAACAGACTATAAAACTATGTTGAATATAGTAATTTTTGGCGCCCCCGGCTCGGGCAAAGGCACCCAGAGCGAACGAATAGTTGAAAAATACAATATAGACCACATCTCTACAGGCGATGTCCTGCGTGCCGAAATTAAAGCCGGCAGCGAGTTGGGCTCTCTTGCCAAGCAACTCATAGATAACGGTCAGCTCATCCCCGATGAGTTGATGCTCGATATCCTCGCCTCAAAGCTCGATGCCCTTGTCGATAGCAAGGGTGTTATCTTCGACGGTTTCCCCCGCACCATAGCACAAGCCGAGGCTCTCAAAGCTATGCTTGCAAAGCGTGGTCAGCAGGTTACCGCTATGCTTGAGCTCGATGTTCCCGAGGATGAGCTTATGGACCGCCTCATTAAACGTGGTCAGCTTTCGGGCCGTGCCGACGACAACGAGGAGACTATTAAAAAACGCCTTGTAGTATATCGCGAGCAGACAGCCCCCCTCAAAGAGTGGTACAAGAACGATGGCAAGCACTGCTACATCAATGGTCTTGGCGACCTCGACCGCATCTTCGCCGACATAGTTACCGCTATCGACGCAAGAATTTAATAAAAACAGTATAGAAAGAGTGCGTGCAGAGAGAGTTTGTACGCCCTCTTTTTTTTGAAAGACAAAAAAAGAGCATCGGGCGTGGAAAAGTACCGCGCTTCTTTGTTAAAATACAAAACACGGGTTTTATGGCAGAATCGAACTTTATAGACTATGTGAAAATTGTGTGTCGCTCGGGTCGTGGAGGCCGCGGTATGGCACACTTGCACCGTGCAAAATATATCCCCAACGGAGGCCCCGATGGTGGAGACGGTGGTAAGGGTGGCGACATCATACTGCGTGGTAACCGTAATTATTGGACCCTGCTTCACCTCAAGTATCAGCGTCACGTCTTTGCAGGTAACGGCCAGAACGGTGGCATAAACAAGAGCACCGGCGCCGACGGCGAGAGCAAGATAATAGATGTACCTTGTGGCACCGTAGCCTATAATGCCGAAACCGGTGAGTTCCTTTGCGATGTTATGGAGGACGGCCAGCTTGTAACCCTGCTCAAGGGTGGTCGTGGCGGTCTTGGTAACGTGCACTTTGCAACGCCCACCCGTCAGGCGCCTCGCTTTGCACAGCCCGGCGAGCCTATGCGCGAGCTCACCGTAACCCTGGAACTCAAGCTCCTTGCCGATGTGGGCCTTGTGGGCTTCCCCAACGCGGGAAAATCTACCCTCCTTTCAACCCTCTCGGCTGCAAAACCCAAGATAGCAAACTACCCCTTTACCACTATGGAACCGCAGCTCGGCATCGTGTCCCACCGCGATAACAAATCCTTTGTTATGGCCGACATACCCGGTATCATCGAGGGAGCAAGCCAGGGCCGTGGTCTCGGTCTTCGTTTCTTGCGTCACATAGAGCGCAACTCCTTGTTGCTCTTTATGGTGCCTGCCGACACCGACGACATAAAGCGTGAGTACGAGATTTTGCTCAATGAGCTTGCAACCTTCAACCCTGAGATGCTCGACAAGCAACGCGTGCTTGCTATAACAAAGTGCGACCTCATAGACGAGGAGTTAAAAGAGATGCTCACACCCACCCTCCCAGAGGACGTGCCCTGCGTCTTTATATCGGCTCCTACGGGCGAAGGCATACAGCAACTGAAAGATACCTTGTGGGACGCTCTAAATAGCGAGGAAAACCGTATGGCGGCTGTTAAGCGCGACGAACTTGTGCACCGCGACTACGATGCGCGTATGCTCGCCAGTGACTTTGCCGACTGGGAGAGCGACTTTGTCGACGAAGCTCCTGATGAAGAAGAGGATTTTAATTACGAGGAGTTCGATTTCGACGAGGAGTAATTCTGTTTCATACATAAAAGTTCCTCCTGCAAGCTCTTATAGCTTTGCAGGAGGAACTTTTTGTTGCTTTGTAGCTTGCACGTAAATTTGCGTTACGCTCGCTGGCTCGCCAGCAAAAGTTGGGGAGTAAAAAAGCCTTTAACTTAAAATCTCGGTGTTGTTTGGCGGTTGTTCTTTTTATTTAGTGAATATTTTATTGCCCTTTTGGCGCCCAAAAGGGCGGAAAAGGCGCAGCACGCGAGTAAGATTAGTCGCTCCCTCCTCCTGCTCGTGAATTGCCCTGTGAGGGCAATATAACTCGTTCGTCGGTCACTTGCCGCGTGTCTCTTTCTCACATTTACAGGGTGCTGCGCAACTCGTTCAGTTATCCGCGCTATGCACGTATAACTACACACTCACACAATGCTCGCACTTTTTCCTGTAAATGTTCGGATACACGCTGTAATCTTAACGGTGCTGCAATTTATAAGTAATTACTCTAGCTATGGTTATTTTCAAAAGGAAGCCGGCACCGTAAGTAACACAATTAAAGGCCGGTACGGTTTAGGATATAAGCGAATTTTGCTTGCAAAATCGGTAGCATCATCAGTGATAAGTCGCACATAGTGCGGGTCACGATTATATGATGCTGCCAAAGACGCATTGACAATGCTTGCTGTTCGCAACCCGCGCTACGCGCTACCATTTGCTGCAAGCATTGTCGATTAAGCAGAGCTTAATTCCGGAGCACCTAAACTGCGACGAACAGCCTTTAATGACAAGCGAGGAACGAACGAGGGATGTTTCAACTCTTTGAAACAGCGTGAGCAGAGGCGCGAGCGACTGTTACGCCCCGTGTGCCGGGCGTTTGGTTCTTTGCGCGACAAAGAACATATAAGATTTTACTTCGATTGAGAGAAA
>JAZKYU010000026.1:0-32566 GCA_045612305.1 Bacteroidaceae bacterium
CGGTCGATGTTTTTCGACTCTTTGAATTCTTGAAATGTATCAAGAAGGCTGATTGTTTCTTCTTTCTTTGCCATTTTATTTAAAATTTATAACATATTTCGTGTACTTTACGCTGTTGTAGGGGAAGTGCAAGTCTTCCTCTACTAATTGGGGGCGTGTGCAACCCTCTTTTTTCTCTTTTTTAGATATTGTGAGCACAAACTCTTGTTCGTCGGCGGCTTTGAGTATGCCTTTGAGTTTTTTGCCATCTTTTGTGAGCACCTCAACCTCGAGACCAATGTGGTTTACGTACTGCTGTGTCACCTTGAAGGGTTGCCCCAAACCTGCCGAGCCTACTTCGAGCTCGTAATCGTCGCCGTCTTCTCCCAAGCCTGCTCCTATGTGGCGGCTTAGCTCGACGCAATCTTCTATCCACACTCCTTCGGCGTGGTCGATTTCTACTGTGATTTTGTCATCCTTGCTTATGATGACATCTACCAAAAAGTACTCTTTGTCGGCGAGCCACTCTTTAGTTAAGTCGATTACTTGCTGTTTGTCAATCATTTATTGAATATCTTTATAATGAAAAATATTTGCGTAGTAGTGTGTGTATGAAAAAGAGGGGCTTTGCGAGCCCCTCTTCAATCATCATTACTTTGCAAAGATAGTAAATATTGCTTTTATGTGCAAGTGTTTTTCGGTTTTTTCTCTTTGGTGAGAAAAATGTTTGTATATTCGCGTTACCAAAAAGTTTTATCCTGTGAAACTCCATATTTTTAACCCCGAAAACGACCTTGCGCTTGCCGATGGGAACGCAAATTATTGCCCTCCGCCTGCGGCGTGTGCTATAGCTCGCGACCTTGCTGTGCTGCCTTTGTGGTATGCTCCACAGGACGATTGTGTGCTCTTGCCGGCTGGGAAAGATTTGGAATTTTGCAAGAAGATGCAAGAAATATTCCCGGTTGCACAGCCTTTTGAGCCGGCGATGCTTGGTGGTATCGATGGGTGTGTGCCTTGGGGGTGGAGTGCGCAGGTGAAGCGTCGCTTGCGAGCGATGGGGGTTGAGGCGGGTGTGCTGCCTTGTGATGCTTTTTTGGACGATGTGCGGCGGCTCTCAAATCGCAGGTGTGCTATTGAATTATTGAGCACCTTGGTGGCTGCGGGGGTTGAAACCGCGCACAAACCCTTGTATTTTACCTCGATGGACGATGTTAAAACTTTTGTCGAGAGTATGCCTCGTTCGGTGATTAAGGCGCCGTGGTCGGGTAGCGGTAGGGGTATAGCGTGGGGTATAGGGCGTTTAGAGGTGCCTGTAGAGCATTTTTGCAGGGGTGTTATAAGGCGCCAGGGTGGTGTGGTGTGCGAGCCTTTCCTCGACAAGGTGGTGGACTTTGCTATGGAGTTTTTTGTGTCGGGCGGTGCAGTGGCCTTTGCGGGATATTCGCTCTTTAAGTGCGACGGAGGTGCTTACTCGGGAAATATTCTTGCGACCGACGATGCTATAGAGAATTTTTTGTCAGGTTTTGTGGGGCGTGAGGCTCTCTCTTTGGTTAAGAAACAATTGTGTTTGCAGCTTGAGCGTTTGTTGTGCTCTGTGGGGTATACTGGCTATTTGGGCGTTGATATGCTTGTTTATCGCCGTGGAGAGGGTTTTGCTTTGTATCCCTGCGTGGAGCTTAACTTGAGAATGAATATGGGTGCCCTGTCGCGTGTGTTCTACGATAGGTTTGTGCAGCCTGGCTGTGTTGGGCATTTTTACGTCGCAAATTTTAGGGGTGAAGGCGAGGCGCTTGCTTTGCACGAAAGAAACAAGGCTTCCACTCCTTTGAGTGTGCGCGACGGCAGGCTCGAAAAGGGGTATATGAACTTGTCGCCTGTGTCGCGCGAGAGTAAATATATAGCTTATGTGCTTGTGGAGGAGAACGAATTTTCGCTTGCTTCTCTCTATGCAGGTGAATAAATCTTTGCGATTTTGCTTTTTCGTGGTAAAGTGCTATCTTCGTGCACGTAAAAATTTTTCCTATGAGCAGAACAACGGGGCGCAATGCCAATATGAGATTTCTTTTTGGGAGTGTATTTTTCTTCTTTCTTATAATTGTGACTATAGGTCTTTTCTCTTATTTTTCTTTGTATAAATATTGGGAAAAACCGGGCGATAAGCGCTTTAGCTATGAATTTTCTTTTTCGCCATCGTTTGCTGGCGCGGCATATAGTCTTTACTTGAACGATAGTTTGCTGTACAAGGGTGCGCCTGTCGATTGCGACACTGTTGTTCGTGTAAACCGCTTTGCCGATGAGAACGCTTTGCTTGTAGTTGATGCCGTAACCGATGGGGTTACAATTATACAGCTTCCCGGCAGGGGCAAGGTCTTGTTGCGCCTCAAGGGTGGTGAGGTTATTGCCGATATAAGATAATAGTATTATATAAAAAGGAAAGGGCTGCACGTGGTGTGCAGCCCTTTTTGTATAAAATGTTTTTGGTGCTTTTGAGCTCCAGAATTATACGATACCCTGTGCCATCATAGCCTTGGCAACTTTGAGGAAACCGGCAACGTTTGCGCCCTTTACATAGTCGATGTAACCATCCTCGCAAGTACCATATTTTACACAAGCCTCGTGGATGTTGTGCATAATCTCGTGCAACATCTCGTCAACTTTCTCTCTGCTCCAGTTGATTTTGCCAGAGTTTTGGCTCATTTCAAGACCTGAAACCGATACACCACCAGCGTTAGATGCCTTGCCGGGAGCGTAAAGTATCTTAGCCTGTTGGAAGGTTTGTATAGCGGCGGGTGTAGAAGGCATGTTAGCACCCTCAGAAACTGCAATAACGCCGTTTGCTACGAGAGTTTTTGCGTGCTCGCCGTTGATCTCGTTCTGTGTAGCAGAGGGGAGTGCGATATCGCCCTTCTCGCCCCAAGGTTTAGCGTCAGCTACATATTTGCAACCGAACTTGTCGGCATACTCCTTGATGCGGCCGCGGCGCACGTTCTTCAACTCCATAATGAAGTTAAGCTTCTCGCGTGTGATGCCCTCGGGATCGTAGATGTAACCATTAGAGTCGCTCATAGTAACAACTTTACCACCGAGCTCGATAACTTTCTCTGCAGTATACTGCGCTACGTTGCCAGAGCCAGAGATGAGGCATACCTTGCCCTTGATGTCGAGACCGCGGGTCTTGAGCATCTCTTGGAGGAAGTAGATGTTACCGTAACCTGTAGCTTCGGGGCGGATGAGTGAGCCACCGAACTCAAGGCCTTTACCTGTGAACACACCGTTGAACTGACGTGTGAGTTTTTTGTAGAAGCCGAACATATAGCCTACCTCGCGTGCACCAACACCGATGTCGCCTGCGGGAACGTCCATGTCGGGGCCGATGTTGCGCCACAACTCGGTGATGAAGGCTTGGCAGAAACGCATAACCTCGGCGTCGCTCTTGCCTTTAGGATCGAAGTCTGAGCCTCCTTTAGCACCACCCATAGGGAGTGTGGTAAGTGAGTTTTTAAATGTTTGCTCGAAAGCGAGGTATTTGAGGATACCAACGTTTACCGAGGGGTGAAAACGGATACCGCCTTTGTAGGGGCCGATAGCGTTGTTGTGCTGAACGCGGTAACCGGTGTTGGTGTGTACGTTGCCGTTATCGTCGGCCCAAGTTACACGGAATGTGAATACGCGATCGGGGATACAAAGACGCTCGATGAGGTTGTTTGCTTCGAACTCGGGGTGTTTGTTATACTCCTCTTCTATAGAGTGGAGCACCTCTTCCACAGCCTGAAAATACTCGGGCTCGTTGGGGAATTTTTTCTTTAAGCTTTCAAGTGTTGTTTCTACTTTCATATTTGTTGTTTTTAAATTGTTTCTAAATGAATATTTATGCAGAAAAGTGTTATAAAAAAACATTTTTCTTTTTTGACTGCGCAAAGTTAATGTATGAATTTGAAAAAATGAAGAAATGTAAGTGTTTTTTTGAAAAAACAAGAAAAAAGTTTGTCTTGCCTTGTTTTGTGCGTTTATTTTCCAATAAAATGCAGTAAAAAGCTGTTTTTTGTTTCTAAAATGCACTTTTGGGGCGCCTTTTGTTTCAATTTGTCAGTAAGAGGTTGGCTCTTAATTGAAATATTTAACGCTTTTTTGTTGCTTTTGTATTGCTGTGCCTCTCTCAAATTATCTTAAATTAGTTTTTATTTCGGTAAAGTTGATGTATCTTCGCAAAAACGATGATTGCATAATAATTATATGATAGAAATTCTTAACTCTCTTTTTGAGAAGGTTGTCGGTGTTTGTGCCGAAAGCGTGGTTAAGCTATCGGGCGATGGCTCTAACCGCTCTTATTATAGGATGCGCGCGGGCGATGTCTCGCTAATAGGTGCGGTGGGTACCTGTGTGGAGGAAAACCGCGCTTTTATAGCTGTGAGTGAGAGGTTTGCCCAGTGTGGTATAAACGCACCTCGCGTGCTTGCGGTGAGCGACGACGCTCTTTGCTATGTGCAGGACGACCTAGGCGACACAACTCTCTTCTTGTATATGAAAGAGTCGCGCGATGCAGGTGTTTTTGCAAAAAAAGATGTGGAGATGCTTTGCCGTGTTATGGCGGCTTTGCCCGATATACAGTATGCTGTGGCCGAGGATTTTGATTTCTCGGTTTGCTATCCCGTACCCGGTTTTGATAAACGCACGGTTATGTGGGACTTGAATTATTTTAAATACTGTTTCCTCAAAGGGGTGGGCGTGGAGTTTAACGAGAGCCTTTTGGAGGATGAGTTTGAGAAGTTGTCGCAGCAGCTTTTGTGTGAGTGTGAGGATGTCTTTATGTATAGGGACTTTCAGTCGCGCAACGTGATGATACACCACGGTGAGCCCTATTTTATAGATTATCAGGGTGGGCGTCGTGGCCCCATTTATTACGATGTAGCCTCTTTTGTGGGGCAGGCGAGGGCTTGCTACACGCCTGAGGTTGTGAGCAAGATGCTGGACGCCTACCTTGCTTCGCTTGAGAGATATAAAAAGGTGGATAGGGAGGAGTTTGAACGTGTGCTTGCTCTTTTTTCGCTGTTCCGCTTGTTGCAGAACTTGGGAACATATGGCTTCCGCGGGCTTTATGAGCATAAAAAGGCTTTCGTGGAGACTATCCCCGGCGCGCTTGCACGCCTCAAGGAGTTGCTCTGCGGCTTAAAGGGTGAATATCCTTGCCTCTATGCTCTGATTGATGAGATTGCAGCCTTGCCTATGTTTAAGAAGGAGGAAACAAGCGAGCTTGTGGTAGATGTTATGAGCTTCTCTTACCGTCGTGGTATTCCGGAAGATTATTCGGGCAACGGTGGAGGCTTTGTTTTTGACTGCAGGGCTATACATAATCCCGGACGTTACGAGCCGTACAAAAAACTTTGTGGTATGGACGAGCCGGTTATAAAATTTCTTGAGGAGGAGAGTGATATAACCTCTTTCCTTGAGAATGTTTATGCGGTGGTCGATAACATGGTCGATGTTTATAAAAAACGTGGTTTTACCCACATACAGGTGTGCTGTGGTTGCACGGGCGGCCAGCATCGCTCGGTTTATAGTGCTGAGCACGTAGCTCACCACGTTGCCGAAAAATTTGGCGTGAAGGTTGTGGTTACGCATAAAATGTTGAATAAAAAATATGTGATAGATGCTGTGCCCGAACGTGTAGTTTGATTTAGAAAAAATGAAAATTTATACATAAAATTTATGAAAGAATTACTTAATATGCTCGATGCATCGCCTGTAAACTTTTTGGCGGTGAAGTATGCCGAGGATGTTCTAGCCGCGGCAGGTTTTGAAAAGGTAAGTATGGGCTCTTTGCCGCAGTTGGAGGCTGGTAAGGGGTATTATATTACAAAGAACGGCTCGGCGTTGTTTGCTTTTCGCGTGGGTAGCGGTGCAGCGACAGAGGGCTTTAAACTTATATGTGCACACACCGACTCGCCCTGCTTTCGTGTTAAACCGGCTCCCGAGATGGTTTCGGAGGGTGGTATGATACGTTTGAACACCGAGGTTTATGGTGGCCCTATACTCTATACTTGGTTTGACCGCCCCTTGTCGCTTGCAGGGCGTGTTATTTTGCGTGGAGAGTCGCCTTTGCGCCCCGTGGTGCGCTTGTTGCATATAAAGCGCCCGCTTTTGCTCATACCTCACCTTGCGATACACTTTAACCGCGAGGTCAACGAGGGTAACAAGATAAGCCGTCAAAAGGATATGATGCCCGTGCTTGGTTTTATAAACGGTCACTTCGAGAAGGAAAATTTCTTACTTCGCATAGTTGCAGAAGAGCTTGGTGTGCAGCTCGAGGATATTGTGGATTTTGACCTCTCGCTCTACGAGGCTACACCTGCTTGCTTGTGTGGTGTGAACAACGAATTTGTGTCGGGTGGTCGCCAGGACGACCTCTTGATGTGTTATGCCGGTTTGAGAGCCTTGGTCGACAGTGCTCCCTCTAAAACAACGCAGGTGCTTGCGCTTTTCGACAATGAGGAGACTGGTAACATGACAAAGCAGGGATCGGCTTCGCCCGTATTGCGTAACTTGTTGGATGCTATAGTTATAAACCTTGGCGGCAAGCCCGGCGATTTGTATGCTGCGGTGGAAAACTCTTTTATGGTGTCGGCCGATATGGCTCACGCGTTGCACCCCAATTATAGCGAGAAACACGACCCGACAAACCACCCTGTGATGGGCGGTGGTCCTGTGATAAAATACAACGCCAACCAAAAATATGTTACCGACGCAGAGTCGGCTGCGGTTTTTGCCGAGGTGTGTCGTGCAGCGGGCGTGCCTTTCCAATATTTTGTGAACAACAGCGATATTGCAGGTGGCTCTACACTTGGAAATACTTTGACAACTCAGCTACCTATGCGAGGTGTTGATATGGGTAACCCTATGTGGGGTATGCACTCGGCGCGTGAAACATCGGCGGCGGTGGACACTGAGTATGCTATAAAGGCTTTTACGGCTTTCTACGATGCTGAATAAGGCGGGGTAGGCAGCCTCTCCTTTCTGGTTTATGTGTGCACTTGCGGGCAAAAGCTCGCAAGTGTACGCTTTTTTATTATATAATAAGCGATATAACTCTTTTTCTTTTCGTTTTTTTTAGATAACTTTGCGCAACTTTATAAGTTTTGTTACAAGATGAAGAAGAAATTTCCTGTATATAATCAGTTGAACCTCTCGTTGTTGAACAAAGAGGTTTTGAAAGAGTGGGATGAGAAAGATTTGTTCTCAAAAAGTATGACCGAGCGCGAGGGTGCCCCCTCGTTCGTCTTTTTCGAGGGTCCTCCTTCGGCAAACGGTATGCCCGGTATTCACCATGTTATGGCACGAAGTATAAAAGATACTTTCTGCCGTTTCAAAACAATGAAGGGTTTCCAAGTAAAGCGTAAAGCTGGTTGGGATACTCACGGCTTGCCTGTGGAGCTTGGTGTTGAGAAAAAGCTCAATATCACAAAGGAGGATATAGGTAAGAAAATTTCGGTGGACGACTACAACCGTAACTGCCGCGAAGAGGTTATGAAGTATACAAAAGAGTGGACCGAGCTTACCCGCAAGATGGGTTACTGGGTAGACTTGGATAACCCCTATATTACATACGAAAACAGCTACATAGAGTCTTTGTGGTGGTTGCTCAAGCAACTTTACAATAAAGACTTGCTTTACAAGGGCTACACCATACAGCCCTATTCGCCTGCGGCGGGTACAGGCTTGAGCTCGCACGAGCTTAACCAGCCCGGTTGCTACCGCGATGTTAAGGATACTACCGCTGTAGCGCAGTTCCGTATGCTCGACCCCAAGCCCGAGATGCAGGGGTGGGGTACTCCCTTCTTCCTTGCTTGGACAACAACTCCCTGGACTTTGCCCTCTAATACAGCTCTCTGTGTCGGTCCCAAGATAGATTATGTGGCTGTGCAGTCTTATAACAGCTACTCGGGAGAGCCTGTTACCGTGGTGCTTGCAAAAGCGCTCTTGAACACTCACTTTAACCCTGCTGGTGCCGAGCTTCCTCTCGATGCTTACAAACAGGGCGACAAGATTGTTCCCTACAAGGTTGTGGCTGAGTATAAGGGTAGCGATCTCGTGGGTATGCGTTACGAGCAGTTGTTCCCCTGGGTTAAGCCCGTTGCAAAAGAGGGTGAGGAGATTAAAATATCGGACGCGGGCTTCCGTGTTATCCCCGGCGACTACGTGACCGTGGAGGATGGTACAGGTATTGTGCACATTGCACCCACATTTGGTGCCGACGATGCTTTTGTGGCTAAAGCTGCAGGAATACCCTCGCTCTTTATGGTAAACAAGAAAGGCGAGACTCGTCCTATGGTCGATTTTACCGGTAAGTTCTGGGCTATCGACGAACTCGACGAGGAGTTTGTGAAAAACTGTGTAAACGTAGATGAGTATGCAAAATATGCTGGTGCGTATGTGAAGAACGCCTACGATCCCCAGTATACCATCGATGGAAAATATGACGACAAGGCTGCTGCAAAAGCCGAGACTCTCGATGTTGTTCTTTGCATGGCTATGAAGCAGCAGGGTAAGGTGTTCAAAATAGAGAAGCACATACACAACTATCCTCACTGCTGGCGCACCGACAAACCGGTCCTTTACTATCCTCTCGATAGCTGGTTTGTGCGTGCTTCGCAAGTTAAGGAGCGTATGAGCGAACTGAACAAAACTATTACTTGGAAACCCGAGTCTACAGGTACAGGCCGTTTTGGTAAGTGGTTGGAAAACCTCAAAGACTGGGACTTGAGGCGTAGCCGTTACTGGGGTACCCCGTTGCCTATATGGACAAGCGAGGATGGCGAGGCTAAGTGTATAGGCTCTGTAGCCGAGCTTTACGACGAGATAGAGAAGGCTGTTGCTGCTGGAGTTATGGAGAGCAACCCTTACAAGGATAAAGGTTTTGTTCCCGGTGATTACAGCCGCGAGAACTACGACAAGATAGACTTGCACCGCCCCTATGTAGACTATATAAAACTTGTGTCGGATAGCGGCAAGGTGATGACACGTGAGCTCGACCTTATTGATGTTTGGTTCGACTCGGGTGCTATGCCTTATGCTCAGATACACTATCCTTTTGAAAATAAAGAGGCTCTCGATAGCCGCACAATATACCCTGCCGACTTTATTGCCGAGGGTGTAGACCAAACACGTGGTTGGTTCTATACTTTGCACGCTATAGCTACTATGGTGTTCGACAGCGTGGCTTACAAGACTGTTATATCGAACGGCCTTGTGCTCGACAAGAACGGCGACAAGATGTCAAAACGTTTGGGCAACGCAGTAGACCCCTTCGATACTATAGAGAATTATGGTAGCGACGCTTTGCGTTGGTACATGATAACAAACTCAGCGCCTTGGGATAACTTGCGTTTCAACGAGGAGGGTGTGAAAGAGGTTACACGTTCTTTCTTTGGCAAGCTTTACCAAACATACAGTTTCTTTACTATGTATGCCAACGTTGACGGCTTTACATTTGAAGAGGCAGAAATTCCTGTAAACGAGCGCCCCGAGCTTGATCGTTGGATTATTTCGGCGCTTAACACACTTGTGCAGGATGTAAATAATTGCTTGAACGACTATGAGCCCACAAAGGCCGGTCGTCTCATCCAAGAGTTTGTTATAGATAATGTCAGCAACTGGTTTGTGCGCTTGAGTCGTAAACGTTTCTGGGGCTCGGAGATGAGCGCCGATAAACTATCGGCCTACCAGACTCTCTACACCTGCTTGGAGACTGTGGCTCGCCTTATGGCACCTATCGCACCCTTCTATGCCGACCGTTTATATCAAGATTTGACATCGGTTACCGGGCGTGGCGATGCCGAGTCGGTGCATCTTGCCAAGTTCCCCGAGTGTTGCGACGCGTGTGTGGACAAGGAGCTTGAGTATCGTATGGAGCTTGCACAGAAAATTTCGTCTATGGTACTTGCGTTGCGCAAGAAAGAGCAGCTCATCGTGCGTCAGCCGTTGCAGAAGATTGCGATACCCACAACCGACGAGGTTATGAAGGCACGCATAGAGGCTGTGAAGGCTCTAATCTTGAGCGAGGTTAACGTGAAGGAACTTGTTTTTGTAGAGGGTGATGGTATTTTGGTGAAGAAGATTAAATGTAACTTCCGCACGTTGGGTAAGAAGTTTGGCAAGCTCATGAAGAGCGTGAACGTGGCTGTTGTTGATATGTCGCAGGAGCAGATTGCCGAACTTGAGAAGAATGGTGCTATAACCTTGCAGGTTGAGGGCACCGATGCGCTCATAGAGATAGCCGACGTGGAGATTTACAGCGAGGATGTTCCCGGCTGGACTGTTGCCAACGAGGGTGCTCTCACTGTTGCGCTCGATGTTGAGGTAACCGACGAGTTGCGCCGCGAGGGTATAGCTCGTGAGGTGATAAAGAAAATTCAGGCTATGCGCAAAGATAGCGGTCTTGAGATTACCGACAGAATTGCGGTTAAAATCTCGAAGAATGTTGTCAGCGACGAGGCTGTTGCCGAATTTAGCGACTACATAAGTAACCAGGTGCTTGCAGGCTCTGTTACTTTGTGCGATGCTGTTGAGGGCGATGCTGTGGAGCTCGACGGTTATTCGTTGAACATAGCTATTGAAAAAATCTAAAGAAAAACATTACTAACTAACCATAAATACAAAATAAACATTATGTCAGAAAAACTGCGTTACAGCGATGAGGAACTCGAAGAGTTTCGCGTTGTTATAAACGAGAAACTTGAGTTGGCTCGTAGAGATTATGATAAGATAATGAGAGCTATCCGCAACGAGGATGAGAACGGTAATATAGATGCCGAGTCTACCTACAAGGGACTGGAAGATTGCAGTGCTGCAGCATCGCTCGAGGAGCAGATGCGCTTGGCACAGCGTCAAGCAAAGTTTATCCAAGGTCTTCAGAACGCTCTCATACGCATAGAAAACAAGACATACGGCATTTGTCGTGAAACGGGCAAACTCATCTCGAAGGCTCGTCTTATGGCAGTACCTCACGCTACACTGAGCATAGAGGCAAAGAAAAACCGTTAATTGATGAATAAATGGGTTAAAAAACGCTCGCTGATAGCTACCTTGATAGTTGTCGGAGCGATATTTGTGGATCAAATAATAAAGGTCGCGGTAAAGTTGAATATGTATCTGCACGAGAGTTTCTCGGTGTGTGGAGATTGGTTTTATATATACTTTACCGAGAATAGGGGTATGGCCTTTGGTATGGAACTTGTGGGGAAACTCTTTCTCACAAGTTTCCGTGTCGTTGCGGTATCCTTCCTAGGCTACTATCTGTACAAGGTTGTGCGTAGCCGTAAATTTCCAACAGGTTATGTGGCTGCGGTGTCGCTTGTGCTTGCCGGTGCGGCGGGTAATATTGTAGACTCACTCTTTTATGGTGAAATTTTTACTCACAGCGTGGGGCAGGTGGCGCAGCTTGTGCCTTTTGGCGAGGGTTATGGCTCGTTTATGTATGGCAATGTGGTGGATATGTTTTATTTCCCCCTCTTTTCCTTCGACTGGCCTATGTGGATGCCTTTTGTAGGCGGCGAGCATTTTATATTTTTTAGCCCAATATTTAATTTTGCCGATGCTTGTATCAGTTGTAGCATCTTCGTTATATTGTTATTTTATAGAAAATTTGTCAACCAGAGTTACAAGTAATTGTATATGAGATACTCACTTGCTAAAATATTTTTTCTTCTCCTAGCGGTTGTTCTTGTAGGTTGTAAGGTGGAACGTCCTGAAGATGTTATAGCTCCCGAAAAGTTGGAGGCCTTGCTTTATGATTATCATCTGGCGCAGGCTGTTACTGCCGATGAGGTATCGTCGAGCTATAAAAAGAAGATGCACATAAATTATGTGTTTGAAAAGCACGGTGTGACAAAAGAACAATTAGATTCTTCGCTTGTTTGGTATATGCGTTACCCCAAACATATATTTAGAATATATTCAAAGCTCGAAGAGAGGCTTGTTGCGGAGATGGAAAATATGGGTGTGCTCACAGCCGAGGAGGATGCTTACAACGAACAGATGGTTAACGCAAGCGTGGTGAATTTGTGGCGTGGTCCCAAAGTTAAGTTGTTATCTACCGTGGCGCTCTGTAACAAGTTGGACTTTAAGTATGAGGCTGACGATACATATATTATAGGTGACAGTCTCTCTTTCTCTTTTAATGCTAAATTCTTACTCGCAGAACTCGATACTATTGTGCGTAGTGCTCACGCAGCTCTTGTAGTTGAGTATGCCGACGCTACAACTGCTAAAAGTGGTGAGGTGGTTGATGCCGATGGAGCATACACCATAGCGGTGGCACGCAATAAAAACAGTCGTATAAAGGCTTTGCACGGTTTCTTGTTCTACTCGGACAGTGACTCTCTTGTTCGCCCCAAGTTGCTTGTTAGTGATATTGCTGTAACTCGTACTCACCCTTAAAAAACAGAATAATGTTCTACGTTGTTAGGCGCTTGCATCTTGCCGATGGCGATGTGAAAGCTTTGCAGGTTGTGCAGGTTGCCGAAGGGGTGGTGTGCGCTCTTTTTCCTTTTGCTGCCGAGTTGCAGTCTATGCTTTGGGCCGAAGAGGCTTACATCTCGCATAATCCTTCGGCAAGGGTATTGGGAGATGTTCTTGACGGCGTTGCCGGAAATTCTACGGCCGAAGCGCCTCTTTTTTTATATTCTTGTGATTGTGACGGTGAGCCTTCTGCCTCTTCACCCGTAGCTAAACTCGTGTAATTTTTTATTCTCTGCGTCGAAACTCGCTGCAAATAATAGCTGTGGCTGTAGAGACGTTCAAAGACTCCGATGTGTCGCGCCCTGCAGGGTAGTTGGGTATAAAGAGCTTCTCTTTTATGAGCTTGCGACACTCGTCGCTTATGCCGTTACCTTCGTTGCCCATAACTATGAGGCCGTTGCTCGAGAGTGAGCGGTTGTATATGTTCTCACCGTCGAGGAAAGTTCCGTACACGGGGGCTTTGCCTTCGAGTGAGGCTATGTATTCGGGGAGGTTGGTGTAGTGTAGCTTGACACGCCCTATAGCTCCCATGGTGGCTTGTACGGTCTTGGGGTTGTAGGCGTCGGCGGTGTTGGTTGAGCAGTATATGTGCTCTATGCCAAACCAGTCGGCTATGCGTATTATGGTGCCTAAGTTGCCGGGGTCTTGCACGTTGTCGAGCGCAAGGCACAGCTCTTTTATGGGTGTCTCGCTGCTTGGTGCATCTTGTGGTTGCACAAATAGTGCAAGCGTACCTTGTGGGTTGCGCAAGAAACTTGCACGTTTAAGTTCTTCTTCGCTAACTTCTGTTACTGCAATCTTTTTGTCTATGCTGTGTGTGCCCAGCCACTCTTTGGTTGCGATGAACAGCTTGCACTCTAACCCGCAAGCGATGAGGTCGCCTATGGTTTTCCACCCTTCGGCGACAAATAATCCGCTCTCTTTTCTGAATTTGCGCTGCTCGAGTGATTTAATGAGTTTTAGTTGGGCTTTTGTTAGCATATTTTTATTGTTTTACGTGCGTTAAAGTGTTGCAAAGCTACCTTAAATCTTTCAAGATTTTACTATATTTGCAAGAATTTTTATATTTTGAGTGGAATATTGTCTATGAGAAACATTTTTCTATTACTTGTTTGCATAATGACAGCGTTTTCGTGCTCGGTAACAAAATTTGTTGCCGACGGGGAGATGCTGCTCGACGATGTAAGGGTAGTTTCTCATATAAGCAAGGCTAACGAGGACAAGGCTGAACTTTACTTGGCGCAGGCTCCGAATTCGCGTTGGTTTGGGCTGGCACGCGTGCCTCTTTTTATTTACTCTTCGTCGGGGCGCGACAGCTCAAAGTGGGTTAACCGCACGCTACGTAAATTGGGCGAGGCTCCGGTGGTGTGTGCCAAGAAAAAGTGCGAGCAGTCGAAAAACAATATTGCTCAAATGTTGCGCGACAAGGGTTATCTGCACGCGACGGTCGATTATGAGTGCAAGGAGGTGAAAAAGAAACGCGCTGAGGTTACTTTCTACCTTCACGAGCGTGAGAAATATTTTGTGCGCTCTATAAATATTGCGACACGTGACACCGTTATTGCCGATATTCTGCGTGCCGACTCGGCTTCGTTGCTCAAAGTGGGTATGCCCTTTGATGTGGAGGTGCTCGAGGGTGAACGCCGCAGAATTACAGAGATGTTGAGAAACCGTGGATATTACAGGTTTCTTAAAGATTATATAACCTTTGTGGCCGATACAGCCCACTACTCGACAAACGTGGACCTGACGATGGAGGTTGCTCTCTTTTCGCAGGCCGACGGGGTGGAGCCCGTACCGCACAAAGCCTATCGCTTCAACGATGTGGTTTTTGTATCGGGTGCCGGCTTGCGTTTGACCGAAGAGGGGTTAGAGGGGTGCGACACGGCCTCTTTCGAAGGTTACAAGTTTCGCTACAAGGAGAATACTGTGGTGCGCCCCCGTACCTTGGCGCACAAAACTTTTGTTGTGCCCGGTGAAACCTATGCAGCAAAGGATGTTGAGCGCACCTACAGCTCGCTTGTGCAGCTGACGGCTATGCGTTATCCCACGTTACGTTTGATAGAGCACCCCGATACCTCGTTGCTTGATTGCTATATTATGTATGAGCGCAACAAACGTCGCTCGGTTACCTTTGAGATTGAGGGTACGAACACGGCAGGTGACTTGGGTGCAGCTTCGTCGGTAACCTTCTTCGATAGAAACCTCTTTGGTGGCTCGGAGTTATTGTCGTTGAGGCTATATGGGGCCTACGAGGCGATATCGGAATTAAGTGGCTACACGGGCGACTCATATTTTGAGTATGGTGCCGAGCTTTCGTTGCGTCTGCCTGGTGGTTATGCCTCGAAGCTGATACCGGCAAAGGAGAGAATGCTTAAATCTTCGACCTTGCTGTCGGTTAAGTTTAGCTCGCACGAGCGCCCCGAGTTTGATAGGCGTTTGCTTGCGGCGTCGTGGAGCTATCAGTGGAGTAAGAATATAAAGTCGTTGCATAAGCTGGATATTGTTGATGTAAACTATATTTATGTTCCGTGGATTTCTCAGACATTTAAGAGCGAGTATCTCGATAATTTGTCGACCAGAAATTCCATACTTAAATATAACTACGAAAACCTCTTGGTGACCAAGCTAGGCTACACATACTCTTATAACTCCTCATATGGAGATTGGGGTAACCTATCAAACGTGGCCTATTCGTTGCGCGCCGGTGTTGAGTCGTCGGGCAATGTTTTGAACATGGGTAGTAAGTTGCTTGGGGCATCGCAAAATGAGGAGGGGCAGTATAGTTTTATGAATATTGCCTATGCGCAGTATGTTAAGGGTGATTTTGATATTGTTACTCGTGTGAAGATGGGCAATAGAAACTCTTTGGTTATGCATATGGCCTTGGGTGTTGCTTATCCTTATGGTAACTCTCGTGTGTTGCCTTTTGAGAAACGTTATTTTGCTGGAGGAGCTAACGGTCTGCGTGGCTGGAACGTAAGAAGTGTGGGCCCCGGACGCTACAAGAGCAAAGACGATGATATAGATTTTATAAACCAGTTGGGTGATGTTAAGCTCGATTTTAGTTTGGAGCTGCGTTCACACCTTTTTTGGAAAGTTCAGTCGGCTGTGTTTTTCGATGCGGGTAATGTGTGGACTTTGCGTAAATATGACGAGCAACCCGACGGACAGCTCAACTTGAGCTCTTTTTGGCGAGATTTAGCTTTCTCCTATGGTGTGGGCTTGCGCTTTGAGTTTGACTGGTTTGTGTTTCGCCTCGACGGAGGTATGAAAGCTGTAAACCCTGCCTATCACGGGAAGGAGAAGCTGGCTTTCTTAAATCCCGATTTTGGAAGGGATTTTGCCCTGCACTTTGCTATAGGCTATCCGTTCTAAATTGTTTGGGACTGTTTTTGTAAGAAGTTAAAATTTAATATATATGGAAATACGTTTTATGAGTATTGGTAGCGGAAGCTGCGGCAACTGCTACTATCTGGGGGTGGGCGATTATGGCATCCTCATCGACGCGGGTATCCCTTCGAAGACCATAAGGATGGCCTTGAAAAAGGAGGGTATCGCTTTTGAAACTATTTGTGCAATATTTGTTACTCACGACCACGCCGACCATATAAAATCGTTGGGCGTGATATCGACAAAGGCTAACATACCTGTTTATGCAACGCGCGAGGTGCACAGGGGCATAAATAACAATTATTGCATAACAAAGCCTATAGATGAGCAATATGTGAGATATGTGGAGAAGGGTGAAAAGACTATTTTCCGCGATTTTGAGATAACTCCTTTTGAGGTGCCGCACGATGGTACCGACAATGTGGGATATTTTATAGAGGTGGCTGGAAAGGCTTTCTGTATAGCAACCGACCTTGGTCACATAACTGAGACAATATCTTACTATCTCGACCAGGCTAATTACCTGGTTATTGAGGCTAACTACGAGGAACAGATGCTTGCGATGGGGCGTTACCCAGAGTTCCTCAAGGTGCGTGTGAGTGGTCCTCGTGGGCACTTGAGCAACCAGGTTACGGCAAAGTATCTGGCATCGCACTTTAACGAAAATCTCAAGAATATATGGCTGTGCCACTTGAGCGAGGAGAATAACCACCCCGAGCTTGCTTACAAGAGCGTTGTTATGGAGATGCGCGACTATGGTATAATTGCGGGCAAGGATGTTCAGCTTGTGGTGCTGAAGCGTACAACTCCATCGGAGCTTTATAAGTTGGGGTAACACCGACGGGGGAGAAAAACTCGTTTTTGCTTTGTTATACAACTCTCTTTCCATACTTTTGCAAGAGAATAATATAGATAGAATTTAAAATATAGATAAAATGAATTTTGTACAGGAACTTAAATGGCGTGGTATGATTCAGGATATGACGCCGGGAACAGAAGAACAGTTGCAGAAAGAGCTGACAAGTGCTTACCTTGGTATCGACCCTACAGCCGACTCGTTGCACATAGGTCACCTTGTGGGTGTAATGATGTTGCGTCACTTTCAGCAGTGTGGGCATAAACCTATTGCGCTCATCGGTGGTGCAACAGGTATGATAGGCGACCCCTCGGGTAAGTCTAAGGAGCGTGTGCTCATCGACGAGGAGCGTTTGCGTCACAACCAGGAGGCGATAAAGAAACAGCTTGCTCGTTTCCTCGATTTTGACAGCGATGCACCCAACGCAGCTATTCTTGTGAACAACTACGACTGGATGAAGGAGTTTACTTTCCTCGATTTTATTCGTAATGTGGGCAAGATGATTACCGTTAACTATATGATGTCTAAGGACTCTGTTAAGCGTCGTCTCTCGGGTGAGGCTGGTACCGACGGTATGTCTTTTACCGAGTTTACCTATCAGTTGTTGCAGGGTTACGACTTTGTACACCTCAACGAGACTCACGGTTGTAAATTGCAGCTTGGTGGTGCCGATCAGTGGGGTAACATAACCACAGGTACCGAGATGATACGCAAAATGTCGGGCAACGAGGCTTATGCGCTCACTTGTCCTCTTATCACAAAGGCTGATGGCAAGAAATTTGGAAAGACAGAGCAGGGTAATATTTGGCTTGACAAACGCTATACATCACCTTATCGTTTCTATCAGTTCTGGTTGAACGTGAGCGATGACGATGCTGTTAAGTACATAAAGATATTTACATCTATCTGCCGCGAGGAGATTGAGGCTCTTGTTGCTCAGCACGCCGAGGCTCCCCATATGCGTCTTTTGCAGAAGCGTTTGGCACAGGAGGTTACTGTGCTTGTTCACGGCGATGAGGAGTATAACAAGGCTGTTGAGGCTTCGGGTATCTTGTTTGGTAACGCAACATCTGAGGCATTGCGTTCGCTCGACGAGGATACATTGCTTGCTGTGTTCGATGGCGTTCCCACATTCGAGGTTGCTCGCTCTTTGGTAGAGGAGGGTGTTAAAGCTGTAGACCTCACAACAGATGCTGCTGCAATCTTTGCTTCGAAGGGTGAGATGCGTAAGCTTGTTCAGGGTGGTGGTGTTTCTGTAAACAAGGAGAAACTTGCTGCTTTCGACCAGGTGATAACAACAGAAAACTTGTTGAACGATAAATATATACTTGTTCAGAAGGGTAAGAAGAATTACTATCTTATTATAGTGAAGTAAGTATCTAGATATAAAGGGTACAAACAAAGGGTGGAACATACGTTCCACCCTTTGTTGTGTTTTTGTTTAGCTTAGTTTATATTTTTTGTAAATTCGTCCAAGACACTCTGCAACTCTTCTATGAAATCTTCGTTGTTTTCTATAATTGTGTTTAGTGCTTTTTCGTGTTTTGTGCATAGCTCACCGAACTCGCTAAGGAGGTTGTTTATGAGCTCTTCGCGCTCTTCGCTGGCTGCGATGCTTGTGGCTTTTTGGGTGTAGGTGTGTAGCAGGTATTTTATTTCGTATGCTATAGCAAGTGCCTCTTTTTCTTGCCAAGAGTTGTAGCCGCCGTCGAGCTCTACAACGGTGAAACCGGCTTTAGATAGCTGCGTTGCTGCGGTTTTGCTGCGTCGCCCGCTACGGCAGTAGAGTGCAACGATGTTCTTTTTATTTAGTGTGGCTACGGCTTTTTCTACAAAACCGTCTTGCTTTACATCGATGTTTATGCTGCCTGATATGTGCCCTTGTGCGTGTTCCTCGGCTGTGCGTACGTCGACAAGTTGTGTATTGCTCTTTTCTATAGAGGCTTTAAATTCTTCGGGGGTGAGCGATGTGTAGCTGCTGTGGTTGTTGCACGCTACAAAGAGTATTATGGCAAGCAGGGTGGTGAAGAGGGTGCTTTTTTTCATAGTTTTATATCGGTTTAAAAAATAATATCCCGTCACTTGTACGACGGGATATTATGTGTTTTTTACTTGTTTTTGTATTAGAAGAAGAGGTATCTGTTATCCTCAATCTCGGCATCTTGAACAAGTGTGTTAAGGAAGCGGCTAGCCTCGCGTGCGCCCTGTGCTTTCATTCTGCTCTCCTCAACTGATGTGTTGAACTCTGCTTGTTTTTCATTCTTAGCAATGAGCTTAATTACATAAACTGCGCTAACACCTTTGATGGGGGCGCTTACCTCACCGATATTCATCTTTGTTACAGCTGCGCTGATTGCGGGCTCGCTTGCAGTTGTTGCGCTGATATAAGCGGGGGCGTTGAAGCTGATGCGTTTTGTCTCACAGCTCTTAACGTTTGCATCTTTCTTAATCTCGTCGATGCTCTTGCCTTTTATGTCGTTGATAATTTTCTCGGCTTTCTTCTCGTTGCTAATCTCGTAAGAGAGCATAGGCTTGATTGCGTCGATGCTTGTGTAGCCTTTAGAGTAAATATCCTCCAAACCGATAACCAAGAGGTTGTCGCTATCGCCACACTCGTAAAGGGGTGATACCTCATCTTTGTCGGCCTTGAAAATCCAACGATGTGCCTCGCGTGTGCCAGAAATATTAGCAATGTTGTGAGCACCTGTTGTGATGTTCTTCTGTGTCTCTACGCGGTAACCATACTCTTCGGCGTTTTTCTCGAGGTCTGTAATTGTTTTGCAAGATGCTACATATTGGCTGAATTTGTTGTATTCTGCGTTGTAGGTATCTTTGCTAAACTCGGCTGTGCGCTTGATAACAACAGCGTTGTACTTCTCTACTACGTTTTTGCTGTCGAGCACCTGGAAGATGAACACCGCAGGTGAGTTGTCGAAGCTTGCCATAGTGTAAACACCTTTCTTTGCAGAAAGTATGTTTTTGATGAGGGCTGCGTCGTCGCCGCTTATGGGGGCACCTTCGTACTGAGCCGATGTGAGCCATATAGAATCGCTACCCTCCTGACCATATTTCTTTGCAATCTCTTTGTAGTTTGCACCACCTTTCAAAGCTTGCATAATGCTGTCGGCAAGAGTTTTTGTCTTTTCGGGTGTTTCTGCGCCTACAGCGAGCATACGGTACTGTATAGAGTCGGCTACAGTGCTTTTTGAGATAGTCTTGAACACAGTGTAAGAGTCGTCAGACTGGTTGTAGATGGGGCCTACAACGGTGTTTATCTCAACAGAGTCGAGACGAACTTGTACCTCCTCGGGGTATGCGCTCTTCTTCCAAGCGAGCTCTGAGTATGCAACCTCGCTGTTTGACTGACGTGCGATAGTTGTGTACTCTTTATTGCCTGCTTTGAGTGAGTCGGCCCACTCTGTGAGCTCTTGGTTGAGCTCTGCGCGGTCCTCAGTACTGGGTTTTACACGAACGCTTACAAATTTAATGTTGCGTGTCTCGGCAGGGAGCTTGTAGCTCTCTTTTCTCTCGTTGTAGAGCTTTTTAACTTCAGAGTTGCTTGCTGTGTAGTCGCCCTCTTTAACTGCAGAGTAGGGGTAAGCTGCAACCTCGATGTCGTATGTGTAGTTGTTGGCCTCGAAATTGCTCTTTGCTACTATGGGGTTGCCCACGAAAGAGTTTTGTATAAGTGTCTGATATTTGCTTACGAGAATATTCTGCATAAGTGTTTTCTCCAAGAACTTCCAATAGTCGTATACGGGCTTGTACTGCTCGATAAACTCCATATTGTCCTTGTTCATCTCGTATTGAGCCAAGAAACCGTTGAGGATGTCTTTGTCGAACTCGCCTTGCTCGTTGCGGAAGGGGGTCTGCTTCAAGATGGGGTTTGTACCATCCTCTACAATAGCCTGTAGCTCGGCAGTGGTAGCTGTGAGACCAATCTTCTCGGCCTCGGCCGAAATAATTTTATTTGTGATAAATGAGGTCCAAACTTCGTCCTTAATTTGGTTGTACTCCTCCTCGCTGGGCGCGTTGGTGCCTCTCGCAAATTTGTAGACATTTGTGTACTCTTCGTACATCTTTTGGAACTCAATAGCCGAAAGCTCTTCGCCGTTAACACTTCCCACTGTTTGGTCGGCAGCGTGAGATTGGAAAACTCTCCAAGCATCACCTGCGATGAATGCAAATAATGCCAAGCCCACAAATATAACCAAGAGTGGACCCATGTTGCGTAATTTTTGTAATGTTGCCATAAGTTTATTTTAATTTATATTATACTTAAAGTGTGTTTTGCTCCCTTTGGAGCATTGGACGCAAAGTTACAAAAAGGCTTTTAAAAATGATAATATTATGTGAAAAAGTTATTCTACTATTTTCAATTTTATCAATTCTATTTTTGTGCTGCGCTTTTTAATTATCTGTATTTGGTATTTATCTATTTTAATCGTTTCGTTTAGCTGCGGGAAACGTTGGTGATGGGCAAGTATAAAACCGCTAATAGTTTGATACTCCTCCGATTCGGGTATGTCGAGGTCGAATTGTTCGTTTACGCGCTCTATGTCGAGACGGCCCGAAAGTATGTACTCGCCGTTTGCCTGAGCTTTTGCTACAAGGTTTGTGTTGTCGTGCTCGTCTTCAATCTCGCCAAAAATTTGCTCTACAAGGTCTTCGAGTGAGATTATACCCGATGTTCCACCAAATTCGTCGACAACTACAGCGAGGGTCTTTTTCTGCTGCATAAGTGTGCGCATCAACTTTTGTGCCGATAGGGTTTCGGGTACTATGGGCATTTTGCATATCTTCTGCTGCCAGCGGGTGGGGGTGCGGAAAAGCTCCGAGGAGTGTATGTAGCCTATGATGTTGTCGATGTTTTCTTTGAACACGACTATTTTGGAGTGACCCGACTCTATGAACATAGATTTAAGTTCCTCGAGCGGGGTGTTTATCTCTACAGCTTCTATCTCGGTACGTGGAACAAAGCAGTCGCGCACTTTTATGTTTGAAAAATCGAGTGCGTTCTGGAATATTCTCACGTCGTTGTCTATCTCCTCCTCCTCGGTTGCGTTTTCAATAGAGTCTTGGATGAGGTTGTTGAGCTCTCTCTTAGAGAAGGTGGTGTCGCGTGTCTCTTTCTCTATATTTATGTTTAAAAGGCGCAATACGATACACGATAGCCAAGTTGTGAAGCGCGAAAGGGGGTAGAGCAATACATAAATCAGGTAGGTTGGTATTGCAAAGCGTTTCATAGCCCCGTTGGGGTTGGCTCTAAAGAGGGCCTTGGGTATAAACTCTCCTGTGAATATTATGATTATGGTGGAGATTATGGTCTCTAAAAATAGTTTTAGAGAAGTTGAGGTTGTTAGCTCTTCAAGGAAAAGGGTGTTTAATATGTCGGCCATAAGTATACTATATATGACCAGAACGATGTTGTTCCCAACCAACATGGTGGATATGAAGTTGTTGCTGTTGGAGTAGAAACGGTTTATAACGTACGATTTTAAATTTCGCTCGTTAAGGTCTATCTCCATCAATAGCTTGTTCGATGCTATAAAGGCAATCTCCATACCCGAAAAGAGTGCCGATAACAATATTACTATGAGTAACAGAAAGAGTGTTGTCGTCATTTTGTTTTAGTTCTCAATGGGGTATATTCCTTTTGTGTTTCTTATGTGCCAAGAATTTAGGCTTTGGTCGGCTGTGAAGCCGTAGCCCTCGGTTATTTGCCCCTCTTGCTCTATCTTTATGTATGCGTCGGAGTATATTTGTCGTTTTTCCTGGCTCCAATAGAGGAGTTGTGTGAAAAACTTCTCGTTTTTTATGTTTCTTATGTCGACGTTGCCCATAAGTTTCCACAGCTTTTCGTCGGTGTAGAAGTATGCTGTGTCGCATTTTATCACGGCCTCGATGTTTGCGTCGCGGTCGTATTTTTCGAGATATACACCCTTCTCGAAGGCCCAGTGGGGTGGTATACGTTTGTCGTACACAAGCCACTCTTCGGCATCGATTTTATAACTTATACGGCCAGAGTCGCTTATGAGGTTGCTCACACCATATGTGCTCATAGTGGGCAGGGTGTCGTTTGTTGCCGATACCGCACCTTTGTTTTTGTCGTTTTGACAAGAAAATTGAAAAAACAGTACAACAATCGCTATGATGGCGATTGTTGTACTTCTGTTCTTTTGATACATATTAACGTATTGTAGTTCTTTCGTTTATCCATCCACCAATTGTTACTGCATCGCCCGTTTTGTAGCCTTTCATAAAGAGGTCTGTAGTCTCGGGGGTGTATGTTGAGTATGATGCAATAAATTTGTCGGCCTCCTTCTTAACTGAGGGGTCTACTGCCTTGGCACGGTAGAGTTTGTCGAGGGCGGCAAAGTATGTACATTTGCTCATGATGGGGTCGTTGGTCCAGTTGGGTGTTGCTGCATAGCACTGTGCTATGAGGATGTAGGGCTGGCCGAACTTTGAGTTAAGGCTTATTGCTTGTAGCGCGTAAGCACGTGCTTTGCTATAGTTCTTGAGGCTGTAGTGCACGGCACCAACTTTATAGCACATCTCGGCTTTGTTTGTGACACTGCTCTCGAGCTCTATTGCTTGGTCGAAGAGCTCCATAGCTTTCTCTACGTCGCCTCTCTTGAAGTAGCGATAACCACAACCCATGGCGGCTTTTGATGTGGGAGCGAGGGCAAGTGAGTACTCCGAAGCGAGGAGGTATGCATCTTCGTTGGTACACTTAAGCATACTCATCACCGAGATAACTTTGTTCAAGTAGTCGATGTTGTCTTTGTTTGCCTCGATGTTCTCTGCGTATATCTTATTGAGGTCGTTACAAGATGCTGCACCACTGTTGATGAAGTATGCGTCTACGTTGTTGCGTGAGATACGTGCATAGTCTATCATCTTGCTGTAACCCTCGGCGCGTACGCTGTCTTTGGGGTCCTGCAACTCTTTGTAGCGGTTGTTGTAGAACTCTATTCTCTCGTAGTATTTGTCGAGTACCTCAACAATGTATACCGAAGCGTTCAAATAGTCTTCGATAATTTGCTCGCCGTGTGCGGCTTGGTCTCTTTTGTATTTAAGAGCAGAGTGTTTCATAAATTGCTCTGTAACAAGGTATTCGGATTGCCCTTTCTCCATCTCTACCGATGTTGCAAGCATAGCATAAATTGAGTCGGGCACAGCGTTGGGAACAATCTGCATATAATCGATAGCTTTTTTACCTATCATAGCACCGAGAGAGAGCTTGGTCTTTGTGATGGCTTGTAGCTGGTCGATATATTTGATTTGCTGGTCGTGAACGGCCATAAGCTCGTCGATGTAAGCTGCTTTTTTCTGTGCGTCGGCCTCTTTGGCGATGAGACCTTTGAGTAGCTTGATACCGTTGGTGTATGTGTCAACACGCGCTACGGGGTAGTTGTCGAAGAGGTCTTTCCACAAAGGATATGTTTGTGTGTATGTCTCATATGAGGGGCTCTTGGGTTTGAGAGCTTGGTTCACGAGGAAAATGTTCTCGAGACATTTAATACTGTCGGCGCCAACACCGAAACGGTGCTCGTTGGTGATACCGTTCTGTGCATACAGGCACGACACGGCCAGAGTCATAAATAAAAGAATACTTTTTTTCATATCGTAATATATTATGTTATCTTAATTTCATTTTCATAAACCAGCTCTCGTTGAATGTTATTCCAACGTTCAAGCGAAGGTAGGTCTCCTCTATTAAACCTGCAGTCTTGGGGCGCATGCGTATAACTTGTCCCGATATGTGCAGTGTCGAGCGGTTGTTTGTCTTGTTTATTATGGGTACCGAGAAACCTAAGCTGGCTCCAAGCTCCTCGCAACCCTCGTTGTTGTTTACCTCGCAATAGGGTTGTGAGTAGAACAAGCCCATGCGGTAGTTCATACGTTTGAGTATGTTGCGTGAATATTCGTTGGCCGAGTATTCTGCTCCGAGAGAAATTTTACTGCGGTCGACACCTTTGTCGTAACCGAGAAAACTCGACGAGCTCCACTTTTGGTAGGTGTAGTCGGCACCAAATTTCCAGTTTGAGTTATAGTCGTACAAGACTCCAAAACCGAATGTATGGGGTAGCTTGTAGCTCCCGTATACAATGTTTTTGGAGGGCCTGGTCTCTTTTATTTTGGCGTTGAGGTCGTGCCCTAGTGAGTATGTAAGGCCGACTCTTACATTGTGCTTGTCCTGGAACTTGAAGCTGTATTGTGCACCAAAGTCCAGCTTGTAGCTTCTTAGGTCTATCTGGGTTGTTTGGGTGTTGTCGTTTATGGTAGCGTCGGAAAAGTCTTGGCTGCTGCTGTGGGTTATGTTGCCGTATATGTACGACGCCATAAAACCTACAGAGAAGTTGTTGCTTGGTGCCCATCCTATACCGATGAAGGGTTGGTAGATACCACCATCGCCGTTAAAGTGAGTTGTGCTCTCTATGTTTGTTTCGCTGCCTTTCTTGGAGAAAGAGTAACCCACGTTTGAGTAGGGGAGGTAACCAAGGCTTATACCTACTCCTTTAACGACACGAAACTGCATTGCTATGTAGTCGAAACTTGCGTTTTTGAAGTTCTTTTTAACGTTGCCTTCGGCAATATTTACGTTTTGTATAGAGAATCCTGTTTCGAGGAGCATGGTGATGCTGTCGGCAGCTGAGAACGACGCGGGGTTAAGCAGGTTTATGTAATTGTTGCTGCGTAGAGAATATCCCAAACCTCCCATCTGGCGGTTGACGCCCAAGTTCTGGTCGGCAAGGATGCCGAGGCCGTGACGCGAGTAGGGTGAGTTAATACCGTTGTCGGCAACTGCGACTACGGTAATTAGTATGGTTGTTAGCAGCGCTAAAAATTTTCTATTTATAGTCATAATGAGTTAAAATTCTGTTCAATCCTTTTGCTACAAGAAATCTATCGGCAAAGATGCGATTTTTTATGCTATTTATCAACGTTTTTTCGTCTCGGCCCGTTAAAAAAACAAAAACATCGCCGTTTTTTTCTATAAATTCGTTAATGTAGCCGTCTATCTCGTGACACACGCCCTTTATAACTCCGCTACGTATGGCTGTTTCGGTGTCGTAGCCGTGGGTGGGGGTGTCTCCTTCTTGGTCTATCAGGGGCAGGCGGCCGGTGAAGGTGTGCAACGCTTTGAAGCGCATATTTACTCCTGGAGCTATGTTGCCGCCCACGAAGTTACCTTCCTTGTCTACTATGTCGATTGTTATGGCGCTGCCAGCGTCTATGACCATTAAATTGCGCCCGGGTACTTGTCCTGCGGCTCCAACAGCTGCTGCAACCCTGTCGCTACCGAGTGTTTGCGGTGTGCGGTACTTTATACCTATGGGTACAGGGGTTTCGTTGTTGAACCATAGAACAGGGTAGCCATAACTCTCTATCTCTTTTTTTTGCTCGGCGGGTATGTCGACCACGGTGGATACAATAGCTTTTTCTATGTCGTAGCTTTTGTTCCAGTCGGTGAGTAGCTCCATAAAATTCCCCTCCTTGCGTGTGTGCAGAATTATCTGCTCACCTTTGAAAAGAAAGAGCTTTGCGCTGTTGTTGCCTATGTCTATTATCAGGTTCAAGTGCGTGGGTGTAAATTTTTGCAAAGTTACTGTAAAATATTCACATTTTCGCAATTTTAGCCGATTTATACACACTTTTGTAATGCCTTATTTGAAAATTCTCAGGCAGTTATCGTTGGGGCGTCGTATGTGTAACAGGTTGGCAAGCTCGGGGGCTAAAATGTTGGCTGGGGTAAAGTCGTCTACGACGCGGTGCTCTATGCCTTGGCCGTAAATTATTATGGGGAAACTCACGGGGCTGCGGCGCACAAGGTTTGTCGCTGATACTACATCTTTGGCCATCTTCCAGCCGGGCATAAGGCGCAACCAAATGTCGCCTGAACATTTTGCGTTGTAGCCGTTTTTTACATATTGAAGCTCTGGGCTTAACATACCTCCGAGGCGGTATATTGTGAAGACATCTTCGATGCCGTCGATAGACTTAAGAAACTCCACAGCGTGGGCTACGAGGTCTACTTTATTCAGCTGTTGTTGCTCGAGCTTTTGCTTGTTTAGGTAAAACTCGGAGTTGAAGAAACCATCGATGTACTCGCCCTTCCCGAAGAGCGCTCCCAGGTAGACGTTCAAGAGTGCTTTTATGCGCTCCATATGTATGGTGCCCGTGGGGAAGCGGTGTTTCTCGTCGTTAGAGTCGTCCTCTACTACGTAGCCGGTTGAGGAGAGCGATATTATTATGTTTTCCATGCCTATGCGGCGGTCGAGCTCTTTCAGCAGGTCGGCTATGTTTTTGTCGAGACGGGTGTATATGTCCTGTATCTCTATGGGGCGGTCTTCCATGGAGACGCTGTTGTAGTTTCCTGCGTAGTAGGTTATAGATAACATATCGGTAATGTTGTCCATGCCCATATCGCCGCTTCGCAGACAGGCTATAGCCATCTCGTTTATCTCGTCGTTTATGCAGGCGCTTGTTTTGTAGGAGCGTATGTCGTTCTTGCCGTCGAAGGTGTAGCTGAACTTCTTGGGCGCTTTCTCGCCGAAGTTGTTGTATAGCTCGGTGGGGAATATGGGCTCCCACTTGCTGTTGCGCCCCACAACATCTTTGTTTATTTTTGCAGCCCACTCGGGGTACTCTCCGTAGTATGACGAGCTGCACCAGAAGCCTGTGTCGTCGTTTTTCCACAAAACTTCGTCGGCGTCGTGGCCTCCTTGCATAACTGCTATGTCGCAGTCGGGGGCTATGACGCAGATTCTTGCTTTTCCACGTGTGGCGCGTTTAATCTCGTCGGACAGGGTGATGGCTTTTAGCTTTGTGGGCGAAACTTTGTTGTTGGTGTATAGCCCTTGCTGTTTGCTGTCGTCGGTGCAGTTTACGATGCGCAACGATGAACGGTCGAGCCATCTTTCGCCCACTATGCCGTGGGTGTAGGGGTTGGTGCCGGTTGCAAGTGTTGCTGCCGACGAGGCGCGGTCGATGTTCTCGAAGGCGTAGTAACTGTTGGGGTAGACCTTTCCGCCGGCGAGCAGCCTTTTGAAGCCGTCGGGGGTATAGAGGTCTTCAAATTCGTACATAAAATCGCTGCGTAGCTGGTCTATAGTGATGGTAACCAGTAGCTTGGGCGACTTTATTTGCTTTTGCGCGTGCACGAAGAGGGGCACGGCAAGCAAGAGTATCAATAGAGGCTTAATTCGCATATTTTTTTTCTGTGTATGTGAAAAAGTGAACGTACAAATATTGTTATAGCAAGGATATATGCAGGTGTGGGGTAGCTTTGTGGCACAAAGGGTGCTGTTACGATGAAGGCGGCTACCATAGCAATCTCCACCCACATAAAGTTCATATTTTTATCTTTTTTTGCGCAGTAAACAATAAAGGGTATGAGCGCGAGGGGGATGGGGTTTATCCACATAAGCAGGTAGTTGTTGCCCACAGCCGGGTGTTGCGAGAAGAGTGCCATAAAGAGCAGCAACAAGCCTGCAAAGCCTTGCAAGGAGTAAAGGAGTATGTCGTATGCCCAAAATATTTTGTGACTGCGCACCTCGCACAGCATAATTATCATAGTGAACAGAAGGAGCAGTATGGCGCTGTTAAAGGGGGTAAAGTGGTTTATACTTTTTTCCTTATTTGTGGGTTGTAAAAGTTCTGTTTGCTCCTCTACGATGTTTTCTCCTGTGGTGGTTTGTGCTGCAGCAAGGTCGTTCATGAGGTTGGCTGGCAAAAACTGTAGCTCTTGTTGTGTGGCGGGGCGGTCGATGTCGGCGCCGAGCAAGAGGTTTACACCAAAACTTGTCCAGGGTTGTGCGGCGGTGCACGTCTCTACAGCTTTGCGCAGTGTTGTTTGCTGTGTGGCGCGGGTGTGGGTGATGCTGTCACCAAGTTGCTCGTAGAGTTTGTCGCGCACCTTTGTGGTGCAGTTGTTGTAGAAGTAGTTGTAACGATAAACTCTGTTCGAAGGGTGGCAGTTGAGCCATAGAGCGTCGAAGAGTGCTCTTTTTTGCAAGGAGTCGAGGTGTATAACCTGTTCGGTGACGCCTGCACCACGATAGCGATACTCTTCTATAAAATCTTCATAATCGACACAGCCTACAAGGTAGTCGGTTTCTCCCAAAATAAATCGCCAAACAAAGTTGGGGGTGTTGAAACTAAAATAACCATAACCGAAGACCACGTCTGTGTGCTTGCTGCTGTCGGTGTAGCGCAGGGCTGTGTGGCCGAAAAGTTCGTAGACCTCCTCGCCGGGAGAGCAGGTGAGAAGGCTGACGCGGCTGTTGTCGGCCGTGGCACTCAACGTGGCAAGAACGATGATGGTTGTCGCTAAAACTCTTTTTATGCTGTTGCTTGTTGTTTTGTACATTTGTCGTTGTTTTTCGTTCGGCGAAGATACAATATTTATAGGAATTTTAAAACAGAGAGGGGTATCAAAAAAACAAATAGAACAGGTCCTTCACAACCTGTTCTATTTGTTTTGCGGGTAAATGTAATTATCTTACAATTGTTTTTTTACCATCGATGATGTAGATACCGGCTTTTACTATTTTGTCGATTTTGTGACCGGTTATGGTGTATATGCCCGAAAGCGGGTTTTCTGCCTCGGCTTTTATATCGTCTATACCTACAGTAATATCAGCGGGGGCAAGCTCAAAGAATACTCTTGAGCCCTCGTCTTTGTAACCGTTTGCGTTGTAGAGACCCATCTGCTGTCCGCCTGTTTGCCAGTTACCATAGTGGCTGAGGAAAGTTCTTCCGTTTGCAGTTTTAAAAGCGTAGCAACCGTTTGTGTTGTCGAGTATCCAAGTGTAGTTTGTACCCTTAACCTCATCTTCGCTTAACATAGTTGTGCATTTTGCACCATCGTTTGTGTTTGCAACAGTGATAAGTTTATGGTCATCGGCCGAAACAATCATAATGTTGCCGTCCTCGGCTTCCATAAAATACCAAATTTGTGTAAGGGGATAGCGGGGGTCTTGGTTGTTGATGCAGAGCTCTTGGTGGTTTCCACCCCAAGGAGTAATGTTTGTAAAGGTATACTTTTTGTCCTGACCACCGTTGCTGTCTCGGCCGCTATAAATAATATAGAGTGTGGGCTTTTCTCCCTTTTTGGTTATTGTGAAGGGGTAACTTTTTGTTTGTGCTGTGAGTGTTGTTGCAAGAAGAAGCAACAGTGTGAAGATTGAAGTAAATTTTTTCATAGGCATAATTTTATGTAAAATGTTGCTGCAAAGATACTCTTTTAAATTGAATAAAGCAGAAAAACATTGGTTTTTCTGCTTTATTACACAATGATTTATGAAAAATCTTTTAATATTGTTGCTCTATGTTCCACACAAAAGCTCTAAGGCCCAGCATAGGGGTTTCTTTGTCTATAGCCTCTATCTCTTTGAGCAGGGTGGGGACTTTGCTGTCCTCGACCACGGCTATGATGGCTGCTCCCATTGAAGGCCAGGCGTGTGAGCCCAAGTGGGGGTCTCCGTTTTTTGAGCCTCTTCCTTGTACTTGGTCGAAGAAAGAGTATCCGCGGCAGCTGTTGTGGGTGAGCATATCTATAATCGCTTGTTTGTGCGATATGTCGAATGTTATGAGAATACTTTTCATTGTTGTCTTATGGGTTTGGTTTCACCGTGCCCCTTTAGGCACGGTGAAACGGGGGTTATTT
Source organism: Bacteroidaceae bacterium (assembly GCA_045612305.1). Classification (GTDB taxonomy): domain Bacteria; phylum Bacteroidota; class Bacteroidia; order Bacteroidales; family Bacteroidaceae; genus HGM04593. The sequence goes on from JAZKYU010000026.1 coordinate 30,420, forward strand.
TTTGTCTTTGCCTTTAAGCTGTTCTTTGTCTTTGTTCTCTTTCCAGTAGGCTTGCAACTCGCGTTGTTTCTTTGTGGCGATGCGCTTGCGGCTTATGCCGAAACCTGCGAATATACCATACATCGCTGGAACGTAGACTAGTGTCATAATGGTAGATATGGTGAGACCACCGATAACGGCTACACCCAAGGGACGCCACATCTCGGCACCTACACCGTGGCTCACAGCCAAGGGCATCATACCGAGGATGGTGGTGAGGGTTGTCATAAGCACGGGACGCATACGGCTTTTTGCTGCACCCACGCAGGCTTGAATTACGCCAAGACCTCTCTCTCGCAACAGCATAGTGTAGTCGATGAGCACGATACCGTTCTTCACAACCATACCGATGAGCATAATTCCACCAAGCATTGACATTACGTTAAGTGTGGTGCCACTTATAAAGAGGCCTAGCAACACTCCGCTCAATGCAAAGAGCACCGATATCATAAGGATGAAGGGGTAGGTGAGCGACTCGAACTGCGATGCCATCACAATGAATACCAAGATGAGGATGATGATGCCAAGCTGGCCCAGGTCGCGGTTAGATTCTTGCTGGTCTTCATAGGATCCGGCAACCTCGACAGAGATACCCGAGGGCACTGTCATTTTGTTGATGATGGCCTGTCCGTAGTTTACTCCATCGCTGAGCGCTGTTCCTGCAGCAAGCACGGCATCGACGGTTACGATGCGCTCGCGGTCCTTACGCTCGATGGTGGGTGGCATCTCGTTGAGCACCACTTTGCCAAGCTCTTTTACGCGCACGGGTGTTCCGTTGCTGCTGTATATGACGATGTTCTCTACATCTTCGATGCTTTGGCGTGCCGAGGGCTCGTAACGCACTTTTACGTCGTACTCGTCGCCATCCTCGCGGTAGTATGTGGCGAGTGCGCCGTTGTAGCGGTTGCGCAGGTAGGTAGCGGCTGTCGAGAGGTTGAGACCGTGCATAGCAAGTTTCTCGCGGTCGAAGTCAACTACATATTGTGGTTGGTAGTCGCTGCGGCTGATGTTAACCTGGGTAATTTTGTCCCAAGCGCGCAGAGAATCGGCAAGTTGTTTCGAGAGGCGGTCGGTTTCTTGAAGGTCGTAACCATAAATCTCGAACGATGCCATAGACTGTCCGCCCATACCACCGCTTTGGCTACCGCCTAGCATAACTTTGCTTTTGGCAAGTTCGGGGAAGTTCTTTAGGTCGGCACGCATCTCGTCGCAAAGGGTTGCAAGGTCTTTTTCTCGCTTGTTCGAGGGTACAAACATTACGTTGAATGAAATGATGTGTGTACCGTTGTCGCTGAGCGATGCAAAGGTGTTGTTGTCGTCGGCCTGTCCAACGGTGAAACCGCAGGCGTTGAGGTCGTCGCCGTAGCGTCCTTTCCACAACTCGGTGAGACGAAGGCCCACCTCCTGTGAACGTTCTACGCGTGTGCCCACGGGCATCTCTAAGGTTACTCCTACTCGGCCGTTGTCGTTGGCGGGGAAGAACTCACTCTTTATACCCTTGGTACATAGCAAACTCACAACAAAGAGGGCGAAGCAGGCGCCGAGGGTTGTCCAGCGGTGGCGCATAGCCCAGTTTACGATGGCTGCATATTTTATGTCGATGAGGTCGAGTACCTTTTGTATGGGTTTGTAGAATGTTATGAAGAAACGGCTCTGCTTCTTTTGTAGCTTGAGCATCTTGGCGCACATCATAGGAGTGAGCGAGAGGGCTGCAGCTGTTGAGATGAGCATAATGATACACATCATCCAACCAAGCTGTTTGAAGAGCACACCCGACATACCTGTAACCATTGTGAGCGGGAAGAACACGGCCCACATTGTGAGGGTTGATGCTACTACCGAAACGGCAACTTCATTAGTTCCGTGAACGGCTGCGTTATTGGGGTCGGAGCCGCGCTCGATGTGGGTGGTTACGTTCTCGAGCACCACGATGGCATCGTCGACCACAGAGCCGATGGCAATACTCAAACACGAGAGTGAGATGATGTTTATTGAGCCACCGGTGGCAAAGAGGTAGATGAAGGATGCCACAAGGGAGAAGGGGATGGTGATGGCGATGATGACGGTAGCTGTCGAGCGTGCAAGGAAGATGAACACTACCACTACCA
>JAZKYU010000027.1:0-20349 GCA_045612305.1 Bacteroidaceae bacterium
AAGGGCTACGATGTTAATTACTACAAGACCGACAAGTCGGTTGTGGTGCTTGGCTCGGGAGCTTATCGCATAGGCTCGTCGGTAGAGTTTGACTGGTGTTCGGTTAACGCAGTGCAGACAGCGCGCAAGCTCGGCTATAAATCTATAATGATTAACTACAACCCCGAGACCGTGTCGACCGACTACGATATGTGCGACCGTCTTTACTTCGACGAACTTTCGTTTGAGCGTGTGCTCGATGTTATCGACCTTGAGCAGCCGGGTGGTGTAATTGTATCGGTTGGTGGACAAATCCCCAACAACCTTGCTATGAAGTTGCACCGTCAGTCTGTGCCCATCTTGGGTACATCGCCCCTCTCAATCGACCGTGCCGAAAACCGTCACAAATTCTCGGCTATGCTCGACCAGCTCGACATAGACCAGCCCGCTTGGAAAGAGCTCACAAGCATCGCCGAGATGGAGGAGTTTGTGAACAAGGTGGGTTACCCCGTTATGGTACGTCCCTCGTACGTGCTCTCGGGTGCAGCTATGAACGTTTGCTACAGCGAGGAGGAGTTGCACGAGTTCTTGAAGATGGCTGCCGATGTGTCAAAAGAGTTCCCCGTAGTTGTTTCGCAGTTTATGACCGAGACAAAGGAGATAGAGTTCGATGCTGTGGCGCAGAACGGCGAGGTTGTAGAGTATGCAATTTCTGAGCACGTTGAGTTTGCAGGTGTTCACTCTGGTGATGCTACTTTGGTGTTCCCCGCACAGAAAATATACTTCGAGACTGCGCGTCGCATTAAGAAGATAAGCCGCAGAATAGCCAAAGAGCTTAACATCTCGGGCCCCTTCAATATTCAGTTCCTTGCAAAGAACAACGAGGTTAAGGTTATCGAGTGTAACTTGCGTGCATCGCGTTCGTTCCCCTTTGTTTCTAAGATTTTGAAACGTAACTTCATTGAGACTGCTACACGCATAATGTTGGGCGCTCCTTACAGCCAGCCCGATAAATCGGCTTTCGATATCGACTGGATTGGTGTTAAGGCTTCGCAGTTCTCGTTCTCTCGTTTGCACCAGGCCGACCCTGTGTTGGGCGTTGATATGTCTTCGACCGGTGAGGTTGGTTGCATAGGCGACGACTTTGAAGAGGCACTGCTCAATGCTATGATAGCTGTGGGTTATGATGTTCCCAAGAAGAATGTTATGGTATCTTCGGGTGCTTCTAAATCAAAAGTCGACCTTCTTGAGTCTACCGCAGTGCTTGCACAGAAGGGTTACAACATTTATGCAACATCGGGTACAGCTAAATTTCTTAACGAGAACGGAATAAACGCAACTCCTGTTATGTGGCCCGACGAGGATACAGATGCTGAAAACAACGTAATGCAGATGATTGCCGACCACCGTTTCGACCTCATTATCAATATCCCCAAAAACCACACAAAGCGCGAGCTTACCAACGGTTACAGAATACGTCGTGCAGCTATCGACCACAATATTCCGTTGATAACAAACGCTCGTCTTGCAAGTGCGTTCATACGCGCGTTCTGCAAAATAGACGTGCAGGCGTTGCCCGTTAAGAGCTGGGACGAGTATAAGTAATTTCCCTATACCTTATATAATAAAGGTCTTTAGTAAAGATTGCGGCCAAAAAGGTCGCAATCTTTATTTATTTTGTATAAAAAACGGGTAAACTGTTGCACAGTAAAAAAAAATATCTTACCTTTGCAACGCTTTCGGGAAATACCGGGAGATAAATGGTGGTTATAGTTCAGTTGGTTAGAGCGTCAGATTGTGGTTCTGAATGTCGTGGGTTCGAGTCCCACTATCCACCCCAAGGAGAGAAGTTAAACTTCTCTCCTTTTTTTATTTGTAAAATCTTATTTTTGGGTTATTTTCGCAGGCAGATAAACAACTGTTATAATTATGCGCGTATATTTTTTGATTATAATGTTGGCTCTTTTTGGTGCAAGTGCGTGGGCACAAAAGTCAAAGGGTGCAAAAGAAAAAAAAGATGTTGTGGTTATGCCTCAATACCCGGGTGGGCACGAGGCTATGATTGAGTATCTTTTTGTAGAAACAAAATATCCCGCCGATGCTTATGAAAAACAAGAGACGGGCGAGGTGCTTGTGGGCTTCACCATAGAAGCCGACGGCCATATATCTATGGCGCAGGTGTTGAGGGGTGTTTCTCCTTCTCTCGATGCCGAAGCGGTGCGTGTTGTGAGGAGTATGCCTAAATGGATACCGGGCACACGCAACGGCCGCCCCGTGAGAGCAGAGTTGTCGATACCTATAAACTTTAAACTAATATATAAAAACAATTTCTATAACGCCAACGCCCTTGATAACGGCATAGAAAAGTCTACTGCGCGCGGCAAGAAAAAAGCGGCAAAGTGGTGGACGGGTGAATAAATGCATATTTAGATTATGAAGCAGGAGATAAAGAAAAGGATAGAGGCTCTGCGCCTATATATGGCGGCAAATGGTTTGTCGGCGTTCATTGTAGTGAGCAGCGACGCGCATAGCAGTGAATATGTGGCCGATAGGTGGAAGTTGCGTGAGTGGCTCACGGGTTTCGACGGCTCGGCAGGAACAGCTGTGGTTACTATGAACGAAGCTTGTTTGTGGACCGACTCGCGTTACTGGCTTGCTGCCGAACAGGCGCTTGCCGGCACCGGTATTTTATTGATGAAAGACGGTGATAAAAGCACGCCCTCTATAACAACTTGGTTATGCAAGACGCTTGCAGCCGGGACTGTGGTGGGCGTGGACGGCACGGTTTGCTCTATCGCTGAGATAGATGCTTGGAGTGCTGAATTTTTGTCTTGTGGAATAAAACTCGACGCCTCGCACACCTCTCTTGCCGAGGTGTGGCCTCTTCGCCCTTCTGTGCCTATAGGCGTGGCAAATATTATGCCTGTTGAGGTGTGTGGCGAGAGCACGGCAAGCAAGTTGCAACGCTTGCGCGAGCGTTTGTCGGCCCAGAAAGCTTGCGGTATGCTCGTTACGATGCTCGACGAGATTGCCTGGCTCACAAACTTGCGCGGTACCGATGTAGACTACAACCCAGTGCTTGTCTCTTATATGCTTGTTACAGCAAACGATGCAACTCTCTTTATACTTCCCGAAAAACTAAACGCCGAGGTTGTGGAGCATCTTGCCGGTGCAGGTGTGGGGGTAGCACATTATGACGATGTGTGGTCGGCGCTCGAAAATTATACCCACCCCACAATACTCTTGCAGCCAACACGTTGCAACTATGCAGTGCTGGAGCATCTTAATGTGGCTTGCAAGGCTGTTTACTGCGACTCTCCCGTTGCAGCGATGAAGGCTGTTAAAAACGAGGTGGAGATAGAGGGTTTCAGGAATGCTATGCTTGCCGAGGGTGTGGCTATGGTGAAACTTCTTCGTTGGCTGAAACCGGCTGTGGAGCAGGGTGGTGTCACAGAGCTTTGTGTGGATGAAAAACTCACCTCTCTTCGTCGCGAGGCCGACACCTTCACGGGCCTCAGCTTTGCAACCATCGCAGCCTATGGTGCAAACGCAGCTATAGTGCACTACGAGCCTACACCTGCCAGCAACGCACCCCTGCAGCCGCGCAGTTTCTTGCTTCTCGACTGCGGTGGGCAATACACTTGTGGCACCACCGATGTAACGCGCACCATCCCTCTGGGCTCTCTTACCGACGAGGAAAAACGCGACTACACACTTGTCCTTCGCGGGCATATATCTCTTGCGCAGGCACGCTTCCCCCAGGGTACTTGTGGCACACAGCTCGATGTGCTTGCTCGCCAGTGGTTGTGGCAAGAGGGAGAAAATTATTTGCACGGTACGGGGCACGGAGTAGGGCACTTTCTTAATGTGCACGAGGGGCCTCATCAGATACGTATGAATAATATGCCGGCACCGCTTCTTCCTGGTGTTACCGTTACCAACGAGCCGGGGCTATACAAGGCAGGACGTCACGGCATACGCATAGAGAACACAATGCTTGTAAAGCAGAGCCTCTCTACAGAGTTTGGCGATTTTTGCTCAATGGAGCCTCTTACACTTTGTCCCATCGACACCACAGCTATAGTGCCCGAGCTTCTGGGCACCGATGCTATTGCTTACCTCAATAGCTACCACGCTGTGGTTTTTGAGACACTTGCGCCACACCTTGCGGGCGCCGATTTGGAATTTTTGAAAAACGCCTGTGCGGCAATATAGTATGCGTGTGTTATTTCTTCTTATAGTAGGTTTGTTGCTCTCTGCTTGCGGTGGTAAGCAGGCTTTGGAGTGGATGCCCGAACTCATTGCCCACGCCGGCGGCGAGATCGATGGCTATGTTTATACAAATTCTCGTGAGGCTCTCGAGAAGGCTTCGGCAGAGGGGTACCGTTACATAGAACTCGACCTGCAATACACCGCCGACAGCGTTCTTGTGGCGGCGTATAGTTGGGCCGATTTTAATGCTATCACCGGGTTTGCTCACAAGGGAGACACAGCTCCCACGTTTGCCGACTTCAAAGGGCGTCGTCTGCACGGTTGTTACACACCGCTTTCTGCAGCGGAGATAAATGCCTTCTTCGAGGGGGATACCTCGCTTGTGCTTGTGACCGATAAAATATCAAACCCCGATGTACTTGCAGTAAATTTCCCTGCATTGAAGAGCCGTATGGTGGTCGAGGCTTTTTCCTATGCCGACTATGCTGCTCTCGCAGAACAGGGGTATGGCCGCGTTCTTTACTCTTGCCTTGCTACCGACCTTGGCGAGGCGCTTACAAAACATCTTGTGTTGCATACTTTCTTTAAAGGTCCTAAGATAGAGTGGATAACGATGTATATAGGTGAGGTGTCCAACCCTCTCTTTCGTTTTATCGATGCCTTCTCCTCATTTAATATGGCGCTCTTTACTATAGATGATTATAGTGTAGTTCCGGCGAAGCATCGTGCAAAAACGCGTATGATATATACCGACAGGGTGAAGCCTTAACAAGAGTGGTTATATGTGAAAAACAACAACCCTCCTACCTTAAAAATAAGGTGGGAGGGTTGTTGTTATGTTGTAGATGTTGTATTTATTCTTCGTCGGGGGTGTGCAGTATAAGAGTGGTGGCACCCAGGGTAATTATGGCGCCGGCCTCTATGCGTAGCCTCTCCTTGTTGCCCAAGATGCGATTCATAACAAACGTGCCGGTAACACTTTGGTTGTCGCGTATGGTGTAGATGAGCTCGTCGCCATAACCACGTTTTACGTTCACTATGCAGTGACGGCGGTCCATACTGGGGTCGCTTGTTTCGATGGGGAGGGTTACTATGGTGCCCTTGTTGTAACGGCCTATGAGGTTGTCGCCCTCTTGCAGGGGAAGAATTTGTTTAAAGCAGAAACGGTTTTCTATAACTACAAGGTAGCCTAGGTCCTCAGTCTCAATCTCCTCGTCCTCGCCTATGCGTATGGTAAAACTCTTGCGGCACTGCTCGCACTCGAACACAAGTGATTGCCCCTCTTCGTAGCCGCTTGCGTCGAAGTCGATGGGGTGGTCGCACTTAGGACAGATTATTTTCTTCATTATCGGGCTGTTGTTTGTAGAATCCACGCGTCGGGGAAGGTGCTCTTTAGCTCCTTTATAGCCGCTGTGGCATCGCTGTTGCTTTCGTATTCTCCTATGGATATTCTGTGGCGACCGCCGCCTTTTACAACGGTGTATTGCGCCGACATCTTAGCCGACAACTCCTCTATGGCGAGTTGGGCGTTGCTTTCGTTGGGCGAGCTTGCAACAATTATATGGAATACTTTTTTGTTCTCTATGGGTGCCTCTATGGCTTCTGCTGCGGGCTCGGGCTCGGATATGTGCAAAATATCCATATTGCCGTTTGCATCGATGGGCGATATCTCGCAGTTTTCAATCTCGCTTACCACGGGTGCGGGTGCGGGCGCGCTAACTTGCTGCATAAGTGATATTTGCTCGCTCGATGCGAAACCTGTGAACGAAGCCTGCATATTCTGCTTGAATGCGCTGTCGCTCATAGGGGTTACGAAGATGAAGGTGAGTATAACGGCTGCGACGGTTGCAATGTACTTGCCAAGGTCGCGGCGGCGTATAACGATGTTCTTCTCTTCGTAGTTGCGCAGCTGTTTCATAGCAAAGGGCTCGAAGCCGAAATTATAGGCGTCGTCGATGCCGTTTGCGTCGACCTCGAACGATATGTTGCCGTTTATGTTCATGCTGAACGTGCCCAACTCGCCGAAGCGTACCACGCTGTTTTGCGCAAGCTGCTGACGCAGAGTTTCTATCTCTTTGTTCATCAAAAGGCTAGCCTCGTCGTAGGAAAGTTGCTCTCTCTCAATATACTCCGAGATGAGCAGGGCGTCGTCGGCTGTTACTTTTGAGTTGAAACGCATAGTGCGGTAGGGGGGCATAAATATTTGCTCCTCTACGTTATACTGTGCCGGAACTTCCTCGGCAAGGAAGGCGCCGACACCGGGAACTATTACGCAGTCGTGACGCGCAACGAGATACGAGATATGTTTAACTAATTTTTCCACGAAGCAAAAATAATAAAAAATGCTCTTACCACAATGTCTTTATTGAAGAAAATTTAAGGTAATTTGCCGTGGCTGATGGAAAAAGCACTATCTTTGGGGACAGAAAATATATCTATGGAAGATTTTTTGCAAAAACGCAGAGTTGAGTTACTTGCTCCCGCTCGCGACCTCGAGACGGGCTTAGCTGCTATAAATTGTGGTGCCGATGCTGTTTATATTGGTGCTGCGCAGTTTGGTGCGCGCCAGGCGGCTGGTAATTCGGTAGACGATATTGCAAAACTTGTAAATTATGCCCACATTTTTGGTGTTAAGATATATGTGACACTTAACACTATTCTCACCGATGAGGAGATTGCACCTGCCGAGCGCCTTATTACAGAGCTTTATAACGCAGGGGTTGATGCGCTCATCGTGCAGGATATGGCAATAACAAAGATGAATATTCCGCCCATACCCCTCCATTGTAGCACGCAGATGGACAACCGTACGCTGGAAAAGGCTGAGTTCCTTTCGCGTCTTGGCTTCCCACGCGTGGTGCTTGCCCGCGAACTTCCCCTGCAGCAGATAGCTGAGATACACAAGGCGGTGCCCGATACCGAGCTCGAGGTTTTTGTGCACGGAGCGCTGTGTGTTAGTTACAGCGGGCGTTGCTATGCCTCGCAACACTGTTTCGGCCGCAGTGCCAACAGGGGCGCGTGTGCACAGTTTTGTCGCTTGGCTTTCGACCTTGTCGATGCCGATGGGGCACTGATAAGCAAGGGGAAACACCTTCTATCGCTCAAGGATATGAACCGCAGCAACTATCTCGAGGAGATGCTCGATGCAGGTGTTACATCGTTTAAGATAGAGGGGCGTTTGAAGGATGCATCTTATGTGAAAAACATAACAGCATACTACCGTAAGAAGCTCGACGAGGTGATGCTCCGTCGCAAAGAGTTTGTGCGTGCATCGCACGGCAAGGTTGCTCCACACTTTACCCCTGCTCCCGAGAAGAGCTTTAACCGCGGCTTCACCGATTATTTCTTGAATAACCGGCGAGGCGAGATAACCTCGTTCGACACGCCAAAGTCGATGGGCGAGTATATGGGGCGTGTGAAAAACGTGATGCGCAACTGTTTCATAGTAGAGGGTGGTGGTTTCAACAACGGCGATGGAGCCTGCTTTGTAGCTCCCGATGGAAAGTTGCAGGGCTTTCACATAAACAGAGCCGAGGGCAACAAACTTTTCCCACAAAAGATGCCCGATGTTTTTGTAGGTGCTCACCTTTATAGAAACTACGATTGTGAGTTTGAGCGCACCTTGTCGCGCCCCGAAACACCGCGTCGCCTCTCTATAGATTTGCGTTTTACCGACGTGCCCGACGGCTTTTTGCTCTCCGCAGTTACAGAGAGCGGTGTGGAGTGCTGCGTGGCGCAATCTTTTAAAAAGGAGCTTGCCCGCACAGAGCAGAGCGAGAATATAGCGACACAGCTGAAAAAGTGGGGTAACACGCCCTACAATGTTGAAGCAGTGGAGCTTGTGTTAAGCGATAATTGGTTTGTGCCTTCGTCGTTGCTTGCCGATATGCGTCGCACCCTTTGTACCGAGCTTACAGAAAGGTTGCAACGTGGTGCAGAGCGCGAAAAGATGCCGCCTATAAACACATCGGTTTATTGTGGCGAGGAAAACATAGATTATGGTGGTAACGTCTCTAACACACTTGCTCGTGCTTTCTATGTTGAGCACGGCGCAAAGCTGGTGGCTCCGGCTTTTGAGTTACAACCGGTAGATGGTGCTTTGCTCATGACCTGCAAACATTGTATAAAATACTCTTTTGGGTGGTGCAGCAAGGTGGGCGATAAAATCCCTTATAAAGAGCCTCTCTATTTGGTGTCGGGCGATGGTCGTCGTTTCAGGCTACACTTTAATTGTTGCGACTGTGTGATGAGTGTAACGGCTGAGAAAAAATAAGAGCTACACTCTAGGGGAGGAGTATAGCTCTTTTTCGAGTAAACGCTTTTACCCGTCGGGGTGTCGGCTTTCGCAAGTGGACACACACGAAAAATCTATTATTACTATGAAAAACACAACTATATAACACTTGGTGGTGTTAAATAGTTGTGCTGTAAATGTTAAAAGATTGAAAAAACGCGGCGTTTCCTCAATTAAAAGCTCTGTTTAAAAGGCTTGGCTCTTTTTATCGCTATCTACCGCAAATGTTTTTGTACTCGCAATATGTGCAACGCTCCTTCTCGGGCGTGGGCTCGAAGGGTTTTTCGGCGTCGAATATATCTTGCAGTGTTGCTTGTAGTTTCTCCAGGAAACTTTGCTCCAGCGTGGCCTCGTCGCTTGTTTTGAACTTTGCAACATCTTCTATGGGCTTTTTGTCCATATCGATGATAAATTCTTCGCGTGTGGCTTCGGCTTTTTTGTGTATGTAGAGCAACGAGGGAGTTACTCTTTGTCCGCCGACACGTTTTAAATCTTCTATCCACGAGAGCGTCTCGTGGGTGCTGTAGTTGTTGCCGTCGTTAAGCAGGTTTAAGATTGCGACAGAGTAGAGAAGGGCTTGGAAGCGGTAGCCCGATGTAGAGCCTTTGTGGGCAAATATATCATCGAGCGAGGTTTTTGTGTCTTTGTCTCCGCCTCCGGTTTTGTAGTCTATTATGTTTATTGCTCCATCTTTTACATCGATGCGGTCGATGGTACCGCCGAGGTTTATCTTTATCTCTCGCCCGCTACGTGTTTTCACAGTATAGGGGATGCGCACGGTTTTCTCGCTACCTATGTATTTAAAGGGGGTGTAGGCGCTGTCCATCTGCACGAGGCGGTGCAGGAAGTCTTGTAACACGCCTCGGTTTATAAATTGCTCACCGTTGTAGATGGCTTGGTTGCCCTTTTTGAAGAATTTGTCAATAAAAGCCTTGTCGATGAATTTATTTAGTAGCTGCGGTGTTTTTAGATATTTTTCCAGGTCCGATTTATCTATGGTACCGTTGTTCTTTTCGAGAATATCTTTGTAGAGCAGCTCGGCTGCGGCGTGGAAGATGTTTCCAAAATCGTTGGCTTTGAGCTCGGTATCGACCTCCTCAACTTTGGAGAGATTCATAACGTAGTAGTAGAAAAACTTAAGGCCGCAGGCGAGGTAGCGGTTTATGCCCGAGGGGGTGAGCAACGCGGCTTCTTTGTTTGTTGCAACATTGAAGCGGCTTTCTATTTTCTCCATAATCTCGGGGCTTTTCTCTATGGGTGTGGCAACGATGTTGTCGTTTTTTTGCTCGGCTTCGAGCTTTATGCGCTCTACGTTGTAGAGGTTGCTGCCCAAAATCTGTAGCAGAAAACGCGAACACTCTCCCTTGGTCTTGCTCTCTGTTGAGCTGTTGTAGAGTATTGTAACCTTTTCTGCACGTTGCAGAAGACGGTAAAAATAGTAGGCGTATATAGAGTCGCGGTGCTCGCTCATAGTGAGCCCGAAAGCGCGGCGCAGGTTGTAGGGGATATATGAGTTGTCGCTGCTGCTCTTGGGGAGGTTGCCTTCGTTGGCTGCAAGGATGATTATGTTCTTAAAGTCGAGGTTGCGTGTCTCGAGAAGGCCCATAATCTGTAAGCCTACAACAGGCTCGCCGTGGAAGGGCATACTCAACTGCGACATTAACCTCACAAGTAAGTTACCTATGGCTGCTTGTTGCATATCCACCTCCTCTTTTTCGAGCAGGGCAAGCAGACGCAGGGCTTGGCTGTGAGCCTTTAATAGCGCCTCGCAGAAGAGCTCCTCGTAGAGGTCGTTGCTCACCTCGTTGCTTTCGGCTTGTTTGTTGGCTATTGCATATATGAGGGCTGCTATGTTTGCTATCCACTCTTTGTTTTCCTCGGTGCGGGTAAAGAGTAGTGTTAGTATCTCGTCGGCACAGAGCTCCTCCATAGTGGGGAAGAAGCGCTTCTCTTTAAGGAGCGTTTCGCGTAGGTTGTAGGCCTTGTCGCTGCAGGCAACTATGTAGGGGTGCTTTAGTATGTTCTCTACAACTGCAAGGATGAACTTCCCTTGTCGCTTGTCCCAGCCACGCACTTGTAGCTCAACTAATTGCTTTACAAGTGTGTATATGGGGGTGTGCGATATGGGGAAACCCATAGTTACGTTAAGGTGGTTGAGCTGCTTGTTGTTCACGGTGTCGGGCAGAGAGTGCAGCGTGGCTTCGAGCATTGTTTCGTCGCAGAGTACTATAGCTGTGTCTACCTCGTTCTCGCTCAAATTGTTTTGCAACCAAGTGGACACGTAGCGTGCCTGTATGTTGTCGCTGTTGGCCGACACGAAGGTTACGCTTTTCTTCTTTTCGAGGTTGTCGAAGAGCTCTTGCGGCAGGGCGTTGGGGAAGCGCTTGAGGTTTTTGCGCATAAAGTGCCCGGCTTCGTGTTGCAGGTTGTTTATGTAGTGCTTGTCGTAGTCCCAGTAGAAGAGTGTCTCGCGCTCTTTCTTTATAATATCGAAGAGGCGGTTTTCCACGCCGTTGAGCGCGTTGAAACCTATGAAAACATACTTGTCGTAGAGGAATTTTATATTTTCGTGCTCTTCTATGACGTCGCGATAGAGCATACCTTCGTAGGCGAGGTTTTCTTTTTTAAGCCCCTCTTTAAAGGAGAGATAGATGGGGTGGAGCACCTCCCAAACTTTTGTAAACCTCTCTTTGAGGGTGCTCTTTTCCTTGGGCTTGAAGTTGGCAAAGAAGCGCATAATTGCAGCTTTTTGCTCCTCGTCGAGGGTGTCCTCGGCACAACCAAGCTCGTGCAGGTCTTTTATGTTGGCAAAGAGTTGTTCGGCACAGGCAAGGTTTTTGTCTGCGTCGTCAAAGTCTTTTATGAGCATCTCACCCCAGTAGTAGAAACTGTCGAGGGTGTCGGTGCTGCCAGTGTGTTTCACATACTCCTTGTGCAAGCGGCTTACAAGGAGCACGGGGTCGGCTATAACACTCTGGGAACTTTGTTCAAAAAGCTCGCTTATAGTTATGTAGGCTGGGCTCCATATGGCTTTGTTGCCTGTTCTTTGCAGTAGGTAGTTGTTGAAGAAGAGGCTTGCTCGCTTGTTGGGAAAAACAATAGCCATCCCCTCGAAATTTCCATCGTAACGATTAAATAAATCGTCGGCAACAAGTTTTAAAAATTGTTTCATCTCTTTACCTCCTCTATTTCGTTGCGGTCGACATACCACACATATCCTTTAATATTATTGTAACCCATCATAGCAAGCAAGTTCATATAATCTTTTACCTGCTTGGTGTGGAGCTCGCTCTTTTTTGCAAATTTATAATCGACAACTATAACCTCTTTGTTGTTTATCATAACACGGTCGGGGCGGAAGTTCTTTTTCTCCTCGCTGTAGCTGTTGCAGAGTATAGCACACTCGTTGAAGAGTTTGTATTTGCCACAAAACCACTCTTTGGCTTGGGGTAGTGCAAGAGCGTTCTCTATTTTGCTTTTTATGTAGTTTTTCTCTTTCTCGGTAGATATTAACCCTGCGACAAGCATTTTGCCGAGCAGACGTGGGAGCTCCTCTCCTGTGTTTAGCTGTGCAAGTATGCTGTGCATAAGCTCGCCGCGTGCTGCCGAGTCGTAGTTTCGTTTTTCGTTTTTATCACTAGCAAGAAAACGTGCAAGCTCGCGCGACTGCTTGAAGGTTAGCTTGTTGCCGTAGTGGACAAACTCTTGTTTTATAACTCCCTCGTTGGCTGCAAAGGGGTTTGTTTCCTTTGTTTCCTTCTGTTCTTTGTTTTTGCAGGGGACAACAGCGCCGTAGCGGTATACCTCCTCTTCGCTGTCGAGCTCAGAGCCTTCGAGGGCTTTGAGCTTTTCGGTTATGCGGTTTATAAGTGTCGACATTGTTTCGCCCTTGCCACCTTGTGCATCGGTAAAGATGTAGAGGTTGTTTTTTGCGCGGGTGGTTGCTACGTAGAGTATGTTAAGGTTGTCTACTATTTGGTAGAGTAGCTCGTCTTTGTACTCTTTTTCGTATATAGATTTTAGCATACTCTCTTGCCTGTTTATGGGCAAGAGGCTCAACTTGTTGAAGGGTGCTACCGTGGGTTTGCACCACAAGGTGCTGTTGGGGCGTCCTGTCAGCTCCCAGTCGCAGAAGGGGATAATTACCGTGTCAAACTCAAGACCTTTAGACTTGTGTATGGTCATCACGGTTACGCTGTTGCTTGTTGTTGCAGGTATAGTTTCGTCGCATAGTTTTTCGTCCCACATAGCCAAAAAGTCGTTTATGTCGGCGCTTTTGTTGGTTATGCACTGCGACGCCTGGTCGAGGAAGGAGAAGAGATAGGCCTCTTCGCCCTTTACTTTTGATATCTCCAAGAGCGATATAATTTTCTCTATAAGTTCGTACACGGGCAACCCTTTCATATGTGGCAGTTGCTCTATGTACTCGGCAGGCAGAAATTCGGCTCGCTTCTCCTGTTTAATTAAGTGCGTGGGCTCTAGCTCTCGTTCTTTTATAACCTTGTTGTAGAGCGATATAAAGTTTATAATGTTTATATCGTCGCTGGGCGAAGCGATGTGTCGCATAGCGGCTATAATGAGCTGCACAGCTGTCGATGCCGATAGCTTGTATGCTTCGTTTGACACAATCTTTAGCTGTGGAAACTCTTTTTTGAACGCCTCGACTATGCTCGATATAATTTCGTTGCCTCTCAGCAGTATGGCAATATCTTTGGGAGCTACACCTCGCTCCTCAATAACCTCGTGCAGTGTGGACATAAGTTGTGCCACGCCCTCGGCTGCCATACTGGCTTTGGGGTTTTCTTTCTTTATTTTTCTAATCTCTACATAGCCCTCGCCTGCGGCCTCGCGCTTGTCGGGCACGGCTTGTTCCACATCTTGGTAGGCACGCACAAGTTTCTCTATCTCCTCTTGCACCTTTTCCTTGAAATTTGTGGCAATGTCGGCTGTGGCGCTTGTGTAGAGAAGGTTGTTGAACTTTACTATGTTGCTGCTGCTGCGGTAGTTGGTCGATTTGTAGGTCTTGCCATCTTTTTCAACATCTTGCGATGTTATTTTATTGGTCTCGGGGTGGAACGTTTCGATGTTGTTCATTATGTTCCAGTCGCTGTTTCTCCACCTATAGATAGACTGTTTCACGTCGCCTACTATGAGGTTGTAGTTGCCACGTGCAAGCACTTCGTCGAGCAGAATCTGAAAACAGTTCCACTGAAGTTTCGATGTGTCTTGAAACTCGTCGATGAAAATGTGGTTTATCTCGGTGCCTATCTTCTCGAATATGAACGATGTGTTGTTTGTTATCATACTACTCAAGAAGTATGTGGTTTCGGCAAGGAGGAAACGGTTTTCTCTGCTGTTTTCCTCTTTTAGGGTTTTTGCTATGGTGTTGAGAAGCCCTAGTTGGTGATACTTGTTGAGCGAGAGATGGCAACTGTTGAGTATTGTGGTTTTTTCCTCTTCAATATGCCGTGCTTCGACAAGCAAACGTGCTATTTTGTCGTTTATACCGCTTATAGACGATATTTTGTCGCTATTCTCTATGAGGTTTCTTATGCTATCGCTCATAGGGGTTATGTTGCCACTCTTGAGTTTCTCGAAGAAGCCCCACAAACCACGTTTTTTCCCGTAGAAAGAGTTTGCGTCGTAGCCCTGTGCAAGCGAAAAAAACTCCTGGGCAAGGCTTTTTATTTTGTCGGTTATCTCTTTTTCGTTCTTCTTAACATCGTCGTAAAACTCCCTGAGCCTGCGCCCGCCATCTTCGTCAATCTCCTTGCGCAGCTCTGCTCCGCGTTCTTGGTACTCCTCTTTGAGCAGGTTGCGTGCAAAGTTTTTTATGGCCTTGGACACCTTCCAGGTTTTGTTGTTGTTTAGGTTGTCCTTTATAAAGTTTATTATCTGCTTAATCTCGGGCGTGCCCTCCTCGAGGCGTTTTATGTAGGTGTCTATAGCCTCGTCGAGCAGCTCCTCGCCGTTGAGAGAAAATTCTACATCGCCGTTAAGCTCCAGCTCTTTGGCAAGGCCGCGCAGCACCGATTGAAAGAAAGAGTCTATAGTTTGTATGCGAAAGTGCCCATAGTCGTGCAAAATGAGGTTTAGAGCAACCTTTGCGCGGTTGCTTATCTTTTCGCGGGTAAGGGTGGGGAAGGCTTCGAGCATCTTCTCCATATAGCTGCTCGATGAGGGTAGGTCGTAGGCTATGCCGTATAGTTGGCTTAATATGCGCTCCTTCATCTCGCCCGTAGCCTTGTTGGTGAAGGTTACGGCAACTATGTGTTTGTAGGCGTCGGGTTGCTTTATGAGCAATATTATATATTTTACGGCGAGGATAAATGTTTTTCCCGACCCTGCCGATGCTCTGAATATCTCTAAATTTCTTCTTGTTTCCATTGATTGCGACAAATGTTTTTTCAATAAGACTCAATGAATACTTTACTCTTTCCTTCTTGCTCCTTCACAACTTTTATTTTGGTGGATATGCGTTCTATGATATCTTGTAAGTGCGATATTATACCCACCTTGCGCCCCTGTCCCTGGAGCCTTTCGAGTGCTTCCATAGCTGTGCGCAGGGTGTCGTTGTCGAGCGCGCCGAAACCTTCGTCGATGAAGAGCGACTCTATGCTCATCTTGTTTGACGAGAACGACGAGAGCGACAGTGCCAGGGCAAGCGACACAAGGAATGTTTCGCCTCCCGAAAGCGAGTGTACCGAGCGTTCTTCGTTCATTATGTCGGTGTCTATTACCTTTATACCCAAAGAGTCGTGTGCTGTGCGGGCAAGCTTGTAACGCGGAGATATGTCGTGCAGATGATTGTTGGCATACTCGAGCAGAATGTCCAGTGTGTAGCCCTGTGCTATTATTTTAAACTTATCTCCTGTAGACGAGCCGTAGGCGTTGTTGAGTATCACCCACTTGTTTAAAATCTCGCTTTTTTCGCTTAGCTCTTTTAGGTTGTGTGCGTGTTGTTTTTGGTTTTCTTTGTTGGTTTTTATTTTTACTGCCGTCTCGCTTACGCTGTCGAGAAGCTGTTTTTTCTCCTCTATAGCAGCTTTTGTGGCTTCTTTTATTGTGTCGAGGGTTTCGCTTTCTTGCGGTTTGTCGGCCTCCTTGCTGTGTTCTTCTATGGCTTTGAGCCTTTCGTTGTGTGTGGCTTTGGCTGTGAGGAGGTTGTTGCGCAGCACCTCTATGGTGCTGCGGTGTTGCATAATTTCGGCGTTGCTTGTTGTTAAGAGGGCGTGGAGCTTGGGCAGAGTAAGTTCGTCGGCTCTTTGGAGAAGGAAATTCTCAATCTCTGTTTTTGCATTTTGTTGCGCTTCGCCTAGGGTTTTGAGCGTTTTCTTTGTTTGCGCTATGCTGCCCAGCAACTTTTCGCGTGCGGCCATAATGTTGCCGCGGCTCTCCACAGCTGTGGTTACGGCGTTGTTCACCGCAATTATTTTGTTGTTGTATATGTTGTTTAGTTCCTCGGCGGTGTGTTTTTCTCCTATGAGCTCTGCTATTTTGTTTCTCTTTTCCTGCTGAAGTTTTTTGTTCTCGGTGACGGTGCTTGCGTTTTTGCACGCTTCGTCTTCTTTCTCCTTTATGCGTTCCTGCAGGGTGGTGAGCTTTGTTTTGTTAACGGCAAGCTCCTCGTTGAGGGTGGCTTTGCGGTTTGTGTTTTTGTTCCACAGAGAGGCCAACTCTTGTAATTTGCTGGCAAAGAGTGTGTCGAAAGTTTGTGCGTAGCTGCTTAACGGTTGCAAAATTTCTCGGTTGCGCTCTTCGCAGTTTTTTATATTGTTTTTAATGCTTTCTATGTAAGCTTTGTGGCTGTTTATTGAGCTTTTGCTCTCCTCTATGTTCTTTTGTATGAGCTCTATGTTGCGTGCAAGGCTCTCCTTTGCTTTTTTAAGTTCTTCTTCCTTGAGGTTGTTGCTTGCCGCCTCCAATATGTGGTGGTGACGGCTGCCGCACACAGGGCAGGGCTCTCCCTCGACAAGGCGTGCGCGCAGGGTTAAAATTTCGGCCGGTAGCATCTTGTTCAGCATCTCGGCTTCTTCCTCTTTCTCTTTGAGTCTTTTTTCCTCGGTTGCGAGTAGGGCGGTTGCTTCTGCTGCAAGATTTTCTCTCTTTTTTATCTGTGCAAGCTGCTCCTCAATATCTTTTATGTTGGCTATAACTGTGTCGCCCTTGGGCACTATGGTGGCGTAGTTGGCGTGTTGGGCAAACCACGCTTCCAACTCTTTAAGTTCTACGGCCTGTTGGGCGATGGTTTTTCTTAAAAGACCTTCTTCTTGTGATGTTTTTTCGAGCTCTTTTTTTTGCTTTTCTATGTTGCTCTCTTGCTCTTTAAGCCGGGTTTCTATGTTGCGAAGGTCGGCTTCGATGGCGAGCGCTGCGTTTATCTTGGGCTGCACCTTCAGCCACTCTGTGTTAAGGCTCTCTTGCTCTTTTAGCGCAAGGGTTACCTTCTTCTCGCTTTCTGTGTACTCTTTGTTGAGCGTTTCTATGGATAGCTCTTCTTTTTGCAAAAGGGCGTTACTCTCGTCGATGTGACGCTTTGTTTCCATAGCTCCGGTGTATGTGTCGCGTATCTCCTGCACGCTGTCGATGAGCGCTAGGTGCTCTATAAGCCCCTGGGCCGATGTTAGCTTTGTGTTGGCGTCGAGGAGGTTTTCTTCGGCTTTTTGCAGGTTTTTCTTCAAGAGCTCTTTTCGTTCTATCCACGCGGCGCTCTTTTCTAGTGCGATAACCTTTTTCTCGCTTGCCTGCAGGGCGTTGTTAAGCTCTAAAAGTTTGTTTTCAAGCGCTTCGCACTCCTCGTCGGTGAGTATATAGGCCTCTTTTATCTTTTTTTCGATTAGCTTTACTTCGGTGTCGGCCTCGCGCCAGTGTTCGTATATCTTGCCCGAAATTTTTGAATATATATCGCTGCCGGTGAGCTTCTCGAGTATTTCGGCTTTATCTTTGGGATCTGCTTTCAAGAATGTGGCAAACTCACCCTGCGCAAGAAGTACGGCGCGGGTAAATTGCTCGTATGTAAGTCCTATGAGCTCTTTAATCTTTGCAAGTGTTTCTGTTTTGCCGCTGTGTATTATTTTTTCGTTCTCCGAGAGGTCGTAGAGTGCGTACTCGGCATCCTTAAGCTTGCCTAGGCTCTTGTTATTTGCTCTTCTTGTGCTCCACCGTGCGCGGTAGAGCTTGTTGTTGAGGGCTTTAAAGTCTACCTCGGCAAAGGCGCTTGTTGCTCCCTTGCGCAGTATGTTGCGGCTGTCGCGTTCTTTTATGGAATACTTGCCTGCGTCGGTAATCTCGTTGACGGGGCTCAACTTGTTTATGCGTGGCGATGTTCCGTAGAGGGCTATGCACAAGGCATCGAGGAGGGTGGATTTACCAGCTCCTGTGCTGCCTGTGATGGCAAAAATCCCGGCTGAGGCTAGCGGCTCTTTTGTAAAGTCTATCTCGAAATTACCTGCAAGAGATGCGAGGTTTTCTCCTCTTATTGCTAAAATTTTCATCTTTCAACCTCCTTTATAACTTTTGCGAGCATCTCTTCGATGTCGGCGGGCATATCGCAGTTATCATATTTTTGTCGGTAGACAATCTTTGCAAGTTCCAAAGGCTCTATCTTTTTAAAGTCGTCGTAGGAGAGCAGGGGCGCGGCGTTGTTCTCTTGCCACGCCGACACGGCTACTATCCTTGCCAGGCGCACAGCACGCCCTTCTAACGCTTTTTCTATCTGCTGTCGGCGTGTGGGGTCGGGGCCCTCGCTCAAAACTTGCACCTCGAGGAAGGGCGAGCAACTGCTTACCTCGCCTTGGGGTAGCTGCTCTATCTCCTCAATAACTTGCTCTATGGGTTTTGCCTTTGCTGGCACAGTTATGAGTTTTATAGGTGCATCGAAGGGTATTTTCTCTATATCGACCTCGGTACCTTGTATGGTTACTATGGTTACGCTTTGCTTGTTGTTGCGCTCGGCAAAGGACATAGGTAGCGGCGAGCCCGAGTAACGCATATTTTCTCTTTTCGACACTCGCTGTGCTTTGTGCAGGTGTCCCAGGGCTGTGTAGGCGATACCGGCCGAGGAGAAGTCTGGGCTTACTAAATCGAGGGCTCCTATGGTGGTGCGTTCCGAGCGGTCGTCGGTAGAAATTTCGGAGCCTGTTGCTTGCAGGTGCCCCATTGCAATTATAGCTCCGCTGTATTTCGTTTTTGCAATATTGTATAGTTCTGTGTAAAATTCTTTTACTCCGTCGGCAAAGCTTTCTGTAGCGGGGCAGTCGCCTTGGCGCAGATAGGGTACTGCGAGGCAGCAGCCCCCTTCTTTTATGGGTATTATGTGGCGCTCGTAGTCTATGACTCCGTCGGCGGTGCGCTGCACAACACCTCTCACGCTCACGTTAAACTCATCGAAGAGGGGCGCAGGGGCTTCGAGGCGTGCTGCAGAGTCGTGGTTTCCTGCTGTTATTATTATCTGCAGGTTACGGTTTTG
Source organism: Bacteroidaceae bacterium (assembly GCA_045612305.1). GTDB lineage: Bacteria > Bacteroidota > Bacteroidia > Bacteroidales > Bacteroidaceae > HGM04593. The sequence goes on from JAZKYU010000027.1 coordinate 18,954, forward strand.
TGTTGTGGTCTCTTTTATGAAGTTGTAATAAATTTTCTGCGACTCGGCCGACGGGTTGGGGCTGTCGAAAATGTCTCCAGCTACTAGCAAGAGATCTACGCCTTGCTCTCTTATAACATCGTTAAGCCACGACAGAAAAAGACGATGCTCTTCGGCTCTTTCATAGCCGAAGAATGCTTGTCCCAAGTGCCAGTCGGAGGTGTGTAGAATTTTCATAAAACCTAAAGATATAACCTTGCTAATTTACTTAAAAAAGAGTATAAAAGGGCTCTTGTTGCATCAATATTTATCAACAATGAGCTATTTTTTTCGATATTAAATAAATTTACCATAACTTTGCAAAGAGTTTGCAACGCAGTTGTTGCAACAAAACTTTTTAAACACATAAATATGTCGAAATATATAGTTGAAGACCCTCGTAAGGTGACTACCCATCGTTTTATTGAGATGAAACGTAAGGGAGAAAAAATTGCGATGCTCACAGCCTATGATTACACCACTGCGATGCTCATAGACGGCGCAGGTGTGGATGCGATACTTGTTGGCGACTCGGCCTCTAATGTGATGGCGGGTAACGTTACAACGCTGCCCATCACGCTCGACCAGATGATTTACCACGCAAAGTCGGTTGTTCGCGGTGTGAAGCGCGCTCTTGTTGTTGTTGATATGCCTTTTGGAACATACCAGGTGAACGCCGACGAAGCGGTGAAGAATGCGATACGCATAATGAAGGAGAGCCACGCCGATGCACTAAAGCTTGAGGGTGGTGAGGAGATACTCCCTTCGGTGCGTAAAATACTCGATGCGGGTATACCTATTATGGGACACCTTGGGCTCACCCCGCAGAGTATCAACAAGTTTGGTACTTACTCGGTGCGTGCTAAGAGCGAGGAAGAGGCCGAAAAGCTACGTCGCGATGCAAAGCTCTTGCAAGAGGCTGGTTGCTTTGCTTTGGTGCTTGAGAAGATACCTGCAGCGCTTGGCGAGAAGGTTGCTCAGGAGCTTGAAATTCCGGTTATAGGTATAGGTGCAGGTGGCAGCGTAGATGGTCAGGTGCTTGTTTATGCCGATATGCTTGGTATGACAGCCGATTTTACCCCACGCTTCTTGCGTCGTTACGCCGACCTGCATAGTGTAATTACCGACGCTGTGGGTAACTATGTGGGCGATGTGAAAGCGTGTGACTTCCCCAACGAGAAAGAGCAATATTGATATCGCACTTAAACTCTTATATATAAAATAAGGAGCACTTCAATGAAATGAACCCCAAAGTTTGGACAAAAAACTTTGGGGTTTATTTTATGCGTAAGAAACACGATCATTCAGCATTGCTAAAGTATATGCATATGCTTGAAGATGGTTATTCCATCAAACACATTCATACTAGGTATGGTAT
>JAZKYU010000028.1:0-10001 GCA_045612305.1 Bacteroidaceae bacterium
GGTCTAATTTATTCATAGCTTTATTGTACTTTTTATGCAACTGTTCTTTGCCGCTGTTGTGGGGGTGTCGGGCGTGTTGGGTTACGCGCTCTATGCGGCAGTTGAGCGTCTCTTCATACTCGTCCCACGATGCTATTTTGCGGCGTGCAACACCGCTTTTCATCGCGGCTTGCGCCACAGCTTTTGCTACAGAGAAGAGCAACCTTTTGTCGTTTATTTTGGGTAAAATATACTCCTTGCCGAAGTTCAAGTTGTGGCCGTACTCTCTCTTTATCTGCTCGGGTACAGGCTCGTGGGCAAGCGAGGCTATGGCCTTTACGGCTGCGAGCTGCATCTCCAGGTTTATGGTTGTGGCGAGGGTGTCGAGCGCGCCGCGAAAAAGATAGGGGAAGGCGAGGGCGTTGTTTATCTGGTTGAGGGTGTCGGTGCGTCCCGTGGCTATTATGGCGTCGGGGCGTGCCTCTCTCGCATCGTTGTAGCTTATCTCGGGGGTGGGGTTGGCAAGGGCAAATATTATGGGGCTTTCGGCGAGGGTGCGCACTATATCCTTGGTTAGTATGTCGCCCACCGACAGCCCTATGAAAACATCTTTCCCTCTTGCGGCCTGGGCTAGGGTGGTGTCGGCCGTCTCTTTAGTGGCGAAGATGGCCTTTTGTGGGCTGAGCCTGTCGCGGGCGATGGTTATGAGCCCCTTACTGTCGAGCATAGCTATATTCTCCCTTTTAACTCCTATGTTCACAAGCATCTTGGCTGTGGCTATAGCGGCGGCTCCAGCGCCGTTTATAACTATCTTTAGGCTGGGAAGCTCTTTGCCCGCTATTTCGGCTGCGTTTATGAGGGCGGCTGCGACGCAGACGGCTGTGCCGTGCTGGTCGTCGTGCAGAACGGGTATGTCGAGCAGGTTGCGCAGCCTTTCTTCTATGTAGAAACAGTCGGGCGCTTTAATATCTTCGAGATTTATTGCGCCGAAGGTGGGCGAAATATCCTGCACGGTGGCGATAAATTTGTCGGCCTCCTCCTCGGCAAGCTCTATGTCGAACGCATCTATGTCGGCATATATCTTAAAGAGCATAGACTTGCCCTCCATCACAGGTTTTGCGCTTAAAGCTCCAGTGTTGCCCATCCCCAAAAGGGCGCTTCCGTTCGATATTACAGCAACAAGGTTGCCCTTGTTTGTGTATCGGTAGGCTTGCCAGCGGTCTTTGTTTATGGCTGCGGCGGGTGCTGCCACCCCCGGCGAGTAAGCAAGGGCAAGCTCTGCGGGTGTTTCGAAAGGTTTTGTGGGCATAATCTCTGTTTTCCCGGCTCTCTCGCCCTCGTGGTACTCAAGGGCTTTTTCTTCTAATCTCTCGCTCATAATCAACGCTTTTCATAGAAAACACCTGCGCTGTGTTTATGGTTTTGAGGGCGTGAGCTTTTTTCGCGTTTTAAATTTTTGAGTTTTAACGATAATGTTTTATCTTCGCGTGTTTTATGCAATAATGCGATAAATATTATGAGTAATTATTTCGATTTGTTGAAGAACAGACGCAGCTGCCGCCTTTTTACCGGCGAGGCTGTGGACAAGGACGATGTGTGCAAGCTCATGAAGGCGGCTCTTATGTCGCCGTCGGGGCATCGCTATAACCCGTGGGAGTTTATTCTTGTAGAGGATAAAGAGATGTTGAAGGCTCTTTCGGTATCTAAGGCACAGGGCGCGGCCCTTCTCGAGGGTGCAGCTATGGCTGTTGTTGTTTTGGGCGATACCACAAAGACCGATGTGTGGATTGAGGACTGCTCCATAGCAACTATAATAATACAGCTTGCTGCACAAGAACTTGGTTTAGGCTCTTGTTGGGTGCAGATACGCCGTCGCCTCGACACCGAGGGTAACTCGGCCGAGGATAACGTGAAGAAGCTCTTGGATATACCCGAAAACTATGCAGTTCTCTCTATAGTGGCTGTGGGCCACAAAGCTCGTGAGGCAAAGCCTTTTGATGAGGAGAAGTTGCAGTGGGAAAAAATACACGTCGGCAAGTTTGGCACCGCAGAGTAAAATATTGCTTGCAGGCGCAGGTAACCTTGCAACCTCGCTTGGAGTTGCTCTTGCTGCAGCCGGAACATCTCCCGTTGCGGTGTGGAGCCGCACGCGTGAGTCGGCCGAGGCGCTTGGCGCAAAAACCGGTAGCGACGCTTTCTGCGATATAAATCTTCTGCCTGCAGCCGATGTCGTTGTAATATCGGTGCCCGACGCGGCCATAGAGGAGGTAGCTACAGCCTTTGTAGCACGATACCCCGAGGCGCTTATTGTTCACACAGCGGGTAGCGTGCCTATGAGTATTCTGCAAGGTGCGGGTGCTGCAAACTATGGAGTTTTTTATCCTATGCAGACCTTCAGCAAGCAACGCGTAGCCGACTTTACCAAGCTCACAGTCTTTGTCGAGGGGTGTAACGAGGCTGCCTTGTCGCAGCTCGAAAACCTTGCTCTGCTGCTAACCCCAAATGTGGAAAGGGCCACAAGCGAGCAACGTAAATATTTGCACATAGCGGCGGTCTTTGCCTGCAACTTTGCAAACGCAGCATATTGTATGGCTGCCGATGTGTTAGAGGCTCACGGCCTTCCTTTTGAGGCTATGTTGCCCCTTATCGACGAGGCTGCAGCAAAGGTACACACCCTCTCCCCCGCAGAGGCGCAGACAGGGCCTGCACGCAGGGGCGATGCCGCAGTTATGAACAGCCACCTATCTATGCTCGACGGCAGGCTGAAAGAAATTTATAGCCTTGTGAGCGAGTACATAGGTGTAACCGCAGAAAACAAAAAATAAAAACAGTTATGATAAACTACGATTTAACAAAAATAAAAGCTCTCGTGTTTGATGTCGACGGCGTGTTGAGCCGCGAAACAATCACCATGTACCCCGGCGGCGAGCCTATGCGCACCGTGAACATAAAAGACGGTTACGCTTTGCAACTTGCAGTGAAGGCGGGCTACCGCGTGGCTATAATCACAGGCGCACGCACCGAGGCGGTGAAAGTACGTTACAACGGCCTTGGTATAACCGATGTATATTTGGGCGCATCGATTAAGCGCGACTGTTTCGAGGAACTTATGCTGATGTACGACCTGAAACCCGAAGAAATTTTGTATATGGGCGACGATATCCCCGACTACGAAGTTATGCAGATGTGTGGCCTTCCTTGTTGTCCCGCCGACGCTGCCGTGGAGATAAAAAATATCTCGCGCTACATATCGCCCCGCAAGGGTGGTGAGGGTTGCGGCCGTGACGTTATAGAGCAGGTGATGCGTGCACAAGGTAAGTGGATGGACGAGTCTAACGCTTTTGGTTGGTAACACTTATGCTTGAAAATATAAAAAAATATAAAGTGATACTTGCGTCGGCTTCGCCGCGTCGCAGAGAGCTTCTTGCAGGGCTCGATTTAGAGTTTGAGGTGCGCACCCTCCCCGGTGTCGACGAGTCGTTTCCCCCGTCTCTCGAGGGTGGCGACATACCTTTGTATATCTCTCAAAAGAAGGCCGACGCCTACCGTTCGCAGATGTCCGACGACGAGCTTGTGATAACAGCCGACACTATAGTGTGGCTTGGTAGCAAGGCTCTAGGTAAGCCGGCCGACGCTGCCGACGCTTTCTCTATGTTGCGCGCCTTGTCGGGCAAAACACACTCTGTTTTCACAGGTGTCACCGTAACCACAAAAGAGGTTAAACGCAGCTTTGTGGCCTGCTCACAGGTGAGCTTTGCCGAACTTACCGACGAGGAGATAAGTTATTATATAGAGAAGTATCGCCCCATGGACAAAGCCGGCTCATATGGTGTGCAAGAGTGGATAGGGTACATCGGAATTTCGGGTATCGACGGCTCTTACTTCAACGTTATGGGCTTGCCTGTACAAAGGCTTTATAATGAACTTAAACTTATACCTTAAAATATGAAGATTGCCGAAGATATAACCGCCCTCATAGGTAACACACCCCTTTTGCGCTTGTCGCGCTATGCGGCGGCTGTGGGGCTTGAGAGCGCACCCGTTGTTAAAGTAGAATATTTTAACCCGGCGGGTAGCGTTAAAGACCGCACGGCTCTCTCTATGATAAACGATGCCGAGGCGCGGGGCTTGTTGCGCGAGGGGGCAACCATCATAGAGCCCACAAGTGGCAACACGGGTGTGGGGCTTGCTCTTGTGTCGGCAGTCAAGGGATATAAACTCATACTCACTATGCCCGAGATAATGAGCGCCGAGCGTATGAATCTCTTGCGCGCCTACGGTGCCGAGCTTGTGCTCACCCCAGGTGCAGAGGCTATGGCCGGGGCTATAAAAAAAGCAGAAGAACTTGCAGCTTCTATCCCCGGTGGTATAATTTTGCAACAATTTGAGAACACTGCCAACCCTGCCGCCCACAACTCTACCGCCGAAGAAATTTGGCGCGACACCTGCGGCAAGGTCGATGTTTTTGTGGCAGGTGTAGGCACAGGAGGTACCATCACAGGCACAGGCCGCAGGCTCAAAGAGTTAAACCCCGCAATTAAGATAGTGGGTGTGGAGCCCGCTTCGTCGGCCGTGCTTTCGGGTGGTGAAAAGGGCGCTCACAAATTACAAGGCATAGGCGCGGGCTTTGTTCCTGCAATTTACGAAGCAGAGGTTGTTGACGAGGTTATCCCCGTGAAGAACGAGGATGCCATAGAGGTCTCTCGCCGTCTTGTTGCGGCAGAGGGCCTGCTTGTGGGTTACTCTTCGGGTGCGGCTGTGTGGGCTGCAACCGATATTATGCGTCGCCCCGAGTATGCAGGTAAAAACGTAGTTGTGCTCCTGCCCGACTGTGGCGAGCGTTACCTGTCGACCGATCTGTTTAAAGACTAAAACTATTTTTTTTGATTAAGATAAAAGCTATGAATAACAAAAAGATTGCCGATGTGTTTTCTGCGACCATAAACGAACTTACAGAAAACGAAGGTGTAAAAGATATGTTTCATCATCGTCGCGACGGCGAGCCTATGCCCTCGTGGCGTGTTATAAACGAGGTAGTAAACCTTGTGCGTGCGATAGTGTTCCCCGGCTATTTTGGCGACTCTGTTCAAGAGGCACACACCCTTGTCTACAAAACCGGTATGAACGTAGACCGTCTCTACAAACTGCTCTACGAGCAAGTCTATGCAGGCTTGTGCTACGGTAACGAAGATATGGAGCCTGTCGACGCGGCTGCCGCAGCTCAAGAGGCAACCCTCGGTTTCATCTCCTATCTGCCCTGCTTGCGCGAGAAACTTGCAAAGGATGTCGAGGCTACTTATAACGGCGACCCCGCAGCTACAGGCTTCGGCGAAGTTATAAGCTGTTACCCAGGCGTGAAGGCTGTGAGCAACTATCGTATGGCACACCGCCTGCTCGAGCTTGGCGTGCCTCTTATCCCCCGCATAATATCGGAGATTGCACACAGCGAAACAGGTATCGACATACACCCCGGAGCCCGCATCGGCGAGTATTTTACCATAGACCACGGCACAGGTATAGTTATAGGCGAGACCTGTATCATAGGCAACAACGTGAAACTTTATCAGGGTGTTACGCTTGGTGCAAAGAGCTTCCCCCTCGACGAGAAGGGTAACCCCATAAAGGGTATCCCCCGTCACCCCATACTCGAGGATAATGTAATAGTCTACAGTAACTCCACTATCCTTGGACGCATCACAGTGGGTAAAGGAGCTGTTATCGGCGGTAACATCTGGGTTACAGACAACGTGCCCGCCGGGGTGCAAATTGTGCAGAGAAAGTAATAAAAACAAGGCTTTTTATGATAGAGCAAACCACACTGTTTTGGCAGGGTGGTTTGTTTATTTGTAGAGAAGTTTGCTGCAGTTTATATAATTTTAAAAATTAACAATAAAGTCCCCAACAAATATCCCTGTAGGGTTGAAAGATGTTAAAACAATTGTTGTGTTACTTTTTTGCACAGCGTGGTTAAAAAAAGTGTGTATTTGTTTATGTAGTATGATAAAATTTACTATCTTCGCGAGGTGAAGGCATAAACGCTTGCAAAATGTAAACGTGGTGCCTTTGGCGTTAACAAATTAACAGGGAAAGAATAAATGTTTGCACAGAATATGTTTCATCACCACCATCACCTGTCTCTTGGGAGAGTCGGGTAAGTGGCTTGTATGTATCGTGCAAATGCCGAATAGTGAGCTTACCTGCAAGATGGTGGGCTCATTTTTTATTTGAAAAGACAAAATTTTAAAATATATGTTAAGAATAGCAGTACAAACAAAGGGTCGCTTGAACGAACAGAGTATGCAGCTGTTGCGCGACGCCGGTGTGACAATTAAAGAAGAGAAGAGAAAATTTTTGATGCGTGCAGCCGATTTCCCCGTTGAGGTGCTTTTTCTGCGCGACGACGATATACCCCAAACCGTTTCTATGGGCGCGGCCGACTTGGGCTTCGTGGGCTACAACGAGGTTGCCGAGCGTGGCTACGATGTAGATATATTGCAGAAACTTGGTTTCGGTGGTTGTCGCATATCGCTTGCTGTGCCCAAGGCCGACAAATACGAGGGCTTGAGCTACTTTAACGGCAAACGCATAGCAACATCTTATCCCAACGTTTTGTCGAAGTTCTTCGAGGAGAATGGTATAAAGGCCGAGATACACACTATCACAGGCTCGGTGGAGATAGCTCCCGCAGCCGGCCTTGCCGACGCTATATTTGATATTGTGTCGTCGGGTGGCACGCTCATCACAAACGGCCTTGTCGAGGTGGAGCAGGTTTTGCAGTCGGAGGCGGTGCTCATTGGTACCCCTGGTCTTTCGGAGGAGAAGATGGCCATAGCACGCCAGCTTATGTCGCGTTTCGAGTCGGTGCTCAAGGGTGCCGGCAAGAAGTATCTGCTGCTCAATATACCTAAGTCTTCGCTTGAGGAGGCTGTGAAAATTCTGCCCGCGATGCGTAGCCCGACTGTTATACCTCTTGCACAAGAGGGGTGGTGCTCGTTGCAGACTGTTGTAGACGAGAAACAGTTGTGGGACATTATTGAAAAACTTAAATCTATAGGCGCCGAGGATATTTTGGTGCTCGCGCTCGAGAAAATTGTGTTGTAATATGATTGCAAGATATATAAATCCGTCTAAAAGCGAGTGGGCTGCACTGTGCGAACGTGTTGTGGCCGACGACGCTGTGATAGCCGGCCGTGTCGACGCTATAATAGAGCGTGTGAAACGCGACGGCGACAAAGCGCTGCGCGAGCTTGCGCAGGAGATTGACGGTGTGGAACTTGCCTGCATAGAGGTTAGCGCCGAGGAGAAGCGTGAGGCTTTTGAACAGGTGCCGCAGGAGTTGAAAGATGCTATAGCGGCAGCCGCACGCAACATAACCCGTTTCCATATGGCGCAACGCTTCGAGGACATTGAGGTTACAACCTCGCCGGGTGTTAAGTGTGTGCAACGTGCCGTGCCCATACAAAAGGTGGGGCTTTATGTCCCCGGCGGTACAGCACCTCTTTTTTCAACTGTGCTTATGCTTGCTATACCCGCCAAGGTGGCCGGCTGCAAGGAGATTATTCTCTGCACGCCTATGAACAAGCAGGGCAAGGTGGCACCTGTGGTGTTGTCGGCAGCTATGGTTTGCGGTGTCGATCGCATATTCAAGGTGGGCGGTGCACAGGCTGTGGCTGCTATGGCCTACGGCACAGAGAGCATCCCTGCGGTAGACAAAATATTTGGCCCCGGTAACCGCTACGTTACAAAAGCTAAAGAGCGCGTTACAAACCGCGTGTCGATAGATATGCCCGCTGGCCCCTCGGAGGTGCTTGTGATGGCCGACGAGAGTGCTTCTGCTGCGTTTGTGGCAAGCGACCTTCTCTCGCAAGCCGAGCACGGTGCCGACTCGCAAGCTCTGCTTGTTTGCGGTAGCGAGGCTCTAGCCGACGCGGTAGATGCCGAGGTTGCAGCACAACTCGAAAAGTTGCCACGCAAGGAACTTGCAGCGAAGGCCTTGGAGAACAGCCGTGTTATAGTGCTCCCCACCAAAGAGGAACAGGTGGCTTTTGTTAACACCTACGCTCCCGAGCATCTTATAATATCGATGCGTAACCCCTGGGAGGTTGCAGCCGAAATAACAGCGTCGGGTAGTGTGTTCATCGGTAACTACTCGCCCGAAAGCGCCGGGGACTATGCCTCGGGCACAAACCACACCTTGCCCACAAGCGGCTGGGCGCGTTCGTGCAGCGGTGTAAACCTCGACAGCTTTGTGCGCAAAATAACATATCAGGAACTTACAAAAGAGGGCATAGATGCTCTGGGTAGCACCATCGTTGCGATGGCAAAAGCCGAGGGGCTCGATGCTCACGCTAACGCGGCTCTTTTGCGTATGGGAAAGGAGATTTAAAGTGAATATGAGTATAGAAGAAGTTTTGAAGCTTGTGCGTGGTAACATAAAGGCGCTTGCGCCTTACTCCACAGCACGCGACGAATATAAAGGGGCCTTGGGTGTTTTTTTGGATGCAAACGAGAATCCCTTTAATAACGGCTATAACCGTTACCCCGACCCTCGCCAGGCAGAGCTCAAGGCTATTATAGCCCCCCAAAAAGGTGTGTGCACCGAGCAGATGTTTATAGGTAACGGAAGCGACGAGGCTATAGACCTCTGTTTCCGCATCTTCTGCGAGCCCCGCTTGGACAACGTGGTTGCCATAGCGCCCAGCTATGGTATGTACCGCGTGTCGGCCGATATAAACGATGTCGAGGTGCGCGAGGTGCAGCTTGGCGAAGATTTTTCTTTGCCCGTTGAGGCCTTGCTCGCTGCGTGCGACGAGCACACCAAGCTGATGTTTGTGTGTTCGCCCAACAACCCCTCGGGTAATATTTTCTCCATAGAGGAGATACGTCGTTTGCTTGGCGGGTTTAAGGGCTTGTTGGTGGTCGACGAGGCTTACATAGATTTTGCTTCGCAACCCAGCCTCACCACCTTGCTCGGCGAGTATCCCAACCTCATAGTGTTGCAAACCCTCTCAAAGGCATACGGCCTTGCTGGTTTGCGCTTGGGCCTTGCTTTTGCAGCCAAGGAGGTTATGGCTCTTTTTGCCAACGTTAAGTACCCTTACAACATAAACCTTGCAGGTATGGAGCGCGCCAAGGAGTTGCTTGCTCGCGATGTGCAGGGTGAGATTGAGATAATAAAAAGCGAGCGTGAGCGTGTGTCGGCAGCTTTGTTGCAGTGTGGTTGTGTTAAGAGGGTTTACCCCTCCGACGCAAACTTCTTGCTGGTGCAGGTGAGCGATGCCCGTGCGCTTTATGACGCCCTCATAGCCGAGCAGGTTATCGTGCGCGACCGTTCGAGAGTGAAAGGTTGCACCGAGTGCTTGAGAATAACTATCGGTATGCCCGAGGAGAATAACCGTATGCTCGCTGTTGTTGAAAACTGGAAATAATTATGAAAAAAGCTATATTTATAGACCGCGACGGAACAATAATATGGGAGCCGCCTGTGACCGAGCAGGTTGACACCCTTGAACAGCTTGTTTTTGAGCGCGGGGTAATAGGTGCACTTGGCCGAATAGTCGAGATGGATTTTGAGCTTGTGATAGCGAGTAACCAGGATGGTCTTGGTACCCCTTCTTACCCGCAAGAGCAGTTTGATGTGGTGCACAACAAGATGTTGCAGGTGCTCGAGGGCGAGGGTATAACCTTTGCCGACCAACTTATAGATGTTACCTACAAGAGCGACAACAAACCCACGCGTAAGCCCGGGACTGGGATGTTTGGTAAATATATGTCGGGAGAGTACGACCTTGCGTCGAGCTTTGTGATAGGCGACCGCCTCACCGATGTTGAGCTTGCAAAAAATCTTGGTGCAAAGGCTATCCTCTACACAGCCGACGCGGCTCGCATAGAGGAGATGCGCTCTCTGCCTTATGCCGATGTGTGTGTGCTTGCAACCGACAGCTGGGCTCAAATTGCCGAGTTCCTGCGTAGCGAGGAGCGCTGTGTTACCGTGGCGCGCAAAACCAAGGAGACCGATATTA
>JAZKYU010000029.1:0-4926 GCA_045612305.1 Bacteroidaceae bacterium
CAACCCTTTGGATTGCTAACACAAGATAGGCAATGATTGCAAAAATCAATTGTCTTCCTTAACGTGTGTAAAGTTATAAAATATATTGATTTTTCTTTGGATTTTAACACAGTATCTTTTCGTCTCACGAAAAGAAGGAGAGAAGAACAAGTATATTGAGAGAATAACTCACGGGCCACCGAGGATTTTAAAGCAAGATTATACAATCTAGGTGTTACTCTTGCTGTGCGATTAAGCAAAGAGTATGTTGCGCTTTGAAGAGGGGGAGATAAACATCAAGGAGTTTATTTTTTATAGATTAACCGAACTTTTGTGCAATCCCTTAGACTTTGCAGGCGAGCCGGCTCTAAGCGCAGTGCCTCCTTCTTGATAAATTTCTCTATGAAAGCATTATTTCTGTTAAAAAAGTTTAGAATTGCAGAAAAAAAACCTTAATTTTGTGCTGGATAATGTATTAACGTAACTCAATTTATATGCACAGAGTCGTAAAAATTTCTAAAGGATTGGATATCAATCTAAAAGGTGCGCCTGCAGCCGAGTTTGTATCGGTAGCTGCGGCAAAGCAGTATGCTTTGATGCCTGCCGACTTTACTCGCGTTACACCCAAGGTGGTTGTAAAACCCGAGGACAAGGTAAAGGCTGGTGAGCCCCTGTTTGTTGATAAAAACCAACCCGAATTGCAATTTGTTTCGCCCGTGAGCGGAACAGTTGTAGCGGTTAACCGCGGAGAGAGAAGACGCGTATTAAGCGTAGTAGTGGAGTCGGACGGTAAGTTTGAGTCTGTTGAGTACAAAGCAAAAGATGTACTTTCTCTGTCATCGGAGGAGGTAGTTGCCGACCTTCTTAAGGCCGGTCTTTTTGCTTTCATGCGCCAGAGACCTTACGATGTTATCGCAACTCCCGGTGATTCACCCCGTGCCATCTTTGTTTCGGCTTTCGATTCAAAACCTTTGGCTGTAGACTTCGAGGTTGCCCTCAAGGGTAACGAAGAGGACTTCCAGACAGGTCTTGATGCACTTTCTCGCATTGCTCCCGTTTACTTGGGTGTGAGCGCAAAGCAGACAGCTGCAGCGTTGATGGTGGCAAAGAACGTGACTACCACAATCTTCAAAGGACCTCACCCCGCAGGTAACGTGGGCGTGCAGATCAACAACGTTGCACCCGTGAACAAGGGTGAGATTGTGTGGACCATCGGTGCCGAGGAGGTAATCTTCATCGGTCGTCTCTTCAACAAAGGTAAAGTAGACTTTACACGCACTGTAGCTCTCGCAGGTAGCGAGGTTGCCAACCCCGCATACAGCAAGGTTGTTCTCGGTGCGCAGATAAGCACACTCGTTGATGGTCGCTTGAAGAACGACAACCCCCTTCGCATAATAGACGGCAACGTGCTCACCGGTAAAAAGACCACAGCCGACAGCTTCCTTGGAGCTTTCTCTACCGAGATTACTGTAATCCCCGAGATTATGGGCGGCGACGAGATGTTTGGCTGGATAGCACCCCGCTTCTCTATGTTCAGCACCAGCCGCAGCTACTTTAGCTGGTTGATGCCCAAGCGTAGCTACACTATAGATGCACGCATCAAGGGTGGTGAGCGTCACATGATTATGTCGAACGAGTACGACAGAGTGTTCCCTATGGACATCTACCCCGAGTATCTTATCAAGGCTATCATCACCGGTAATATCGACAAGATGGAAGAGCTTGGTATCTACGAGGTAGCACCCGAGGACTTTGCTCTCTGCGAGTTTGTCGACTCTTCGAAGCTCGAATTGCAACGCATCGTGCGCGAGGGTCTCGACAAGTTGCGTGCCGAGATGTGTTGATGCACAAATACGAGTGAATAATTGCTAAATAAACAAGCAAAATAAAAAATACACAGTATGAAATTTTTGAGAAACTATCTTGATAAAATCAAACCCAACTTCGAAGAGGGTGGCAAGTTGCACGCTCTGCGTTCGGTGTTCGATGGAATGGAAACGTTCCTCTTCGTGCCCAACGACACTTCGAAGAGTGGTGTAAACATTCACGATGCGATAGACAGCAAACGCATTATGTCGCTTGTGGTACTTGCGCTCGTTCCGGCACTCTTGTTCGGAATGTATAACCTCGGTTATCAGAACGCTCTTGCAGCAGGCCAGCTTGCTACAGCATCGCACATCGATATGTTCATCTTCGGCCTTATGATTTTGTTGCCCAAAATCGTGGTAACATATCTCGTAGGTCTTGGTATTGAGTTTGTTGTTGCGCAGTGGAAGAACGAGGAGATACACGAGGGCTTCCTTGTATCGGGTATCCTTATACCTATGATTGTTCCCGCCGGTTGCCCTCTGTGGGTGCTTGCCGTGGCAACAGCCTTCTCGGTAATCTTTGCTAAAGAGGTATTTGGTGGTACAGGTATGAACATTGTAAACGTGGCACTTATCGCCCGTGCGTTCATCTTCTTTGCCTATCCTTCGGTAATCTCGGGAGAGTCTGTATGGGTGGCAACAAACTCTATCCTCGGCTTTGGTTACGACCTCCCCGACGGTTACACCTGCGCTACAGCCTTGCAGTTTGTTAAGGACGGTGGCGCTATCGCTGGTGCTACAGGCGCTAACCTCTCTGTTTGTGATATGATTTGTGGCTTTATGCCCGGCTCAATAGGTGAGACTAGTGTTATCGCTATAGCTCTTGGTGCAGCTCTTCTCTTGTGGACAGGTGTTGCAAGCTGGAAAGTTATGGCTAGCGTGTTTGTTGGCGGTTTTGCAATGTTGTTGCTCTTCACAGGCCTTATGCCCGAGAATCCCGCGTTGCAGCAGCCCATCTACACTCACTTGTTGCTTGGCGGTTTCTGCTTCGGTGCCGTGTTTATGGCTACCGACCCTGTTACAGCAGCTCGCACCGAGACCGGTAAGTTCATTTATGGCTTTGGCATAGGCGCTATGGCTATCCTTATCCGCGTCTTCAACCCCGGTTATCCCGAGGGTATGATGCTTGCCATCCTTTTGATGAACGTAACAGCACCCTTCATTGATTACTGCGTGGTGCAGTCCAATGTGAAAGCTCGCGCAAAACGTCTAACCAAAAAGAACTAAGAGATTATGGCAAAATATGTATGCAAAGTGTGTGGATATACACACGAAGGAACAGAGGCACCCGCTGTGTGTCCTCTCTGCAAGGCCCCTGCATCGGAGTTCGAGCTGGTAGGCGGCAGCGACGATAAAAAAGAAGAGAAAAAAGCGAAAAAAGGCTTTAACACAAGCAGCGACTCATACGCCATCATCTACGCTTCAATCGTGGTGGTTATCGTGGCCTTCCTTTTGGCCGGTGTGTCGTCTTTGTTGAGCCCCTTGCAGCAAGAAAACATCCGTCTCGACAAGAAGAAACAGATACTCTCTTCGCTCAACCTGAAAAACCTGCCCGATGCGGCAGCAACTTATGCCGAGGTTGTGAAGCAGGAGCTCATTATCGATGCAGCAGGTAACACCGTGGCCACAGAGGGTGGTTTCGATGTTAAGAACGACGCTGTAAACGACAGCAACCTCCCCCTCTACATTTGCGAGGTTGATGGCGAGAAAAAATATGTTATCCCTATGACTGGTAACGGTCTTTGGGGTGGAATTTGGGGTTATATGGCCGTGAACAACGATGGCAATACCATTTACGGCGTATACTTCTCACACGCGAGCGAGACACCCGGTCTTGGTGCCGAGATTGCAAGCGAGAAATTCCAGAGCCGTTTCCCCGGCAAAAACATTATAAAAGATGGTGCTGTGGCACTTGGTGTAACCAAGAAAGTTGTTGACGAGCAGAGCGAGGTAAACGCAATCTCGGGCGCCACAATTACCTGTAACGGTGTTAACGCTATGCTCGAGAAAACTATGGAGAGCTACAAAGCCTTCCTTTTGGCAGCACAGCCCGCACCTGTTGTTGAACAAGAGCCTGCTCCCGCCGAGGAGGCACAAGTAACAGAGGAGGAATAATACTATGGGACTATTTTCAAAGAAAAACCTTGAGGCGCTTCAGACACCTCTTTTAAAAGAAAACCCTGTAACCATTCAGGTGCTTGGTATTTGTTCGGCACTTGCTGTTACAAGTAAGTTGGCTCCTGCCATCGTTATGGGTCTTTCGGTAACAATCATCGTTGCTATGGCCAACGTTATTATCTCACTCATCCGCAACACAATACCCTTGCGCATCCGCATCATCATTCAGTTGGTGGTTGTTGCAGCGCTTGTAACACTTGTGAGCGAGGTGCTCAAAGCCTTTGCCTACGATGTGAGCGTTCAGCTCTCGGTATATGTGGGTCTTATCATCACCAACTGTATCCTTATGGGTCGTTTGGAGGCCTTTGCTATGCAGAACAAGCCCTGGCCCTCGTTCCTCGATGGTATAGGTAACGGCTTGGGTTACGCGATGATACTTGTTGTTGTTGCCATTGTGCGCGAGATATTCGGCTCGGGTACATTGCTCGATATTCCCGTTATACCCCAGTGTGTGTACGATGCAGGTTACATAAATAACGGTCTTATGCTTATGGCTCCTATGGCTTTCTTCTTGATAGCCATCATCATCTGGGTGCAGAGAGCAAAAGACAAGAGTTTGCAAGAATAATTTTTGGATACAGAAGAATAAATTATGGAACATTTTATTAGTTTGCTTGTCCGTTCGGTTTTCGTGGACAATATGGTATTTGCCTTCTTCTTGGGTATGTGTTCATATTTGGCTGTATCCAAGAGCGTGAAGACTGCCATCGGCCTTGGTTGTGCCGTAATCTTTGTGCAGACCATCACTCTGCCTGTTAACTACTTGTTGCAGACAGCCGTGCTTGCTAACGGTGCACTTGTTGAAGGCGTAGACCTTACCTTCCTTGCCTTCATCCTCTTTATTGCCGTTATCGCAGGTATCGTGCAGCTCGTGG
The DNA here is from genome assembly GCA_045612305.1 of Bacteroidaceae bacterium. Taxonomy (GTDB): domain Bacteria; phylum Bacteroidota; class Bacteroidia; order Bacteroidales; family Bacteroidaceae; genus HGM04593. The sequence continues at coordinate 4,901 of JAZKYU010000029.1, forward strand.
AGATGATTGTGGAGCGTTTTGCCCCT
>JAZKYU010000030.1:0-36276 GCA_045612305.1 Bacteroidaceae bacterium
ACATATAACGCAAGCGCACACCCGACTCCACCTTGTTCACGTTCTGTCCGCCGGCACCACCACTTCGGAAGGTATCCCACGATATACGTGCTTGCTCAATAACAACCTCTATACTGTCGTCGACAAGAGGAGTTACAAAAACCGACGCAAAAGAGGTCATACGCTTGCCCTGTGCGTTATAAGGCGACACGCGCACCAAACGATGCACACCGTTCTCGCCCTTCAAATAACCATAAGCAAAGGGACCGTCTATCTGTATAGTGGCAGTTTTTATACCAGCCTCGTCACCCTCTTGCAAGTTTATTATAGAAGACTTGTACTTGTTAGACTCGGCCCAACGCAGGTACATACGCATAAGCATCGAAGCCCAGTCTTGGCTCTCTGTACCACCTGCACCCGAGTTTATCTTAAGCACACAGCTCATACCATCGGCCTCGCCACGAAGCATATTTTTAAGCTCAAGCTCCTCTATGGCCACCACGGCACGCGCATAAGCGTCGTCAACCTCCTCCTCGGTCACCATCTCGTCGCGGTAAAACTCCAAAGCGAGCTCCACCTCCTCGGTGCGGTTGTTAACCTCTTTGTAGCCATCGATCCACCCCTGGATGGTTTTAACCTTTTTCATCTGCGCCTCGGCCTCTTTGGCGTTATCCCAAAAACCGGGAGCTTGCGTGCGCAACTGCTCCTCCTCAACTTGAATAATTTTCTCGTCGATAGACAAATATTGCTTCAGCGCAGCGGTGCGCTCTTTTATATCCTTTAATTGGTCGGCTGTAATCATCTTTCTATAAACTTCTTTGCAATTTGGATGCAAAGATACAAATATTACACAACTTGACAAAATGAGAAACAACACTGCGAACAGATAATGCAGAGCATATGTTGCAGTAAAGAGAATTATTCTATAATTTTGCACCCATATGAAAGTTAACGAAAAAAATATTACACAAGCCGTTGAGTTGCTCAAAGTTCTTGTGAGCACACCCTCGGTGAGCCGCGAAGAGAGCGATGCTGCCGACAAATTGCAGATGTTCATAGAACGCAGCACACCCGTGATGATAGACATACACCGCCATATAAACAATATATGGTGCATAGCTCCGGGTTTCGACGCATCGCGCCCCACCCTGCTGCTCGACGCGCACATAGACACCGTGAAACCTGTAAAAGGATGGACAACACACCCCTACACCCCTATCGTAGAGGGCGATGTTATCTATGGTCTTGGCACAAACGACGACGGAGGCTCGCTAGTAACCTTGTTGCAACTTTTCTACCTCATATGCCAAAAACCTCAAAAATATAACACCATCTTCCTTGCTTCGGCCGAGGAGGAGGTTTCGGGCAAGAACGGTATAGAAGCCGTTATCCCCTTGCTGCCACCCATAAACTGCGCAATTATAGGCGAGCCCACAGGTATGCAACCCGCCATAGCCGAAAAAGGCCTTATGGTGCTCGATTGTGTAGCCCACGGAGTTTCGGGGCACGCTGCACGCAACACGGGCGAGAACGCTATATACAAAGCTATGAAGGATATAGAGTGGTTGCGCACACATAAATTTCCACGCACATCACCCCTCTTGGGCGATGTAAAGATGAGTGTGACACAAATTATGGCGGGTACACAGCACAACGTTATACCCGATACCTGCGACTTTGTGGTCGATGTGCGCACAAACGAGTGTTACTCAAACAAAGAGATGGCCGAGCTTATAAAAGAGGCTGTTGAGTCGGATGTAACTCCACGCTCCACAAGATTAAACTCGTCGTCTATACCCCAAGAACACCCCTTGGTGCAACGCGCCATAGAGCTTGGAAGAGTACCTTTTGGCTCTCCCACCCTGTCTAACCAAGCGTTGCTAAACATACCCACACTAAAGATGGGCCCGGGAGAGTCGGAACGCTCGCACACAGCCGGGGAGTTTATAAAGATAAGCGAGATACGCGAAGCGTTGGAAATTTTCACAAAGATGCTCGACGGGCTAGAGTTGTAGGCCCTGTACACCATATCCATATTAACTAATTAAGGCACCCCGAAAGGTGCCTTAATTGGTTTTTGTTCATCTCATAGAGAGCGCTTTGTTTTCGGCCGCCTCCATAATTTCGCGCTCACCAGGCGCTTTGTCGTTTATGCCGCAAAGGTGGAGAATACCGTGAATTATAACACGATATAGCTCTTGCTCGTAGGTTGCACCCACAAGCTCGCTGTTGCTCTTAACCGTGTCGAGCGAGATAAAAAGGTCGCCGCTTATAACGTCGCCCTCACAGTAGTCGAAGGTTATAATATCGGTGTAGTAGTCGTGTTGCAAATACTCCTTGTTCACCTCTAGAATTTTGTCGTCGTCACAAAATATATAGGCCACATCGCCCACCTTTTTACCATAAGAGGCGGCAACAGATTTTATCCACGCGCTCACCTCGCGACGCTTAATTGCGGGCATCTTAACACCCTCTGTTTGATAACTTATCATATCTTATTTTTTAAAAATTACCCAAAAAATATGTAGGCCACAGCTACGGCAGCCAAAATACCCGCCGCATCGGCAAGGAGGCCGCAAGTTATGGCGTGACGCGTTTTTCTTATACCCACGCTACCAAAATATACCGCAAGTATGTAGAAAGTCGTGTCGGTAGCACCCTGAAAAAGACAAGCAAGACGCCCGGTAAAAGAGTCGGCTCCGTAGGTCGTCATAGCATCAATCATCATACCACGCGCCCCGCTACCGCTCAAGGGTTTCATAATAGCTGTGGGAAGGGCTCCAACAAAATCGGTACCCACACCAGCCTTTTCGGCACACCAGGCAACCGCCCCCATAATAACATCCATACCACCCGACGCGCGGAACACACCCACAGCCACAAGTATGGCTATGAGATAGGGTATTATGCGCACTGCGGTGGAAAAACCATCCTTTGCACCCTCTATAAAAGCATCGTACACATTTATCCTTGCACGCACACCCGCGAGGATGAACAATATTATCACAGAGAAGAGGATAATATTTGCCAAGGAGGTAGAAACCACCTCAATCTGCACACGAGAGAGCTGCAACATACCCCACGTGCCACCTGCCACAAGTAAACATATGCTCAATAGAAAAAGCAGCATAGTGCGAGAGAATAGGTTTATGCGCTGATAGATACTTGTAACCACAAGCCCCACAAGAGTAGAAACCGTGGTTGCCAGGAGTATGGGTATAAATACATCGGTGGGGTTGGCCGCACCAAGCTGTGCACGATAGAGAAGCACCGACACGGGTATAAGTGTGAGCCCCGATGTATTGAGCACAAGAAACATAATCATAGGGTTACTTGCCGTCTCTTTTTTGTCGTTAAGTTCCTGAAGCTCCTGCATAGCCTTTAAGCCCATAGGGGTTGCGGCGTTGTCGAGCCCCAAAAGGTTGGCCGAAAAGTTCATAAACATAGTACCCATAGCAGGGTGTCCCTTCGGCACATCGGGGAAAATTTTGCAAAGTACAGGGCTCAAGAAACGTGCAAGAGCAGCCACAAGACCACCACGCTCGCCTATCTTCATAATTCCCATCCACAGCGAAAGCACACCGGTTAGGCCTATAGAAATTTCGAAGGCGGTGCGTGCCGTCTCAAAGGTCGACGACATTATGGAAGGGAAAACCTCCACATCGCCCATAAAAACAAGCTTGCCCGTAGCTATAACAAACGCTATGACAAAAAACGCCACCCAGATGTAATTAAGAACCATGTTTTCTACTTTAAGTGTTACCTTGTTTATGCTGTGCGAAGATATAAAAAAGTGCGAAATTTGAGAAGCTGTTGCAATTATTTTACTTATCTTCGCAGATGGTAAAAAGATAATTTAAGAAAATAAATATATGAGCGGAGATTTTAATATTCGCGGGAAAAACAACGACAAAGAGTTTGAGAACGCTCTGCGCCCCCTCTCTTTTTCCGATTTTAACGGACAAGAGAAGGTTGTGAGCAACCTCAAAATTTTTGTGCAAGCAGCCAAAATGCGTGGCGAGTCGCTCGACCACGTGCTGTTGCACGGCCCTCCGGGACTTGGAAAAACCACATTGAGCAACATCATTGCCAACGAACTTGGTGTAGGGTTTAAAGTAACATCGGGCCCCGTGCTCGACAAACCTGGCGACCTTGCCGGCATACTCACCTCGCTAGAGCCCAACGATGTGCTCTTTATCGACGAGATACACCGCCTCTCACCCATCGTGGAGGAGTATCTCTACTCGGCTATGGAAGACTATCGCATAGACATACTCATAGACAAAGGCCCGTCGGCACGCTCCATACAGATAGACCTAAACCCCTTCACGCTCATAGGTGCCACCACGCGTAGCGGTCTGCTCACAGCCCCCTTGCGGGCACGCTTCGGCATAAATATGCACCTCGAATATTACGACAGCAAAACCCTTGCGGGCATCATAGCCCGCTCGGCACAAATTTTAAATGTCACATTCGACGAGGAGGCAGCCTACGAAATTGCGCGTCGCAGCCGCGGTACCCCGCGTATAGCAAACGCCTTGTTGCGTCGTGTACGCGACTTTGCACAAGTTATGGGCAACGGACACATAACAAACTCCATAGCAAAGATGGCACTCGAAGCACTAAACATAGACCGCTACGGGCTCGACGAGATAGACAACAAGATACTCTGCACCATCATCGACAAGTTCAAGGGCGGCCCCGTGGGCATAGGCACCATAGCTACCGCTTTGAGCGAAGATGCAGGTACCATAGAGGAGGTTTACGAGCCCTATCTCATTAAAGAAGGTTTCATAAAACGCACCCCCCGAGGCCGAGAGGTTACCGACCTTGCCTACAAACACCTGGGGCGCAACCGCTTCGAAAAAGGAGAACAAGGCACGCTCTTTTAAAGAACTTTTAAAAAGACAACAAACACATAATGGGTAAACTGCAATCTCTTGTAAAAGACACAGTTATATATGGGTTGAGCAGCATAGTGGGGCGTTTCCTCAACTACCTGCTTGTGCCGCTCTACACCGCTAAAATGAGTGTGGAAAGCGGCAACTATGGCGTGGTAACAAACATTTATGCTTGGACCGCCCTACTGCTGATGATACTAACCTTTGGATTCGAAACAACCTTCTTCCGTTTCGCAAACAAAGAGGGAGCAAGCGTGGGCAAAACCTTTTCTATGTCTCTGCAAGTTATAGGCACACTATGCTTCGGTTTCCTGCTCGCTGTGTTTGCATTCCTGCCCTCTATATCGCAAACCCTTGGCTACGAGGCTCACCCCGAGTTTGTGGCTATTATGGCGGTTGTTGTTGCGCTCGATGCCCTGCAAGCCATACCCTTCGGCCTGCTACGCTTGCAAAAACGCCCCATAAAATTTGCAGCACTAAAGTTGCTCAACATATTCACCAACATAGCGCTCAACCTTTTTGTCTTTCTCTTGTTACCTAACTTGTGCCAAAAATTCCCCGACACTATGGGTAACCTATACACCCCCGACAACCAAGCGCTCTATGTCTTTGCAATAAACCTTGCGTGCACAGCCTTCATAACACTCTTTTTCATACCAGAGTGCCGCCTCTTTCGCTTCACAGCCGATGGAGCCCTGCTCAAAAGCATGCTCAAATACTCCTGGCCCCTACTCTTGCTCGGTATAGCAGGCATACTAAACCTCAACGCCGACAAAATAATTTACACCTGGCTGGTGCCCGGACAACAAGGCAAAATAGAGCTAAGCATCTATGGTGCTGCGGTTAAGGTTGCAGCTATTATGGCTATGCTCATGCAAGCCTTCCGCTACGCATACGAGCCTTTTGTTTTTGGTAACTCCAGCACAAAAGACAGCAAAGAACTCAACGCAAAGGCTATGAAGTTTTTCATCATCATAGCCCTACTCGCTTTTCTTGTGGTTATGTTCTATATGGATATTTTACGCCACCTCATAAGCCCCGAATACTGGGAAGGGCTCAAAGTTGTGCCCATAGTTATGGCTGCCGAAATATTTATGGGCATTTATTTTAACCTCTCTTTCTGGTACAAACTAAACGACGAAACATACTGGGGAGCTATATTCTCCTTCATAGGATGTGGCGTTCTTTTTGCCGTAAACATCTTTTTTGTACCAAAATACAGCTATATGGCGTGTGCCTGTGGCTCGTTCCTTGGCTACTTTACTGCTATGACACTGTCATACATTGTGGGCCAGCGCCGCAACCCCACAAAATATAACCTCAAGGATATATTCTCCTATGTTACACTCTTTGCGATGCTTTATGGTATCTCCCTTGCACTGCCCATCGATAACAGCATAGCCAAGATGTGTGTAAACACCTTGCTGCTACTTATCTTTGTGGCCTATTTTGTGAAAAAAGACCTGCCACTAAATAAAATACCTTTTATAAATAGGTTTGTGAAGTAAACAGTAAATATTATTCCAAATAAAAGACGTACCTACACCGCAGTGTAGGTACGTCTTTGTGTTAGTATAATCAAATTTTGAAACAAAAAACGGAGAGAGTTTTTTAGGCTTTCTCCATTTCAGTAGCGAGACCCGGGATTGAACCGGGGACCTCATGATTATGAATCATGCGCTCTAACCAGCTGAGCTATCTCGCCATCACATTTTTGCGGTGCAAAGATATATCTATTTATTCAAAAACACAAGTATTTTTCTTTTTTTCGTCAAAAAAATATTTTTTCAGCTATAAAAAAGGGTGCTTAGGCGTAAATTTCGGCCGAAAAACAGCGGGAGTATTTAGCTTATTTAACTAAATTATACATAGGCTGTTATTGTTTTTTTGAATATATTTTTATATCTTGCGACTGCAATAAAGTTAATACGTAACCATATTTTGAACACCTAAAAAATGACGAATAAAGAAAAATTCAGCATCGAGTACCCTATGAAGGGAAGCACAAACATTATATGGCGCTATATAGGCACGGCTGCAGGGCTCTCGCCTTGGTTTGCCGACCGTGTGGAAAATGTTGAAAAATCCTTTATCTTCTATTGGGGGAAGAGCGAGAGCAGAACAGCCCACGTAATTACCCAGAGAAGCGGTGTTTATGTAAAGTTTAGATGGGAAGACGAAGACCCGCATACTTTCTTCGAGATGAGGATATCTTTTAACGAGCTCACAAGAGAGCACACTCTGGTTATAACCGATTTTGCCGAAAAAGAGGAGATAAACGACCAAAAAGATTTATGGGACAAACAAATTAAAGCCCTTAGAAGGTTGTCGGGTATGTAAATTTTGTTCAAATATTAAACACTGCGCCACATATACACCCCTTGCGTGTATGTGGCGCTCTTGTTATATATATATTATATATTAAAAATAAAGTGATTTATTTTTGTATTGCTCATAGCTTGCATTATCTTTGCGCTATAAATGCCGTAGAACGCAGTTATGCTAGTTGTAAAAACACACAATTATGAAATTACCAAAATTCCGCATAATAAAAAAACTTGATTGGTTTATTATAAAGAGCTTCACTCAATTATTGTTGGGTACGTTCTTTATATGCCTTTTTATTTTCATTATGCAGATGCTATGGCAGTCGGTTGACGAATTTGTGGGTAAAGGACTCGACTTTACCGTAATTGCCAAATTCTTCACACTATGTTCTGTAGCTTTGGTGAGCGAGGCTCTCCCTCTGGCTATTTTGCTGGCATCGCTCATGACATTTGGAAATTTTGGTGAGCGTCTGGAGTTGCTTGCTATGAAAGCTGCCGGCATACCCTTGATACGTATTATGATGCCTATTGTGGTATTCTGTATCTTTATGGGAGGTATCTCTTTCTATTTCCAAAATGTGGTTGCCCCTTATGCTCATATGAAGCTGTACTCTATTTTGTACTCCATAAAGCAAACATCGCCTGAGGTTGAAATTCCCGAAGGTGTTTTCTATGACCAAATTAAGGGCTACAACCTTTTTGTTGAGAAAAAGAACAAAGAAACAGGTGTGCTTTACAAGGTTATGATATACGATATGTCTTCGGGTTTCGAGAATGCCAACATACTTGTTGCCGATTCGGGCAAGCTCGAAAGCACCCCCGACGATCAATATTTAATGATACAATTATATTCGGGAGAGCAGTTTTCTAACATCACCGACCAAAATATAAACAAAAGAAACGTTCCCTACCGCAGAGAAACTTTTCGCAAGAAGGTTGTTTTAATACCAACCGAGGGTAAGTTCGAGATGAAAGACGACAAAAGTTTTAAATCGAATGCGAAGAGCCAAAATATGAACGAGCTTAAAAACTCTATAGCTTCCTACACACTATACAACGACAGTATAGGACACAACAACTGGAAGTCGGCTATGAAGAGTGTTTTTAACGTAAGAACAACATATACCGAGGAAGATTCTACATACATGAGCCGCGAGGGCTCTTACTCGACCAACACCGACAGTATCTACAACACAGCTACAAACCTAGACAAAACAAATTGGAAAAAATCTCAACTCAAAAAAATAAAACAACTAAAGAGTGAGTACCAAGTAAAATACAACACTATGCGACAGCTGGATAAACAGCTCAACAAGTGTAAAATAAACTGGTGGGAAAAAATAACCCTCTCACTTGCTTGTATTATATTCTTCTTCATCGGTGCACCCCTGGGAGCTATTGTGAGAAAAGGTGGTTTAGGTTACCCTGTGCTCATATCGGTTGCAATATTCATTTTGTATTACCTACTAAACACATCGGCCTCTAAACTAGCACGCGAGGGTGAGTGGAATACCTTTATGGGTAGCTGGCTAAGCACATTTGTACTTGCTCCGCTTGGAATTTTGTTCACTTATCAGTCGAACAAAGACTCGGCTATATTCAATATGGATGCTTATAAAGAGTTTTTCAGAGCTCTATTCTGCATAAGAGAGAAAAGAAATATAACACTCAAAGAGGTGGTTATAGATGACCCTGATTATTCTGCCGGCAACAATAAACTAAAGAATATTATAGACACTTGCTACGAGTTTAAAGCAAAAAAAGACTTGAATAAGTTACCTTCGGTGAAAGAAATATTCTTTAACGAAGCCGACGAAACTATATATAAACTAAACGATACACTCGAGGAACTTGTAGGCGAGTTTGGCAACAGCCGTAATAAAAAGGTTATTCTGAAAATAAACCAGTACCCGGTATTGTCGGTAGAGACTATAACATCACCCTTCAAACAAAAGTGGCTGAATATTTTATCGCTTGTAATTGTTCCCGTGGGAATTTTAATATACTGCAGAGCTGTCAAGTTCCGTTTGCGCTTGAACAAAGACCTTTGCAAGGTTGAAGAAAATTCAAAAGAGATAGTAGAGATTTTAACTAAAGATAAACTTATATAAGACACACTATATGGAAAAATTTAAACTGAGTTCTATCGAGGATGCTATAAGAGATTTTAAAGAGGGAAAATTTCTTATAGTGGTTGATGATGAAGACAGAGAGAACGAAGGCGATTTTATTATAGCAGCCGAAAAAATAACCCCCGAAGCTGTAAACTTTATGCTCAAGAACGGGCGTGGTGTTTTATGTGCACCCATAACTATGGCACGCTGCAAAGAGCTTCAGCTAGACCCGCAGGTAAACACCAACACAAGCCTTTTGGGCACACCCTTCACCGTAACCATCGATAAAATAGAGGGTTGCTCCACAGGTGTGTCTACAAGCGACAGAGCTGCAACAATAAAAGCTCTTGCCGACCCCCAGAGCACAGCCGAAACATTTGCACGCCCCGGACACATAAACCCCCTCTATGCACAAGACAACGGTGTTTTGCGTCGTGCAGGCCACACCGAGGCTAGTATAGACCTTGCACGCCTTGCAGGCCTCTACCCTGCTGCAGCCCTCATAGAGATTATGAACGAGGACGGCACTATGGCACGTATGCCCCAGCTTGTGGAGATTGCAAAAGAACACAACCTTAAAATAATATCAATAAGCGACCTCATACAGTACCGTCTTAAACAAGAGTCACTTGTCGAGAGAGGCGAAGAGGTTGATATGCCCACAGAGCACGGGAACTTCCGTTTAATTCCCTTTAAACAAAAGTCTAACGGCTTGGAGCACGTAGCACTTATAAAGGGTGAATGGGAAGAAGACGAGCCTATACTTGTGCGAGTACACTCGTCGTGCATCACAGGAGATATATTCGGCTCTAAACGATGCGACTGCGGCTCACAGCTACACAAGGCTATGGAGCTTGTCGAAAAGGCTGGTAAAGGTGTTATTGTGTACCTTAACCAAGAAGGTCGCGGCATAGGTCTTATGAATAAAATGAAGGCCTATAAGTTGCAAGAAGAGGGTATGGACACTGTAGATGCCAACTTGTGTCTTGGTTTCAAAGCCGATGAAAGAGATTATGGTGTTGGTGCCGAAATTTTGAGAAAAATAGGCGTACACAAAATGCGTTTAATGACAAATAACCCTATTAAGCGTATAGGTCTCGAGAGTTACGGCCTCGAAGTTGTAGAAAACGTAAGCATAGAGATAGAGCCCAACAATTATAACTCGCGCTACCTACACACAAAAGCCGAGCGTATGGGACACACATTACATTTTGAAAAAAAATAGAAGAAAAACAATATGAATAAATTATCAAACCGTGTCAATAGACTAGCTCCATCGGCTACATTGGCAATGTCACAAAAAAGTCAAGAACTTAAAGCACAAGGTGTAGATGTTATAAATATGAGTGTGGGAGAGCCCGACTTTAACACACCCGACGCTATAAAAGAAGTTGCAAAAAAAGCTATAGACGACAACTGGTCGCGCTACTCACCCGTGCCCGGCTACCCTGCATTGCGCAAAGCTATTGTAGAGAAGCTTAAAAAGGAGAATGGGCTCGAATTTACCGAAGCACAGATATCTGTATCGAACGGTGCAAAACAAGCTGTCTGCAACGCTATTATGGCGCTTGTAAACGAAGGCGACGAGGTTATTATACCCGCACCTTACTGGGTGAGCTACCCCGATATGGTGAAGATGGCCGACGGAACACCCGTTATTGTGGGCGCAGGTATAGAGCAGAATTTTAAAATTACAGGTGCACAGCTCGAGGCTGCGATAACACCTAAAACCAAAATGCTCATACTTTGCTCTCCTTCAAACCCCACAGGATCGGTATACACAAAAGAGGAGCTCAAGGAACTTGCCGACGTGCTTGCAAAATATCCCGAAGTATTTATTGTAGCCGACGAAATTTACGAGCATATTAACTATATAGGCAAACACGAGAGTATTGCTCAATTTGACGAAATACGCGACAGAGTAATTATTATAAACGGTGTTTCAAAAGCCTACGCTATGACAGGCTGGAGAATAGGTTTCCTTGCAGCAGCCGACTGGATTGTTAAGGGTTGCAACAAACTCCAAGGACAGTACACAAGCGGCCCCTGCTCTGTGTCGCAGATAGCATCGATAGAGGCTTATAACGGCTCACAAGAGCCTGTTGAGGAGATGCGTAAAGCCTTCCAGCGTCGTCGCGACCTCATAGTGAAACTTGCAAAAGAGATACCCGGTCTCGAGGTTAACACACCCGAGGGTGCTTTCTACCTTTTCCCTAAATGTAGCTCTTTCTACGGCAAAAGCTATGGCGACACAGTTATAAACAACTCTGACGACCTTGCTATGTACCTGCTTACCGAAGCACACGTTGCAGCTGTGGGAGGTGAGTCTTTCGGCGCTCCTGAATGTTTCAGAATGAGCTATGCTACAAGCGACGAGAACATTATAGAGGCTATGAGAAGAATTAAAGAGGCTCTTGCAAAGCTAAAGTAAAAAGATAGTTCTCTTATTCCATACATAAAAAGGTTAGCACAGTACACATTTACTGTCTAACCTTTTTTTATTTTATACACCTTATGTAAATAATTCACCACCCTACAGAGTATATATTTTTAATTGTTTAAAACTATGCTTATAATTGTTAATATCTTGTTGAAAAAGGTTTGATAACTATGTAGAAAAAAGTGTCAAATTCTCTTTGAAAAAAGAACTTCTTTATTAAGCCAGAAAGTAGATTTAAAAGCCAAATTATTTTGCCACTTTTTTACTTCTTTTTTTCAATGAATTATTAACAGGTTATTAACAAAAGAAACCATAATAAACACACCTAAATATAAAACTTATTATACCTTTTATATATAGATAAATTATTATATATCAATATTATAATAGTAGGTATAAAGAGGGTTTATAAGCAGAATATGACGAAATAACTATTTTTAAACAAAGATATCCACTCAATTAACCGGCTTTATTATTGTTATTGATTTATTTTATTTTTTAAAAAAGGAATTAAATATAATAATAACTGTTGAAAGCTGGGGAAGCAAAATATATATACAAAATAAAATAGAGTATATAGGTGTTTTATAGTTCACACTATATACCCTATTTACTTTATAGGTGTTTATTCTTTATCTTACTACAAGAATTTTTGTAGCGAGGCTCTCGTCGCCTTTTTCGTCGTACATCAATACATAGTAAACTCCACTCGAAACTTTTTCACCCGATGCGTTTCTTCCGTTCCAAGTAAACTTGCCTCCCACAGAATGTCCTTCTGTGATTAAATATCCGGCTGCGTCGACGATTTTAATCTCACAATCGTGTGTCAGCCCTGTTATAGAAATTAAACCGTTGTACGAGGGTTTTACAGGGTTTGGGTAGGCATATACAGTATTACTGCTGAGCTCGGGCATAGCCTCTGTTGCATCGCTCGTGTAACTAACGATACCGGCCGATGTTCCTATGAAAACTTCTCCGCTTTTGTGGTTTACAGCTATGCTTTTTATATCGTTAGACAGCAGGGGTGAGTTATCTTTTGTAAAGTGATGTATAGTTTCGAGACCGTCGGCACTTATGAGGTATACTCCATTGTTTGTACCAACCCACTTTCTGTTTGCACCATCAACTTCAATAACAGAAACTTGTGCTCCGCTGAAGAGGTAGTCGGCAAGGCCGCTACCATCGTTGCGTGGAACTTTTATCTGTGTGAAAGTTCCGTCTCTAAAGAATTTTTCGGCTTCGTTTATAACAAACAGACCTTTATTTGTACCTATCCAAATTTTTCCTTCTCTATCCTCCTTAATGCAATATACAATATCGATAACGTAGTTTATAGCATCCTGGTTAGTGAAGTTGTTTGTTACAATCTTTGTTACGTCGTCTTCTATATCGAGCGGTGTGTTGTTTATCTTTGCACAAAAAACTCCTGGTATAGCTTGGTACGATGTGAGCCACAACCATCCTCTTGAATCGAAGAGTATATCTACAACTGTGGGAAATTCTGCAATATCTTCATACTCCAAGCTAACCCAACTACCATCTTCTTTCTTCAGTACTTTTAAAATACTTTTAGCATGGTCGTTTACCACCCATAAATTACCATCTTTGTCAAACTTTACTCTGGGTATTCGGGTGTAGTCGAGAGAGTTGGGTACAGGGCTCTCTATGGGGCTGTTTTTTTGGTTGTAGTGTGCCACAAACTCCCCATTGCGAAACTCGTACAATCCCTGGCCAAATGAGCTTGCAAAGTAGTGCCCAGGCTCCGTAGGGTCTTCATCTATAGAGCACATATTCACATACCTCATATTATTTGTAGCGGCTTTTACTTCCTCTTCGGGGAAGTTGGTCCATTTATCATCGTTGTAATTATACTCCATCAACGTTCCCGGGTTGAGTGTTTTGTCGAAGTAGTTTAATGTTCCACCAGCTACCAATAATTTATTATCGTTTACAAAGTGCATATATTCGCAAAGGTTGCGTATGGGGCTGTTTGGGGCGATGAAGTTTTCCCCGTCTACAATCTCATCTTCGATAATTTTACTCTCTACAAACCCTTTTTCTCCTTTACAACTCCACAGAGTATTACCATCGATAAAGATATATTTGCTTGCTTCATCTGTTTTGTATGTTTTGTGGCTTGTTACACTGTTTATTATAGATAGTTTATTGTTCCAAGCAACATAGAGTGTGTTGTTCTTGCTGTAAGAGTATTTGAAAGCTGTGGTGTTTGCTATAAAAGTTGTTTCAATATCTCCGTTTTCTGTTATTGTACAAACTCCTTTTTTGTCTATAACAGCTACAAGTTTATCCCCTACCTCGTTTATAGAATATGTTTTACTGTTGTTTATCTTTTTCCAGTTAGCAGGGTCGAGCAGGTTGTCTTCTTTTGCACCTTTGTATATACCTCCCTCTGTTCCCACATAGATGTTTTTATCGGAAACATATGAGCAAAGGTTTTTTTCTTTTATACTGTATGTGTTTTCGAACTCTAGTTTTTCCAAGTCAAGCAACACTATACCGAAGTTTGTGTTCAAGTATGCCGTTTTGTTGTAAACATTTATGCTGTTTATAGTTTTATCGGCCATAACCTTATTCTTGAAGTCCGATATATTGTATACATAACCGTCGGTATACAGAATATCTATGTTGGCGTTTCTGTACACTATAACCAGAGCATTTATCTCTTTGCTGTATACTATATGGGTTATATCTATATCGCTGAGCGTGTTTAAATTATCGTATGTATAGATTGAGTTATCTTTTTTGTCATACACAAATAATGAGCCCGATGCGAGCACATATATTTCATCTCCAACAACTTCGCAAGAGGTTACATCGTGGTATGAAAGGTGTATTCTCCAGTCTCCATCCTCGGCTTTAACCCCTATTGAAAAAAGTGAAAAAAGTATTGCTACAAAAAAAATCTTAATCATAATTGCTCTTTAATATAGTTGCTTAACTTTTCTGTTGCTCTAAATCTATGGCTGATGGAATTCTTAGCCTCGCTACCCATCTGTGCAAAGCTTGTTTCGTAGCCTTCGGGTATAAATATGGGGTCGTAACCAAAACCGGCTTCTCCCATCTTTTTATCACTTATACTGCCTTTTACAACTCCATCGAAAAGTTTTTCGTTCCCCTTTATTATTAAAGCGATAACTGTGCGAAACTGTGCCTTTCTATTGTTTTCCTGTGTTAAATTTTCCAATAATTTTTTCATATTGGCTTGTGAGTCGCACTCCTCGCCTGCGTATCGAGCCGAATATACACCGGGTGCTCCACCTAGAGCTTCAACCTCGAGACCTGTATCGTCGGCAAAACAATCGCACCCATATTTTTCATAAACCCATCGTGCTTTTATGAGGGCGTTTTCTTCGAGTGTGTTGCCTGTTTCGGGTATGTTGTCGTAACAATTTATGTCGTTAAGTGACAAAACCTCAACCTTGTTACCTAAAATATCCCTTACCTCTTGTAGTTTGTGTTTGTTATTTGTTGCAAATACAATTTTCATAGGGTTATTTTTAGTTTTCAGTTTTAACTTCTTTTATTTCAATATTTTGCAAGTTTATCTTCTTTGCTTTTATCTTGTCGAATCCGTTACCATAGACACCGAGTACTTTTGACTGCGAGATAAGTGCGTTAGGGTCTATCTCTTTTACCATACTGAAGAGTTGGTTCGACTGGTTGGCGCGGGTGAGTGTTGTGATAACTTTTCCCTCTTTCTTTGAGTAGAAACCAACTGAGTCGAGCAGTGTTACACCGCGTTTTAAGTGGCGGGTAATGTAGTAACCTATCTCCTCGTACTTGCTCGAGAATATGAAGAATTGTACCATCTGTCGGTTACTGTTCACCATATAATCTAGTGCTACATTAACCACAACAAGTGTTATGTAGCCATAGAACATTCTCGAGAGGCTCACCTCTATATTGTCCGACGGAATTATGAAGAAACTGCTTGCAACTATAACTGTGTCGATATACAACATAGCACGGCCAAAACTCAAGTCTTTGTATTTATTTACTATGGCTGCAATTATATCTACTCCGCCGGTGCTACCATTGTTAAGGAAACACATAGCTATGGAAATTCCTATGAATATAGAACCAACAAGGCAGGCTTCGAGCTGTTTGTCGGGGCCTAAAATAGTAAATGCGTTATAGTCGGCAAAAAGTACCTCTGTGATACTTAAAAATATTGTCATAATGAAAATTGCGTATATGGTTTTTATACAGAATTTCCACCCCAATATTTTTATAGCTACAATTATGAGTATGGAGTTTATTGCAAAATATACATATTGCATAGATATTAAACCTCCTGTAGAGTACTGTACAATAGCTCCAACACCTGTTACTCCGCCTATAAGAAATTCATATGGGCTCATAAAGAAATTCCATATTACTGCATATAGTGCAAGACCAAGTGTAATCATTAAATAATTTTTCACTTCGGACATTATGCTTGGTCGCGGAAAATTAAATTTAGCCATAATTCTATTTTTTATGCGTTATTAACTATGCTTTTTTTATATCACTACGTTAACAATTTTCTTTGGTACAATGATTACTTTCTTTATGGGTTTTCCATCAATGTATCGTTTGCTATTATCGTCTGATAGAACAGCTGCTTCAATATCGGCGTTTGTTGTGTCGGTTGCAAACTCCATAGTGAAGCGCGCTTTTCCGTTAAATGATATTGTGTATTTTATGGTATCTTCCTTCAAATACTCTTCGTTGAAGGCAGGCCACTCGGCGTCGCACACTGTTGTGGTATTTCCAAGTTTTTCCCACAACTCTTCGCATATGTGCGGTGCAAAAGGAGTGAGGAGTACAACAATCTTCTCGAGCACCTCTTTTTTGTTGCATTTAAGCGCGCTTAACTCGTTTACACATATCATAAATGCACTTACTGTGGTGTTGTAAGAGAAAGCGGGTATATCGTCTGTAGTCTTTTTGATGAGTTTGTGCAAAGATTTAAGCTCCTCTTTTGTTGCGGGCTCGTCGCTCACGATGTAGTTATCGTTTTTATCGAAGAACATACCCCAGAATTTCTTCAAGAAGCGGTGGCAGCCATCGATACCGTTGGTGTCCCAAGGTTTAGACTGCTCAACAGGGCCTAAGAACATTTCGTAGAGACGCAAAGTGTCGGCACCATATTTTTCAACTATAGTATCGGGGTTTACAACGTTGAACATAGATTTACTCATCTTCTCCACAGCCCAGCCACAGATATATTTTCCCTCCTCGAGAATAAATTCTGCGTCGGCATATTCGGGGCGCCAAGCGCGGAAGGCATCGATATCCAAAATATCGTTAGATACTATGTTTACATCGACGTGCAAGGGGGTTACATCGTACTCTTTAGACAAGTTGAGCGATACGAATGTATTTGTGTCTTTAATGCGATAAACAAAGTTACTGCGGCCCTGTATCATACCTTGGTTTACAAGTTTCTGGAAGGGCTCTTCTTTTACGCTCACACCAAGGTCGAAGAGGAACATATTCCAGAATCTTGAATATATGAGGTGGCCTGTTGCGTGCTCTGTACCACCCACATAGAGGTCTACGTTTTTCCAGTAATTATCAACCTCTTTCGATACTATTGCCTTTTTATTGCGGGGGTCCATATAGCGCAAGTAGTATGCGCTTGAGCCTGCAAAACCGGGCATAGTGTTGAGCTCGAGGGGGAATATTGTTTCGTTGTTTATGTTCTCTTTATTAGTAACTGTGTTGTTTACAGTGTCCCAAGCCCACATTTTGGCGTGTCCCAAGGGGGGCTCTCCACTCTCTGTGGGGAGGAACTTTTCAACCTCGGGGAGTTCAAGCGGCAAGCACTCTTCGGGTATGGGTGTGGGAATGCCGTTTTTGTAATATATAGGGAAGGGCTCGCCCCAGTAACGTTGACGGCTGAAGATAGCGTCGCGCAGACGGTAGTTTACCTTCACGCGGCCCAACTTATTCTCAGTTACATATTTTTTTGTTGCAGCGATAGCCTCTTTCACTGTGAGGCCGTTGAGGTTGAGCTTGCAGTCGGCAAAAGCTGCTGTGGGTGAGTTGGTCATAATACCCTCTTTAGCGTCGAAGCTCTCCTCGCTCACATCGCAACCCTCTATAAGGGGGCGTATCTCTATACCAAAGTGTTTAGCAAAAGCGTAGTCGCGGCTGTCGTGTGCGGGAACGGCCATAATAGCTCCTGTTCCATAGCCAGCGAGTACATAGTCGCTCACCCACACAGGGATATCTTCTCCGGTGAGGGGGTTGATAGCGTATGATCCTGTGAATACTCCGGTTACGTTGCGGTCTATCATACGCTCGCGCTCTGTGCGTTTCTTTGTGCGGTCGAGGTAGGCCTCTACAGCCTCTTTCTGCTCGGTTGTGGTGAGTTGTGCCACAAGCTCGCTCTCGGGTGCAAGCACCATAAAGGTTACGCCAAATACTGTGTCGGCGCGTGTTGTGAATATAGTAAATTCTATATCGCTGTCTTTTATGTGGAACTGCATCTCGGTACCCTCGCTGCGGCCTACCCAGTTGCGCTGTGTCTCTTTGAGAGAGTCGGTCCAGTCTATGTTATCGAGACCATCGAGCAAGCGTTGTGCGTATGCCGATACACGCAAACACCACTGTTTCATCTTCTTCTGTACAACGGGGAAGCCACCGCGCTCCGACACACCGTCTACAACCTCGTCGTTGGCAAGTACTGTTCCAAGTTCGGGGCACCAGTTAACCATAGTCTCGCTTATGAAGGCTATGCGCCAGTTCATAAGAAGCTCTTGTTGCTCGTTTTCACTCAAAGCGTTCCACTCTGCAGCCGAAATATTTACCTCTTTTGTGCAGGCTGCATCGATGTTTGCACTACCCTCTTTGCTCAATTTTTCAACAAGCTCGCTTATGGGTTTGCTGCACTTTGCGGCGTTGTCGTAATAGTGGTTGAACATCTTTATAAACGCCCACTGTGTCCAGTGATAATATTCGGGGTCGCAGGTTTTTATTTCGCGGTCCCAGTCGAAGCAGAAACCTATCTTGTCGAGCTGCTCGCGGTAGCGGTTAATATTTTGGTTTGTTGTTATTGCAGGGTGCTGACCTGTCTGTATAGCATATTGTTCGGCGGGGAGGCCGTACGCGTCGTAACCCATAGGGTTAAGCACGTTGTATCCTTGAAGGCGTTTGAAGCGTGCGAAAATATCGGAAGCTATGTATCCTAGTGGATGGCCTACGTGAAGACCTGCTCCCGATGGGTAGGGGAACATATTAAGCACATAGAATTTTTCTTTGTTTTCATTCTCCTCGGTGCGATAGGTTTTGTTTTCTCTCCATCGCTGTTGCCACTTCTGCTCAATTTCGTTAAAATTATATCCCATTTTCTTTTTATGTTGTTTGTTTATTTTTATTCTCTTTGGTTTTGCTCTATTACTATCTACATAGTAGATGTAATAACCTACAAAAATATACAAAAAAAATAGTATTTGAATATTTATTTGGCGAAATTGTTTTTCAACCTCCTTTTTTGCTATTTATTGCTGAATTTGTCGGCAAAAAAAATTATCTTCGCGTGATAATTTCACAAAATTCAAAAGCTTTTTATATGGCCGAAAAAGATAACGCCGTAACCCCTATGATGCGTCAGTTTCTGGAGCTTAAAGCCAAGCATCCCGACGCTGTTCTGCTCTTTCGTTGTGGCGACTTTTATGAAACATATTGTTCCGACGCTGTGATAGCATCGGAAATTTTGGGTATAACCCTCACAAAACGTTCAAACGGCAAGAGTGCGACGTCTCAAGTTACCGAGATGGCCGGTTTTCCCTTTCACGCTCTCGACACATACCTTCCCAAGCTTGTACGTGCTGGCAAGCGTGTAGCTATATGCGACCAGCTCGAAGACCCTAAGATGACCAAAAAATTGGTCAAGCGAGGCATAACAGAGCTTGTAACTCCAGGTGTTTCTATAAACGATAATATACTCGACTATAAAGAGAATAACTTTCTTGCAGCCGTGCACTTTGGAAAACCCATGTGCGGTGTCTCTTTTTTGGATATATCGACCGGTGAGTTTCTTATAGCCGAGGGCACGTTCGACTATATAGATAAATTACTTGTAAACTTCCGCCCAAAAGAGGTGCTCTTTGAGCGTGGCAATAAAAAACGTTTCGAAGATTGTTTTGGTGGCAAGCTCACAACTTTTGAGCTCGACGACTGGGTTTTTACCGACGAGTTTGCCAACGAGAAATTAACAAAACATTTTGAAACAAAAAACCTTAAAGGCTTTGGAATAAGTCACTTGCGTAGCGGTATTGTGGCTGCGGGTGCCATATTACACTATCTTGCAGTTACCCTGCACACACAAATTTCACACATACGCAATATATCGCGCATAGAGGAGGAACGTTATGTTCGTCTCGATAAATTTACCATACGCAGCCTGGAACTTTTGGGTAGTATGCACGACGGAGGCTCTTCGCTTCTCTCGGTGATAGACAAGACTGTAACCCCTATGGGTGCACGTCTTTTAAAGCGTTGGATAGTTTTCCCTCTCAAAGATAAAAAGCCCATAGACGAGCGTTTGGATATTGTGGAGTATTATTTCCGCGAGCCCGAATTTAGGGATATTGTAGAGGAGCAGCTTCACAAAATAGGCGATCTTGAACGTATAATATCGAAGGTTGCTGCGGCGCGTGTGTCGCCGCGTGAGCTTGTGCAACTAAAACTTGCTCTGCAGGCTATAGAGCCTATTAAAAAGGCTTGTGAGCTTTCGTCGAACGAGATTATAAAAAGCATAGGTGCGCGTCTCGATTGTTGTGCCGACATTCGTGACCGCATATCGCGCGAGATTGTTCCCGAGCCTCCTCTCTTGCTCAACAAGGGTGGTGTGGTGGCCGATGGTGTAAACTCACAACTCGACGAGCTACGCGCTATAGCCTACCACGGCAAAGATTATCTTATGCAACTGCAGCAGCGCGAAAGCGAGCGCACAGGTATCCCTAGCCTAAAAATATCGTTCAACAACGTGTTTGGTTATTACATAGAGGTGCGCAACACTTATAAAGATAACGTGCCCGAAGAGTGGATACGCAAGCAAACCCTCGTTAACGCCGAGCGTTACATAACACAAGAGTTAAAAGAGTATGAAGATAAAATACTTGGTGCCGAGGAGAAAATACTCTCTCTCGAGACACGCATCTTTGGTGAAATTGTAACAGAGCTTGCATCATATATACCCTCTATACAGTTGAATGCTACACTTTTAGCTCGTCTCGACGCCCTACTCTCTTTTGCCAACGTGTCGCGTGCCTACAAATATATTCGCCCTGTTATAAGCGAGGAAAATGTACTCGATATTAAACAAGGCCGTCACCCTGTTATAGAGCGTCAGATGGCTGTAGGGGAAAATTATATACCCAACGATCTTTATCTCGACGGCGACAAGCAGCAAATTATAATTGTTACAGGTCCTAACATGGCTGGTAAGTCGGCTCTCTTGCGCCAGACAGCACTCATAACTCTGCTTGCGCAGATAGGTTGTTTTGTCCCTGCCGACAGCGCCCACATAGGCCTTGTCGATAAAATTTTCACTCGTGTGGGAGCAAGTGACAATATATCGGCCGGTGAGTCTACATTTATGGTCGAGATGACCGAGGCTGCAAGCATACTTAACAACCTTTCGGGGCGCAGCCTTGTGCTCTTCGACGAGCTTGGTCGCGGAACATCTACATACGATGGTATGTCTATAGCGTGGGCTATAGTTGAGCACATACACGAAAGTTCAAAAGGGCGTGCACGCACACTTTTTGCTACTCATTATCACGAACTTAACGAGATGGAAAAGAGCTTCTCGCGTATAAAGAACTTTAATGTTTCGGTGCGCGAGATGGATGGCCGTGTTATATTCTTGCGCAAGCTTATGCCGGGTGGTAGCGAACACTCTTTTGGTATTCATGTGGCAAAGCTTGCAGGTATGCCCAAAAGCGTTGTAAAGCGTTCGGAGCAGATTTTGAGCAAGCTCGAGGCCAACGATAACCGCGGAGAGTTAAAGAGCGCTCCCACAGCTTCTATGGCCGAAAGCCGCGAAGGTGTGCAGCTCAACTTCTTCCAGCTCGACGACCCTGTGCTCTCACAGGTGCGCGACGAAATTTTAGGCATAGATGTAAACAACCTCACCCCTCTAGAGGCGTTGAACAAATTAAGCGAAATTCAGAAAATTGTAAAATGAAGATTATTACAAGTTATATGTAAACAAAAAAAGCGGCTTATGCCGCTTTTTTTAATCTCTTTATGCCGTGTACAATACTTATAGCTCCCAAAACAATAAAGGGTATGCTTAACCACTGCCCCATATCGAGTGTCATATTTTGTTCAAAGTCCACCTGCACCTCCTTTAAAAATTCTACAAAAAAGCGGAAGGTGAATATTGTAAACAGGCAGTAACCAAAAAAATATCCTGTGCCCACAAGCTTTGGAAATTTTTTGTAAACCCACCACCCTACAATAAATATGATAATATAGGCTACAGCTTCGTAGAGTTGTGCAGGGTGACGAGGTATGTTGTCGACCTGTGCAAATACTATACCAAGCGGGCTATCTGTTGCACGCCCCAAAATTTCGGAGTTCATAAAATTTCCTACACGTATAAATGCTGCCACCACAGGAGTAACTATCGCTATATTGTCGAGCACCCATTTAATCGATAGCTTTGTTTTGCAGTGATACAAAAAGAGTGCAATCATAAGTCCTATGGTGCCGCCGTGGCTTGCAAGGCCTTGATAACCTGTAAATTGCCACCCGTTTGCAGTGCTTCTTATGGGCAGGAACATCTCGCCTATGTTGTTCAGGTAATATTCTGGCTCGTAGAAAAGACAGTGCCCTAGCCTTGCTCCAAGCAAAATACCCACAAAGCAGTACATAAAAAGCGGCTCAAAGAGCTCCTTTTTCACGTTCTGCTTTTTGTAGAGGTATTGCATAAGGTAGTAACCTGTCATTAAAGCTACAACCCAGCAGAGTGAGTAGTAACGCACCTCAAACCCAAACAACGAAAAGGGGCCTGCAGCAGGGTCCCAAATTATGTGGCAAACGTTGTTCATATATACTTTTTACACGTTGAAACGGAAGTGCATAATATCGCCGTCCTGCACCACATACTCCTTGCCTTCTACGCTCATTTTACCAGCCTCGCGCACAGCAGCCTCGGAGCCGTATGCTATGTAGTCGTCATATTTTATAACTTCGGCGCGTATGAAGCCTTTTTCAAAGCCGGTGTGGATCACGCTTGCGCACTGGGGTGCTTTCCATCCCTTACGGAAGGTCCACGCTCTCACCTCAATCTCACCCACGGTTATGTATGTTTGCAAGGTGAGCAAGTTATAGATAGCCTTTATAAGGCGGTCGCAACCCGACTCTTTGAGCCCCATATCCTCGAGGAACATCTGTTTCTCTTCGTAGCTTTCGAGTTCGGCTATGTCGGCCTCTGTTTGTGCCGAAATTATGAGCAGCTCGGCGTTCTCGTCTTTGATGGCTTCGCGCACAGCATCTACATACTTGTTACCGTTTGCAGCCGATGTGTCGTCGACGTTGCACACATAGAGCACAGGCTTCGATGTGAGGAGGAAAAGGTTTTTTGCAATAGTCTGCTCGTCTTCGGTCTCAAAAACCACTGTACGGGCCGATTTTCCGGCTTCTAGAGCATCTTTGTACTGCATAAGCACGTCGTACTCGAGCTTTGCTTGTTTGTCGCCACCTACACGTGCCTGCTTTTCCACACGTTTTATGCGGTTTTCTATAGTTTCGAGGTCTTTGAGCTGTAGCTCTATGTCGATAATTTCTTTGTCGCGCACGGGGTTTACCGAGCCGTCGACGTGCACAATATTATCGTTGTCGAAGCAACGCAAAACGTGTATTATAGCGTCGGTCTCGCGTATGTTACCAAGAAATTGGTTGCCCAAGCCTTCGCCCTTGCTTGCGCCCTTTACAAGGCCTGCAATGTCCACAATGTCGCAAGTTGCGGGTACTATGCGGCCGGGGTGTACAATTTCGGCAAGTTTGTTAAGTCTTTCGTCGGGAACGGTTATTTGTCCCATCTGTGCATCTATGGTACAGAAGGGGAAGTTAGCTGCCTGTGCTTTTG
This sequence comes from Bacteroidaceae bacterium, assembly GCA_045612305.1. Taxonomy (GTDB): domain Bacteria; phylum Bacteroidota; class Bacteroidia; order Bacteroidales; family Bacteroidaceae; genus HGM04593. The sequence continues at coordinate 23,871 of JAZKYU010000030.1, forward strand.
CGCTTGAGAGGCAGTTGAAAAGGGTCGATTTTCCTACGTTGGGCAAGCCCACGATACCTGCTTTTAGAGCCATATTTTTAAGTTTTTAATTATCGGGTTAATAAATTTGTAGTTGTGTTCTGCAAAAAACTTTGCAAAAGTACAGAATAATTTTGTAAGTAAAAAACCGCTTCGGCAAATAGGGTGGTGGGTTACTCCTTTATGGACAAAAAATACCCTAATTTATATAGTTTGAGTATGGTGAGCGAGGGGTTGTTGCCAAGAAGATTGTTCCTCATATACTTTTTGCTCATTCTCCACAGCGCGACAACTAGTTTTTCTATGTGCAGTTTTTTTATTTTTTCAACACAGCGCAGCAGGGGAGTGTTTTTAATCTCTTTCCTCATCTCGTGGAGTGTGACGAGTGAAAGCTCCACCTTTGCCAGGTATATTTCGTTGCTTTCCAAACCGTTGTGCAACAGCATATTGTCTATGTGCTCAATCTTTACGTTACGCCTCTCTAGCTCTTTGCCGAAGAGGGTATCTTCGTGCCCATATTTTTTTATTTTTTCTTCGAAGAGTATTGAGAGGAAAACCGTGCGGTGTATAGCAAAATTAAAGGTCGTGAATTTGTCGTAGGGGGCTATGTTGCGGGTTGCTGTGTCGCGGTGTTTGTCGGCCTCTTTTTCGTATTTGTATCGCAGGGTGCAGTTTTTGTCGCTTAAGGTTTTTGCGTGGTAGAGCCCGCCACACACCACATCGTTGTGCTTTATGTGGTGCAAGTATGTTTCTAGGAAGTTATCTTTTTCAACCACAGCATCGCTGTCTATAAACAGCAGATAGGGGTACTGTGCCTCTTTCGCAAGGGTGTTGCGCATTACCGCACGGCCTATGTTCTCTTTTTTTATTATTCGTCGGCTATGGGGCAGGGTGTCGATATCTTTGTTCAGGTGCAGGGCTTGTGTACCGTCTTCACCTACCAGGATTTCAAACGGAACACCCAGGGCTTTGCCTTGCCTGCATAACTCCTCGACGAGGAGGCTGCAATTATAGTCTTTGGTTGTTATTAGTATCGATAACATTCTTTTTTCTCCTTGTTTTTTGCCTTTTTATCAGTGTGCCTCAAGCCAGTTTACACCCCATCCATAGTCGGCCACAAGCGGCACACGCATAGCGAAGGCGCGTTGCATCTCCTCAACCACAATAGCCTGCAGAGCCTCTTTTTCGTCGGGAACAACATTGAAGTTGAGCTCGTCGTGTACCTGCAAAATCATAGTAGAGCGCATATTTTCTTCTTTTATGCGGCGGTAGATGTTAATCATCGCCACCTTTATTATGTCGGCGGCGCTGCCTTGTATGGGGGCGTTTACAGCATTTCGCTCGGCATAACCGCGCACTACGGCGTTGTGCGAGTTTATGTCGGGGAGGAAACGTTTGCGGTGGAATATTGTTTCAACATATCCCTTGAGCTTTGCCTCTTGCTTGCATTTTTCTATGTATTCGGCTACACCTTTATAGGTGTCGAAGTAGTTGTCTATGAGCACCTTTGCTTCGGGGCGGCTCACATTCATCCTTTCGGCAAGACCAAAGACCGATATACCATATATTATACCAAAGTTGGCAACTTTTGCTTTTCTGCGTTCGTCTTTTGTAACCTCTTCTATGGGTTTACGATATATTTTTGCAGCTGTTGCGGCGTGTATGTCGTGCCCGCTGCAAAAGTCTTCTATCATATTTTCGTCGCCGCTTAGGTGGGCCATTATGCGTAGCTCTATCTGTGAATAGTCGACCGAGAGGAAGAGGCACCCGGCATCGGGGATAAAGGCTTTGCGCACCTCTTTTCCCTCCTCGTCGCGTATGGGTATGTTCTGCAGGTTTGGGTTGCTGGAGCTTAGTCGGCCTGTTGCTGTAACGGTTTGGTTGTACGAAGTGTGTATCTTGCCTGTGCGTGGGTTTACAAGGGTGGGGAGGCTGTCGATATATGTGCTTAATAGCTTCTTTAGCCCGCGATATTGCAAAATATTTTTCACAATAGGGTGGCGGTTTTGCAGTTGTGCAAGCACATCTTCCGATGTTACATATTGCCCGGTCTTTGTCTTTTTAGGCTTGTCGACAATTTTTAGCTTGCCAAAGAGTATGTCGCCCACCTGTTTGGGCGATGCTATGTTGAAGGCTTCGCCTGCTTGGCCGAAGATTTCGTTTTCTATCTCCTCGAGGCGTTTCGACAAAAGGGTAGAGGTCTCTCTCAAGGCTTCGCTGTCTATGCGCGCACCGTTGCGCTCCATATATGCAAGCACGGGTATAAGTGGCATCTCTATGTTGTAGAAAAGTTCTTCCACCCCCTCGGCTTTAATCTCTTTTTCGAGTATATTTTTTAGCTTCAGGGTTACATTGGCATCTTCGCAAGCATAGTCGCATATTTGTGCAGGGGCGAGGTCGCGCATATTTTTCTGTCCCTTTCCCTTGTCGCCTATAAGTTCGGTTATTTTTATTGTTTCGTAGTTTAGGTACACCTCGGCAAGGTAGTCCATACCGTGGAAGAGCTCTGGTTGCAAAACATAGTGTGCAATCATAGTGTCGAACAATTTGCCACGAAGCTCCACGCCGTAGTTGGCAAGCACGGTGAGGTCGTATTTTATGTTCTGCCCCACCTTTACTGTTTTTTCATCTTCTATGATGGGGCGCAAAATTTCGAGTCGTTTTGTAGCTTCCTCTTTTTTTGCGGGTATGGGTATGTAAACAGCCTCTCCTTCCTTCACCGAGATAGAAATTCCCACAAGTTCAGCCTCTAGAGCGTTGGTGCTTGTGGTTTCTGTGTCTATGCACACTGTTTCGCAGTTTTTTATAGCAGAAACAAAATTACATATATCTTCCTCTGTGTCAATAAGTTTGTAGCTGTGCAGGGTGTCTTTTAAGCTTAAATGGCTCGATTTTTTTTCTTCGCCCGTATCTTCGGTGGCAAAAAAATCAAAGAGAGAGCCTTGGAGAGGGTCGCTTTTTTTGCTTTTCTTGTTTTCTGTTGCCGGCACCGAAAATTCTTTCTCTTGCTCCTCGCCGAAGAGTGAGGGTGCAGAGTTTGTTCTCTTCACGCGCTCTTTAAGTGCGCGCAGTTCGTAAAAGTCGAGTAGGCGGGTGAGCTCCTCTTCGTTTGCTTGCTCGCGTTTTAGAGTTTCCATATTAAGCTCTATGGGAACATCGGTTTTTATTGTTGCGAGGAATTTGCTGAATAGAATTTTTTCTTTGTTCTCCTCGACCTTTGTTTTTAGAGCTCCTTTTAATTGGTCGGTGTTTTCGAGCAGTTGTTCTATACCGCCAAACTCGGCTATTAGTTTTTGTGCAGTTTTTTCTCCCACGCCCGGGCAACCGGGTATATTGTCGCTTGCATCTCCCATAAGGCCCAAGAGGTCTATAACCTGTTCGGTGCGCTCTATGCCGAATTTCTCTTTTACTCGTTCCACGCCCATAACCTCAAACTCCTTGTCGCCATACTTTGGGCGGTATATTAAAACGTTCTCTGTTACAAGCTGCCCGTAGTCCTTGTCGGGGGTCATCATATATGTCAAAATGCCCCTTTCTCCCGCTTGTTTTGCAAGTGTGCCTATAACGTCGTCGGCCTCGAAACCAGGAACTTCGAACACGGGTATGTTGTAGGCTTGCAGTATCTCTTTTATCACGGGTACCGACTCGCGTATAACCTCGGGGGTCTCCTCGCGCTGCGCCTTGTATTGCTCAAAAGCCTCGTGACGGAAGGTCTTTCCTCTAGGGTCGAAGGCTACACCTATGTGTGTGGGGTTTTCCTTCTTTATAACATCTTCCAAGGTGTTTACAAAGCCCAATATGGCCGATGTGTTGAACCCTTTTGAGTTTATGCGAGGGTTTTTTATAAATGCGTAATAAGCACGGTATATGAGCGCGTAGGCGTCGAGTAAAAAGAGTTTTTCCATTTTAATAAAGTATAACCGAATGTAAAAATACAAAATTTATGCTATTATCCATATTCTTTTTTATTACTTTTGCAAAGCTGTTGCGAAAATATATTATCGGCAGGGCTGTCGGTATGTTTTTTGCACTACGTTATTTAAATAACAACATTAAAGATGGATTTATTATCAACCATACAAGCTCCCATAAAGCACGATATTGAGCAGTTTAAGGAGTTTTTTGCGGCCCAGCTTGGTAGCGACATACCTTTGTTGAGCAGCGCGCTTGGTAATGTTTCATCTTCTGTGGGCAAGCTTATGCGCCCTATGTTGTTGATGCTTGTTGCGCGTAGTTGCGGCTCTGTTTCCCGTGAAACTTATGCAGCTGCTACAGCTCTTGAGCTTTTGCACACAGCCAGCCTTTTGCACGACGATGTTGTCGACGAGAGCGATATGCGTCGTGGTCTTCCATCGCTTAACATCCTTTATGGCAACCGCGTTGCTATACTCACAGGAGATTATCTTTTCTCGCTTGCTTTGAGAAACGCTGCAGCAACAAAAAACATCGAAGTTATCGAGCAATTATCGCAGCTGGGCTGTGCCTTGTCGGGCGGTGAGTTGATGCAGCTTCAGGTGCAAAAAAGCGGTGTGTACGACGAAGAAAACTACTTTAACATTATAAAAGGGAAAACCGCATCGCTCTTTGCGTCGTGCACCTATATAGGTGCTGTGCTTGCCGGTGTGGAGCCCTCTTTAGCTGCGCAGTTGCGTCGTTTTGGCGAAATTGTGGGTATTTGTTTCCAGATAAAAGACGATATATTCGATTATTACTCTTCCGACATAGGCAAGCCCACGGGTAGCGATATGCGTGAGGGCAAGATAACTTTGCCTGCAATATATGCTTTGCGTGTGTCGAAAAACCCAACCTTGGTGGCTATAAAGGAGAATCTTGCAGCCGAAAAAGAGCTCGATGAAAAGGAGATAGAATTACTTATAGAGGCTGCAAAAAGCGAGGGTGGTGTAGAGTATTCTTTAGCTAAGATAGAGGAACTTTACAACGAGGCTCAGGGCCTCTTGCCGGCCTCTTTGCCAGCCGATTGCCGTGAGGCTCTCATAGCCTATATGGATTACGTGATAAACAGAGAAAAATAAAAGAGATATAGCACAACAAAAAAGGAGCTGCAAGGCTCCTTTTTTGTTGTGTAAAGTTCTATATTCTTAGAAGAACTTAACCTCTTTGCCCACAATCTCGCTCAAGCAGAGGTTTGCCAAACGGCTTGTGCCCAAACGGAAGAGTTTGTTTGTCATCCACTCTTCTCCCAACAGCTCTTTTACTATAGTGTAGTAAACAAGTGCGTCGTGCACGGTGTTGATGCCTCCTGCGGGTTTGAAACCTATTTTGCGGCCTGTCTTTGCGTAGTATTCTTTAATTGTGCTACACATAACGTAGGCTGCTTCGGGGGTAGCTGCGGGCGACTCTTTACCTGTTGAGGTCTTTATAAAGTCGGCTCCTGAATATATCGATAGAATCGATGCTTTTTTAATATTTTCAGCACTCTTTAGCGCGCCTGTTTCAAGAATAACCTTGAGGTGCTTGTCGCCGCACACGTTCTTTAGCTCCTGAATTTCGTCGCACACGCCTTCGTAGTCTCCTGCCAGGAACTTGCCCACGCTCAGCACAATGTCTATCTCTGTTGCGCCGTCGTGTATGGCCATAGCGGTCTCGGCAACTTTAATCTCTTGGAAAGTTTGTGACGAGGGGAAACCGCCCGATACGCAAGCGATACCAACGTTGTCGGCCTCTAAAGTTTGGCTAACAATTTGTGCAAAGTTAGGGTACACACATATGGCAGCTACGTTGTCAAGCTCGGGGTACTCTTTCTCAAAATCGTTTACTCGCTCGGTAAATTTAAGCACGCTCTCCTCGCTGTCGGTACATTTGAGTGTTGTGAGGTCTATGCAGTTGAAAAGGAATTTCTTCACCTCGAGGGTGTTGTTTTTATCAACCTTTTCATCGATAAGTTGCTTCACCTTTGAGGCAACCTCTTCGTCGCTTGCTGCGGGTGCGTACTCGCTCAATACAAACTCATATTTGCTCTCTTCTTCGGCGTGGTGCTCGTGTGTGCAACCACAATTACATTTATCACTCATCGTTATTTTAATTTAGGGTTATTTATATGTCTTTTGTTATCTCTTTTACTCTTTTTATCGAAGTTTTTTTCAAGAGCCTCGGTGAGGTCTGTGCCTGTTTGGTTGGCTATGCAGGTGAGCACCCATAGCACGTCGGCAAGTTCGTCGGCAAGCTCGGTTTTGTCACCCTCTTTAAAAGATTGCTCGCCATATTTTCGTGCCATAATGCGCGCAACTTCGCCCACCTCTTCGGCTAGTATCGCGGTGTTTGTGAGCTCGTCGAAGTATCGCACACCATACTCTTTTATCCAGCCGTCTACCCTCTCTTGTAGCTCTTTTATTGTCATCTCACTCTCGGTTTTTTGTGTCTATAAATATAGTAACGGGCCCGTCGTTAATTAGTTCAACTTTCATGTCGGCACCGAATATTCCTCTTTTTATAGGTTTGTTTATGGCTATCTCCATCTCTGTGCAGAAGCTCTCGTATAGCGGTACCGATATTTCGGGTTTTGCGGCTTTTATGTACGATGGGCGGTTGCCTTTTTTTGTAGATGCCATAAGTGTAAATTGGCTCACCGCGAGTATGTCGCCCCCTGTTTCGCACACCGACAAGTTCATCACTCCGTTTTCATCGTCGAAAAGGCGTATATTGGCTATCTTTTTTGTGAGCCACGCAATATCCTCTTCGTTGTCTTCGTCGCATATGCCTACAAAAACAAGTAAACCTTTGTCTATAAGCGATATAAGCTCGCCATCTACGGTTACCGAAGCTTTTTTTACTCTCTGTATAAGTGCTCTCATCCTTTTTTGTTGCTCTGTTATTGCAAAGGTATTATTTTTTTTGGTGTTATTTGAGCGCTTTAAACAATAATTCTGCTTTTGCGGCACCTACAATCTGTGCAATTTCGCTTTTTTCGGCTTCTCTTATGCGTTTCACGCTTTTAAAGTGTTGTAACAGAGTTTGTTTGCTCTTTTCTCCTATACCTTTTATGCTGTCGAGCTCCGACGCTGTTTGTCGTTTGCTGCGTTTGTTGCGGTGGAAGGTTATGGCAAAGCGGTGTACCTCGTCCTGTATTTGTGTCATTAAGCGGAAGAGGGCGCTGTTCTGTTTAAATCCTATAGTTTTGTTGCCTATTATGAGCTCCGATGTGCGATGGCGCCCGTCTTTTACAAGGCCGGCGATGGGTATGTTAAGGCCTAACTTATCTTCGGTAACGCTGCGCAGGGCTTCCATCTGGCCTTTGCCTCCGTCGGCTATAATGAGGCTTGGCAGCTCCCCACCTTCCTCTAAAATGCGGCTGTAGCGTCGCTCGGCAACCTCGCGCATAGAGGCATAGTCGTCGGGGCCTGTAACGGTTTTTATGTTGTATTTACGATAATCTTTTTTCGATGGTTTCAGCTTGCGGAACACCACACAAGCTGCTACTGCGTCGGCGCCTTGTATGTTCGAGTTGTCGAAACATTCTATGGTTATAGGGAGGTTTTCGAGGTGTAGCTCTTGCTGAATTTCCTTTAATAATCGGGTAGTTTTTTGCTCGGGGTTGAGCTTGTCTTCTTGTTTCAGGCGGTCGGCACGATACTGTTTTACGTTGAGCCTCGACAGCGCAAGCAGGCGTGCTTTGTCTCCTTTTTGTGGCAGGGTGATGGTGACGTTTTCTATAGGTAGCTCCAAGGGGAAGGGTAGTATAATCTCCTTTGCTTTGCTACCGAAGCGTTCGCGCATCTCCACAATACCCATAGTTAATATTTCTTCGTCGGTTTCATCGAGCTTTTTCTTGTATTCTATGGTAAAAGCTTGGTTTATGCAACCGTTTGTTATGTGCAGGAAGTTTACAAAGGCTTCCTTCTCGTCGCTCTCGATAGAGAACACGTCGAGGTTGTTTATTGTGGAGCTTACAACCTCGCTTCTGCTGCGGAAATTTTCTATTAAAAGATAACGCTCTTTTATTTTCTGCGCCCCTTCAAAATCCATATTTTCGGCTTTCGACTGCATCTCTGCAAGCAGAGTTTCTTGCAGAACGCGTATATCTCCTTTTAATATAGATGTTACCTCTGTTATATGTTTTGCATATTCTTGTTGCGAAATTTTACCTATGCAGGGGGCGCAACAGTTGTGAATTTGATATTCAAGACAGGCACTTAAGCGCCCCTCTCTTACAGCTTCGGGTGTTATCTTTAGGTTGCAACTACGCAGGGGATACAGCTCTTTTACGAGGGTAAGAAGCGCGTGCAAGGCCCCACTGTTTGTGTATGGGCCAAAGTAACGACCCGCATTTTTTACAATTTTTCTGGTCTTGAAAATCTTTGGAAAGTAGTCGTTGCTTATGCAGATGGAGGGGTAGGTCTTGTCGTCTTTTAAGAGAATATTATAGCGAGGCTTGTGCTGCTTTATGAGGTTGTTCTCTAAAAGCAAAGCATCGGCCTCGCTATTTACTACAATGTAGCGTATGTCGGCAATCTTTGAGACGAGTAGTTGTGTCTTCAAAGATTGTTGCTCTTTGTTGAAGTAAGAGGATACACGGCGCTTGAGATTTTTAGCCTTTCCCACATAAATTATAGTGCCGCTTTCGTTTAGATATTGGTAGCAGCCTGGCGAGTCGGGTAGGTTGTTAACTATGTTTTTTAACAACTCTTCTCTCTTTGTGTTTCCCTCTTTTTTCATTTATTTTCCTTCCAAAACCAACAAGCTGTCAATCTCGGCATCGGCGGGGAAGGTGTCGCGGCCTTTAAGGCCTTCGAGCTCTATGATAAAGTTTATCATCACCTTCTTGGGGTTGAGTTTTTTTACAAGGTTATATGCAGCGAGCATAGTACCACCTGTTGCGAGCAGGTCGTCGTGTATGAGCACAACGTCGTTCTCCTCTATGGCGTCTTTGTGTATCTCTATGGTGTCGCGGCCATACTCTTTTCCGTAGCTCTCGCTGATGGTCTCTGCGGGCAACTTGCCGGGCTTGCGGATGGGCACAAAACCAGCGCCAAGCTTAACAGCAAGTGCCGACGCCATAACAAAACCGCGCGACTCTATGCCCACAATCTTTGTGATGCCGCAGTCTTTGTATTTTTCATATAGAGCCTTGTCGAGCTCTTGCATACAAGCGGGGTTTTTGAACAGCGATGTTACATCTTTAAATTGTATCCCGGGTATGGGAAAGTCGGGGATGTTTCTTAGGTTAGAAAGCAGTAATTCTTTATTCATAGCTCTTTTTTTGTTTGGTATGTTTCACGTGGAACAATTTATTTTCTTATAAGCACCAGCAGCACGTTTACATCGCTGGGCGACACGCCGGGGATGCGGCTCGCTTGTGCCAGGGTTTCGGGGTCGATGGCTGTGAGCTTTTGTCGTGCTTCGGTCGACAGTGAGTCGAGGGTGGCGTAATCGAACTTGCCTCGTATGCGTATGTTCTCGAGGCGCAACATACGCTCGGCTTCTTCGCGTTCGCGCTCTATGTAGCCGCGGTATTTAATCTCTATCTCCACAGCTTCGGTTATCTCGTCGCGCTTGTCGCCAAGCTTTGCAAGCTCTTTTTCCAAGGCGTTTATAAACGGCGCAATGGTTTCTATGGTTACCTGCGGGCGCTCTATAATTGCCGAAAGTTTGCAGCCGCGAGTAAGCGGGGTAGTGCCTAGCTTCTCGAGCCCATCGTTTATATATTGTGCTTTCACCGAGAAGTTTTCAATAAACTCGGTGAGTTGTTGCATTAGTTTTTTCTTCTCTTGTAAAATGTTGTAACGTTCCTCCGTGGCAAGTCCTAATTTGTGGGCGCGCTCGGTGAGGCGCATATCGGCGTTGTCGGAACGAAGCAGTATGCGATACTCGGCACGTGAGGTGAACATACGGTAGGGTTCGTCGACACCTTTTGTCACAAGGTCGTCTATGAGTACGCCTATGTAGGCTTCGTTGCGGCGGAGCACAAAACTCTCCTTGCCGTCTAATTTCAGCGCGGCGTTTATACCGGCGATAAGTCCCTGGCCTGCGGCTTCTTCGTAACCGGTGGTGCCGTTTACCTGGCCTGCAAAGTAGAGCCCCTCAATAATTTTCGACTCAAGAGTGTGGTATAATTGTGTTGGGTCGAAGTAGTCGTACTCTATGGCGTAGCCGGGGCGGTAGGCCACAGCGTCTTTAAGCGCGGGTATCTTTCGCAGTGCATTCAGCTGAATGTCCATAGGTAGCGACGACGAGAAACCATTTACATAAACCTCTTGTGTGGTTTCGCCTTCGGGCTCTAAGAATAGTAGGTGACGGTCGCGCTCGGCAAAGGTTACAATCTTGGTTTCGATGCTTGGGCAGTAGCGCGGCCCTATGCTTTGTATTTGTCCGTTGTAGAGTGGCGAGAACTCGAGCCCGTCGCGCAGGGTTTGGTGCACCTCGGGGTTTGTGTAGCAGCCCCAGCAGGGGAGTTGTGTTAATTTTCTCTCGTTGCTCAAGTATGAGAAACAGTGAAAGTCTGTGTCACCTTGTTGTATATCAACGAGTTGTAGGTTTATGCTGCGCTTGTCGAGCCTCACAGGAGTGCCTGTTTTCATACGCCCCACGGTTACGCCGTGTTTTTTTATGCTCTCGGTGAGTCCTTTTGCTGCAGGCTCTGCTATGCGGCCGCCCTCGAACTGCACTTTGCCCACGTGCATCACGCCGTTGAGGAAGGTGCCCGCAGTTATTATTATGCTCTTTGCGCGAAACTCTGCACCTAGTTGTGTGCGCACTCCCACGGCCTTGCCGTTCTCGACTATGAGTTCGTTGGCACAATCCTGCCACATATGTAGCGAGGGGATGTTTTCGAGCGTCTCTCTCCAGTATTGGCTGAACTTCATGCGGTCGCACTGTGCACGCGGGCTCCACATCGCAGGGCCCTTTGAGCGGTTGAGCATACGAAACTGTATAGATGCACGGTCGGTTATCGCACCCATATAGCCACCAAGTGCGTCAATCTCGCGCACAATTTGTCCCTTGGCTATGCCGCCTATGGCAGGGTTGCAACTCATTTGTGCAATCTTGTTCATATCGATTGTCATCAGGCAAGTTTTTTTGCCAAGATTAGCAGCAGCGGCCGCAGCCTCGCATCCCGCGTGGCCTGCGCCTATAACCAATATGTCGTACTCGAATATCACGTTTTGTATTGTTTTATGCGAACAAAGATACAAACAAACGAGCGAAATATATAAAGCTTGCTTTAATATTTTACAGCGAGTGCCTTAATATTGCTTTATGCAGAATAAATATAGTTGATGAATATGCATTGGGATTTGATAATTGTGTGAATTGCTATCCATTCCATTTGCAAAGATTTATTAAAAGAGTATCTTTGTGATGTGACTGGTAAACTCTATTATGAAAAGTATAAATCCCAAAAGTCTGTTATGAATAAATTTTTTCATCTTCTTTTTGCACTGCTGTTTGCAACAAGCTTAAATGCACAAAACAATTATGATGTGAATGGTGATGGTGAGATAGATGTGGCCGATGTTACGGCTCTTATAAATGCAATATTAAAGGGTGCCGGTACTCCTGCTGTAACCACCGGCGAAGCTGTCGACCTTGGTCTCTCGGTTAAGTGGGCAAGTTGCAATGTTGGTGCTACAAAGCCCGAAGAATATGGTGGTTACTATGCTTGGGGCGAGACTGAAGAGAAAAGTGATTATTCTTGGGAAACTTACAAATACTCCAAAGATAGTTCGGGTAGTTTGACTAAATATTGCACCTCAAGTGAGTATGGCATTGTTGATGGAAAAAGAGTTCTCGAGCCCGAGGACGATGTTGCCACAGTTAAGTGGGGCGGCTCTTGGCGTATGCCCACTTTTGAAGAACAACAAGAACTTATGAATCTCTGCACTTGGACTTGGACCTCGCTTAATGGCGTTGGTGGGTTTAATGTAACAGGCCCTAATGGTAATTCAATTTTTATGCCGGCGGCAGGTATGTATTATGGTGAAGATCTTTGTTATGTAGGGTGGAACTGTGTCTGTTGGTCGACTACGCTTGGCAACCCTCCTTCTTGTGTTTTCTGTCTTGATTATGGTAATAACTACGTTGAGTATAATCACCTGCAACGTTATTATGGACACGTAGTTCGCCCCGTGTGTGAATAATAAAAACGCATAGCACGCCTTTTTCCCAAAAACTATTGACTCTCACGGCAAGGAAGGCTCGGATGAGTTATATCGCCACTTACGGGCGATTCACGAACAAGAGAGCGTGACGACAATTTTTACTCGCGTGCTGCGCCTTTTCCGCCCTTTTTGGCGCCAAAAGGGCAATAAAATATTCACTAAATAGAAAGAACAGCCGCAGAACAACACCGAGATGGTGAAAGAAAAACTTACATTTATGCTTCTCGGTGACCTGCGAGCTATTCTTGCTCTAAAGTGATTATTTCCTCTCC
>JAZKYU010000031.1:0-47125 GCA_045612305.1 Bacteroidaceae bacterium
TACCGTCAACACGTGTACCCTTGAGCATTACGTCGGCCTCAATCTCAATGCCGCGGAGTGATGAACCTGTGTCGGTGGTGAAGTAGGGGCTTCCTGTGCCGGCAGCCATAATCACTACCAGGCCCTGTTCCATTGCCTCAATGGCTTTCCACTTGGTATAGAACTCACCCACAGGCTCCATGCGTATTGCTGTGAGAACCTTGTTGGGTACTCCTGCTGCGCCGAGTGCCGAGCTCAATGCAAGGCTGTTGATGACGGTTGCCATCATACCCATCTGGTCGCCCTTCACGCGGTCGAAACCTTTACCCGCACCCGAAAGGCCACGGAAAATATTTCCGCCACCGATAACGATACCTATCTGCACGCCCATCTCGGCAACCTCTTTAATTTGGGCTGCATACTCGTTGAGGCGTTTAACATCTATCCCGTAACCTTGCTCTCCCATAAGGCTCTCGCCACTTAATTTGAGGAGAATACGTTTAAATTTTGCCATATATACAATGTATTTATTAGATGCGTAAAAGTAGCTATTTTTTTCAAACGGCACAAGAGTTGTTAAATAATACTATCTTTTAATATAAATAAGGAGAGGGTGAGATTTTTTTATTTACCTTCGCAAAAAAAATATTTTTATGCGATTTTTCAAAAACCCCAATACTACAATAGCCATACTTGCAGTATACACAGCCGTTGTGTATGCTTATCTTTTTCCCAAGAACAACGAGATGAGCAATACCGAAAAGTGGATGACCATAGGTGCATCGTGTCTCATTCTCGCTATCTTGTGGTACCTGCTGCGCCAACGCTACAAATTGCGCCGCGAGCGAGAAGAGCAGATGCACGACAACAAAACAAAGGGCAAGTAAGCAACGCTACAGCACCACCTCAACCTCTTTAAAAGCATACGTAGAGAGGGAGCCGTCGGCACGCTTGAGCACAAGGTAGCCATCGCTCGCGACATCCACAATCTCGGCATCGAAAAGCGAGGAGGCGTCGCGGTAACGCATAATCTTTTTGTAACCAAGCAGCCAGCTTTTATACTCTGCGGCAAGAATCTCACGCCCACCACTCTGCAACAAAGCATAATAGTGAGAAAAAGCATCGAGAAGGGCGGCAAGCACCTCGTCTACATCGAATGTAGCACCACGCAACATCTTCATAGAGACAGGCACCTTGTCCATCACTGCAAAAGAGTCTTGGTTTATATTCAACCCCACACCTATAACAGCCTGCTCAACCACAGCGCCGCAATAGTCGAGCTCCACAAGTATACCAGAGAGTTTTCTACCCTCGACATATATATCGTTGGGCCACTTAAGCACAGCGTTCACGCCAAAACCGGCCATAGCACGACGCACAGCGAGAGCTATAACCTGCGAGAGAGCAAACTGCGACACCACAGGCAAAGCCTGCGGGCGCACAACTATGCTCGCAAGAAGATTTTCCCCCGCACGCGAATGCCACACATTACCTCGCTGCCCACGCCCCGAGGTCTGCTCGTCGGCATAGACAACAACCACGGGCGCACAGCCTGCCCTAGCCCACAACTCTGCCGCATTTGAGCGAGCATAGCTGTTTGTGGAGTCTATAATCTTTAAGTGCTCTATAAAAAAATCTTCAGTGCAGTTCTTCATATTTCAGGCGCACATATTTGGGTAGTTTCTTCAGCACCTCGCTGTAAGAGTGATCGACAAGTTCATAAAAAAGTTCGTCGGGGAGGTACTCTATATCAAGTTGATTCCAATACTTTTTATTCATATGCCAGGCGGGGGTTATCTGCCAAAATTCTTCGCGCAACAACAGAGCACGGTCGGCGTCGCACTTCAAGCAAAACCACTTTATGTTATCGAGGTCGACTAAAGCAAAAATCTTATTTTCGACCCTAAAGGCAAGCACCGTTTCGTCGAAGGGAAAATCCTCCGTCGCCCCCTTCTTGCTCAAGCAGTACAAACGTGCGTCCTCTATGTTCATAGCCCTCACCACGACGCCGCAAAGGCATCTTCTATATGTTCTATTGCGTGGCTCTCACCGTCACCTACAACAGTAACAACATCAAACCTGTAATCTAAATCTATCTCGCGCTGCTGGATATAGGCCTCGGCAGCAGATATAAGAAGTTTTATCTTCGCAGGGGTTACAGCATCGACCGCGTCACCAAATACAGCCGAGGAGCGGCTCTTCACCTCCACAAAAACGAGCACATCGCGCTCTTGCGCTATGAGGTCTATCTCCTTGTGACCACTACGCCAGTTATACTCGTGAATTGCATATCCCTTATCCATCAAGAAGCGTGCTGCCAACATCTCGCCTTTATTACCCAAAAGATTGTGTTGCGCCATAGAATTTTGCCATAATAATGGCGAAGATAGCATTTGTTGCAGCGAAAAACAAATCAAAATTTGTTTTTCGGCGGCTATTGCACTATTTTTGTCGAAGAGAATAGAACATCGCTCCATGAGTACCAAAAAGACAAAAACGCTTAAAGCAACCACAACACGCGTGCAACCGGTGAGACACTCGCGTGTAGTATGCCTTGTCAGCGACGAGGAGATGAGGATTATAGACGAATATCTTAAAAAATACAAGATAACAAACAAAAGCAACTGGATGCGCGAGACCCTGCTCTCTTTTATCTATAAAAGCCTCGAGACAGACTACCCCACACTCTTCGAGGAGCACGATATGCGCCGATAAGAAAACACCCCTATGACCGACGTCGACTATATGAAACAAGCCCTTGCCGAGGCGCAAAAAGCCTTTGCAAAGGACGAGATACCCATAGGGGCTGTCATCGTGTGCAACGGCCGCATAATTGCCCGTGCCCACAACCTCACTGAAACACTTAACGATGTAACCGCACACGCCGAGATGCAGGCTATAACAGCCGCTGCAACAAATATAGGCGGTAAATATTTAACCGACTGCACCCTCTACGTTACGGTTGAGCCCTGCCCTATGTGCGCCGGTGCTATAGGGTGGTCGCAGATGCGTCGCGTAGTCTACGGAGCCACCGACGAGAAAAAAGGCTACCACAAATATGCACCCAACGTGCTGCACCCCAAAACCGAGGTAACACAAGGCGTCTGCGCCGACGAAGCGGCCCGTCTTATGAAGGATTTTTTCAACAGAAAGAGATAAAAAATTCTATTTATCCTCTTTAATCTCCTCAAAATCGACATACTCCCCCTCGTTCTTGTCGAACATCTTTTTGCGTTGCGAAGAGTTGTTCTGGCTTGCTCTGTGCTGTGCCGAGCCTCTATCGTAGCTCTGCGTGCGCTGTTGCGACGAGGAGGTGCCACCTCTTCGGCGACCACCAAAGAAGAAACCTAATATAGAAAAAACAGTGCGTACCAAAGATGCAAGTATCGTTGGTATCAACATTATGATAAATAGTGCAAGTAAGAACAAAAAAAAGAAAAAAGCCATACCTGTAAATTCATAAAAAGAAAACAAACGTAGGCATAAAAGGGATTAAAAAAGAGAGCCTCAATTTCTATAAAAAATTAAGGCACCCCTTACCCTAAAAAACCATAAAGTTCTTTATGCAACGTTCTTGCGAATATAAAGAGCTGTGGAGAGAGCAAGATACCAAGCTATAATTGCCACAGCAGCACCTATACCCAAAAACAGCATAGGTATAGAACAAACAAGGAATATATAACGTATTTTGTTACTTCTCCATCTCAAGCTCTTGAATTTGAGCGAGAACATAGGTATGTTCGATACCAACAAGTAAGAGAACAACGTTATAAGCCCCATAATAAGCAGCCAACCTGCATTGAGTTCCTCTATCCAACCGCCCAAGCCTGCGACCAACGAAGCCCAGAAAAGAGCGTTAGCCGGGGTGGGAAGGCCAATAAAAGTAGATTTCTGGCGGGTATCTATGTTGAATTTAGCAAGACGCACCGCCGAAAATACCGCTATCAAGAAAGCATAAAAAGGTATAAACTCGGCAACGGGAGAGAGGAATGCAGGCAAAGGCAATCTGCACATAAAAGAGTAGACAACAGCCGCCGGCGCAAAGCCAAAAGTTACGTCATCGGCTAGAGAGTCCATCTGCACACCTAAGGGAGATGAAACCTTCAACAAACGAGCCACCATCCCATCGAAGAAGTCAAATATTGCACCAAGTACAATAAAGAAAAGCGCTGCATTAAAATCGCCGTTGAAAGCCATAACACAAGCAATGCACCCCGAAAAGAGGTTGCAACAAGTTATCGTATTGGGTATATGCTTCTTTATTGCCATAACTGTATCTTATTTAAGTTTTGCAATTATAGTTTGATTACCTACTGTCTTTTGATCGATGTCTACACAAATTTCGGCATCGAGAGGCAGATACACGTCGACACGAGAGCCGAACTTGATGAAGCCCATATGCTGGTCTATCAAGCACTCCTCGCCCACGGTTGCGTAGGTTACGATGCGGCGTGCCATAGCACCTGCAATTTGGCGCACAAGTATCTCCTCGCCGCCGGCTGTCTCTATAACCACCAACGAACGCTCGTTTTCGGTACTAGCCTTGGGCAACCACGCCTTGTGGAACTTACCTTTTTGGTGCTCCACGCGCTTAACTACGCCATCAACAGGATACCAGTTAGCGTGCACGTTCATCGGGCTCATAAATATAGAAACAAGCATACGCTCGTCTTTAAAGTGGTCGGGCTCAAAAACCTTCTCCTTAACCACAATCTTTCCGTCGGCGGGCGCCACCACAATATCATCAACATCTCCCTGGAAGCGTCTTATAGGGCTACGGAAGAAGTTAACAATCAAGAGGAAGAGGGTTACAGTGAAAGTACTTACTATTGAGTTAAAAACTACCCACGATGGCAAGAAAGACCAAAGAGGAATGTTTATCAAAAGTAAAAGCAAAAACGACACGATAAGAATTTCAGTACCCTCGCGGTGCAATCTGATGTTTCTTATCTTTTTAATTTTTTTAAGTTTTCCTATTTTTTTCATACCCCAAGTAAAGATATTACAAACACAAAAATAGTAACATTTTGTTAAATGACAAATAAAAAACGATAAAAACACCCTATTTTGCCATAAATAGTTTGTTTGGCAGGGTGTACAAAAAATTGTTGATAACTTTTTGCGCAAAGCCCTATGCCGAACAAACAAAAGATATTAACTTTATCAACGCTAAAATTAAAAGTAAAAAGAAACCTCTATTATATGCACGACTTTGTACACCTTCACGTTCACTCGCAATACTCCATACTCGACGGACAAGCCTCTGTGCCCCGTCTTGTAGACAAAGCCATAGCCGACGGTATGCGCGGTGTGGCCATCACCGACCACGGCAATATGATGGCCATAAAGGAGTTTTTCAACTATGTGAACAAGAAGAACAAAGGCAAGAGCGACGAGGAAAAGTTCAAGCCCATAATAGGCTGTGAGGTATATGTAGCCGAACGCCGCCTCTTTAACCGAGAGCTCAAGGAGGACATGCGCGGACACCACCTTATTCTGCTGGCAAAAAACGCTACGGGTTACCACAACCTTGTGAAGATAGTGTCAAAAGCGTGGTCCGAGGGATATTACTATAACCCGCGTACCGACAAGGCCGAGATAGAGAAATATCACGAAGGGCTTGTGTGCTGCTCGGCCTGCTTGGGTGGAGAAATTCCGCAACTACTGATGAAGGGCGAGACCGAAAAAGCCGAAGAGGTGGCTTTGTGGTACAAGAGTATCTTCGGCGACGACTTTTACCTGGAGCTACAGCTACACAAGGCATCCATAGAGCGTGCAAACCACGAGGTATACCCCTTACAGGTTGAAGTAAACAGACAGCTTGAGGAACTTGGAAAAAAATGCGGCATCAAGCTCATATGTTCCAACGACGTGCACTTTGTCGACGAGGAGAACGCCGAGGCCCACGACCGCCTCATATGTTTGAGTACGGGAAAAGACCTCGACGACCCCAAGCGTATGCTCTACTCAAAGCAAGAGTGGTTCAAGACCAAAGCCGAGATGAACGAGATGTTCGGCTATGTGCCCGAGGCCCTCACAAACACCGTAGAGATATGCGATAAGGTGGAATTTTACACCATCGACAGTGCTCCCATTATGCCCACCTTCGCCATACCCGAAGATTTTGGCACCGAAGAACTTTATCGACAAAAATACACCCACGAAGACCTCTTCAACGAGTTTACACGCGACGAGAAAGGCAACGTGGTGCTCTCGCAGGATGAAGCCGAAAAGAAGATTAAGAAACTTGGAGGTTACGACAAGCTCTACCGCATAAAGCTCGAAGGCGACTACCTGCGCAAAATAACATACGACGGCGCAAGAAAGTGCTACTCCGAGCCCTTCGAGCAAGAACTTACCGACCGCATCGACTTTGAGCTGCACATAATGAAGACTATGGGTTTCCCCGGTTACTTTCTTATAGTGCAAGACTTCATACGCGCTGCGCGCGAAGAGCTTGGTGTATCGGTGGGCCCCGGACGTGGCTCGGCAGCCGGTAGCGTGGTAGCCTACGCGTTGGGTATCACCCGCGTCGACCCCATAAAGTACGACCTCCTTTTCGAGCGTTTCTTAAACCCCGACCGTATCTCTCTCCCCGATATAGACGTGGACTTTGACGACGACGGTAGAGGCCGCGTGCTCAACTGGGTTACCGAAAAATATGGCCAAGAGAAGGTTGCACACATCATCACCTACGGCACTATGGCCACAAAGCTGGCGATAAAAGATGTCGCCCGCGTGCAGAAGCTGCCTCTCGACGAGTCGAACAGGCTGTGCAAGGCCATCCCCGACCGCCTGCCCGACGGAAAAAAGATGAACCTCCCCAATGCCATCGCAGCCGTACCCGAGTTGCGCGAAGCCGAAGCTTCGCCCAACCCCATACTGCGCGACACCATAAAATATGCAAAGATGCTCGAGGGCAACGTGCGCAACACCGGTGTGCACGCCTGCGGCACCATCATCTGTCGCGACGACATAACCGACCACGTACCCATCAGCGTAGCCGAGGACAAAGAGACCGGCGAGAAGATGCTCGTGACACAGTACGAGGGAAGCGTCATCGAGGAGACCGGTCTCATAAAGATGGACTTCTTGGGCCTTAAAACCCTCTCCGTCATAAAAGAGGCTATAGAGAACATACGTCAAAGCTTGAAGATAGACGTAGACATAGACACTATACCCATAGACGACCCCCTAACCTACGAGCTATACAGCAAGGGCAACACCATAGGTACCTTCCAGTTTGAGTCGCCCGGTATGCAAAAATACTTGCGCGAGCTACAGCCCACCACCTTCGAGGACCTCATCGCCATGAACGCTCTTTACCGCCCGGGCCCTATGGACTACATCCCCGACTTCATACAGCGTAAGCACGACCCCACACTTGTGCAGTACGACATACCCTGTATGGAAAAATACCTTAAGGACACATACGGTATCACCGTGTACCAGGAGCAGGTGATGCTCCTCTCGCGCCTCCTTGCCGACTTCACACGCGGCGAGAGCGACACACTGCGCAAGGCGATGGGTAAAAAGATGAAAGACAAGCTCGACGAGCTGAAGCCTAAGTTTATAAACGGTGGAAAAGCAAACGGACACCCCGAAAAGACCCTCGAAAAAATTTGGGCCGACTGGGAGAAGTTCGCATCGTACGCCTTCAACAAGTCTCACGCAACCTGCTACTCGTGGGTTGCCTACCAGACAGCCTACCTCAAGGCGCACTACCCCTCGCAATATATGGCCGGCGCACTAAGCCGAAACCTCGACAAGATAACCGAAATTACCAAGCTCATGCAAGAGTGCAAGAGCATGAACATAAACGTTTTGGGCCCCGATGTAAACGAGTCGCACCGCAAGTTTAGCGTAAACAAAAAGGGCGACATACGTTTCGGTTTGTGCGCTGTAAAAGGCGTGGGCGAGAGCGCCGTGCAAAGCATCATCGACGAGCGAGAAGCAAACGGCCCCTTCACAAGCGTCTTCGACTTTGTGGAGCGCGTTAACCTCACCGCCTGCAACCGTAAAAACCTTGAGTGCCTTGCGCTGTCGGGCGCTTTCGACGAGTTGCCCGGAGACATAAGCCGCGAGCAGTACCTCGCCTGCAACAGCAAAGGCGAGCAGTTCCTCGAGTGCCTAACGCGCTACGGCAACCTCTACCAAACAGACAAGTCGTCGGCACAAAACACCCTTTTCGGAGCCGAAGAGATGCCCGAGATTCCCAAGCCCGAGGTACCTGAATGTGGTAGCTGGAGCACCCTAGAACGCCTCAACCGCGAGCGCGACCTTGTCGGTATATACCTGTCGGCCCACCCTCTCGACGACTACACACTCATACTCAACGAGTTTTGCAACACAAAAGCTGCAGAGATGGCCGACCTTGAATCGCTCGTAGGTCGCAAAGTAACCTTCGGCGGCGTTGTTGCCGAAGCACCGCGCACAGGCTTCACCAAAAAAGGCAGCCCCTATGGAGTGGCAAAGATAGAAGACTTTTCAGGCACCGCCGAACTCTTCTTTTTTGGCGACGAGTGGATAAAAAGACAAAACTACTTTATCCCCGGCAACTTCCTATATATAAAAGGAACTTGCACACCGCGCCGCTGGGACCCCACAAAGTACGACTTTAGCGTAGGCAGCATAGAGCTTATGCCCGAGATAAAAGACAAGATGGTAAAGAGCATCACAATATCCTTCGATGTTATGAGCCTCACCGACGATATATACGAGTGCATAATAGACTACGCCGAGAAGCACCCCGGCAACAGCAAACTGCGCATAAACATAAAAGATTTTGAGCACGAGTTTACACTAGAACTCTTCTCAAAAACACACGACATAACCGTTGAATACGAATTTTTGGAATACTTGAAAACACTAACAAACGTAGAATATCAACTCAACTAATAACTTTAAAAATACGAAATTATGGCATTTATCGTAACAGACGAAAATTCACAGGAATTTATGGCAACAAGCCTCCCCATCGTTCTCGATTTTAGCGCAACCTGGTGCGGTCCCTGCAAACAGCTTGCCCCCATCATCGAAGAGCTGGCAACCGAGTACGAAGGCCGCATCGCGGTAGCAAAATGCGACATCGAAGAGGCGTGCGACCTCACAGCCGAGTACGGCATACGCAACGTGCCCACAGTAATCTTTATCAAAGACGGGCAGATTGTAGACAAATTTGTAGGCTCTAAATCAAAAGCCGATGTACAAGCCAAGTTCGAAGCACTTTTAGGATAAACAATTATGCAAAACGACGAATTTAACATCGAAGACATAGACGACGAGAAGACCATCGCCTATATACGCGAGCGCTTGCCGCAGGATTTAAAAGAGAAATTCAGCGACGATGAGTTTTATTACTTCCTCGACACCATATACGACTATTACGACAAGAGCGGCATACTCGATGGTGGCGGCGAATATGTAGACATCGACATAGACGAGATTGCACGCTTCATCGCCAAAGAGGCAAAGAAGAACGGCATCGGAGACTTCGACCCCGAAGAGCTCTTCTTTATTGTTGAGGGCGAGCTTGCCTACAACGGTGTAATAGATGAAGAGTGATTTTTGCTCGCAAAAATTATCGACAAGACAAGGAGCAAACAAAAAAGATGCGAGAATTCTCGCATCTTTTTTTGTTTATTATTGCTATACGTTTTTAGAGTAGCTTCACAAACATCTCGATAGCCTGATACTCGGGAAGGCCTATCTTGTCGAACAACTGCGCAGTACCCTGCGTACGCTCTTCGGCACGCTGCCAGAACTCGCGAGCATCCTCGCCGGGGAAGGGAACAATATCCTTCTGCGACAGGTGGCGGAATATTGCGTGACGTTTGCGGATAAGTTCTTCGGGGCTCAAGGGAACCGCCATATCGGCAACAGCCAAGTCCCACTCTTGCCAAGCACCACGATAGAGCCATATGTGGCACTCTTTTGCCCAAGGCTCGCCCTTCACCTCTTCCCAAGCACGCAACACAGCCTCTATACATACACGGTGTGTGCCGTGGGGGTCGGTGAGGTCGCCTGCGGCGTATATCTGGTGAGGCTTAACCTCCTGCATAAGTTTCTTAACAATCTCAATGTCGGCATCGGACAATTGCCCCTTCTTTATACCTCCCGTCTCGTAGAAAGGCAGGTTTAGGAAGTGTGCGTTTGTTCTGTCGTCAAGACCTATAGAGCGACAAGCTGCACGCGCCTCGGCACGGCGTATAGCACCCTTAAGGTCGAGAAGAGCACGCGGCTCGGGCTCACCGGGTTTTTTGTTTGCTATAATCTCTCGCACCTCATCGAAACGGTCACCAAAGCCCATCTCGCGAGCTGTGTCAATGTTTTGCAGCACCACATCGTCGTACACCGCCACGTTACCCGATGTCTCGTAGGCTACGTGAACATCGTGTCCTTGTTCTATGAGGCGATTAAAAGTGCCACCCATAGAGATAACATCGTCGTCGGGGTGAGGCGAGAATATTATCACTCGTTTGGGGAAGGGTGTCGAAGGCACGGGACGTGTAGAGTCGTCGGCGTTGGGCTTTCCACCGGGCCAACCCGAAATTATATGCTGCACATCGTTGAATACACGGATATTCACCTGGTCGTATGTGTCGACACGCTCCAAGAGGTCGGAAAGAGAGTTCTTTATATAGTCTTGGTGGGTAAGCTTTAATATAGGTTTATCGACAACCTGGCAAAGCCATATAACTGCCTTGCGAATGAGTTTAGGTGTCCACTCTGCGGGGGGAGCTATGAGCCACGGCTCTTTCACGCGTGTAAGCTCCTGTGCAGCACCCTCATCGATAATAACCTGTACGTTACGATGCCCCTGCAAGTATGTTGCAGGATAACTTTCCGAAACCTCGCCCTCTATCAAGTTTTTTGCGATGGCGGTTTTCTCTTCTCCCCACATCATAAGCACTATTTTCTTTGCGCTCATAATTGTGTCCATACCCATAGTTATTGCTGTTTTAGGGACCTCGTTAGGGTCGGAGAAGAACTTGTTCTGTGTACGGCGGGAATTGTAGCTCAACTGCACAAGACGTGTTGTGGATTTTGAGTATGTACCGGGCTCGTTAAAGCCTATCTGTCCAAGCTCGCCCACGCCCACAATCATCAAATCTACCTGCCCACGCACCATCTGTTCGTAGCTCTTGCAATACTCATTCACCTGCTCACGAGGCACAGTACCGTCGGGGAAGAGAACATTTTTGGGGTCAACATCGACATATTTCAGAAAATCCTCGTAAACGCGGTGATTGCGGCTTTGAGGGTTCTCGGGCTTCATAGGGTAAAACTCATCGAGGCTATACACCTTAACGTTTTTAAAGCTCACCTCGCCCGCCTTGTATCTCTTAACAAGCTCGGCATAAAGGCCAAGAGGTGTGCGGCCTGTAGACAAGCCGAGCACAAAAAGGCCGTCGACTCTGTGGCTGTTTATCGCCTTAACCACAATATCGGCTGCGCGCTTCGCACCCTCATCGGCTGTGGGGCAGATGAGAGTAGATACTTTTTCGAACTTGCAGATGCTGTCCAGCGATGCAGAAACAGGCAACTCGCCAATCTTCGGAAGTACAAATTTTGAATCCATATTACTTTGGTTGTTAGTTATATTGTTATTGTCTATAAGTCTTTATCTTTTCCACTCCATAACACGTGCAGGCGGCTCACCCTTGTCGAGCATCGACTTCATATATCGCATATAAGGGTCGGTGTGACGGAAAAACATCTTATACCCCTCGCATAACACGTTCATATAGGGCTCCCCATTCTTTGCATAACCGAAGCGATGCTTGGGACACTCTCCTTTGCACAAAAAATAGTAGTTGCAACGCTTGCACTCCATAGGAAGAGCCTCGCGTTTGTCGCGTCCAAAGGCCTGTTGTTCCTCACTCTTATACATATCCACGAGGCTCTTTTCGGCTATATTGCCCAAGCGATACTCAGGGTAGACAAAGTGGTCACACGAGTAAACATCGCCGTTATGTTCAACCACAAGGCCGTCGCCGCAGGTGTCGCAGAAGGCACACAACGGTGGGGGCACGCCGCACCAGTTGGCAAGGGTTATATCGAAAAGTTGCACAAAACGGCTGCCTACATCGCGTTTCACCCACTCGTCGAACACGGCACACATAAACTCGCCGTAACCGCGTGCGCTCACCGACCAAGGAGCCTCAACAGCCTCTTCCTCGTCGGGAGATACTATAAGCGGGCGATGCCCCGGACGCTCTTTTACATACTCTACCACGGGCAAAAACTGCATATAGCAGCTAAGCGTACGCAGGAATTTGTAAACCTCGGCTCCGCGCCCCTCACTACACTTGTTCACGGTAGAGAGGATATTAAAATCGACCCCGGTACGAGTGAACATATCAACGGCTTTCATCACGCGAGAGAAGGTGGGTGCACCACCACAGTCGCGACGGAAAGCGTCGTGTATATCCTCGGGGCCGTCGAGCGAGAGGCCGACGAGAAAACCGTTATCGGCAAAAAAACTACACCACTCTTCGTTCACAAGGATACCGTTTGTCTGCAAGGTGTTTTCAATTACCTTGTCACCTGCATACTTTTTCTGCAGCTCAACAGCTTTGCGCAAGAAGGGCAGGCCTGCCATCAAAGGCTCGCCACCGTGCCAACAGAAAGTAACAGTCTGCTGCGAAGCACCCTCGATGTACTGCTTTATATAATTCTCCAACAAGCCCTCGCTCATACGCGGCATAGCATTGTTGTAAATATCGGCTTTATCGCGGTAGTAACAATAGTTACAATCGAGGTTACACGCCGACCCTATCGGCTTCACCATAGTGCCGAAGGAGGGTGCGCGCCTCATCTTTGCAACATCGACGAGGTTTAAATTGTTCCTTTTGTTACTCTTCATCTTTTACTTTTCAATAAATTTCTCTTCGCCATAGAGCACCTGAAGCTCGCGCAAAGTACCCTTAAGGCTGTCGACTAGCTGCTCTGTGCCAGGAGCGCCGTATATGTTGTTAAGCTCGTTCTTGTCGGCAGCAAGGTCGAAAAGCTCCCACTCGCTGTAGTTCTCGCCATAAAAATGTATGAGTTTGTACTGCTCGGTGCGTATACCATAGTGAGGACGCACGGCGTGCTCGTCGGGGAACTCGTAGTAGTGATAGTATAGAGCCTTGCGCTCGGGGTTCCAAGCCTCGCCCTTGAGAAGGGGAAGCAACGACTCGCCGTGTATATCCTCGGGTATCTCCACGCCGGCAAGGTCGAGTATTGTGGGGGCGTAGTCGATGTTCTGCACGAGTTGTGTAACATCGCCCTTAACGCCGCCGGGCAGACGCATAAGCA
Source organism: Bacteroidaceae bacterium (assembly GCA_045612305.1). Classification (GTDB taxonomy): domain Bacteria; phylum Bacteroidota; class Bacteroidia; order Bacteroidales; family Bacteroidaceae; genus HGM04593. The sequence goes on from JAZKYU010000031.1 coordinate 13,282, forward strand.
GAGGTGTGCGGAAAGACTCCTCGTACATAAAGCGTTTGTCAAACCAACCGTGCTCACCCATATAAAATCCTTGATCGGAGGTGTAGACGATGAGGGTGTTATCCATAAGACCGTTCTCCTCGAGATAGTCTAGCACGTAGCCCACGTTGCGGTCGACCGAGGTTATAACACGCAGGTAGTCGCGCATATATTGCTGGAATTTCCACTCATCGAGAGCCTTACCCTTGAGGCCTGCAGCCTTGAACTTTTCAATAACTTTGTCGTAGTGAGCATCCCAGGCGGCCTTTTGCTCGGCATCCATATTGTTGTATATTCTGCGGCCCCACTCTTCGAGGTCGGGGCGGCTGTGTACAGCGCTGTCCTTGTCGGCCATCTTAAGGTCGTACACAATATCCATATCGTTAGAGATTGACATCTTCTGCTGTGCGGCAGCTTTACGCCCCTCGTAGTTGTCGTAGAAGGTTTCGGGCAAGGGGAAGTTACTGTCGGCAAAGAGGGAGAGGTCGCAGGTATCGGGCATCCAAGTGCGGTGGGGAGCCTTGTGGTGCAAAAGCAAGCAGAAAGGCTTGCTCTTGTCGCGTATAGAGTCGAGCCACTCAAGCGCGAGGTCTGTGGTTACGTTTGTTGCGTAACCCTTGCGCTGCACCTTCTCACCGTTCTTTATGAAGGTTGGGTTATAATAGTCGCCCTGACCGATGAGTATATCCCAATAGTCGAAGCCTGTGGGGTCGGATGTAAGGTGCCACTTACCTATAACGGCTGTTTCGTATCCCTGTTTTTGCAACAACTTGGGATAGGTCTGCTGCCCCCCGTCGAACGAAGATTTGTTGTCGGTGAAGCCGTTGGCAAGGCTATGCTTGCCGGTGAGCATGCAAGCACGCGAGGGGCCGCTTATAGAGTTGGCCACAAAGCTGTTTGTGAAACGCACGCCATCGGTCGCTATGCGGTCGATGTTCGGTGTTTGAATATACGTAGTGTCATACGCACTCAAAGTTTGGTAAGAGTGGTCGTCGCACATAATATAGAGAATATTCATCGGTTTTTCTTCCTTTTTTTCGTCGCACGAAACAAAGGGCATCATAGCACCGCCTGCCATAGAGAGGCAAAGAAGTTTTTTCGTTTTGTTGAAGATATCACCCATAGAAAAAAATATTTATTCCTTTAGTTTTTTGTTTTTATCACTACCTACAAATATAAGTGTATTTTTATTAAAAGAATCTATATTTTTGTTTTTTTACAATAAATGTTGGCACTTATACACCAAACAACACAGATTCGTTGTTACACCACGCGGAACGCATCAAAATCCAGGTCTCTTAAAAAACAAAAACAGGCGACCAGGAAAACCTTGGAACGCCCGTTTTTGTGTTAATATAAAGGCTGAATTACTCTTTCCAGCCAAGAGCCGAAGCACCAAGCACCGCTGCGTCGGCACCGGGAAGAGAAGATTTAAGCACCTTCACTTTGTTCTTCCACAAGAACACAACGTTCTCGTTCATACGTTTGCGTATGGGGTCGAGCAAAAGGTCGCCGGCATTAGCCAGGCCACCAAAGAGCACGATAGCCTCGGGAGCCGAGAAGGCGATAAAGTTGCAGAAAGCATCGCCAAGCACGTTACCTGTAAACTCAAATATCTCTTTTGCAAGTTCGTCGCCCTGCATAGCTGCATCGAAAAGCATTTTAGAGGTAAGCTCGTTTATGCACACATCGCGCAATATGCTGGGTTGGTCGCGCTCAACAAGCCACTTTTTGGCTGTGCGCACAATACCTGTAGCCGAAGCGTAGGTTTCCAAACAGTCGACACGGCCACAACCACACTGACGACCTTCGAGTACGGGAGCAGTAACGTGGCCAAGCTCACCTGCAAAACCGTCGTGACCATAAATAAGCTGCCCGTTAGCAACGATACCGCTACCAACACCTGTACCAAGAGTTATGTAGACAAAATCTTTCATACCCTGCGCAACACCGTACTTCATCTCGCCTATAGCGGCAGCGTTGGCATCGTTTGTTACCTTTGTGGGTATGCCTGTCTTTTTCTCCATAAGCCAGCCAAGAGGCACAATACCCTTCCAAGGGAGGTTGGCAGCATTCACTATTTCACCGGTATAATAGTTGGCCATAGGAGCGCCTATACCTATACCCTCTATCTTGCCCTCTGCACCACACTCCTCGGCAAGTCTTTTTATAACCGCTGCAAGGGTGTCTGTGTACTCCTCAATCTCGGGATGAGCCTGTGTTTTTGTTGTGTCGTCCTTTGCAAGGATGTTACCTTTTGCGTCGACAAGACCTATAACAGTATTTGTACCACCAAGGTCTATTCCAATTACATACTTTTCTTTATTCATATTATGTTTGTTTAGTTATGTTACTCTCGAAAAACTTACACATCTGCGAATATAGAAAAAATTTCAAACACAACACATACCCTGTTTAATAAAAAAACAAAAAAGGGAGTTATTTTGTCTTTTAAGCATTTGATATTACCTTTGCAACAGATATATAAAAGTACATTATAACAGGACATAAAGACAATTAAGGATGAACCGTTTTTTCACATTTGCCGCCACACTGCTCATAAGTTGCACATCGCTTTTTGCACAAGGAAATTTACAAAACAGCATATTGCCCAAGCCCCAAAAAACGACACAGGGACTTAAAAATTGTTACTTCGAAATTACTCCTAACACAAAGGTTATAGACCTTGTAAACGAGAACGGTACAGCACACGCTGTTGCCGAAATAAACCGCATTGCAATTTCCGTTTTTGGTAAAAAGTTCAAGAGCGACACTTCGGTTAAAAGCGCAGGTAACATCATCATAAGACACGACGGTGGCCTCCCCAGCGAAGGTTACATACTCGACATAACCCCCGAGAACATCATAATACTCTGCAACGGAGGTGCAGGTGCCTTTTACGCTGCACAAACCCTGAAACAACAGATACCCGTGCAGGCCTACGAGACTCCCCTCAACCTCAAGGCATTAAAACTACCCACTGTAAAGATTGAGGACAAGCCCCACTTTGCCTACCGCGGTTTTATGCTCGACTGCTCGCGTCACTTTTGGAGCGTGGAGACCATAAAAGAGATGCTCGACATACTTGCTATGCACAAGATGAATCGCTTTCACTGGCACCTCACCGAAGACCAAGGCTGGCGCATAGAGATAAAAAAATACCCCCTGCTCACAAAAAAAGGCAGCTTGCGCGAGGAGACCACTACCGGCCACAACGAAGGCTTCGACGGCATACCCTACGGCGGTTACTACACACAAAAAGATATAAAAGAGATTGTAAAATATGCCGAAGAGCGCTTCATAACCATAATACCCGAGATTGAAATTCCCGGGCACTCACTTGGTGCTCTCTGCGCCTACCCCTGGCTGGGCTGTCGCGGTGAAGAGGGCAACTACAAGACCTGGCCCATGTGGGGTGTATCGCCCCAAATAGCTTGCGCCGGCAAAGAGAGCACATTCAAATTTTGGGAGGATGTTCTAAAAGAGGTTATAGCACTCTTCCCCTCTGAATACATACACATAGGCGGCGACGAAGCTCCCCGCGACGAGTGGAAGGTGTGTGCAAACTGCCAAAAACGTATAGAGGAGAACGGGCTAAAAAACGAAGCCGAGCTACAATCTTATGTGAACACACGCATAGAGAAATTCCTCAACGACAACGGCCGCAAGATGATAGGCTGGGACGAGATACTCGAGGGCGGTGTGTCGCAAAGCGCAACCATAATGTCGTGGCGAGGAGCATCGGGCGGCATAACAGCAGCGCGCAAGGGGAACTACGCCATTATGGCCCCCAACAGCCACTGCTACCTCGACTACTACCAGACAACCGACCGTGTTGACGAGCCCGACGCTATAGGCGGTTATGTACCCTTGCACAAAACCTATGAGCTTAACCCCTACGACAAGCTCACACCGGAGGAGCAAGAATACATACTCGGCGTGCAGGGCAACTTGTGGTGCGAATATATACCCACCCCTATGCAGTTGCAATATATGGCCCTGCCTCGTTTGAGCGCCATCGCCGAGATAGGCTGGAGCAACCCCGCCCCCGAAGACAAAGACACAAAAGAGTTTATAGGCCGTGCCAAAAACCTGTCGCGCTACTACTCTGTGTTCGGGTGGAACTTCGCCAAACACTTCTACGAAGGTGTATCGCTTACCCCCGAGGAGAGAAAAACCAAAGGGCGGTAAACACAAACATAAAAAACAGAGGTTGCTTTTAACGGCAACCTCTGTTTTTTATTGTTTCAACTTTCTGCGTTTCTCGGCAGCAGCCTTGCTCACCGAGTTGTGAGCCTTTATGCGACGTTCACGCAGTTTTTTCGTTTTCTTTTCAACTTCCCCCCTGGATATTCGCAGTTTGTCGGCCTCCTCGGCGTTCTCTTTTGTTAGCTGGCTTATATCCTCTCTAAACATCCTTACCACAGCATTAACCTCTTTAACCGAGGTCGCAGCCTCAATACGTTCTTTCGCGTCGTCGCACAAATCCTCATATTGGTCGATATAAGAATTTCCACAAGAGATGAATAAAAGAAGCGATAACGCCCACAGTAAATTTCTTTTTCTCATATGTTTTATACCTTTATTCACAAATTTCACACCGCGAATATAGCGCATATTTCACAAACACACCAACCATTTATTAAATAAATTCACTCGCACCGCATACTATAGAATAAAAACAACCTGCATCGACCGTTTTTTTGAATAAATTGTTTAATTTTGTCGACACCCCAAAAACGAACAACTATGAGAAGAGCCCTGCTATTCACCCTTGCGGTAATGTTTGTAATATCCATAAACTGCGCACAAGAGAAAACAAAGGTAGCCTGCATAGGCAACAGCGTAACATACGGCTACGGGCATAAATCACCCGCCGCGACATCGTACCCCGCACAGCTAGGCAAGTTGCTAGGCGAGGGTTACATCGTGGGCAATTTTGGAAAGTCGGGAGCTACCCTCCTCGACAAAGGACACCGCCCCTACAAAGAGCAGGACGAGTACAAGGCTGCGCTAGAGTTTGCCCCAGACCTTGCCATAATTCACCTTGGACTCAACGACACCGACCCACGCAACTGGCCCAACCACCGCGACAGCTTCATCCCCAACTATCTATCTCTTGTAGACACCCTGCGTGCCATAAACCCCGACATTAAAATATGGGTATGCCGCATGACCCCCATATTTCACTGGCACAAGAGATTTAAGAGTGGTACACGCGACTGGTATTGGCAGATACAAAGCGCCATAGAGGATGTTGCCGAGATTGCAAATGTGGAGCTCATCGACCTGCAAGAAACACTCTACCACCGCCCCGACCTTATGCCCGACGCTCTGCACCCCAACGAAGAGGGCGCCACCATACTTGCCAAGAGGGTATATTCGGCCATAACAGGAGATTTTGGCGGGCAGCTTGCGCTACCAGCAATTTACAGCGACAATATGGTCGTTCAGCAGGGCGAGCCTTTCACCTTACGCGGCACTGCCGATGCGGGAGAGAAGATTACAGCACGCCTTGGCAAGCAGAAACTGAAAACCACAGCTGCGAGCAACGGCAAGTGGGAGGTAACCTTCAAACCCTTGAAAGCCGACGGCACACCCCTCGCCCTCACCGTGGAGAGCAAAAAGGAAAAGATAACACTCAAAAATATTGTAGCCGGTGAGGTGTGGCTCTGTTCGGGGCAGTCCAATATGGCTTTTATGGTTAAAGAGAGTTCCCACAAAGAGGAGAGCCTCAAAACGTGCGAAACAAAAAACATACGCATCTACAACATGAAACCCCGCGTCTACACCGATAATATAGAGTGGGACGAGGCCGACCTAAACGCGATAAACAAGCACAACTACTACCTTCCCACGCTGTGGCAGCCTGCAACCCAAGAGAGTGTAGACAACTTCTCGGCCGTGGCCTACCACTTTGGCGCTATGCTTGCCGACTCTCTCGGCGTACCTGTGGGACTCATATGCAACGCGGTAGGGGGCGCACCTGCCGAAGCCTTCATCGACCGCAAAACACTTGAGTGGCACCCGCAGTTGGTCGACATACTTTATAATTGGAAAGAGAACGACATGGTGCAAGATTGGTGCCGTGGGCGTGCTGCAAAAAACATTAAAAAGAGCAACACCCCCTTACAACGCCACCCCTACGAGCCTGCCTACCTGCACGAAACAGGCATAGCACCCATAGCCTCATACCCCATAAAAGGTGTCATATGGTACCAAGGCGAGTCGAATGCTCACAACACAGAGTTGCACGAAACCATCTTCCCCACCCTTGTAAAAAGCTGGCGAACAACATGGAATAAAGAGAGCCTGCCTTTCTACTTTGTACAGCTATCGAGCATAGAACGCCCGTCGTGGCCACATTTTCGCAACTCACAACGCCGCCTTGCCGACACTATAGAAAACTGCGCGTTTGCAGTGTCGAGCGACAAAGGCGATAAGTGGGACGTGCACCCCAAGAATAAAAAGCCCATAGGCGAGCGCCTTGCACGACAAGCGTTGCACCACACATACGGGAAAAAACATATCACCCCCTGCGGCCCTACCATAAAGAAAGCCGAGCGAAAGGGTAACTCCATAATACTCACCTTTGCCCACGCACAAGGGTTGAAGAGCAGCGACGGCGAGCCCCTGCGCACATTTGAGGTAGCCGGCAAAAAGGGCATCTTCTACCCTGCCGAAACGGTTGAGATTATCGATGGAGGGAGAATAAAAGTTAGGTCGTGCGAGGTTAAAGCACCCTACCGCGTGCGTTACGGTTGGCAACCCTACACCACCGCCAACCTTGTAAACAGCGAGGGGCTGCCCGCAAGCACTTTTGAAATTCACACCGAAGATTAAAATACACCCTTCACACCACTAATACTATATGCTAAGAAGTTTCACCCCAAACTTCTTAGCATACTTTTTTTAACAGCACAACATTGTTTCATTATTTTTACCATCTTTCTTCTTTTTTTAACTACCAAACATTATCTTTGTTTCGAGGTTATGAGACAGGTGTTAAAATATATCATTCCGTTGATTTGCATTATCGCCCTATGGGGTAATGCCGATGTTCCGTCACAACAACCCACGCACACATCCGAAACCTTTACACTCTCGGAAACAAGTGTAGAATATTCCACTACAGACTATTTCACCATAACAACAACTGCGCACTTGCTAAACGCACCCCGCAGAACAACCATAAGCCGAAACAAACTTTACACCACGGCCATAAGTGTGTGCCGTGTTCTAAACCTCGAGAGGAGATTCAGCAATAACCCTTGTGCGAGGTATTACGCGCATCTTTTTACAGAGCCCGACGATCGTTTCATCAGGTATCGTAAACTCATCATTTAGCAATCTAAATATATTATTGTTGTGCGGTGTCTTCAATAGAGGAGTCACCGCTCGACTGCGTGCGCACCAAGCACCCGTTTCTCAACCCTAAACCACTAAAAGCTAAATGATAAAATATGGAAAATTTAGATAACAAATTCACTAGAACACATTCAACAAAAGACATTATAACAGGAATCTCATTCATAGTTGCAGGCATCATTCTTGCCACCCTACCGACAAACGCTTCGCTAAACCTTATGGGATATTTACTCACACCCATAGGCTTTGTGCTGCTTTTTGCCTTGAAAAGCAACTACAAACTCCAGGGCTATAGTGAAGTCTTTCACAAGAAGGAATATTACTTTCCAGACAACACAAAAGAGGCGCTTCTTGCAGCAATAAACACAAACCCGATAGCCATCGACACTGCCGAGATGGGACACGGCAACACTATGCGCCTTGTCGTCTATTACAGCAAAAAGTCGCAAAAAGCCTTTCTGCAATTATCGGAATATATACCCTATAAATATGAAACCTGTTCCGAGATATTTGAACACAGCATAAACGAAATAAATAATTTAATTTAACGACTATGGATTTAATGCAAATATTCACTCTGCTCGGAGCACTGGGTATGTTCCTTTATGGTATGAACCTCATGAGTTCCGGGTTGCAAAAAGCATCGGGCAACAAATTGCGCAGCCTGCTATCGGCAATGACATCAAACCCCTTGAAAGGCGTATTGACGGGGCTTGGTATCACATCAATCATTCAATCATCGTCGGCAACAACAGTGATGGTTGTGGGCTTCGTAAATGCAGGCCTGCTCACCCTTGCGCAAGCCATAGGTGTTATTATGGGAGCCAACATAGGCACCACGGTAACCGCCTGGTTGGTGTCGTGGCTCGGATTCAAGGCCGATATATCTATTCTTGCCGTGCCCTTAATGGCCTTTGGTTTTCTCTTTTCTATATCAAAAAAGGAGAAAAGAAGAAACATCGGAGAACTCATCGTGGGCTTCAGTCTTTTGTTTATAGGCCTTGGGCTTATGAAGGAGGCTGTGCCGACGCTCGATGAAACACATCTTGGTTTTGTTACCGAGTGGGCCGCCCACGGCTTTGGCTCGGTGCTCATATTCCTTCTTTTCGGCACGGTGCTCACACTTATTCTACAATCATCATCGGCTACAATGGCCATCACCCTCATTATGTTGAGTATGGGATGTATTCCCTTTGAAATGGCTTGCGCTATGGTGCTTGGCGAGAACATAGGAACCACCATTACGGCCAACATAGCAGCCTCGGTGGGTAACACTCTGTCGAAAAGAGCTGCAATGTCCCACACTATATTCAACGTGTTTGGTGTTTTGTGGGCTTTGGCGCTGTATAAGCCGTTCCTTTACCTTATAGGACTTATAACGGAAGCCCTGTTTGGCCTTCCCAACCCTGCCGCCGAAGATTTTTCCGTGCCCCAAGTCGCTGCAGGAAGCGAAGGAGCTGCACTATCGCCCGAAAGCATTGCCGCCCTATATGGTCTTTCTATGCTACACACTCTCTTTAACACAATAAACACCTGCATTCTCATATGGTTTATACCGGTTATTGAAAAAATGGTGACATTTATCATAAAAGCACCAGCCAACCAAGAGAGCGAAGTTTTCAGGCTCAAATATATATCGGCAGGCCCTGTTGCCACACCCGAGCTTGCAACCGAAGAAGCTTTTGAAGAGATTATACATTTTGCCCAAATATCAAAGAAAGGGCTTGGCTATGCCAAGGAGGCTATAGGCGAAACAAACCCCGATAAGATTGAAGAGTTGAGGGGAAAACTTGTAAAGTATGAGGAGATATCAGACCGCATTGAGTTCGAGATTGCATCCTTCCTCAACGCTGTGTCGGCTGCTGAGATAAGCAACGACACGGCGGTAAAAGTGAATGCAATGTATAAAATAATAGGAGAACTTGAGTCGCTTGGCGACTCGGGCGAGGCCATCAGCCGCATACTATCGAGAAGAGATATTCACAAAAAAACCTTCGACAACGAAACAAAAAAGAAACTCGAAGATATGGTCGCAGCCGTTGAGCAGGCCTACAGCACAATGATATGCAACCTTGCAGCAGCCCACAAGGGAGAACTTGCAGATATTTCAAACGCCTACAATGCCGAAGAGCGCATTAACAGCCTTCGCAACCACTTGCGAGACTATGAGATAGAAGAGCTCGAAAACAACAGAAAGAACTACCAGACAACAGTCTATTATATGGACATTGTGAACGAGTTAGAGCGTATGGGCGACTTCATAATAAACATATCGCAAGACCTGGAACAGGCATTTATACACAAATAATTAGGCCTGCAGACAACACAAAAAGGTCCCGATGTTGCAACATCTGCTGAATTCTTTGAACCTCACAAAAATCCCCATAGCATAGTGCAAATGCAGCTAACTATGGGGATTTTATAGTTGAAACCAAATCTACTATTGAAGTGAATGCAGTTAATAGGTTGCCTGCTTACCTGTACCGTGGCAATTGAAGCAACGCCCTCTTCCATTGCACGAGCCACAGTTTATCCAACTCTGGTTTCCAGTGCCTATATAGTAACCAGTATCTTGCCAAGAGCCACCAGTGCCACGACAAGATGAGCAAGTTCCTGAACCACGACAAAAGGAGCAAGCCTTATCTGTATGACTAGACCTTGATTCGTTGTAGTTCTGTTGAGAGTTACTGCTACCGCCACCGTAACCTCCGCTGTTCATTCTAGCGTTGAGATTCCGGATCGCTTGTTGATAGTTGTCGAAATCCGCCTTGGTCGTAAATTGGTTGTACTCAGTATAATTGCCGGCTGTCTGATATCGTATTTTGCTCCAATTTTTGAATATCACTATTGTGCGTCCGTGGATATTGTCTTTCCATACCATAGCATTGAATTGCCCCCATGCGGGTTGAAATGTTCCCTCTCTGAAAAGTATACGATCGGAAGTTTCATCAACATAGCGGAAAAGACCGAACATACCGCCAACACTGCAACGTATCATCTTCGCACCATCTGCATAGTATAAATGGAGCGAAAGAACTCCACCTTTGCCATTATTGTTTTTAACATAAAAGGTTTGCTGGGCGGGAAATGTTCCCGTCTGTGGAGCGAGACGGCGATTTGCAGATTGTGCATAGCCAATGTTTATAGAGGCAAGCAACAAACAGAGCGAAAAAAGCAATCTTTTCATAGTAATTTTATCTACTTTATAACCCCAAGCTCTTTACCCACCTTGATAAAGGCTGCGATAGCCTTGTCCAGGTGTTCGGGCTCGTGAGCAGCCGACAACTGCACGCGTATGCGAGCCTGACCCTTGGGAACTACGGGATAGTAGAAACCTGTTACAAAGATACCCTCCTGGGCCATCTTCTGCGCAAACACTTGTGAGAGGGGCGCGTCGTAGAGCATCACTGCACATATAGCCGACTGTGTGGGCTTAATATCGAAACCTGCGGCAAGCATCTTGTCGCGGAAGTAATTTACATTATTCTGCAACTTGGTGTGCAATGCATCGCTCTCGCCAAGCATTTTGAACATCTCTATCGATGCACCAACCACCGAGGGGGGCAAAGAGTTAGAGAAGAGATAGGGACGTGAACGCTGACGCAACATATCGGTAATCTCCTTGCGACCGGTTGTAAAACCACCTACCGCACCACCAAAAGCCTTACCGAGAGTACCGGTAAAGATATCTATGCGACCATAGCAGTCAAACTGCTCGGCAACACCGTGACCTGTTGCACCAACCACACCTGCAGAGTGGCTCTCGTCGACCATAACAAGCGCATCGTACTTTTCGGCCAAGTCACAAATTTTATCCATAGGAGCTACGTTACCGTCCATAGAGAAGACACCGTCGGTAACAATTATACGGTAACGCTGTGCCTGCGCCTCCTGCAAGCAACGTTCCAGGTCGGCCATGTCGGCGTTTGCGTAACGGTAACGCTGTGCTTTGCACAAACGCACGCCATCGATAATTGAGGCGTGGTTAAGAGAGTCCGATATTATAGCGTCCTCGGCTGTAAAGAGAGGCTCAAAAAGACCACCGTTTGCATCGAAGCAAGCCGCATAGAGGATGGTGTCCTCGGTCTTGAAGTAATCGGACACAGCCTTCTCGAGTTCTTTGTGATAGTCTTGTGTACCACAAATAAAACGCACCGATGACATACCAAAACCGCGCTCCTCCATAGCCTGCTCGGCAGCCTTAATGAGGCGGGGGTTGTTCGACAAGCCCAAGTAGTTGTTGGCACAGAAGTTTAGCGCCTTTGAGCCATCCTCGAGTGTAATCTCGGCAAACTGTTGCGATGCGATATTACGCTCCTTTTTGTATAAGCCGGCAGCATCTATAGCAGCCAACTCGTCTTTTAAGTGTTGTTGAAATTTACCGTACATTTTATATTGTTTTTTGAAGTTATTTTCGTTCAATGCACAAATGTACCCTTTTTATCAATATCCACACACATTTTAGGAGACAAAAAATTATTCACACAACAGAAAATTGAAAGAAAAGCGCATAAATATTTACAACCAACAAAACTACGAAGAGTTTTGCTCGTCACCACCCAAAAAAAGAGAAAAAAAAGAGAAACGAATATGAAAAAAAGCACTATCTTCGCAAAAGCTAACAACGCAAAAAACAAACAAAAATATATCGCATTATGAAAAATGTACTTGTAATAGGTTCTACCGGACAAATTGGTTCGGAGCTCACAATGACCCTGCGCAAACAAATTCCCAACGGTAATATTGTTGCCGGCTACATACCCGGCGCCGAGCCTAAAGGCGAGCTACTCGAGAGCGGCCCCGCTGCCATCGCCAACGTATGCGATGCTAAGCAACTTGCCGAGATTGTTGACAAATACCAGATAGACACCATCTACAACCTAGCAGCCCTTCTTTCGGCCGTAGCCGAGTCGAAGCCCCTGCTCGCTTGGGACATACAGATGAACGGTCTTATAAACATTTTGGAGATTGCCCGTGAGAAAAAATGCGCAGTCTTCACACCTAGCTCTATAGGCTCTTTCGGCCCCAACACACCCCGCGACAACACCCCGCAGGACACTATACAGCGCCCCAAGACTATGTATGGTGTGACAAAAGTTGCTACCGAGCTCTTGAGCGACTATTACTTTACAAAATATGGTGTTGACACCCGCGCGGTGCGCTTCCCCGGCCTTATATCGAACGTAACTCTCCCCGGCGGCGGTACTACCGACTACGCTGTTGAGATTTACTACGCAGCTGTTAAGGGCGAAGATTTTGCCTGCCCCATACAAGCCGGCACCTTTATGGATATGATGTATATGCCCGACGCACTCAAAGCCGCTATCGACATTATGAACGCCGACCCCTCGCGTCTCATACACCGCAACGCCTTCAACGTGGCTTCTATGAGCTTCGACCCCGAGATTATCAAGGCTGCAATACAAAAGTACATCCCCGACTTTAAGATGCACTACGAGTTTGACCCCGTGCGCCAAGCTATCGCCGACTCTTGGCCTAACAAGATGGACGACTCTTGCGCACGCGAAGAGTGGGACTGGAAGCCTTCGTACGACCTCGACTCTATGACTCAGGATATGATAAAAACTTTGCGTGAGCGCTTCAACAAATAAAGCTTACACAAGTGACTGCATAAAATTAAGTGGGGAGCATCGATGATGCTCCCCACTTAATTTTATTTGTAGAAAAGGTTTCTTACTTTTTCATATTCTTTGAAATTTCGAGCATACGCACTATGGGGCGCAAAGCGTCCTCGCGTGTAGACTCGTCGAGCTCCACAAAGGGCCACTCAAACTTGAGACAGTTATAGAGCTTGGGCAGAGTGTTAAGACGCATATAATTGCACTCGTTGCAAGCGCAGGGGCCTGTTGAAGGGGGTACGGGGATAAATGTTTTTTCGGGGTGGCTCTTCTTCATCTCGTGCAATATACCGCTCTCGGTTGCAACTATAAATTCCTGCACATCGCTCTCGCGGGTATATTTAAGAATGTCGGCGGTAGAGCCTATAAAGTCGGCAAGGGCAAGCACGCCGCTCTTGCACTCGGGGTGAGCAAGAACTTTTGCTGCGGGGTGTGTGCTCTTGAGTTCCACAATCTTCTCTATCGAAAATTGCTCGTGCACGTGACAACCACCGTTCCACAACTGCATATTGCGGCCCGTTACGGCGTTTAGGTAACCTCCGAGGTTTTTGTCGGGAGCAAAAAGTATCTTTTCGTCTTTGTCGAAACTGTCGACCACTGCGCGAGCGTTTGAAGATGTCACCACTATATCGGTGAGAGCTTTCACGGCAGCCGAGGTGTTCACATAGGCCACAACTTTGTATTCGGGGTGCTCCTTTTTATATTGCGCAAGCTCCTCGGCGGGACAGCTGTCGGCAAGCGAACAACCTGCGTTAAGATCGGGCAAAAGCACCAACTTATCGGGGCAGAGGATTTTATTTGTTTCGGCCATAAAGTGCACGCCGCACATAACTATTATATCAGCCGAGGTCTTTTCGGCCTGTTGTGCAAGAGCAAGGCTGTCGCCCACAAAATCGGCAACATCTTGTATCTCACCCTCGGTATAATAATGTGCGAGAATAACAGCGTTCTTCTCCTTGCACAACTTGCGTATCTCGGCTTTAAGGTCGAAACCTTCGGGGATAGCCTCATCGACAAAACCCTTCTCTTTCCACTCTTGTTTTATCATATTTTCTAACTTTTATGCATAAAAAGCGTAATTATGTGCGAAGATAATATTTTTCTCACATATAACGTGCAAATAAGCATCAACAAGCTATAAAGTTTTTTAACAAAGCCTTGTCAGAATACTTTATGCGCGAAAAGGGGCACGTCGCCAAGGGGCTGCGACTCCAAGCAACGCAACGACTGTTCGAGCTGTGCCACACTACTCGCCCCCACAAGCACCGATGTTACACCCTCCTGGGCAAGCACCCACGCAAGCGACATTGAGGCAAGTTCCTCACCACGCTCCCCTGCTATGAGGGCAAGCTTTTTTAGATAGCTCAATAGTTCGGGGGTTAGTTTATCCCTTTGCAGAGAGCCACCGCGTGCCATCCTTGAGTTCTGGGGTACATCGTTCAAATAACGCGATGTGAGCAAGCCTTGCGCCAAGGCCGAAAAAGATATAAAACCAAGGCCATTTGTAGCACAATAATCGAGCACGCCCTCTTCCTGCACTGCCCTGTCGAGCAAGTTCAACCTCCCTTGAAAGATGAGGGGTGGAACATTCTGCGCACGCAAAAAACCGTCGGCATAGCGCAACGCCTCGAGCGGCCAACGCGATATACCCACATAAAGAGCCTTGCCGGCGCGCACAATATCGACAAGTGCCTGCAGGGTCTCGTCGAGCGGTGTCAAGGGGTCGTAACGGTGTATGTAGAAGAGATCGACATAGTCCAAGCCCATACGCGCCAAGCTGCAATCGAGGCTTGCCATAAGATGCTTGCGCGAGCCCCAGTTACCATAGGGGCCGTTCCACATCTCGTAACCGGCTTTTGTGGCTATGAACAGCTCGTCGCGGTAAGGGGCAAAATCCTCCTTAAGCACGCGCCCGAAGAGTTTTTCGGCGGCACCAGGGGGAGGGCCGTAGTTGTTGGCAAGGTCAAAATGTGTTATACCACGGTCGAAAGCATAACGCAGTATAGAACGACAATTGTCATAATCGTTACCTTCGCCAAAATTCTGCCACAAGCCAAGGCTCACCTTGGGCAGCAACACACCACTCTTGCCACAGCGGCGATACATATCGCCACAATCTGTATAACGGTTCTCCGAGGCTAAATATTTTTCCATAAACTTTGTTGTGTTACGCACAAATTTATCACAAATTACAGAAAAACCACATTTATCGACCGAAAAATTACCGCAATATTTATTTTCTACCTATCTTCGTGGCACAATAAAAGAGAGTAAAATGGACTTTTCATTTATAACATCGATTATAGACTACTTTGCAGCCCTCAAGATGCCTACAATATTTGAGTTTGTGGGTACGTTTGCTTTTGCGATAAGTGGCATACGACTTGCGTCGGCAAAACACTTCGACTGGTTTGGAGCTTACGTGGTGGGTGTGGCCACAGCTATAGGTGGCGGAACGTTCCGCGATATGATGCTGGATGTTACCCCCTTCTGGATGACCGACCCCATCTACCTTTGTTGGTCGGGGCTCGCTCTTTTGTGGGTAATACTTTTTGGTAAGTGGCTCATACGCTTGCACAACACCTTCTTTATATTCGACACCGTGGGTCTTGCCCTCTTCACCGTGGTGGGTATACAAAAAAGCCTCGACTGCGGCTTTCCCTTGTGGGTGGGCATAGTTATGGGTGCTATGACAGGTGCTGCCGGCGGTGTAATACGCGATGTGTTTATAAACGAGATACCCCTTATCTTCCGCAAGGAGATTTATGCTATGGCTTGCGTTGTTGGCGGTATTGCTTTTAGTATATGCGTGTGGTGTGGTGCCGAAACACTTGTTACACACGCCGTGTGTGGTATAAGCGTTTTCCTCACCCGTGTGTTGGCTGTTAAATACCACATCTGCCTGCCCACCCTCAAAGGTAGCCACGTTACAGAGGAGTAAAAAGAGACACCTTATTATATGGAAAAGCGGCAACGTTGCAAGACGTTGCCGCTTTCTTTCTTCTAACAAGTGTTCTACTTTATAACTTCTGCAAGTATGTAGAGCAACATAGCCCCGCCGTATATAAGTTTCAAGGCTGTTGTAACAATGAAAGCAACAAAAGAGAGCGTTGCCACCTTAAAGGCCTTGCCGCTACGACGGCAAGCTATATATTCTCCTGCAAAAGCCCCTATAAAAGGCCCTACGATGATACCTATGGGAGGGAAAAAGAGCCCCAGAAGCATACCTGCAAGTGCACCACGCACACTCTCGCGCGAGCCCCCACTGAGTTGAGTAAACCACACAGGCAGAACAAAGTCGACTACGGTTATAACAAGCATAATTATACCCGAAACCACGAGAAAGGTTGTAGAAAAACCGTCGCCGTCGCACAAGAGTAACAAGAGCACACCCACATAGCTTATGGGCGGGCCCGGGAGCACCGGGAGCACAGCTCCCAGCAACCCCACAACGCCACATATAATGGCTAACGAGATTACAAGATACTCCACCACGAGAACTATTTTATCAAACGTTCGGGGTAGATGTCGTTCCACCAACGAGCATCGTTCTTGAGCCAACGCTCAAACCACGCCATAATGCTGTTGTGCCACAAAATGCGCTTGGGAACATCGGCAATAAAGTGGTCCTCGCCGTCGACACGGACAAACTCAACTGTTTTACCCAAGATGCGCAAAGCATTGTAGAGCTGTATGCTCTCGCCCACAGGCACGTTTGTGTCGGCGGTACCGTGCAAGAGAAGCAGCGGGGTGTTTATCTTGTCGGCGTTGAATAGCGAGCCTTGCTGTGTAAAGAGCGAGGGGTTGTTCCAGGGGTAGCTCTGCGCAGCTGCAACAGCGTTGTAACCCACGCCCCAGTAACCTTCGCCCCAGTAACTTGTAACGTTGCTTATACCTGCGTGCGAAGCTGCTGCTGCAAATATATCGGTGCGTGTCTGCAAATATTGTGTCATAAAACCACCGTACGAAGCGCCCAAGCAACCTATGTGCTCGGCATCGACATAAGCAAACTCCTTGCAGAAGGCTTTTGTACCCTCTATAATATCGTCGGCCGTGCGCTGGCCCCACGCATTAACGTGGCGAGCCGAAAACTCCTGTCCGTAACCTGTTGCACCGCTGGGGTTTATTATCAGCGTTACATAGTCGCGCGACGAGAAGAGCTGCGCTGCATAGGGTATGCCGCTCTTCTGCACGGTGGGGGTTGTACCACCGTAGTAATATACTATGAGAGGATATTTTTTAGTTGCATCGAAGGCAGGGGGCAAGCAGTAAAAGGCATCGATCTCGGTACCGTCACTTGCAGAGAAAGACCAGTCGTAGACGTTACCAAGCTCCATCTTATCGAGACAAGCAGCATAGGGGTCGGCTATGAGAGTGTTTTTACCCTTGCGCACATCGTAGAGGTATGCTGCCTGACCGCTGCTCGCTGTAACGCTTATGTAGGCAGCTGTGCCAGCGTTACGTGCAAGAGAGAAGGCATGTACACAGTCGCCCTCCAAGGGAAGTTTTGTAAAGGCCTTCTTTGCGGGGTTGTAGCAGTAGATGGGCTCGCGGTCGCGGTCGTTGGTTTTGAAGTATATGCAACCATCTTTGCGGTTCCACTGTATAAATTGTGCTTGCAAAGCAGGGTCGAAGTTCTTTGTTATGGGCTCTATGCTCTTGTCGGCAAGGTTAAGTATAAAGGCCTGTGTGTCGTAGTTGTTGGCTATGGGATGGGGGGCACAGTTTTTACCCACACCACCGAAGGCCTCGGGACCGCCTGTGAGCAGCACTTTTGAGCCGCAGGGCGAGAAGAGAGCCACACCGCCAAAGAAATATTCTTCGGTAAAGAGTGTGTCAACCTTTAATGTCTGCACATCCATGCAGAAAAGCGATGTCTTGCTGAAGGGCCACTTGTTGTCGCAAGGCTCTCCACAAGAGTAGAGAAGGTAGCGACCGTCGTCGCTTATGTCGCAAAGGCTTGTAGAGCGCACACCGGCTGTAAGGCGCTCTCGCACGCCTGTCTCTATGTCGTAGCGGTAGATGAAGCTACGGCCGCGAGAGCCGGGGATGCGGTCGCCACGGTTTAAGAGGCGATGCACAGGGCCTTTGTCGCCCTCAACCTGCTCGGCTATAGTGTAGTAGAAATATTTTTCGTCGGGAGAGAAGCGGAAAGCTCCTGCAGGTGCGTTGTCGACAAGGAGGCGCTCCTCGAGAGTAGCCGGGTCGACTAGCATAATTTTCTCGCCCTCGGCGGCAACAGCCTTGTAGTATAACTGCGAGGTGAAGGGTGTCCACGAGGGCACCTTGCTACCTGCCGGGTATGTTGCTATCTTCTTGCCGCTCTTAACCTCGCTAAGCACGGTGTAGCTGTTGGAGCGCTTTGCGTTGTGATACTCAAGGTAGGTAGTGAGGAGGTAGCGGCCGTCGGGCGACACACTCACACTCTGCACATAGTTACCATATATTGTTTGGGGCAAAAGATAACGTCTTTTAAGGCTGGGAGCAATAGCAAGGTTTGTCAGCGTATCGTTCTGCAAGGTGTATGTAACCTTCAAGGCCGGAGCGCACGAGTCTTTTTCGGTTACCAGCATCTTCACCGCAATATTATAGAGTTCTTGGGGCTCCATACGCAAAGAAAACTCGCACGAAGCTGCATCTTTCAGTGAGTCCTGCACGCTCTCTTTTTCCTTTTTCATAGCGCCATCTACATAGGCCTCTATGCGGGCGGGCGATGTAAATTTAAGCTTCACGTTTGCAAAACGGTCGGCACGCATAGCTGTTGTAAAGATGTATATGTTGTTGCCCTCGGCTCTGTCGAGTTTAAAGAAGCCGGTAGAGTCGCTCTCAACAACTGTTGCGGTTTTGTCGTCGGCCTGCAAAGGTGTGAGGGTTTTCATCATTATTTTAGCGGCGTTGTGCTTTGCTCCTTTTGTATCTATGGAGTCGGTAAACACGGTGTTGCGCACTTTAATGGGCGCGTTTAGCTTCAACTGTTTCACATCGTCAGCAAAAGCCGCTGTTGCGGCGCACACGCACGCGATGAGGGCATAAAAAAATCTTTTGCTCATTATTCTTGGTGTTTTTAGAGATTTACAAGTTTGTGTGCACAAGGGATTATTGCACAGTCTTTTGCAAATATACTACTTTAGTGCAATATAAAGCAAATATGTAATTTAAATATCGGGCGAGCTTTTTAAAATCCTCAACCGTTTTTTTATACCAGCGCTTTCACTATATTTGCAAAAAGTTAAATATGGCAAAGACAATATACAAAACACGCGGCACCTGCTCACAATTCATAGAGGTTGAGGGCGAGAACGGGTGCGTTACAAACGTAACTTTCTATGGTGGTTGCGACGGCAACCTGCAAGGCATAGCCAAGTTGGTAAGAGGTATGAAGTATGGCGATGTTATAGCACGCCTCGACAGAATAAGCTGCAACGGAAAGCCCACATCGTGCCCCGACCAGTTATGCCGTGCTATAGAACAACTTATGAGAGAGGACAAATAATATTATGGCAAAAAAGACACGCAACAACGAGTACCGTGCCCGCAACGAAGAGTTTATGCAGGCTTTGCGCAACGGCGAAGAGGAGTTTTACGAAATTTCGCAGGGCGTGCTGTGCAAAATAATTAAAAGCGGTACAGGCGACAAGAGCCCCCGTGCCAACAGCGTTGTAACCGTTCACTACAAGGGCTCGCTCATAAACGGCAAGGTGTTCGACAGCAGTTACGAGCGTGGCTACCCCGAAGCCTTCAGGCTTGGAGAGCTCATAACCGGCTGGCAGATAGCCCTCACACAGATGCACGTAGGCGATCACTGGGTGGTGTATATTCCCTGGGAGCTTGCATACGGCAAGCAAGGTAACGGCAACATACCGGGCTACTCTACTCTTATATTCGAGATAGAACTTATTGCCATAATGTAATTTAACACCCCTATGGAACTTCCCAAAGACCCTATGATGCTCTTCAGCACAATAAACATGTTGCTGCGCGATGAATATTCTTCGCTCGACGAGCTTTGTGCCTCACTCGACGTTTCGCGCGAGGAAATTGAGGAGAAATTGCGCGTTGCAGGTTTTGAATACAGCAAGGAGAACAACAAATTCTGGTAAAAAAAGCTCTTTCTTAATCAACAACGGCCGAGGGTTATATCGAGAAACAGGCGCAACCCGTCTATAGTGTTTGAGAAACAGACACGCCCACCCGAGGCACGGAACATCTTCTCCATCTTTATGGAGAGGTTGCGTTCGTGTGCAGGGAAGCGTTCGTAGTCGGGAGTTACGACGTCTGCAGACCCACTCACACCCAGCATCTCGCAATAACAGCAGGTTGTTTCGTAGGTGTTCATTATGTTCTCGGCACCAAAATTATAAACCCCGCCACACAGAGAAAAAGTTACAGGCAGATACTCTACAACCTCGCGCACCCAGGTTATGCCGCGAAACTCACGCACGGGCATAGCAAGGGGTTTGCGTTGTTCTATAGCAAGCGCCACGTTGTGCACAAAGTCGTTGTGCCGCGGGAGAGTATCGCTATGCGCGTCGTACATCCACGTAGCACGCAATATCACAGCGTCGGGGGCGGCGAGGGCTATGCGCCCCTCGGCCTCTAGCTTGTGACGGCCATAAACACTCTCGGGTGCAACAGCAACATCTTCACTCAAAAGCCCTAGTTGTGTGTTACCGTTATACACTTGGTCTGACGAAAAGAAGACAAACTTTGCGCCATAGCGTTCGGCGGCACGCGCCAAATTTTCGGCACCCAGGACATTTACTCTGTAACTCTCGTCGGGGTGTTGCTCGCAGCGCCAAGTGTTCGATATAGCCGCGAGGTGCAGTACCACATCGGGCACATTATTCATCATATAGTTGTTCACCGAGGTAGCGTCGGTTATCTCCATCTCGCTGTGCGAAGGAGCCAGGATATTATACTCGCAGCACCAACGCTCCACAAAACGGCTACCCACAAAGCCGCTTGCTCCGGTAACTAAAACTTTCAGCATATGTTGTTTTTTTATTTTATGCGAAGATAGTAAATACATCTGTTAAAACAATAATATTAAATCGTTCGTAATTGTTTTTACTTTTGTTGGGCATTTATCGCAATAAAATATTATTTTCGCAGAAACTAATCAGAAAATATGAAGTCACTACGCGAACTATTCAGAATAGGGCTTGGCCCGTCGAGCAGTCACACAATGGGCCCCAACCGTGCCGCAAAAATATTTGCCAAGCGTTGCCCCGTTGTCGACAGCTACCGCGTTACTCTCTATGGAAGCCTTGCTGCTACCGGCGAGGGACACATGACCGACAAAGCTATAATAGAAGTTCTCGAGCCCATTGCACCGCTTGAGCTTGTGTGGATGCCTACGGTATTTCTCCCCTTCCACCCCAACGGTATGAAGTTCGAAGGAATTAAGGATGGGAAGACTATAGACGAGTGGGTTATATACAGTGTGGGAGGTGGCGAGCTTGCCAACGAGGAGACCACAAAGACCGACGCCGACATATACCCCCTCACCACCGCACACGAGATTATGGACTGGTGCGACGAGACGGGCTACTCTTTTTGGGAGTATGTAGAAAAATATGAAGGCCCCGAAATTTGGGACTACCTTGCCGAGGTGTGGCACACAATGCAGAGCACCATACGCCGAGGACTCGAGCACGAAGGCGTGCTCCCCGGTGGTCTTGGCATACAACGCAAGGCCGGACTTTATCTTTTAAAATCGCGTTCTTACAGCGCATCGGTGGCAAGCAAGGCCAAGATTTATGCTTACGCTCTTGCGACATCGGAGGAGAACGCAAGCGGCACAACTATTGTTACTGCGCCCACCTGCGGCTCTTGTGGTGTGTTGCCTGCCGTGCTCTACCACCTGTCACAGTCGCACGAAAACAGCGAGGCACGCATCTTGCGCGCCCTTGCAACAGCCGGTCTCTTTGGCAACATAGCAAAGGAGCACGCCTCAATATCGGGAGCCGATGTAGGCTGTCAAGGCGAGGTGGGTGTTGCGTGTGCTATGGCGGCCGCAGCAGCCTGTCAACTTTTTGGCGGAACAATAAACCAGATAGAGTATGCTGCCGAGATGGGACTCGAGCACCACTTGGGGCTCACCTGCGACCCTCTCTGCGGTCTTGTTCAGGTACCTTGCATAGAACGCAACGCCATCGCAGCATCGCGTGCGCTCGACGCCTGCACATACGCTGCCCTCTCCGACGGCAAGCACAAGATAGACTACGACCGCATAGTAGAAGTTATGAAAGAGACCGGGCACGACATACCCAGCCTCTACAAAGAGACCTCAACCGGAGGTATCGCAAAGATTGATGTAAGCAAACGAAGAAAAGGATAAATTTATGAAAAAAATATTTTTTGCCATAGTAGCACTCTTTTGTATGCTCGGCAGCGCTACACACGCGCAAGAGCAAAAGCAGAGCTATGTAAAACACCTCACAAAAGCCGAGTTTGTAGAGAAAGTTTACGACTACACAACAGGCGACAAAGTGTTTAAATACAAAGGCGACAAGCCTGCCATAGTAGACTTTTATGCAGACTGGTGCGGCCCCTGCCGCAAGCTCTCTCCCATACTCGAAGAGGTTGCCAAGGAGCTAAAAGACGATATTTACATATACAAGATTAACACCGACAAGGAGCCCGATGTTGCCCGTGCCTTCGGCATACGCGCCCTGCCCACCCTGCTCTTTATACCCGCTGAGGGAGAGCCCCAAGGCTACGAAGGTTTCCTTGCCAAAGAGCAACTATACGAAGCTATAAACTCTTTACTGCTAAAGAAAGAGGACAAATAAACACACACAACTATGAACGACTACACTAAAGTTACATTTACCGTAGCACCCGCCGAGGAGGTTGCCACCGACATACTTGCCGCCCTGCTTGCCGACGAAGGTTTCGAAAGTTTTGTACCCGAGGAGGAGGGTATGAGCGCATACGCCCCACAAGCAGCCTTCGACGCCGACGCCCTTGCCGAGGTTGTAAAAAACTTCCCGCTCGAGGGGTACAGCATCACATACACAACAGAAGATATAGAAGGCGAAGACTGGAACGCCGAGTGGGAGAAAAACTACTTTCAACCAATAATAGTCGACGACCAGTGCGTTATACACAGCACCTTCCACACCGATGTTCCACAGGCTAAATATGAGATACTAATAGACCCCAAGATGGCGTTTGGCACGGGTTACCACCAAACAACCTGCCACATGATACGCGCCATACTTGCAAGCGACATGCAGGGAAAGAGCGTGCTCGATATGGGATGTGGCACAGCCCTGCTCGCTATACTTGCAAAAAAATGCGGAGCCGGCGAGGTTGTAGCTATAGACATCGACGAGTTTGCCTACGAAAACGCAAAAGAGAACATTGTGCTCAACAAAACACCCGATATTGAGGTGCGCCTCGGTGGTGCCGATGCACTCAAGGAGAGCGACTGTTTCGACTTTGTTATAGCCAACATAAACCGTAACATACTGCTTGCCGATATGCAATATTATGCTGCACGTATGCACGCAGGTAGCACCCTCTTCATCAGCGGTTTCTACACCGAAGATATGGACATTCTCAAAGAGGAGGCCGCACGCCACGGCCTGCGTTACGAAACTTTTGCCGAAAACAACCGTTGGGCTATGATGCAGCTGGTTAAAGAATAAAACAAAAACGCTATCTGTTTGTTATATCAATAGAAAACAGATAGTTATGGAACAAGGACTTTTATACAAAGTTTGCGCCTACATAGGCAGCATCGCAATTATTCTCGGGTATCTGCCGCAAGCTATACGCACTATACGCACACGCAATACCGACGGCATATCGTTGCCAGGGTTTATAATGATGGCGGTGGGAAGTATTGGTTTCTTAATTCAAGGTTTTGCTCACAAGCCCGATATTATTTGGTCTATATCCATTACAAACCTCATAACCACAACCTGCAGCTGCATTGTTTTTGTTATAAAGATGCAGAACGACTACTGCAAGAAAAAGAAGAAAAACAGTAAAGGAGATTAAACACATACCCCCACCTTTGTGCAAAGGTGGGGGTATGTGTTTTTATTTAATCTTTATCGGCAGAGGCAAACAACCTGGCCGCTATAGCCCCGCTTATGTTGTGCCACACACTAAATATAGCCCCGGGAACGGTAGCCAAAGGGAAAGCTGCAAAGTGCATAGTTGCCAACGAAGAGGCCAAACCACTATTCTGCATACCCACCTCTATGGATATTGCTGCACGCTTGTTGGGTGCAAGTCCCAAGCAGGTCCCTATCGCAAGGCCCAGCAACAAACCACCCAGGTTATGCAGCGCCACCACAAGCAGTATCAGCACACCGCCCGAGAGTAATTTTTCGGCTGTGTGAGAAACTATTATACCCACAACCACAGCTATCATTAACGAGGAGAAGGCCGGCAGGTAGGGCAACACCTTTTGAGTAAAACGCGGCAAAAACTTCTGCACGAGGAAACCACCCAATATGGGCACAATCACCACATATACTATAGAGAGAAGCATAGCCACAGCATCAACATCGACAAAAGTACCCGCAAACAACAGAGTGAGCAAGGGTGTGAGGAAAGGAGCAAGCACGGTTGATATTGCGGTCATACCCACCGAGAGCGCAATATCGCCCTTTGCAAGATAGGTTATTACATTAGAAGCTGTGCCACCCGGGCAACACCCCACAAGAACAACACCCAGAGCGAGGTCGGCAGGAAGAGCAAAAGCCTTTACCAACAACCAAGCAAGGAGAGGCATAACGGTAAACTGCGCAAGGCACCCCACAAGCACATCTTTCGGGCGACTAAACACCACCTTAAAATCGCCCACCTTGAGCGTCAATCCCATACCAAACATTATAACCCCCAACATAGGGTTTATGGCACGCATCTCCACAGGCATAAAAACCTCGGGGAGGGCCAGAGAAAAAAGGGCTGCCGCAAGCACCAACACCCCCATCCAACGGGATATAAAATCACATACTTTTTTCATACTGCAAAAGGTATTATCAAAGGGTTGCTAAACGCAGTGTCTATATAACACAAAAAGCAACCCTTTAAGGTTGCTTTTCTGTTGGTTGTGATTCGCCTGGGGCTCGAACCCAGGACCCCATCCTTAAAAGGGATGTGCTCTACCTGCTGAGCTAGCGAATCTACCTGAAGTGCCGTTAAGCGAGTGCAAAGGTATGCATTTTTTTCATACTAGCAAACTATTTTTGCTTTTTTTTCATTCTACAGGCGTTTTTTCTTCCTCTTTGCTGTTTTTTTCACTAAAAACAGTACCATCTACCGCTTTTTTCAACGGGTTGTCGCTGCTAGGGAACAACTCGCCATTTATCTCGTGATAACGTTTAAGGTAAGCAAGCAGTATCGTTGTCAGCGGCAGGGCTACAATCATACCAAGCAGGCCGAGCAACTTACCCCACACTGCAAGCGATAGCAAAATGAGCGCTGGGTGCAAGTTCATTCTGCGCCCCATAATATATGGTACAAGGAGCAGGTCTTGTATCGCCTGCACTATGCACAGCACAATAACTGCGCTCAAGAGCACCCACCAAAAGTTGTCACCGGTGTTCGACGCCTTGAGCAAAGCAAGCACCACCATAGGCAACAAGGAGACTATCTGCAAGTAAGGTACAAGGTTAAGCACGCCTATAAAAATTCCAAAACCTATAGCTACGGGAAAATCTATAATTGCAAAGCCCACAGAAAAAAGCACACCCACGCAAAGAGCCACCAAGGCTTGCCCACGAAAATATTGGTTCATACCGTGTACCAGGTCGCTCGACAACTTTACCACAAGGCTGCGCCAGCGCACAGGCAGATAGAGCAACCACTCGTCGGCGAGGTGCTCATAGTCGAGAAGGATAAAAAACATATAAAGCAAGGTTACAAAAACCCCGAATATGCGCACCACCACATTAACCGTACCCATAAGCAGCAACTCGGCACGCGACAAGAGCTCGTTAAAAAGTTCCTGCACACCCGAACTCTGCAGCAGAGCCATCACGCCCTCTTCGTTGGCCACACCACGCACATACTCCACCACGGCAGGTGGTATAGAGGGGTTTTTAATATTATCGCTCAAGAAGGATATTGCAATACTATTGAACTGCGCAACCTCACGCACCATCGATGGCACTATGAGCATAAAAATTGCAGTTATGAGCGCAAGCACAAACAAAAGCACCGCAATTATAGAGGGCAGGCGATAGGTAAAACGCATCTTGTGCTGCACAAAGCACACCATAGGATACAAAAGATAGGCTAGCAGCCACGCTACCGCAAACGGCAACAGCACGCTGCTCAAGCTGTTGAGCACAAGATAGGATATAGCAAGCACAGCAAGCACCAACACTATGCGCAAGAAACGCCCAAGAGTAATTTCCTGATACTTCATAAGTCACAAATTTATTTCGCGAATATAACGATACTTTTTAAAAAACAACCCTCGCAGCCTCGCTTTTACTCTTTTTTTATTTAAATTGCGCGCCACCTTTTTATAAAAAACACACAGCGTATGTGACATCACGCCACCTTTGTCCGTCTCACTAACAGAGAGACACAAAGAAAACCGACAAAAAGGAAAAAGTTGATGACACCCGAAGAGTTCAAAAAAGAATATTTGCCGTTGCACCGCCGGCTCTATGCTCTTGCCTTAAAACTGCTTGGCGAGAGTAGCGAAGCCGAAGATGCAGTGCAAACACTCTACACAAAACTCTGGGAAAAGCGCACACAACTCAACAACGTAAAAGTCCCCTGGAGCTACTGCGCAAGAACACTCACGAACATCTGCACCGACCGTTGGCGCGAGATAAACCGGCAAGCCACGGAGGATATTGACGAAAATATACCCGATGTATGGAACGTCGACTACGAGGTAACAGACTTTGCCAACTTTGCAAAACAATACATAGCCCAACTACCACGCAAACAAAGGCTGGTGATACTAATGCGCACACAAGGCGCAAGCACCCAAGAGATTACAAAACTCACCGGGTTAAGCCACACAAACATACGCACCATCCTCTCGAGAGTGAGAAAAGAGTTAAAAAAGCACTATAACACCTAAAAAAGATGAGCAACATAAAAGAACTTATAGAAAAATTCTTCGACGGCACAACAACTGTCGAAGAGGAGCTGGAGATGCGCCGCATACTATGCCAAGAAGAGCTCCCCGCTCACATCGAAGAGCAAAAAGCCCTATTACTTGCGATGTTGCCCACCGAGAGCGAGGTTCCCGCAGGATTAGAGGCACGCCTCGAAGCGCTTATAGACAACCTCGCACAAGAGGAACAGACACTACCCTGCCACCCCAAAGAGGTAGCAGAGCGCAGCCTAAGGAGTACAAGAGCTCTATTATTCGCACGCTGTGCCACCCTTGCAGCTGCAGCCATCGTGGCGCTTGTGTGCCTGTTGCATCCCATAAAGGAAAGACCGCGCGACACCTTCAGCACACCCGAAGAGGCCGCCAAGCACATAAACGAAACCTTCGCCCACCTTGCTATGGTAGTAAACAGCGGCCAAAAAAACTGCATAAACACAGCCACACACCTGCAAAGCATTGGCAACACAACAAGAAGCTGCATCGCTACACATCTTAAGTAACCACAAAAAACAAGAGCATATGAAAAAGGCAATATTCACAGCCCTGCTTGCAATTATCTGCACAACACTCACCGCGAGCAACAACGATATTAAAGCAAACAACTACGACGATATAGGAAACTTCTTCACCACAGCCGCCGAAGCCGCATCGCCCAACATAAACCACTTCTACATATCGAAAGCAATGCTCACACTCACAACCGGCCAAAGTTGCGATATTATAACCGGGTTAAACATAAAAAACTTCATCAGCAAAATCGACTTCATACGCAGTGCAGAAATAAAAGCAAACAAAACAAAGAAAGACAAAGAGCTGCTCGATGGCACCGAAAAACTTGCCACACAGGTATACAAGCAGTATAACTACATTAAACTACTTGCAACAAACGAAGAAGGGGAGCACAACTACCTCTTCTACAAATATGGCGAGGGCGGGTTATGCTCTTTACTCGTGATAACCACCCTAAAACAATTCGACGAGGTGAAAGAAGAAGCTACTATGCAACAAGCACGTGTGATACTAATAGGCGGCACCTTCCGCGCCGAAGACATACCCACAATAATTAATTTTTAAACCCATATGAAGAAACTATTTATTCTAGCCACAGCCCTAGTAATGGCTGGCAGCGCAACAGCGCAAGTATTCAACGAGAACGACCGCAAAATGTTCAACGAAGGGCAAGTGCTCACACAAAAAGACCTTAAGTTTGCCGCCGAAGGAACACCCTGGGACACACAACACCCCAAGATGGTCTACAGCATACACAACAAAGACGGCGAAACCATCGTAACCTTTGCACATTCCATATACTTCGACTCGCAGTGGGTAACATTCAGCAAAGGCATTGTACTCGTCGACTGCGAAACCGGCGACACATACAAAGCACGCGGCTATGCGATAGAGGGGCTCACGATGGACAAGCTACTCATTGTAAAAGGGTGCAACTACAAGAACATACTCGTCCCCATACGTTTCCCCAAACTAAAACGCAAAGTTAAGTACATCGACGTCTACAGCAACGGGCACAACGACGACCTCAAACCCAGCAACCGCAGCCAAATAGACAACAGTTGCCTTGGCAAGCATCTAAACGTGAAGGCGCTGAAAAAGAAGTACAAAGGCGGCAAGGTGTACGAATAATCCCATTTTGTGTAAACCGCTATAAATAATTGGTATACTTTTGCTTTTTTGTGCTTTTTACATAAATTTGCTGCATTGTAACTTTAGTAAAAAATTTTAATCTATCTTTTTTGATTATGAAAAAAGCACACACTTTGTTTTTGTTACTCTTTTTTGCAGTTTTTGTATATAGCAGCGATGCCTTGGCTCAAACACGCTGCTTTAAGTGTCATGGCTCGGGGCGGATGCAAACACGATATAAGACATCTACCTATGGTATGAATTCCAAAAAGATACAGTGCCAACATTGTAAACAATGGATACTTGATTCTGAAGAACATTTCGACCGTTGCACTAATTGCAATGGCAGTGGCTATGCGACAAGCGCAAGGCAACAGGCGAGAAACCAGCAGTATAACGAGAGTTCTAGCGAGTGGATGTCCTATCTCACCCCAGAGGAGGTATCGGTGGTAATGAATCTGTTCGATTCACTAAAACCACAAATAGAGCATGTCAATTGCTCGGTGTGCAATGGTACGGGTAAATGCAAAATATGCGGTGGTGTGCAGGTCTTTAGTCTCGACGCAACGGGCTACTGCTGGGTGTGTCAGGGAGTGGGGCATTGTCTCACGTGCAATGGTCGTGGCGTTAATGGCGTGAGAAGCGTGGAGCCGCAGAACAAGGAGCAGATACTGAAGTATATACAATCCTATGTGGAACTTGCCAATAAAAGACGAAACGGGCAGTGGTAACAAAGAGTGCCTTTGAATGATAACAACAAAAAAAGCAGCCGCCCGGCTGCTTTTTTTGTTGGGGGTTGTGTGTAATTACTCTCCGGAGTTTTGCTCCTCGGCCGAAGCAAGCGCGGCATAGTAACACTCGCGGCACAGGGGCTCATACTCTGTTGTCTCGCCAAGCAACACCTGCTTGTCACCCTCGACCTTGCGGTGCGACACATAGGCCAAGTTACCACATTTTACACAGATGGCGTGCACCTTTGTAACCTCGTCGGCTATAGCCATAAGAGCCGGCATAGGGCCGAAGGGGGTGCAACGGAAGTCCATATCGAGGCCTGCTATTATCACGCGGGTACCACGGCGAGCAAGCTCGTTGCACACCTCCACAAGACCGTTGTCGAAGAACTGCGCCTCGTCTATACCCACAACATCTACATCGGAAGCAAGCAACAATATACTTGCCGAGCTCTCGAGCGGTGTCGAAAGGATGGAGTTACTATCGTGCGACACTACCTCCTGCTCCGAATAACGTGTATCTATAGCAGGCTTGAAAATTTCCACCCTCTGACGGGCAAACTTTGCACGCTTGAGACGGCGTATAAGTTCCTCTGTCTTGCCCGAGAACATCGAGCCACAAATAACCTCTATGCGGCCACGACGAGCTGTCTCAAACTGGTTAAATTCTGAAAATCGGTTCATTATATTTGTGTTTTCTATTTTTCATCTACGGTTTTGCGAAGATAATTAAACCCTGCAAAAAAACAAACATCCCCCACACACAAGTTATTAACAATCGGCAATAGTTTTTAATAAATGATTAAAATTTAAAAAATAACATAAAGCGCGTTGCTTATATACTTTATTTATATTTATTTTGTCTACAATTAAAGATAAAGAACAAAAATATGGGTATTTTATATATTGTCCCCACCCCCGTGGGAAACCTTGAAGACATAACGCTGCGCGCGATAAGAATACTAAAAGAGGCCGACTTTGTTCTCGCCGAGGACACCCGCACATCGGGCAAGCTACTCAAGCACCTCGACATACAAGTCCCCATGTACTCGCACCACAAATTCAACGAGCACCAAACGGTTAAAAGCCTTGTAGAGCGCATACAGAGCAGCCCCAATCACGTTGCCCTCGTGTCCGATGCAGGCACCCCCGCAATATCCGACCCCGGTTTTTTGCTCGTGCGTGAAAGCGTGAAAAACGGCATCGAAGTTCAGTGCCTCCCCGGTGCAACAGCCTTCGTTCCGGCTCTTGTAAGTTCGGCCCTTCCCTCCGAAAAATTTGTATTCGAGGGCTTCCTTCCCCAGAAAAAAGGACGCCAGACACGCCTCAACTTCCTTAAAAACGAACAACGCACCATAATTTTCTACGAGTCGCCCTACCGCGTACTCAAAACTCTCACCCAGCTAGCCGAGGTTTTTGGCAACGAAAGACAAGCCGCCGCCGCACGCGAAATTTCAAAGATACACGAAGAGTGCGTGCGTGGCACCCTAGGCGAGCTTGTAGAGCACTTTACCAAGAACGAGCCACGCGGTGAGTTTGTTCTCCTGGTGGGAGGTGCCGACGAAAAAGAGAGCAAAGAAAAAGAGTAAAAACCATATAAGAAATACTATTATGAAAAAAACAGTTATTCTCATACTCACCATCGCAGGTATCATCGCCGGTTGCAACAACGGCCCCAGTCGCAAACAACTGCAAGAGAGCAACGAAGCCCTCAAGACAGAACTTAACGAAAAAGATGCAGTCCTCGCCGAGCTCATAAACACAATGAACTCTATAGACGAAGGCTTCAAAAAAATAAATGAGATACAGGGACGCATCAACCTTAGCAACCCCACAAGCGAAGGCAACCAAGGCAGCATACAGCGCAACATAGAGTACATAACAAACACTCTAAAAAAGAACAAAGAGGAGATTGAAAACCTCAAGAAACAGTTGTTCAACAGCAAAACCGCATCAAAAGAGCTCAAGACAAAGGTTGCCAACTTGGAGCAGATGCTCGCCGAGAAGAGCATAGAACTTGCAGGCATACAAAAAGCCCTTGCCGAAAAAAACATCCACATAGGCAAGCTCGACAGCATAATCATAGAACTCACCCGTGCAAACACAGGGCAAGAGCTGCAGCTCATAGCACAGGAGGAGGAGCTCAACAGCGTGTGGTATGCCATAGGCACAAAGAGCGAGCTAAAGGGAGAAAACATCTTGACAAGCGGCGAAGTTATGCGCGACAAGAACATAAATCTCAAATATTTCACAAAAGCCGACAAGCGCGAAATAAAAGAGATAAAAACATACGCCAAGAGAGCCAAACTGCTCACCAACCACCCCGACGACAGCTACACCCTGCAACGCGACAACGAGAAACAATATGTGCTCACAATCACCGACCCCAACAGTTTCTGGAGCACAAGCAAATACCTTGTAATACAAGTACGATAACACATAAAAAGGGTTGTGCCACGGCGCAACCCTTTCATACACCCCTACCCGATGCGCAAATACACAAACATCTTCATAGACCTCGACGACACCATCTACGACTTTGCAGCAGCCTCGCGCGAGTCTTTCCAAGAGGCATACGACCTGCTTGGCTACGAGCAATATTTCCGTTCTTTCGAGCACTTTATGTCGCTCTATGAGCCCTACAACCTCGAGCTGTGGAAACGCTACGGTGAGGGTAAAATAACCAAGCCCGAACTAAACCGCAAGCGTTACGCCTACCCCCTAAAGATGGTAGGTGTAGATAACCAAGCGCTTGCCGACACCTTCTGTCGCGAAGTTCTTGGGCGCATACCCACAAAAAACAAAGTAATACCTGGGGCTATAGAACTTTTAGAGTACCTGCAACCCAAATACAACCTTTACATACTCTCAAACGGGTTTAAGGAGCTGCAAGCACATAAAATGCAAACAGCAGGGCTGGACAAATATTTCAAACGCATAGTACTCTCCGACGATATAGGCATAAACAAGCCCCGCCCCGAACTCTTCATACACGCGCTGCAAACAACAAACTCCACCACCGAAGAAAGTATAATGATAGGTGATATGTTCGACACGGACATAGCAGGAGCTGCCGGCGTGGGTCTGGACCAAATATTCTTTAACCGCAAAAAACTCAGCGACCTACCCTTCGAGCCAACATACAAGGTAAACACCCTCTTGGAGATAAAAAATATACTCTAACCACGCGCGAGCAAAAACTGCGTAACTTTGTTATAAGTACAAATATGTATTTATATGAAGACGCTGATAATATTCAACCACCCCTACGAGGGAAGCTACTGCAACGCCATATTAAAAGCTTGCACACAAGGCCTCGCGCAAGCCCACCAAGAGAGCGATGTTATAAACCTCGACAAAGAGGGCTTCAACCCTGTGATGACGGCAAAGGAGTTAAAAGCCTTCGCCACAGCGCACACCCACCCCGAAGAAGCACTCAACCAGCTCTCCCCGCAGATTATCGACTACTGTAAACGCTTGCAGCACACCCAGCACCTCGTCTTCATATTCCCCATTTGGTGGATGCTTATGCCTGCACTCACCAAAGGTTTCATCGACAAAATATTTTTCCCAGGAATAGCCTTCCGATACAATGAAGAAGGAGAGATGGTGGGGCTCCTACAGAATATAAAACAAGTAACCCTTATCACTACTATGGCAGCATCGGGCAGTTTTTACGAAGAAAAGATAAACAGCCCTGTGTGGATGGCTCTGCTACATGGTACATTCAACTCCGTAGGGCTCAATAATTGCCGGTGGATAAACATCGACCGCATAAAAGAACTCTCGCCCGAAGAGCGCGAAAAACAGCTGCAAGATATTGAAAAATACTTTGCAAATATAAATGTATAAAGGGTTACGGGTGAAAGCCTTGCTTTTGTTCAAGCTGAGTTCAGCCGCAACCCCAGGGGGTTAGACAAAAAGTTAGGTTAATCTATACCTTAATATTTATCTTTCTCTTCAAAACGCCACATTTTCTTTACTCAATCGCACGGCAAGAGTTATGCTTTGATTGTATAATTTTGCTTTAAAATTCTCGGTGACCCGTGAGATATTCTCTCAATAAACTTGTTCTTTTCTCCTTCTTTTCGTGAGACGAAAAGGAAGCAAAAGGCGCAGCACGCGAGTAAGATTAGTTGCTCCCTCCTCTTGCTCGTGAATTGCCCTGTGAGGGCAATATAACTCGTTCGTCGGCCACTTGCCGCGTGTCTCTTTCTCACATTTACAGGGTGCTGCGCAACTCGTTCAGTTATCCGCGCTACGCACGTATAACTACACACTCAAACAATGCTCGCACTTTTTCCTGTAAATGCTCGGATACACGCTCAAATCTTAACGGTGCTGCA
>JAZKYU010000032.1:0-4769 GCA_045612305.1 Bacteroidaceae bacterium
CACATAGTGCGGGTCACGATTAGATGATGCTGCCAAAGACGCATTGACAATGCTTGCTGTTCGCAACCCGCGCTACGCGCTACCATTTGCTGCAAGCATTGTCGATTAAGCAGAGCTTAATTCCGGAGCGCCTAAACTGCAGCGAACAGCCTTTAATGACAAGCGAGGAACGAACGAGGGATGTTTCAATTCTTTGAAACAGCGTGAGCAGAGGCGCGAGCGACTGTTACGCCCCGTGTGCCAGGCGTTTGGTTCTTTGCGCGACAAAGAACATATGAGATTTTACTTCGATTGAGAGAAATACTGCCTAACAACACCGAGAATTTGAGTTAAAGGCTATAACTTTTGCAGGTGAGCCAAAAAACAAAAGGAGCTCCCATCATAGGGAACCCCGTTCGCTTTTTCGTTATTCAGCAGGGCTGTTACTCTTCGGTCAGCTCCATCTCGGCCCAGATGGCTGCAATCTTCTCGCAATCCTCGCGGGCAATATCCTCGGTTACGTCGTATTCGCGGGTAAGTAACTCCACCATAGTGTCTATGGTGAATGTGTCGCCAAGCTCGCTGCACTCTTTCCAAAGGTAGGCAGCTGTCTCGTTGAGGCTGATGATTTTGCTGTAGTCTACATTATCTATGCCTGTGGGCACAATTATGTATTCGCCGCACACGTTTTGTAGTTCAAATCCTTCTTTAATCTTCATATTTTGTTTCTTTTGGTTTTTATATTCTTTTAGAGCGATGTAAGGGGTTTTATTATGCGTCGGTAAAAAGAGAGCAGGTATCGGCGCAGGGGGCGCAGGGTGTGCCACACGGCCGAGTAGTAACGCCAAGTGCGGCTGCCGGTGCCTATGGTCTTGCCTTTGCGCACGAAGGCGGTTGCGGTGCCCACAATCTTGTCGGTGGTGAATTTTTCGGTCATCCACAAGGGGTTGCCGTCGCCTTGCATAGTTATGGTGTCGCCCTCAATTTTTATAATTCTGTGCAGGGCATAACGCTGTGGAGCTATCTCGGCAAGCACCACTTGCCCTGTTTGGGGTGGCAGGGGTGGGGCAAGCACCACTTTGTCGCGCCCGCTGTCGAGGAAGGGGTGCATACTCACGCCATACACTACAAAGGTTACGCTTTTGCGTCCTTTTTCGCGAAACTGTCGCACCACTTCTTGCATAAAGGCGTGGTTTTCTACCTTTACTTTTTTTGTAGCATCGGTGTTGCTCATACCCCTAAAGTTCTGCTCGATATTTGTGCAGCCTCTTCGTCGGGGCGGCAGTAGAGTGTGTGCACAGCTACTTTTGCAAGCACCTTGCTTATTGTGTCACATATGTTCAAGTGTATCTCTTTGTCGAACTTTAGTGTTGATGTGGAGCTTAACAGTATGCCGAAGGCTACGGGTATACTCTCCTTTTTTATGCTGTTTTCTTTTCTTTGTTCTATGGCTGCAAACCCGCCGATGGGGTAGTGTACGTTTTTGTATATGGGGCGTTTGCCGCTCCAAGGTGAGCCGTAGACTATGGGCGTGCCGTCGGGCGCGATGCGTATAACAGGGTTGTCGTCGTTTATGAGCGTGCTGCCGGTTATATGTTTAACCCACAAGTCGCTGTGTGTGCTCTTGCCTTGCCCGCTCTTGCCCAAGAACATATAACCCTTGCCCCCATTCTCTATAGTAGACGAGTGGACGAGCAGGGTGTTGTGCTTGGCACTTGTTATGGTGTATACGAGCATTACGCAGTTGTTGAGGCCAAAGAGTATTTGCTCCTTGGTGCCGCGTGTGGTTACCGAGAAGTTCTTGCCTTCGGCGTCGCCCTCTAAAAAGGCGCAGGGGATTTTGTTGTCGTTGAGTATCAGCACCTGGTACTCGCCGCTTTCTCTGCGGTACACCTCGAATGTAGCCGAAGGGCAGGGGAAGGTGCCCACTTTTTTGCCTTGCCACGAGGGTATGATGTCGTTGTCCACGGTGAGCGTGAAGAGCGGCGTGTCGATGGTTTCTGCTTTAAAGGGCTCCATCGTGGGGAATAATTCTGCAGCGTTACCCTCTTTTAACTTTATTGTATAAGGGTGTTCGCCAACTATGTAATGTGTCTGTTGCATAGGCTTTTGTGGGGCGCTTGTTTTGCCCGTTTCTTGGGGCAAAGGTACGAAAAAAGGGGCGAAGTGCAATCGTTTTTCCTTGTTTTGTGTTTGTTGTTAAGGGTATTGTGTTTTCTGTGTTTAAATTTGTTGGTTGCTTTTTGTTTTTTCCTCCTTATTTTGTAACTTTGAGAGGTTTAAGCATGTTGTGATGAATAGCTCTATAAATATAAAAGGAAGGTTGCTCGCGATGGATACCCCTCGCGTTATGGGTATTTTGAACGTGACACCCGACTCTTTTTTCGAGGGGTCGAGGGTGAGTGCCGGCGAGGAACTTGTGGAGCGTGCTCGCAAAATGCTTGCCGACGGTGCCGATATTTTGGATGTCGGGGCTTGCTCGACCCGTCCCTCGGGCGAGCCTGTTAGTGAGGAGGAGGAGCTCGCGAGGCTTCACTCTGCGCTCGACCTGCTCGACGAGCATCTCCCCGATGCGGTGGTGTCGCTCGATACCTTTCGTGGGCGTGTTGCTCGTGAGTGTGCTTTGCGTCACAATGTTTCTATAATAAACGATGTGTCGGGCTTCGACTGGTGTGCCGATATGTTCCCAGTTGTTGCCGAGCTTAATATCCCCTATGTGCTCACGCACTCTGTAGGGTGGGCGGGTGATGCGGCGCAGTATGGCAACTTTCTGCCCGATGTGCTTGCTGCACTTGCCAAAAAGATGTGGCAACTGCGTCAGGCTGGTGTTAAGGATGTTATAGTAGACCCGGGTTTTGGTTTTGGCAAGAGCGTTGAGCAAAACTACGAGATGCTGGCCTCGCTATCTGTTTTTGGAGAGCTGGAGGCACCCGTTCTGGCGGGCTTGTCGCGCAAGTCTATGATAACAAAGTTGCTTGGCATCTCTTCGGCCGAGGCGCTCCCCGAGACTGCGGCTCTTAATATGGTGGCCTTGCAGGGTGGGGCTGCTATTTTGCGTGTGCACGATGTGCGCGAGGCAGCAAATGTTGTAAAGATGTTTAATGCGCTTAAGGGCGTTTAATTTATACCTTATATATATAGATATATGTTTTTCGATATTTCAGTAAAAGATATAATAGATATTATTCTTGTTGCGGGCTTCTTGTATTACTTCTATAAACTTATGAAGGAGTCGGGCTCGCTAAATGTCTTCTCGGGCATACTTGTCTTTATTCTTCTCTGGGTTTTTGTGTCGCGCGTGATACAGATGAAGCTTTTGGGCTCAATCTTCGACCAGCTTATGAGCGTGGGTGTCTTGGCGCTGATTATAATCTTCCAAGAGGAGGTGCGACGCTTTTTCAAGAACTTGGGCTCGCATCGCGACTTTAGAAAGGTTGCAAATCTCTTTTCGCGCAACGAGAAAAGTGCCGAAAAGGTGCCCCTTTTGCCTGTTGTTATGGCTTGTATGAGTCTTGCGCAGCAAAAGGTGGGAGCTCTTATTGTTGTTGAGAAGAACGAAAAGCTCGACGAGTATGTAAAAACGGGTGAAATTATAGATGCAACAATAGGGCAACGCCTTATCGAGGCTATTTTCTTCAAGAATGCCCCCTTGCACGACGGAGCTATAATAATACAAGATGGGCGCATAACTGCGGCGCAGTGTATCCTCCCCGTCTCTCACAATGTGAATATTCCCAAGAAACTTGGTCTTCGCCATCGCTCGGCTATGGGTATATCCGAAAAAACCGACGCTATCGCAATTGTGGTTTCCGAGGAGACCGGCAGTATCTCTGTTGCGGTAAACGGCAAGTTTAGACTTGGGCTTAACGCGCAACAACTCGAAGGAATTTTGGAAAAGTAGGCTCTCCTGAGCGAGAATTTTTCATTTTCTCGAATTTTTTACAAAAATCTTTGTTAGGCGAAAAACGCTAGTTTTTCTCTATCTTGCAAAAAGTGGCAAAAAAATGCGAAAAAAATTGCTTTTGTAAGTTGTTGAAAATCAAGCGTGGTTGAAAAAAGTTGAATTTTTTCGAAAAAAAATAGTAGAAAAAGTTTTGTAGTTCAAAAAATCGCCTTACCTTTGTACTCGCTTTCGGCAAGCAACTGAGTTGTGACGCTGAAACGCACGATGATCCTTGAAAACATTCCATACAGACAAGCAGTACAACGAAGACTCATTTTATATGAGTTGTGTATAAGTAAGGAACAATAAAACGAACCGTCAAAATAATTTGATGTACTTTAATTCCGGCCAGCAAATCAAGCTAAAAGAAACCTTTCAGGTTTTTACAAATAAAAATTTTACAACGAAGAGTTTGATCCTGGCTCAGGATGAACGCTAGCTACAGGCTTAACACATGCAAGTCGAGGGGTTTTAGATTTGAAGCTTGCTTTATATTTGAAACGACCGGCGCACGGGTGAGTAACGCGTATCCAACCTGCCTTTCATATTGGGATAGCCTTTCGAAAGAGAGATTAATACCGAATAACATACGGTGATTGCATGATAACCGTATGAAAGCTCCGGCGATGAAAGATGGGGATGCGTTTCATTAGGTAGTAGGCGGGGTAACGGCCCACCTAGCCAACGATGAATAGGGGTTCTGAGAGGAAGGTCCCCCACACTGGAACTGAGACACGGTCCAGACTCCTACGGGAGGCAGCAGTGAGGAATATTGGTCAATGGGCGCAAGCCTGAACCAGCCAAGTAGCGTGAAGGATGACTGCCCTATGGGTTGTAAACTTCTTTT
>JAZKYU010000033.1:0-6255 GCA_045612305.1 Bacteroidaceae bacterium
CCTACCCCCACGGGCATCACGGTAGTGGGGAACAATACCATATTTCTCAAGGGGAGTATGGGGAGGGTGTCGTCGATGTCGGCAAAGAAAACATCGGAGTTTTTTATAGATTGAAAATCGGCAACCAAAGAGAGGTTGTCGCCGTCTCTTCCGTCTTCGATATCACTGAAAAAAAAGTCTTCATTTTCCATATATTGTATGCTTCTCTTTGTTTGTTTTTAAGTATTGGTTGGCTATAGACTGCCTTAATAACGCGAAGATACGACTATTTGGCGAAATGTGGAAGAGTTTTTACTTTAATTATAGAATTATTATATAAATAACGGGGAGGGGCGGCGCTTTGCCTGCAGTTTTGTTAATTAAAGTGTAATGCAATTTCTTTTTGTCGCTTAATTGTTGTATCTTCGCAAAGGAAAACAAACAAGCAACGTGGACGGCAAAAAAAATATATTGTTTTTGATTAACCCAAAGTCGGGGGTGGGGGGCAAACGCTCCGTGCCTCGCTTGGTGAGAACTCTCCTTGACAAGAGTAAATTTAATGTTACCATCAAGGAAACAAGGTATGTTGCGCACGCTTGCGAGCTTGCGGCCGAGGCTGTTGCAAAGGGTGTTGATATTGTTGTGGCTGTTGGCGGCGACGGCACGGTAAACGAGGTGGCGCGCACGCTTATAGGCACCAACACGGCGCTTGGAATTATCCCCTGCGGCTCGGGCAATGGCTTTGCTCGTCACTTGGGTGTTCCTATGGATATTAGAGGTGCTGTCGGGTTTATAAATGATGCCGAGGTGACATCGGTTGACTATGGTAAAATAAACGGACATCCTTTCTTCTGTACTTGTGGTATAGGCTTTGATGCTTTTGTTAGCAATAGCTTTGCTAATGGTACTCGCCGAGGCTTGCTTGGGTATATGAACCAGACTCTTGTAGACTGGCTTAACTATAATCCCGAGGTTTATGAGCTGGAGAGTGAGTCTTTTAAAAAGAGTTATAAGGCTTTTCTTGTTGCTTGTGGTAATGCGGCACAGTATGGCAATAACGCTTATATAAGCCCTAATGCTTCTATGCGCGACGGGTTGCTGAGTGTTACGGTGCTGGAACCTTTCCCTGCGGTGGATGTTCCGCTTATAGTTGGGCAGCTTTTTGGTCGCTCTCTAAACAAAAACGGTCACATAAAAACGCTTGAGGCTAAATGGCTTAGAATAAAAAGAAAAAGCGCGGGGCCTGTGCATTTTGATGGCGAGCCGGCTATGATGGATGCTGAAATTTTTATAGAGATGGTGCCTCTTGGTTTGAAGGTGCTGGCCTTGCCCGGTTGGGATGGTTGCAGTGCTGTGGTGCCGATGTATAAACAGATATTCGCTCTTATAAGTGCTCCTGTGCTTGATGTCGATATTTCGCTGCCCAAGATTGATGCTGCTCCCTTTGCAAATGTTAAATCTCTTTTCCCTAAAATAAATATTGAGGAACTTAAAGAGATTTTGCCGCAGTTGCCCAAAGCTAAAAATAAACGCGACGGTCGCAAGGATGAGTAATGTTTTTTTGTTGAAAAAACGTTACAATTATTCTATCTTTAAATAAAATTCTCTTAGTAGGTTTTTTGCTTCGGGGCTGTATTCTCCCGGTGAGGTTTCCAAGATTAAATCGTCGATAAAGGGGGTGGTGCAAACTTTTGCGGCAAACTCCACAAGTATTCTTTTTGCAGCCTTGCGCGGGGTGGTGTGTATGCGTGTTGCACGCTGTATAGAGAAGCCTTTGTATGCGGCTTCTTGCTCCCACTCACCGAAAATTTCTAACGGTATTATTATGGATATTTTGCCGCCTTCGTGCAGTAAATCTTTCGCTTTGGCAAAGAAAGCAGAGGGTGTGAGGCTGTCGCTGTGGCGTGCCAGCGTGCGTTGTTGGTCGTCGCACTTCAGGCTGTTGATAAAGTAGGGCGGGTTGCTCACTATAGAGTCGAACTTTTTGCCCGGGTTGTAGTTGAGTATATCGGCATTGATAATTGTTATTCGGTTGCCCCAGGGAGAAGTTTCGGCGTTTTTGCAAGCTTGCTTTGCGGCTGTGCTGTCAAGCTCTATGCCTGTTATTTGTGCCGAAGAGCGTTGTGCTGCCATAATTGATATTAACCCTGTGCCTGCTCCTATGTCGAGGATGCTTGTGCAGCTGTCGGTACAAAACCACGCCCCAAGCAGGCAGCCGTCGGTGCCAACCTTCATGGCGCACCCCTCTTGCTCTATTTTGAATTTTTTGAATGTAAAGTGGCTGTTCGACATATTCTTCCTCGTTTGTTTGCTTTAAGAGGGTGCGCCAACGCTGTTGATGCACCCTCTTTTGAGCCAAATCCGGGACTCGAACCCGGGACCTACGCATTACGAATGCGTTGCTCTACCAACTGAGCCAATTTGGCAAAACTCCTCTTTTAAGTGGTGTTTGCTGTTGCAAAAACCGCTCCAAAACTCAGTGCAAAGATAGCTATAAAAAGATTTATGCAAAATAATAGCACGAAAAAATGAAAAATAAATTTTGTAGCTGTGGGTTATAAATAATTTTTTATATCTTTGCGGTGATATATTAAAATTAAGCGAGAATGTTAGGCGGGAATATTGCAAAAACGTTGAAGAAGGAGCGT
Source organism: Bacteroidaceae bacterium (assembly GCA_045612305.1). Lineage (GTDB taxonomy): Bacteria > Bacteroidota > Bacteroidia > Bacteroidales > Bacteroidaceae > HGM04593. Next base: position 2,628 of record JAZKYU010000033.1, read on the forward strand.
GTAAATGCTTCCTTTTTGAATATTTTGCCCTGCTGTAAACAAAATAATAATGTAGTTGCTGTTTTTTTATGATGGTCGTTTCTTTGAAACGGCTTTTTTTGTATCTTTACGAAGTGAATATTTAAAACAAAGACACACGAATACAAATAACTTTTATATTTATAAAACTCTATGGAACCATTATTGCACGAATGTGGAGTTGCGATGATACGCCTGCGTAAGCCTCTTAACTATTACAAAGAGAAATATGGCTCGTGGGCTTACGGTATGAATAAGCTCTTCCTGCTTATGAACAAGCAGTACAATAGAGGGCAGCAAGGTGCGGGTATCGCTTGTGTGAAACTGAAAGCGTCGCCCGGTGAGGACTATATGTCGCGTGAACGTGCCGAGGGCTCGGGCGCAATATCTGAAGTCTTTGCTGCAGCAAACAAGGATATTATGTCGCATCCCAAAGACAAAAAAGGTGATGCCGAGTATGCTTATCGTAATTTTGATTTCGCTGGCGAGCTCTATATGGGCCACCTTCGTTACTCTGGTACAGGTAGAACGGGTATGCAGTATGTGCACCCCTTCTTGCGTCGTAACAACTGGCGAGCAAAAAACCTAGCTCTTTGTGGAAACTTCCACATAACTAACGTGAACGATGTGTTCCACGAACTTGTTGCCCACGGCCAGCACCCCCGTGTGTACGCCGACACCTACATAATGCTCGAGCTTATGGGCCACCGTCTCGACCGCGAGGTGGAGCGCGTGTTTAAAGAGTGCGAGCAAGAGGGTCTCGAGGGTATGGATATAACAAATGCCATTGAGGAGCGTATGGATATTGCAAATGTATTGCGCACCTCAACACCTATGCTCGACGGAGGTTATGTCTTCTGCGGTATGACAGGTAGCGGCGAGATGTTTGCAATGCGCGACCCTTGGGGTGTGCGCACAGCTTACTGGTATGCCAACGACGAAATCTTTGTAATAGCAAGTGAGCGTGCAGCTTTGCAGACAGCAATGAACTTGAAAGCCGAAGAGGTTGTTGAGATGAATCCCGGTGAAGCGCTCATAATGAACAAACGTGGCGAGTTGCGCATAGAGAGTATCTTGCCCCAAAAAGCTTTCCTCCCTTGCTCTTTCGAGAGAATTTATTTCAGTCGCGGAAACGACGGCGATATATACAAGGAGCGCAAGATGCTTGGCTCTAACCTGAAGGAACAAATTCTCAAGGCGATAGATTACGACCTCGATAACACAGTGTTCTCGTTTATCCCCAACACCGCCGAGATGGCTTTCTATGGTATGGTCGAGGGTATGGAAGAGTATCTTAACGACTGGAAACTTCGCGAGCTTACATCGGGCGAGGCGCGTAGCGAGGAGGAGATAATGAAGATTGTTTCTAAAAAGGTGCGTCAGGAGAAAGTTGCCAACAAGGATATAAAGATGCGTACCTTTATCACCGCTGGCGACAAGCGCAACGATCTTGCTGCTCACGTGTACGACATAACCTACGGCACAATAAACCCCAAAGTTGATAACCTCGTTGTTATAGACGACAGTATTGTGCGCGGAACAACTCTCAAACAGAGTATCTTGAATATACTCGACCGTCTTGAGCCTAAAAAGATTATCGTGGTGTCGTCATCGCCCCAAATACGTTACCCCGACTATTATGGCATCGATATGGAGAAGTTCGACCACTTTGTAGCCTTCAAGGCAGCACTCGACCTTCTCTACGAGCGTGGAAAGAGATCTATTATCGACCAAACATACAAGGCTTGCCTCGACGAGTTGAAGAAACCAGACAGCGAGCAAGTTAACTGCACACGTGCAATATACAAACCTTTTACACCCGAAGAAATATCGGTGAAGATAGGCGAGTTGTTGAAGCCTGTAGACCTTAAAGCTGATCTTGAACTTGTGTTCCAGAGCTTGTCGGGCTTGCACTCGGCTTGTCCCAATCACTTGGGCGACTGGTACTTTAGCGGTATATATCCCACACCTGGTGGTAACAGGCTTGTAAACGAGGCGTTTGTGGAGTATTACGAGACATATTTGTATAGATAAAAAACAATAAATTACAAGAATATGAAAGGACAACTGAAGAAAGTTCTATTGCTCGGATCGGGCGCATTGCGCATCGGTCAGGCTGGTGAGTTCGATTACTCTGGTTCACAAGCTTTGAAGGCTCTTCGCGAAGAGGGTATTCAATCGGTGCTCATAAACCCCAACGTTGCCACAATCCAAACATCGGAGGGTATTGCCGACAAGGTATACTTCCTTCCCGTGGATGTACACAATGTGGAGGAGATTATTAAAAAGGAGCGTCCCGACGGTATTTTGCTCGCTTTTGGTGGCCAAACAGCGCTTAACTGCGGTACAGAGCTTTATCAAAAAGGTATATTGGAGAAATATGGCGTGAAAGTTCTTGGAACATCGGTAGAGGCTATTATGTATACCGAGGACCGCGACCTCTTTGTTAAGAAACTCGACGAGATACCTATGAAGACTCCTGTGAGCCAGGCTGTGGAGAGTATGGAAGATGCTCTTAAGGCTGCTCACGAGATAGGTTTTCCTGTTATGGTGCGTTCGGCCTACGCTCTCGGTGGTCTTGGTAGTGGTATCTGCCGCGACGAAGAGAGCTTTGTGAAACTTGCCGAGAGTGCATTTACCTTCTCTAATCAGATACTTGTAGAGGAGTCGCTCAAAGGTTGGAAGGAGATTGAGTTCGAGGTTATTCGCGATGCCAATGACCACTGCTTCACAGTTGCAAGTATGGAGAACTTCGACCCCCTCGGTATCCACACCGGTGAGTCAATAGTAGTTGCTCCCACCTGCTCACTCTCGGAGGAGCAAGTGAAGTTTATGCAGGAAATTTCGGTTAAGGCTATACGTCACCTCGGTATTGTGGGTGAGTGTAACATACAGTATGCTTTCAACGCCGAGACTAACGACTATCGTGTAATTGAGGTGAATGCTCGTTTGAGCCGTTCATCGGCACTTGCTTCAAAAGCTACAGGTTATCCCCTTGCTTTTGTAGCTGCGAAGATTGCTTTGGGTTACACTCTCGACGAGATAGGCGAGATGGGTACTCCCAACTCGGCTTACAAGGCTCCCGAACTCGACTACCTTATATGTAAGATACCTCGTTGGGACTTGGCTAAGTTTGCAGGCGTGTCTCGTCAGATTGGCTCAAGTATGAAGTCGGTAGGTGAGATTATGTCTATCGGCCGTAGCTTCGAGGAGGTTATACAGAAGGGCTTGCGTATGATAGGCCAGGGTATGCACGGTTTTGTGGGTAACGAGCACACACACTTTGACAACCTTGACGAGGAGCTTGCCAACCCCACCGATATGCGTGTGTTCTCTATCGCTTCGGCGCTCGAGCAGGGTTACACCGTGGAGCGCATCAGCGAGCTTACAAAGATAGACCCCTGGTTCTTGAGCCGCTTGAAAAATATTGTAGACTACAAAGCTGTGCTTATGGGCTACAACAGCCTCGAGGAGTTGCCCGAGGAGGTTTTGCGTCGTGCTAAAGAGCTTGGCTTCTCCGACTTCCAGATTGCACGCTTCGTGCTCAAGAACGAGAAGAATATGGAGGCTGGTAACCTTGCTGTGCGTGCTCGCCGTAAGGAGCTTAACG
>JAZKYU010000034.1:0-20438 GCA_045612305.1 Bacteroidaceae bacterium
AAGCGAGGAACGAACGAGGGATGTTTCAACTCTTTGAAACAGCGTGAGCAGAGGCGCGAGCGACTGTTACGCCCCGTGTGCCGGGCGTTTGGTTCTTTGCGCGACAAAGAACATATAAGATTTTACTTCGATTGAGAGAAATACCGCCCAACAGCACCGAGAATTTGAGTTAAAGTTTTTTTTACCCCAAAAAGAGACATAAAAAAAGTTTTGCCGCACGACGAGAACGATGAAACTCCGAGAAAAAAATGATTTGAGCGCTCTACCCCTTTGTAATCCACCGGCTCTCTAAAGCTACCCCGAAGGGATGTGGCCCGCCATTGGGATACCGAAGCTATCTCGGCTTTCATAAAAATTTGATGAGTTTCCCAGTCGCTCATGCAGCAAAACCTATTACAAATATAGATGTTTCGTAACATAGAAACAACAGATTGCGAGAAAAAGTAAAAATTTTAATGTAATATCACATCTTTTGAAGAAAAGCAACAAAAAAACGCAATCACAATTACTTGTGATCGCGTTTTGTATCGGTAATTAAGATATTACTTCTTTACCTTGTCCACGATGGCTTTGAAAGCCGCGGGGTTGTTAAGAGCGAGGTCGGCGAGAACCTTACGGTTGATCTCGATACCTGCCTTGTGAAGAGCACCCATCAACTGTGAGTAAGAGAGGCCCTCGAGGCGAGCGGCTGCGTTGATACGCTGAATCCACAAAGCGCGGAACTCGCGTTTCTTGTTACGACGGTCGCGGAACGCATAAGTAAGACCTTTCTCCCAAGTATTCTTGGCTACTGTCCACACATTTTTTCTTGCACCAAAGTAACCTCTGGTCAAACCTAAAATTTTCTTTCTTCTTGCTCTTGAAGCAACGTGATTTACTGATCTTGGCATAGTTTTAATTCTTTTGAATGTTAGCGCCGTCCATTTTAACGGGCTTGCGTGCTAATACATTCGGTTAATAATACAATACTTAACGCAATGACAACAATTCCTTAACACTCTTAACATTAGCAGCGTCTACCAAGGTAACGTGTACGAGGTTTCTCTTCTGCTTGGTTGTCTTCTTAGTCAGGATGTGACTGTGAAAAGCATGTTTTCTTTTAATTTTACCTGTTCCGGTAAGAGCGAATCTTTTTTTGGCACCGGAGTTAGTTTTAACTTTTGGCATTTTATAAAAAATTAATAGTTAATATTTATCGGTAGCGTACTATACAACACTACTCGCTTTTATTCTTCGGTTTTGGGCGCCGCGGGTGCTGCGGGCTTCTCTTTCTTCGCGGGGGCTGCCTTCTTGGGCGACACGACAATTGTCATACGCTTACCCTCGAGCACGGGCATCATATCGAGCTTGCCGTAGTCTTCAAGGTCTTTTGCAAAGCGGAGCAACAAAATCTCGCCCTGCTCTTTGAAGAGGATTGAGCGACCTTTGAAGAAGACATATGCCTTAACTTTGTCGCCGTCCTGCAAGAAGCTTATCGCGTGCTTGAGCTTGAAGTTGTAGTCGTGGTCGTCGGTTTGAGGGCCGAAACGTATCTCCTTGACATCTACTTTAACTTGCTTTGCTTTCTGCTCCTTTTGGCGTTTTTTCAACTGATAAAGAAATTTTGAATACTCTATCAAACGACACACGGGAGGGTTGGCCGAGGGTGATATTTCCACCAAGTCGAGACCTTTTTCGTCGGCAAGGTCAAGCGCTTTATGCAAGGGAAGTACCACAGATTCTACATCATCACCAACAATGCGCACTTCGCTGGCACGAATCTGCTCGTTTATACGATATTGATTCTTAAGGTTGTCGTTCTTCATCAATTATGTTTAGTAAAGTATTTAAAGTTATCTTTTTTGTTACTGCTGAAAAAATCGTCGCAAATTTACTACTTATTTATCACATAACGAAGAGGTTTTGCTCTTTTTTTTACTTTTTTTGAAAATAAGCAGGCAAGCGATGGCTTTTCCACACAAGCCGAGCCCGCAACAGGTGCAAAAAGACCTCTGCGGGCTCGTCCTTTGCTTTTATGCTAGAAGCGCTGCATTAGTTTGCGGGCGCTACCTCTTTGCGTATTGCGCGGGTACGTATCTCCTCGCTTATAGCGGCAACAAACTCGGCTATGGGTTTCACGCCTTCGTCACCTGCGAAGCGGCTGCGCACTGCTACAGTACCCTGCTCCTCCTCTTGCTGGCCCAGCACGAGCATATAGGGGATGCGACTGTTGCGTGCATCGCGTATCTTGTAGCCTATCTTCTCGGAACGGTTGTCTACGCTGCAGAGGATGCCGTTTTTCTTGAGCTCGGCTGCAACTTTGTGGGCGTAGTCGCCATACTTCTCTGAGATGGGGAGCACGCGCACTTGCTCGGGGCACAACCAGGTGGGGAACTTACCCTCGTATTTTTCTATCAACCACGCAAGGGTGCGCTCGTAGCAACCCATACTTGTGCGGTGGATGATGTAGGGGCGCACCTTCTCACCGTTCTGGTCGATGTAGAACATATCAAATTGTGCGGCAAGCAAAGCGTCCCACTGAACGGTTATCATAGTATCCTCTTTGCCGTAAACGTTCTTGGCGTTTATGTCGACCTTGGGGCCGTAGAACGCTGCACCGCCTGTCTCCTCGACAAAAGGTATGTCGAGTTCGATGAGCATCTCGCGTATATACTGCTGTGTCTGCTCCCAAACTTCGGCGTCGCCTATGTATTTTGCACGGTTTTCGGGATTCCACTTTGCAAGAACGTATGTTACATCGTTTTGCAAGCCGAGGGTCTCCATAACGTGCTTTGCGAGGGCAAGACACTTTTTAAACTCCTCTACCATCTGGTCGGGGCGCACAATGAGGTGTCCCTCGCTTATGGTAAACTGGCGCACACGGGTAAGGCCGTGCATCTCGCCCGAATCTTCGTTGCGGAAGAGTGTCGATGTCTCGCTATAGCGCAAGGGAAGGTCGCGGTAAGAGTGCTGTGTAGCCTTGTAAACATAGTACTGGAAGGGGCAGGTCATGGGGCGGAGAGCAAAGACCTCTTTGTCGGTCTCCTCGTCGCCGAGCACAAACATACCATCTTTGTAGTGGTCCCAGTGACCCGAAATTTTGTAGAGGTCGCTCTTTGCCATAAGAGGAGTTTTTGTGCGTATGTAGCCCCACTCGTTGTCCTCGAGATCCTCTATCCAGCGCTGCAGGGTTTGAATAATCTTTGCACCTTTAGGCATAAGAAGGGGCAAACCCTGGCCTATAACATCGACCGTGGTAAAGAGCTCCATCTCGCGACCTATCTTGTTGTGGTCTATGTTCTTAATGTGCTCGAGGTGAGCGAGGTAGGCTTCCAAGTCCTCCTTTGAGAAGAAAGCCGTACCGTATATGCGGGCAAGCGCGGCGTTGTTCTTGTCGGCACGCCAGTATGCGGTTGATGTAGAAAGGAGCTTAAAGCCTTTTATAAGCCTTGTATTGAGCAAGTGAGGGCCCATACAGAGGTCTACAAAATCGTCTTGAGAGTAGATGGTGATATTCTCACCCTCGGGGATAGCATCGATAAGCTCGAGTTTGTAAGGCTCGTTCATAGCCTTCATCATCTCCACAGCTTCGGCGCGGGTAACCTCTTTGCGCTCGATACGGGGGCTCGATTTAATAATTTTCTTCATCTCCTTCTCTATCTCGGCAAGGTTCTCCTTGGTGAAGGGAGGACAGTCAAAATCGTAGAAGAAGCCGGTCTCTGTCGCGGGGCCTATAGTGAGCTTTGCCTCGGGAAAGAGGTGCTTTACAGCCTCGGCCATAATGTGTGTAGCGGTGTGGCGCAAAATGTGCAGAGCCTCTTTGCTCTCTATGCCCACCATCTGTACATCGCTGCCGTCGGCAGGCACATCGCGCAGGTCTATTACTTTGTCGCCAACTTTTGCAGCAACTACGTTGTTCAGTAATTTAGGGTCGATGGAAGAGATGAGCTCTATGTACGACTTACCCTCAAAGGCAAACTCCTTCACATCGCCACAAGGAAAATTCAGTTTTATCATAATTGTCTATTCTATTTTTAACAATAAACGCAACGAGCACAGCCCGTTTTCGCAGTTGTGTAACAACTGCAAAGATAATGAAACAAAGAGAATATTCAAACGTGATTATCTTTTTTTATAACAAAAAAGAGGGCTCGGGGCTCACTCTCCCGAATTTTTGTAACGCTTAATAACATTATAGGCCGAATAGATGCCTAACTCACCGGCTCGGCTCAAGTCGTTGACAGCTTTTTCGGTATTTCCAAGATAGAGATAAGCGAGACCGCGGTTGTAGTAGGCCTCGGCAAATTTATCGTCGAGTTTGATAGCTTCGCTGTAGTCTACCACAGCCGACTTAAAGTCGCTAAGCTTCACTAGCACATTGCCACGGTTGAAGAAGGCCTGCGGGAAGTCGGGCATAAGAGAGACCACCTTGTCGAGGTCGTCTTTTATGATGCGATAGTCCATATTTGGCAGGCCCGTGTCGCGCTTAACAGCCACCACGTTGCCACGCGAGTTAATATCGGCAAGGTGCTCACCCTCGAGCATCTTGTAGCGCACAAAAGCGCGAACAAAATAGACACCCCAAAGCTCGCCATCGAGGGTGAGGGCTACATCGAGGTCGTTCAGCGCGGCATCAAAATCTTGCACAAGATAGTAATCTATGGCTCGCGCAAGACGGTGATACAGTTTTTCGGGGTTTTCTTCTATGTTTTTAGAGAGGGCGTCGATGCTTGCAAAGTGCCTCTCCACCTCGTTGGAGGCAAGCGCACGCTCCCCGTTTGTGAGCAGGGCTTTGTAGGGCAAAAGTGAACTTTTGTTTAAATTTTCCAGAGGGTGATAATAGGCCTCGGCACGTAGCTCTTGCTCGGAAGTGTAGTAAGTGAATACAAACATAGGCTCAAGCTCCACGGCGGAGTTACGGTCCTGCACCCTACCGCGATACTCGGTGGTGTAGTTTTTGTTAAAGTCGCTCTCCGAAGCTATGAGTTTGTTGTAGTTACGCACGTTGCGGTCGGAGCGTTTGCGGGTTTTGTCGCCCTGCTCCTCTTCTTCGTCGTCCGGCTCTGCGTTCCCCACAAAAGCACGTTGCAAGAGCCAGGCTTCGTCGGCCTCGGCACCTTTTACATCGCCTAGTTTGCGACGCGCGGTGGCACGACAACGGTAGCCGTACTCAAATTTAGGGTAGTCGGCAAGCACACGCGAATAGTCCTCAACTGCCCCACGCAGGTCGCCTGTCTGGTCGCGCAGAAGCGCACGGTTGAAACGTGCCATAGTGTTATCGTCGTCGACCGAGAGCACAAAATCAAAATCTTCTATAGCTCTATTGTCGTCGCCCAGCTGCATACGCAAAAGACCACGGTTGTAGTGCCCCACAAAGCTTGCAGGCTCTATGTAGAGGGCTTTGTCATAGTCTTCCATAGCCCCGCGCAGGTTGTTGCGATGGTAACGTATGAGGGCACGGTTGAGATAGTTGCCACAGCGCCCTGGCATAAGTTCTATGGCGCGGGTTACGTCGTTTTCGGCTGCCTCGTAACGCTCATATTGCGCGTTTACCACGGCACGCATCTCGTAGACATCGCAAGAGTATGCGTCGTACCTCACAGCCTCATCGGCCACACGGAAGGCGGTGAGGCTATCCTTGAGCTCCATCGCTATCTGGGCACGCATAAGATAGGCTATAGTGTAGCGCGGTGCAAAAAGCAAAAGAGAGTCCACAACCCCGGCGGCTGTGCTCCAACGCTTGCCTTGTATGGCTGTAGCTGCAAGGTTTTGCCACAACATAGGGTTTTGCGGGTCGAATTTTATGGCACGACGAAAATCTCCCATCGCCCCATCGATGCTGTCGCGACGGGCACGACACATACCACGCAGCTGGTAGCTGCGCGACACGTAGGGGTTTTTGGAGATTGCTTTGTCGAGGTCTTCCTCGGCACCTTTATAGTCGTCGAGGTAATATTTTGCAAGACCACGAAAGAAGTAAGGCTCGTGCAAAAAAGGCTTTGCCTCTATAACCTTGTTGAAGTATTGTATGGAGAGTACGTAATCCTCAAAATAGAGCGCGTTACGCCCTATGAGCATAACGCGGTCGGTGTTGAGCTGCGCACAAAGAGGCAACAGCGCAAAGAACGCGAGTAAGAGGGTTACTACTCTAGCGCGCATCACTTGAGAACGCGTTTTGTTTTGTAGGTACAGTGTGCCTTGCCTTTGAGCAAGTTCATCAAGCGGTTTTTGTTCATCTGACGACGCAGGGGCGACAGGCGATCGGCAAAAACCTTACCCTCGAGGTGGTCAAACTCGTGCTGCATAACACGCGCAAGGTAACCATCGACCCACTCATCGTGCTCCTCGAAATTCTCGTCGAGATACTTAACGTGTATGCGTGTGGGGCGTGTAACCTTCTCGTGTATGCCGGGGAGGCTCAAGCAACCCTCCTCCATAGACTCGGTATCTTCCGATGTCTCGAGTATATGTGCATTGATGAAGACACGGCGATAATCTTTAAATTCGGGAAAATCCTCGGCGAGAACATCGAGGTCGACAACCACCAAACGTATGGCAAGACCTATCTGAGGTGCAGCCAGACCGATGCCCTCGGCAGCGTGCATCGTTTCAAACATATTTTCTATGAGGGTGTTAAGTTCGGGATAATCGGGGGTGATATCCTCGGCAACTTTGCGCAGTACGGCTTGGCCGTAGAGATAAATAGGTAGTATCATATTTTATTTTGTTTGTTTTCAGTTACGCATTCTGCGGCTCTCCATATAGGACTGCAGAATAATTGTGGCACTCACCTCGTCGACAAGAGCTTTGTCGCGACGCGCCATCTTGCCTATACCCGACTCGAGTATAGCTCTTTGGGCAAGCACCGATGTAAAACGTTCGTCGTGATACTCCACGGGAACGTCGGGAAGTAGCTTGCGCAGACGATTCACAAAAGGGACTATGCGCCCCATATTTTCCGACGGGAGGTTATTCATCTGCTTGGGCAACCCCACTATTATTCTCTCTACCGGCTCACGACCCACATAAGAGAGGATAAAACGCTCGAGTTCCACGGTTGCTACCGTGGCAAGCCCGTTGGCTATAATCTGCAACTCGTCGGTAACAGCTATGCCCGTGCGCTTTTTGCCATAATCTATTGCAAGTATTCGTGCCATCGTGTAAATAGTGAGTTTAACGCCGACAAAGTTAACCAAATATGCCGAAAGGAAGAGCCAACAAATGTAAAAAAATACTTTTAAAACAAAATTTGCGGCCAAGGCCGCAAATTTTTATCGTTTACTCGTAGAGGTTAAATATTCTCTCCATCGCCACCCACTTCTCGTCGGACGAGCTGCCGGGAGCCGCCTGCTGAAAAACAGACATATAATCTTCCCATTCTTGCTGGCGTGGCAAGGTTGCCAAGCGCGCCATAGCAGCATCCCAATCAAAGTCGAGCGGAGCCTCCACTATCATCACCAAGCGGGTACCGACAAGATAAATCTCCATCTCCAGGATACCCACCTCGCGTATGCCCTTGAGCACCTCGCTCCACACCTCGCCCTTGCTGTGGCGGCGGCGATACTCAGCTATAAGTTCGGGGTTATCCTTTAACTCCAAAGTTTGGCAAAAACGCTTTACCGCGCAACCATACTCTTTAACCTTATAGCCTGTAGAAGTGCTCTCCATATTTACTTATTGTAGAGCAACCACGCCTTCTGAAAGTCGGCGTTATCGGGGTTGTTAGCCTTGAACTGTGCACGATACTCGGCAGCCTCTTGTTTTGTGTCGAAAGAGCCACAAACCACGCGGTACATAAGAGTCTCGGGGTTCTGAACGATGATAGCGTTGTAGCCCTGTGCTACAAGACCCTCTTTCACCGACTCGGCACCCTCTTTGCGACCGAAGCTACCACAAACAACGCTAAAATCCTTCAAAGAGCCCTCGGCACCCGACGCGAGAACAACCTTCTCTGTGCGATAAGTTGTGTCAATGTTTGAAAGAGCTGAGCCTGTTGTGCTAGACGATACGGGAGCTATCTCGATAGCCTCGTCGGCCTGGCCTTGGCCCTGTGCAAGCTCCTGCTGCTGAGCAGCATCGTAAGCTTTCTTATACTCCGACGATTTTGTTGTCTTACAAGATGTGAACGCAAACACTGAACAGATTGCGAAACTTAATACAAAAAACTTTTTCATTTTATTCTAATTTTAAATTAACGTTCTTAAATATCACTGCGCTCAACACGTTCCCCGCAGTTTAGCGCAAAGGTAGTAATAAAACCGCGGTACAACAACTAAACAGTGCATATTTTTCGCCAGAAATAGAGCATAGCCCCATATAAAGAAAAAAATATGCCACAAACAGCACAAACCACCAAGCGCTGCGACTTGTTTTATTGCAAAAAAACAGAAAATATGGCATTTATAGATTACTACAAAGTGCTTGGCGTGGAGCGCGATGCAAAAGAGAGCGACATAAAAAAAGCCTACCGACGGCTGGCAAAAAAGTACCACCCCGACACAAACAAAAACGACCCACAAGCCGAGGAGCGTTTCCAGGCGATAAACGAGGCCAACGAGGTTTTGAGTAACCCCGAGAAACGGAAAAAATATGACGAGTATGGCGAGCACTGGAAGCAGGCCGACGAATTTGAAGCGCGCCGCCGCGAGCAAAGCCGATGGGGGCAAGGGAGCAGCTTTGGTGGGTGGGGCGACTTTAGCGGCAGCAGCGAGAACGCAAGCGGTTTCAGCGACTTTTTCGAGCAGCTTTTCGGCACTATGGGAAGCAACCGCCGAAACAAAAACCGCGACCTGCAAGCCACCCTCTCCATAACCCTGCGCGAGGCGGCCACCACGCACCGCCAAACATTCTCCATAAACGGAGAAAACATAAGAATAACCATACCCGCAGGCATAGCCGACGGGCAAAAGATACGTTTGCGGGGCTACGGCACCCCCGCACCCGACGGCAGCCGAGGCGACCTCTACATAACCTTCAGGGTGGAGAGCGACAGCACCTTCACCCGCGAAGGCGACAACCTGCTTGCCACAGCGCACGTCGACATATTCACCCTGCTGCTTGGTGGCGAGGTAAACATCCCTACCCTCAACGGCGAAGTCAAGGCCACAATAAAATCGGGCACCCCACCCGACAGCCGATTACGCCTCAAAGGCAAGGGCTTCCCCGTCTACAAGAAAGAGGGCGAAGCGGGCGACCTTATAATAACCATAAAAGCTCTTATGCCCACCCTCAACAGCGAGCAAAAAGAGCTTCTACGACAAGCAAAAAACCTCTCCCACAAATAAAAGGGAGAGGTTTTTAAAGTTTTCTAGTTGTAGACGGCAACAAAACCGTTGAGATAGGTAGCAAAGAGCAACCACAGCACGTAGGGCACCATGAGCCAACCACTTGCCCTTCTCACCATAAAACAGCCCGCCACATACATAAGCGCAAGCATATCCATAAGCAGGAGCACCACAAGCCCCATAAGCGGCGATTGCATATAAAAGAAACAGAAACTCCACAAAACATTCAGCAGAAGCTGCGTTGTAAAGAGTGTAAGCATAAGGCGCGAGTATATAGAGCGCACGCCCCACATAATACCCGCAGCAACACCCATAAGAACATAGATCACGCCCCATACTACGGGAAACACCGCAGCGGGCGGCGTGAGGGGAGAAAGCACAAGCGAGGGATACCACCCTACCAAAGAGGAGGCCTGCAACAAACGCGACACATAGCCGGCAAACAAGCAGATGGCCACAAACAGAATAACGGGAACAACCTTTCTCATATCGATATTTTTTTATACTCTAACATCGACAAGAGGGTATTTGTTGCAAAAAAGCGAGCAGGGCAGCCAAAAACCGCCCTGCTCGCTTATAATTATCTTTTGCTCGTAAAATAACTTCCGTTTTCGAGGTCTACCGCCAAGTGTTCCACCAAACCGCAAAGCTGGTACAAAAAGAACTCACCCGCAAAGAACTCCTGCAAATGGCACTCGAGGCCGAAGAAGAGAAAGAACGCTTGCAACTGGAGGTTAAATCCCAGCAAGCACAAATCGAAGCCAACGCACCCCGCGTTCTCTTCTCCCAAGCCGTTGAAACCTCGGGTAAATCAATCCTCATAGGCGAGCTTGCCAAGATACTTCGCCAAAACGGCATCGAAATAGGAGAACGCCGCCTCTTCGAGATAAAGAAAACCACCATCAACAAGCCCGATGGCACCACACTCGTCAGCACCACCAAAGTAAGCGGTAAAGGACAAATCTATTTCGTCGATAAATTCTTGCGCCAAGCAGCCTAATCTCTACCCTATGAAAACCAAAGAACAATTTAACATAGAGAAAGTTGCCAAAAACCGCGCCTACGCTTTCATACTCGCAATGGGCTTGCTTAAAGAATTTCACACCTTCGTCAACACAACCCACGATTTAAACCCACACGAGCTGTGCCAATACCTTATAAACAATAAATAAACAATCCCCTGCTATCCTCAACGGGCGGCAGGGGAAAGTTTTCATTGCTCTAAATTATATATATTGTAGAACATATTAGCTCTTTTAAACTTAAAGTATTGATTTGTGACATAGGTTACTCCGTGACAAGGCTTTTCCTTTTTGTCAATAAACATTTCGCTCTCTTTGTAATTCTTTAACGAACTTACCCAAAACTCGTTCTCAATATTATACTCTTTATCGTTAATCACATAAGTTATCCTATTTTCAAAAATTAAAGGAGAGTCGCTTTTTGTGTAAACAATCTTGTTGCAATTCTTATGTGCATAATCAAACCTCTTGTCACATTCGTAATGCACATAATTAGATATAACAAAGCCGTCTATGCGCTTAAAGGAATTAGCAGGTATAGTGATAGTTTCTGTTGGATATTTTGTCTTTGACGAGCTTCCGGCGAGAATGTTGGTAGTGCTTAATTTCTTTGAGGTATTGTTAGAACTACCATAGAAGATTCCATTGCCGACATATTTGCTTTCAATAGTGGGGAAATAATTATATGGCTTAAATGTGTAATTTGCTTGGCCATTCAATAATGAATTACTCCTAAATGTCTCATAAGAAGAAAGCACGCTTAAAGAAGAAGATTGCTCCCAACTGCGCGTGCTGGTGTATGAACTATTATCGTAATAGTCTATAGCTTGCCCGTTTTTAATAAAATAAGATTTCTTCAAGTTTATTATAATATCTTCATCGGTTTTATTAACGAAAATAAAACTTGCATTGCCTCCACAACCCCACAAATCATAGACCACATCGCAGTTGTCATCGCTATAAACAATCACATTCTCGTTCTTTTCAAGGTTAGTTTCCACCTCATATACTTGATAAAAAGTGTTACACGATTGCAAGAATAGCGCTAATAAAAGAATAGATAAGATATTTTTCATAATTTTTATTTTTTGAGTTAACACGCAAATGTACCTTGTTATATCAACAATGCAACACTTTTTTGTGGTAATTTATTCACCCTTTTTCTCGTTTCTCGCCTTGATAACATCGTTTATCTGCGAGCTTGAGTGATAAGGTACCTTGCCCGAGGGAACATACTTACTCGACGAGGAGAGGTGTGTATCTTGATCGTCGAAGAAGATGTGTGCGCCGAAAGCTTTTAAAAGTTCATCTTTGCGCAAACCACCCAAGAAGTAAGCCTCGTCGACATAAACGCCCCACTTGCGCAAAGTTTTTATAACGCGGAAGTGCGATGGCAAGCTGCGCGATGTTACTATAGCCAAGCGCAAGGGCGAGAGTTCGATAGAGGTGGGCAAGCACTCTTGTATGGCCGAAAGTTTCTTAAGCAGGTTGGCAAAGGGGCCCTCCTTCAAAGGAACATCGGCGTTCTCTTTCTCGTATTTATAGAAAGCATCTATACCCTCCTCCTTGAAGCGACACTCCGACTCGTCGGAGAAGATAACAGCGTCGGCATCGAAGGCTATCTTCACACGGCTATCCTCGGGGTTAAAGTCGGTGGGAGGGGCATAAATGAGCGCAGCAGCACAAATACCAGAGTCTATCACACGTTGCACATCGCTCTCGTCCTTCGACAAAAAGAGGTCTATGGAAAAAGCCTTCAAATACTTTGAGAGCGACTCACCGCCCGACAAGGCCACGCGAGTTATGTCGAGCCCGTAAACATCGAGCGACTTAAGCATACGCATACCCGTTTCGGGGCTGTTGCGCGACATCACAACCACCTCCACTATGGGGCGGTTGGCTTGTTTGTTAAGCTCGAGCAAGCTCTTTACAAGATAAAAAGCTGTACCTTTCTCCAAGGGCTCATCTTCGTGCTCCTCTTGATATTTTCTGTACTTTGCTATACCGTCGCGCTCAAATATTTCGTTCTCCTTTTCGAGGTCGAACAACGCACGCGACGACACACCCACGACCAAACGACCGTCTAAATTCTCCATATATTATTCTGTAAACCGTTCAACTTAAAAAATTTCGAGCCCAAAAATAACTCATTTATACTCATCTATCAATAAAAAAGATAAAATAATTACCCGCGCAAGCACATTTGCCTGCAAACTTCCACAAAAAAGCTATAACTTTGCAGAAACATTTACTGCTTTATGATAAAAGAGATAGTTTTCGACTTCGGCGGGGTGCTCACCATCATCGACACCAAGCAAGCGATGCAGCGCTTTCGTGAGATAGGCGTAAACAGCCCCGAAGAGTACATAAACCCCTACTGCCAGAAAGGCCCCTTCTTCGCACTCGAAAACGGCGACATAACAGCCGAGGAGTTTTGCGAGGAGCTATCGAAGATAACAGGGCGCACCATAACCCGCGACGATGCAAGGTATGCGTGGCTCGGCTTCATAGTGGAGGTACAGACTGAATTTATGGAGTTTCTGCAACAGTTGCGCCCCCGCTACCGCCTCTCGGTGCTGAGCAACACAAACCCCTTCATACAAGAGTGGGCATGCAGCTCGGCCTTCACACCCTGCGGCAAAACGCTCAACGACTACTTCGACCGCCTCTTTTTCAGTTTCAAGATGAACTGTTCGAAGCCCAACGAGGAGATTTACCGCAAAATGTTGCTCCAGGGTAACATGAAAGCCGAAGAGACTCTTTTCCTCGACGACGGCGAGAAAAACATAAACGCGGCACGCAAGGTGGGCATAAACACTCTAAAAGTTGCCAACGGAGAAGACTGGCGCAAAACCCTGGAAAAAGTTCTTCAATACCATAAATAGCAAAAACCCCGATGCTTAAGCACCGGGGTTTTTATCTATATAAGATACTTTAATTATTAAATCTCAGTACCTTCGAGAAGTTCTTTTGCACGGTCGAGAGCAGCGTGTATATCGGAGCAGATATTTTCATTGCCCACCATAGAGGCTATGCCCGACTTGCGAAGTTTCTCGGCAACGTTGGTGTGCACACCCGAGAGGATAACCGCACGTTTGTCGCGGAGTGTCGACTCCACAAAAATCTCAAGATTGTGCAAGCCTGTAGAGTCTATGAAGGAAACCTTTCTCATACGCACAATACGCACAGGCGAAGCGGTAGTCTCGCGAGTGAGTTCGTCGAACTTTGTAGCGATACCAAAGAAGAAGGGTCCCTCAATCTCAAACACATCGACACCTGCAGGTACCGACAAAACCTCGTCGTGCTCGCCGTCGTGGTGCACCTCGAGCTCGTTTGTAACAACCGACACTGTAGTGCTGTCCATAACACGCTTCATAAAGATAACAACAGCCATCAAAAGACCTATCTCTATAGCAAATGTAAGGTCGAAGAACACTGTGAGCAAGAGTGTTACAAACAACACACTTGTACCCGACATAGTAGCCTTGCACATAGAAACTATAGTGCGCCAGCCGCTCATATTATAAGAAACCATCACAAGCACACCTGCAAGACAAGGCATAGGTATCTTACCAACAACACCGCCAAGGAACATAAGCACGAGCAAGAGTACCAAGGTGTGCACCACACCTGCAACGGGTGTCTTGCCACCGTTGTTTATATTGGCCATAGTACGTGCGATAGCACCTGTAGCGGGTATGCCGCCAAAGAAGGGCACCACGATGTTTGCAATACCCTGGCCTATGAGCTCTGTGTTAGAGTTGTGGCGGTCGCCTATAACACCGTCGGCCACCATAGCCGAGAGAAGCGACTCTATAGCACCAAGCATAGCTATGGTGAAGGCCACGGGAGCAAGCGCCTGTATTGTGGCAAAGAACGAGCCGTCGGCAAAGTTAAGCTGAGGCAAGGTGAACGAGGGCAAGCCCGAGGGCAGTGTATAAAGGTCGCCGATAGTTTTAATAGAGGTTACCCCGGCATACTCGCGCAACACCCAAGCGATGATAGTCATCACAATTATAGCAAGCAAAGAGCCGGGTACTTTGCGCGAGAATTTAGGTGTTACAGCTATCAAAGCTATGCTCAACACACCCATAGCAGCGCTCCACCAGTCGATGTTTGCTATGTTTTTAAAGTAGCACACCCACTTGTCGATAAAGTTTGCAGGCACGTTCTCGATACCCAAACCAAGGAGGTCGTTTATCTGTGTAGAGAAGATGGTAATTGCGATACCGCCTGTGAAACCGATGATTATTGAATAGGGCATAAATTTAATTATACCACCCATACGGCACAAGCCCATAATCACCAACATAACACCGGCCATAATAGTTGCAATAGCAAGACCAGCAAGACCAAACTGCTGCACTACACCATAGACGATGATGATGAAAGCACCTGTAGGACCACCTATCTGCACTTTAGAGCCACCAAAAATTGAGATAAGCGCACCAGCGATAATTGCTGTTACCAAACCTTCGGTGGGGCCCACACCACTTGCTATACCAAAAGCGATGGCCAAGGGGATAGCCACAACACCAACAATAATACCTGCCATAACGTCGGCAGAAAATTTTTCACTCGAATAGTTTTTCATCGCTTCAAAAAACTTCGGGTGAAAATCAATCAACTTTTTTGCGTTCATGTTATTTAATATTTCTTCGATAAATCAAACGATAAAGCCCTTGACGGGGCACGTTAAAATGTTCAAAAAGAGGCGGAAACCCGCCTCTTTTTCCTTTTAGCCCGTTCTACTCAAGCCCCTCGACACCTTTTAACTGCACATTTTTTGTGTAGCAGGTGCTCTTGAAAGAGGCTACAAGCTCGCCACGTTGGTTGACCACCTTAACCTCGAAAGAGGGTATCTTGGGGTGCGCGCAAACCACTACAGCGTCGGCAGTGAGCACGTCGCCCAGAACGGCTGCTTTATGGTAATATATGGCTGCATCTACAGAGAGAGTGAGCAAGAGACCGCTGTTTGCTGTAAGCGCAAGAGCAGTGTCGGCAAGAGTGAAGATTGCACCACCCTGACACACGCCACCCGCGTTGAGATGCTCTGCGGTAACCACAAGCTGAGTGCGTGCAGCATCTTCGGAAACTGAAACAAGCTCGACACCCACCTTAGCCGCAAAACGGTCGCCTTTAGCTATAAAATCTTTTAGTGTCACAGCGTTATTAGTCTTTGTTTACATTTACAGTAAATGTCTGGTAGGGGAAGTTCAAGCCACGTTTGGGGAAGGTCTCGTAAACCGCCTTGTTGAGGTCGAAGTATATTCCCCAGTAGTCGCTTTGAGCAGCCCACACACGCACAACAATATCTATAGAGCTTGCGCCCAGCTCCTTGAGAGCTATAAAAGGCTCGGCGGGGTTGTTAAGGATGCGTTTGTCGGCAGCAATAAGCTCCATAAGCACCTCTTTGGCCTTCTCATAGTCGTCGCCATAAGATATTGAGAAAACAAAGTCTACACGGCGCAACGACTCGCGTGAATAGTTGTTTATAATACCTGTAGAGAGGGGGCCGTTGGGCACGAGAATGCTTTTGTTGTCGCCGGTAGATATAAGTGTGTTGAAAATCTGTATCTCCTTCACGATACCAGCCTGGCCCTGCGCCTCAATAAAGTCGCCCACCTTGAAAGGACGGAACAAAAGAATAATAACACCACCTGCAAAGTTCTGCAAAGTACCGCTCAAGGCCATACCTATAGCAACACCGGCCGATGCAAAAAGCGCGATGAACGACGAGGTGTCGATGCCAAGAACGCTTATCAATATTATCAAGAGGATGATGAGAGAAACTACGTCTATAAGGCTGAGAAGGAAAGTTTTCACCGTGGGGTTTGTGTTTCTTTTATCCATCAACAACTTCACTACAGAGATAAGGCGGCGTGTCAACCAGCGACCTATCATCCATATAAAAGCAACCTTAATCAATTTCCAACCAAGTGTAACAGCAAAAGTTACCACTATTTGGGTGAGCTCGGCTACTGTAAGGCCTGCAACTGATGCTATTGCTTCGTCCAACTTTGCAACAGCATCAACCGAGTCGCTTGCAGCTGCGGTAGCTGTTGCCATAATAAAATCTAGAATCATAGTAATATTTTTTTAGTTATACATTCAAAATCTGTGCGGCGGCGTTTTTAGTATCCACCTTGGTTATAACACGCTCCACCTTACCGTCTGCGTCTATAACAAATGTCGTGCGTAGAATACCCATATACTCACGCCCTGCCATCTTTTTCTTCGCCCACACCCCGAAGGCCTCTATAGTCTTTCGCTCAACATCGGCTATAAGGGGGAAATTAAGCTGTTGTTTCTCCTTGAAGCGGATGTGCGAAGATGCGCTATCGGCACTCACGCCCACCACGGCATAACCGGCCTCAGCAAGGTCGCTCAAACCATCGCGCAAAGAACAGGCCTCGGCCGTACAGCCCGGGGTGCTATCTTTAGGGTAAAAATATACCACAAGACGAGAGCCTTTATAGTCGCTCACACGTATCTCCTTGCCAGCCTCGTCTGTTCCCAAAAAATCGGGAGCTGCATCGCCTATTTGTAACATACTTTTGTAGATAATAAAAACCGTGTTAAAACTGCGTAAAACGCAAAAAAGCAGCCGTTACGCAAAACGGCTGCAAAGTTAACGCTTTTTTCACAAATAACATCACTATAAAGCGGTTAATAACACTACTATAGAGCAAAAAAATATCAAAACGAGCATTAGGCGTGCACACCAGCCATAGCCCTGCCGGCATCGACACAAGAAGAGGCACCCAGGTGCTTGCTGTAAAGCACAAAACCGTTGCCTCGCGGGTGCATAGAAACCTCACCCGAGGATACAAGTTCGTCGACAACATCGGGCAAGCCCACGTAGGACTCCACATTCAAAGCCGACTTACCGCTGATGCGTTGCATAGAGAAGGCTGTAGCGACCTCCACAGGGTATGTGCTGCCACACTGCTCTATAAAGCACTTCACCCTCTCGGGCGTAGCTTTTTCGCACACATCGTCACCCAAAGAGACCTTGCCATAGCTCAACTGCTTTATATTTTGCACAAGTGTTTCAAAAGAGGTAAAGCCACGCAACATAATTTCCACGCCTTTGTACCCCAAGAGGTAAGAGGGGTAAGTCTGCACCTCGTACTGCCTGCAACGTGCCTTATCCTCCTCGTAGAGGCTCTGCACCTCGCGGCTCCTCATAACCTCGCCAAAACGCGTAGGCTCAAAGCCCACAACGGCAGCAAGAGCAGCCACTACAGCCGCATCGCTTGTGTGCTCACCGTCAACTGCGGTAGCCTCTTGCAAGCGGCGCAAAAACCTTTCGGCACAAAGCCCTTTGCCCTCTCTCTTTGCACACAACTTTGCAGCGATGTAACCCATATTCTGCGGCAAAGTAGAGCGATGTTCCTCACTAAAAAGGCTAAAAACGTGCTCGCACACCGGCATACCGTGCACAGCCGACGCCTCAAGCCACACTTTATGTATATTACGGTTAGACAGAGCTATGTCGCCACCTATACCAAGACGTCGGTTACTGTAGCGAGTAATATCCTCTATCATACCACACATTACATAATCTATCTCAACTCTCTCGCCCAAGCGATACTTTAAAGCACGCAACACGGGCACACTACCCCAACACCAAGTGCACACAGGGTCGGCAAATACTGTAACTTTAACTTTCTCCATTATTCTCGGTTTTTCATTAAGAACAAACAAAAAAAGAAAATTGTTGCAGAAAACAGCCTACACCTCGCCTATAAGTGTGCGCAGCATACAAAAAGCAAAAGGGTGTGCTTTCGCACACCCTTTTGCTATATCGGTTAAAATAAAAACACGCTAAATCAATCTCTCAAACGGAAACCCGAAGCCTTCGCAAGAATTTTAGCCTCGGTACGACGAGCAGAGAAGAAAGCCATCATATCGAGAATAAGCGCTGTGAGAGGCAACATCGCAGCCGTTTGCAAAGAAAGTATGTCGGGCGAGAGGAGCAACACAAAGAGTACAAACAAAACATAGTACCCTGTGAACAAAAGCATCGAAAGTATAGACGCTCTTTTCTGCAACTCAAAATTACTAAACAACGCCACAAGAAGGCCAAAGGCATTAACAAGCGTTGCAGCTATGAGCACAACACCTAGAGCCACAACCGAGCAAGAAACAGAGCCGTCGGGCTTTGCTATTGCAAAGTTGCTCACCGCATAGGTTGCGCCGTCGGGCATAGTAGCGCTCAACACATCTTTACACATTGCCACAACCGACAAAACAGCCGCAGCAATATAATAGAGCTGATAGAAACGAAATTTCATAACCTATTATTCCTCGGCAGCCTCTTTTGAAGGGTCGCGGAAATATACCTTACCCTCGATGAACTCTTGCGCAGCGATAAGTGTGGGCTTGGGCAAACGCTCATAGAAACGAGAAATTTCAATCTGCTCGTGGTTTTCAAACTGCTCTTCAAGATTGTCGGTCGAAGAAGAGAACTCATTAAGTTTCTTCAACAACTCATCTTTCATCTCTGCTGCAATTTGGTTTGAACGCTTACCAATAATTGCTACCGACTCATAAACGTTACCTGTCTCTGTCACAAAATCTGCCATATTACGTGTAACAGTGTTTGTGGGAGCATTACTTTTCTTGTAATCCATCTTTTATATCTTTTATTTAGTTATTATTCAAATTATTACTCGTTTATCTCCTCGAGCGACTTTTTAAAGTAGCCTTCGGCCTCTTTCATATACTTGCTCGACGGAAATTCGTTCTTAAATGCATAAAACTCATCTATCGCCTCTCTGTAGCGCTCGGGTTGCTTTTCGGCAACGCTCATACGGGCCATCGCGTAACGTGCACGCAAGATTAGCATCAACAAGTCCTCGCGCAGTTTTGTGTAAGGATAATCCTTTAAAGCGTTCTGCGCTGTAATTATGCAAGCTTCGTAGCTGTTGCCCATATAGGCCATATAGTCGCCCAAGTCGTAGTAAAGCTTTGCCGCCTGATAATCTTTAAGCACCAGCACATCGTGCATATCGAAGAGCATCTGTTGCGCCTCGTTGCTATAATCGCTCACAGGGTAATATTCCATAAATAGCTGCAACTCATCTATAGCCTTGTAGGTGTCGGTCTGGTCGAGCGCAGGCTCTAGAATATTATTATAGAGCGCCTTACCCGAGTAGAAACGTGCCATCTCGGCATAGCGACCACGAGGATAGTTGGTATAACAAGCCTTGAAGCACTGCGCTGCTGTGTCGTAGTCGCCCGATTGATAGTAGCACATAGCGAGCAAGAACATAGACTCGTCGGCCTTGTCGCTACCCTTAAACATAGTAACAATATTTTCTATGAGCATCGCAGCCTTGTTGTACTCCCCTCGAAGATAGAGAGCTTTCGCCTCCTCGTACTTATACTCCAAGTCGGGGTACTTTACAACCGTATCGTACGAAGAGCACGACGACAGGGCCACAACTACCAACAAAAATATTATGTTTAAAAACCTTCTCATTTTATCAAACGTGCGCTACAGATGCTTTGCTACCAAAGCCCTATTATCGCAATAAATCATAAATTGCCTGCAAAGATAGAACTTTTTACACAAAAACACAACCCCGCAACAATTATTCTTTGGCATAAAAAAGTAAATAATACTAAAAAAACATAAAGTAAAAGAAGATTTGCTGCCATAGCACATTTATTCGTATATTCGCGTTTGCAAAAAAAAGATGAGCACGCCGATGAAATTCAAATTAGAATCGACATACACCCCTATGGGCGACCAACCCGAAGCCATTGCACAACTTGTTGAGGGAGTAAAGGCCGGCACCCCCGCACAAACTCTCTTGGGCGTTACCGGCTCGGGAAAAACCTTCACCATCGCCAACGTGATAAAGGAGATAAACCGCCCTACCCTCATCTTGAGCCACAACAAAACCCTTGCCGCACAGCTCTACAACGAGTTTAAGGGTTTCTTCCCCCACAACGCCGTAGAGTACTACGTTTCCTACTACGACTACTACCAGCCCGAGGCCTACATACCCTCGAGCGACACATACATAGAGAAAGACCTTGCCATAAACGACGAGATAGACAAGTTGCGCCTTTCGGCCACATCGGCCCTGCTCTCGGGCAGAAAAGATGTTGTGGTAATATCGTCGGTGTCGTGCATCTA
>JAZKYU010000035.1:0-19954 GCA_045612305.1 Bacteroidaceae bacterium
AAGCGAGGAACGAACGAGGGATGTTTCAACTCTTTGAAACAGCGTGAGCAGAGGCGCGAGCGACTGTTACGCCCCGCGTGCCGGGCGTTTGGTTCTTTGCGCGACAAAGAACATATAAGATTTTACTTCGATTGAGAGAAATTCCGCCAAACAACACCGAGAATTTGGGTTAAGGGCTTTTTACTCCCCCTCCAAAAAATGCTGGTGAGCCAAAAAACAAAAGAAAGATAAACCACAGAAAGCTCTTCCCTTGCACAAAGCGGAAGGGCTTTTTCTTTACATACCCGGCACAAGCACCACACGACCTGCGGCAAGCGAAGCGGGGACATCTATAACACGTTGGTTACTGCTACCACGAAAACGCAAGCTCTCGTCCTTGAGCGCCTGCACAAAAGGACCATCGACAAGAACATCGATGTGGTACAAGAGCCCCTTTTGATGGGGGTTTTTAAGAATATCTTCGAACAAAAAACCTGTGAAGCACCATATATTCTTGTTGCTCCTCTCCTTTATGGCTTTTGCAAGCTCGCAGAAACCCTCGGGCTGCGCCATAGGGTCGCCCCCGCTAAAGGTTACATCGGCAAAAGGGTCGGCAAGAACAACTTTTAGTATCTCCTCGGTGCTCATAAGGCGGCCGTTGTTCCTGTCCCACGACTGTGGGTTGTGACAGCCTGGACAACGGTTGGGACAACCCGCACAATAGACCGAGGTGCGAAACCCCGGCCCATCGACGGTTGTGTCTTCGAGTATGTCGAGAATATATAGCATCGTGGGTTAGTCGTGTACCACGCGGTCGTTAAGCTCGGAAAGCTTCGCGCTGTTCCAACGGTCGGTAGTACCCACAAGGTAACCTGTGATGCGCTGCAATTTGTCGAGGTGGGTGCCGCCACACTTGGGACAAGCCTTCAAATCTTTTTCAGAGTTTTCGTAACCACAGTCGAGACAACGGTTGCGGTTGTGGTTTACCGAGCCGTATCCAAGGTTATACTTGTCCATCATATCTACCACGCGCATAATAGCCTCGGGGTTGTGGGTTGCGTCGCCATCAATCTCCACATAGAATATGTGACCACCACCTGTGAGAGCGTGGTAAGGAGCCTCAACCTCGGCTTTGTGGCGAGCGCTGCACTTGTAGTACACGGGAACGTGGTTACTGTTGGTGTAGTAGTCGCGGTCGGTGATGCCGACAAGCGAGCCGAAACGTTTGCGGTCGGCACGGGTAAACTTGCCCGAAAGGCCCTCGGCAGGTGTTGCAAGCACACTGTAGTTGTGCTGATAACGCTCCGAAAAATCGTTGGCACGGTCGCGCATATATGTTATAATCTTCACACCAAGCTCCTGCGCCTCGTTGCTCTCGCCGTGGTGCTTGCCTATAAGGGCTACAAGACACTCTGCAAGGCCTATAAAACCTATACCAAGTGTTCCCTGATTTATAACAGAGGCGATGGTATCGGTGGGTTTTAGTTTATCGCACCCTACCCACAACGCCGACATAAGCAACGGGAACTGTTTTGCAAACGCGGTGCGCTGAAACTCCATACGTTCGTGCAGCTGACGGGCTGCAATCTCGAGCACGTTGTCGAGCTTGGCAAAGAACTGCGCCACGCGCTGCTCTTTGTTCTCAATATCCATACACTCTATGGCAAGACGCACAATATTCACCGTTGTAAACGAGAGGTTACCACGGCCCACCGATGTTTTGGGGCCGAAACGGTTTTCGAACACACGGGTGCGGCAACCCATAGTTGCAACCTCGTGCATATAACGCTCGGGGTCGTCGGCGCGCCACTCTTCGTTCTGGTTGAAGGTAGCGTCTAGGTTAAGGAAGTTGGGGAAGAAACGGCGGGCCGACACCTTGCAAGCAAGCTCGTAGAGGTCGTAGTTGCGGTCGGTGGGCAAGTAGCTCACACCACGTTTCTTTTTCCATATTTGTATGGGGAAGATAGCTGTTTCGCCGTTACCCACACCACGATAAGTGCTGTTGAGCAACTCGCGTATAACGCAGCGCCCCTCGGCCGACGTGTCGGTACCGTAGTTTATAGAGCTGAAAACCACCTGGTTACCACCACGAGAGTGTATGGTATTCATATTGTGTATAAAGGCCTCCATCGCCTGATGCACACGCTTAACTGTCTCGTTCATAGCGTGCTGCACTATGCGGTCGTCGCCCGACAGAAAATCGAGAGGAGCCTCAACATAGTCCTCTATATCCTTGTTGTACAGGTGCTCGTAACTCACCATCATAAGCCCCTCCAAAGATTTAAGCTCCTCTATGAAGGTGCTGCGCACGTAGGGAGCCATATAAAAATCGAACGCGGGGATAGCCTGGCCGCCGTGCATCTCGTTTTGCGCGGTCTCCATAGATATGCAGGCAAGAACGCTTGCAGTCTCAATGCGCTTTGCAGGGCGTGACTCACCGTGCCCCACACAAAAACCATTCTTCAGAATCTGGTTTAGGGGGTGCTGGCAACAAGTCAAGCTCTTTGTGGGGTAATAATCTTTGTCGTGGATGTGTATATAACTGTTCTGAACAGCGTCGAGTATCTCCTCACCCAACAAAAAGTCGTCGACAAAAGGCTTTGTTGTCTCGCTAGCAAACTTCATCATCATACCGGCAGGGGTGTCGGCGTTCATGTTGGCGTTCTCGCGTGTTATGTCGTTCGATTTTATGTTTATAATCTCCTGGAACATATCGCGAGTCTTTGCCTTGCGGGCAATGCGACGCTGGTTGCGATAGGCTATGTATTTTTTTGCTACGTCTTTGCGGCTACTCTTCATTAGCTCCATCTCCACCATATCCTGTATGGCCTCCACGGTCATCTGCGAGTCGCCACGGAAAGATATGTGGTCGGTGATTTGGCGTATGAGCGACATATCCTCACCCTTCTCGGTGTGGAGCATAGCCTTACGGATAGCTGTGATAATTTTCTCCTCGTTAAAACCCACAACGCGTCCATCGCGTTTTAGAACAGTTTGAATCATACTTTCGTTATTGATGAAGTTTGAAATTCTTTCGCACCGGCGCCCTATCCCTCGAGTAACGACGGCCTTTAACAACTTGGCAGGTCTTCCGGCTCACTCCTCGTCCCTGGCAGCCTTCCCGATAAAAAATCAGTGGCAAGAAGCGCGCAGAGAGGTCGCCGGAGGTTTACGGCAGCGGGACTGCCGGGGATTTACACCCCGTTCCCTTTTAATGCGTGGCCAAGGGGGCAAAGTCTATGCTTTATCGCCCATAGCCAACACAACCAAATCTTTTGCGAAAATAGTGATTTTATATTAAAATAGGAATAAAAACATATCACTATTTTCAGGGCAAAAAAGAATTTATTTTTCACCATAGTAGCAGCCCCTCTCCACAAGATATTGTCGGGCTGTTTCGCGGTTAAATTTAAAGAGAATATTTGCGGGTTGAGGAGTTAGTTTCAACATCTCGAAAAACTGTGGGTGATCCTTTATAAAAGGATACAAAACGGTGTAAGTGTAACGAATACCCAAGTTTTCGAGGATGAGAAAATCCACCTTGTCGGCCACAAGCTCGTTGAGGATCTGCACCCCGTCGGTGCTTTTTCTTATGCGCACCCCACGCAACCCCGTTTTTACATATAAAAGTTCGGGCTTACGCGATGCTGTAACAAAGTCGTTGCCATACTTTGCAGCCTCGGCACCTATGGAGATAAATGCATCGATGTGGCTGGAGTAAGAGGCTCGAGCCATCTTATTAAGCCCCCACACCGTACCTTTGCTCTTGTCGTTGCAAGAAAAGAAGGTGGGCACAAAAAGGAGCAGCAAAAACCACGGCGAGAGGCTCTTCTTCAGTATCCAGGTGCACACCGCGTTAGCACAGCTCCACAGCCCCACAACCAACCCCATAGTTATGAAAGGCAGCACAATTATCATATAACGATAAAGACTCGGAGAGTTCATCACAGATATTATCGCCACGTTGCCCACAAGCGAGAAAAAGAGTACAAGACGCAGGCTCTTTAAACGCCAAAAACCATAAAGAACGAGCGCGAGCATAGAGAGGGCTATAATATAGAGTAACAAGGTGGGTGCGCCACCATAATGCACCTTGAAGAAGGGCACCACGCTCTCGGGTATAGCCTGCACCACAAGCATATGGGCAATCTTCCACACACGCGACAAATCTATCTGGTTGACATATCGCGACTGCTCCAGCCCCAACATAGCGTTACGCAGCACCCACGGCAGCAGAGCCACCGCAAAACCACCCACAAGCAAGAGCGCCTCCTTAAAGCGACGAGCAAAGAGCAACGCCCCCGCAACAGCCGCCACAAAAACTATCGCCTGTGTGCGTATATAAAAGGTATACACAACAGAGAGCACAAAAACATAGAGCCACGGCGAGCGCCAAAGCACGCCCCTCTCGGCAGGCAAACGCTTGAAGGCAAAAAGGGCAAGGGAGATAAAAAATATGCACGACGCCTCGCTCATCATCATACGCGAAAACTCCAGCAAATGTGGCGTAACAAGCATAGCCGCACAAGCTATAAAAGCCAGCGAACGCTTAACCCCCTCGGCCACCATAGTGTAGAAAAAGAGCAACACGGCAGCAAAGAAGAAAACAAGGTTAAGCACCTTTTGAGCCACAACACTATCGGTGAAAAAGCGCAAGGGTGCCATCAAAAGAGGATAACCCGGGGGAAAGTGCGCAGTAGCATTGCCCAGCATATCGGCATAACCATCGCCTGCAGCCAAGGAGGTTGCAAAAATGTAATAATAACAGTTATCGCCGTTTACATCGACCTTTGTGTCGAATATGTATATAAAAACCAATAGGGCAAGCAAAGCCAACCCTATCGGATAAAGTAGTCTGCAAGACAAAGAAGAGGCCTTCATCTCTACAATTTATTTGTTATGCTCGGCCTCTATCTCCTCGGGCGACATGGGCTTGTACTTACCCAAACGACGGGCACCCCCCTCGAACACCAGATAGTCCTCCTCGTTGCGTATACCGCCGAAGTTGCGCCAAGCATCGAGCTTGTCGTAGCATATAAAGTCGGTAAACTGTTTTTCGGCACGCCACTTGTCCATAAGGTCGGGGATGAAGTAAATTCCGGGCTCCACAGTGAACACATAGCCGGGCTCGAGCGCTTTTGCCAAACGCAAAGACTTCCAGCCAAAGAGCGTGCTCTTTGAGCGACCCTCCTCGTAGCCCACATAGAGCTCACCAAAGTTCTCCATATCGTGAACATCGAGGCCCATCATATGCCCAAGGCCGTGAGGCAAGAACATACAAGCTGCACCCACACGGGCTGCCTCGGCAGCATCGCCCTTCATAAGCCCAAGCTCTATCATACCCTTTGCTATCTCGGTGAGCACCTCTTGATGCACTGCACGATACTCAACACCGGGAGCAAGCATAGATGTTGCTGTCAGGTGGGCACGACGCAAAATATTACACACCTCGCGCTGTTGTGTGGTAAATTGTTTGCCCACAGGCATAGTAGTTGTGAGGTCGCCCGCATAGTGCATCGCGTTCTCGCAACCCGAGTCGAGAAGGAACATTTGTCCATCTTTCAAGGGCTCGGTGCCGTAAGCGTGGTTGTGCAGAGTTTGGCCGTTTATTGTAGCTATTATGGGGAACGACAAGTTGAAGTTATGCTTTGCAGCCTCGGCCTGAACAACCGAAACAATCTCGGCCTCGGTGGAGCCGGGACGCACAGCACGCATAGCAGCACAGTGCATATCTACCGACACGTTCACAGCCTCCTCTATCTGCTCTATCTCCTCGGCGCTCTTGTAGTTACGTTGTGCAATAACAGCTTTCACAAAATCCATAGAAACGGCAGCTTGCTGCTCGGCAGGGTTTATACCCAAAAGCTCCTGCAACCACACTTTGTGGTCGCCACGGTAAGGCGGCAAAAAGTGTATCTTCTGTCCTTTGCTCTGCGCAGCCTTCAAGTAAGAAGCAAGAGAGCTCATAGGCATAGTAAGGTTTATGCCCACACGCTCGCTTTTCTCCTTTATGGTAGGTTGCACACCTGTCCACACAATATCGTCGATGGTAAGCTCGTCGCCGAAGATAATCTCTTTATCCTCGTCTATGTCGATTACAGCAGCAAGCCCCGAGTAGTCCGATGCAAAGTAGTAGAGGAACGTAGAGTCTTGACGAAAGTGATAAGCGTTGTCGGCATAGTTTACACCCACCTCGGTATTGCCAAGGAAAAGCAAAAGGCCGCTTCCCACCCTCTTTTTGAGGATGTCGCGACGACTGATATAAGTTTCTTTCGAGAACATAGTTGTAAATATTTTTTGTCTGTTATTTTTTTATCACAGCCCGCAGCACAAACCACAGGTGGTTACACACCGTTGCCCACGTGCCATAGTGCTTTCTCATTATGTGGAAACGCTCCCACAACGAGGCACGGTGATTTTGCAAAGATAAACCATCTTGCAAATAATTCACTATAATAGTGTGAGTATTAACAAGTAATTTAGAATTTTTCATAACCCTTATACACCAGTCTACATCGGCCGAGAAGCGATACTCCAGGTTGTAGAGCGGGGCCACGTCGCGACGCGCGAAGAAGGCCTGGTGACACACAAGCATACCCTTTTTGAAGCTCTCCCAAGTGAGGGTTTCGGGAGCTTGCAAGCGACGCATACGAACAAAGTTACGCTCCTCGTCGACCAAGGCCGTCTCGCCATAAAGCACGCCGGGGAGGGTGTCAAAGTTCTCTATGGAAGCTACCACACGTTCCAACGTGTCGGGAGCATAGAGAGCGTCGCCCGCATTCAAAAAACAGAGATAGTCGCCCTGAGCAAGCTTTATACCCTTGTTCATCGCGTCGTAGAGGCCACGGTCGCGCTCGCTCACTAAGTGGGCAAACTCCACACCTGTAGCCACGGCTTTTGCAACCGTGTCGTCGGTCGACGCGCCATCTATGAGCAGACACTCATAGTTCTTGTAGCTCTGCGCCGCCACGCTGCGCAAGGTGGGCTCTATCACCGAGGCTGCGTTATAGGTTACGGTTATAATAGAAAATTTAGGTCGCAAGGCCATAATTACTCTTTTTTAGCGTCTTTGTATATTATAACGCCCAGCAACACGAGGAGTATAACACCCACCGCTATCGAGGTATAAAGCGATATTCTGGCCGACGACACAATAACCTCGTCGACACAACGCAGCTCTATATTGTGCTCGCCTGCTGGTATGGGGAGCGCACGCAAAAGATAGTCGGCACGCAATAGAGGTACCTCTTCACCGTCTATATAAGCCTTCCAAGTTTTGTAATAAACCTCAGAGAAGACAGCCACCTGCGGGGCGGGTGAGTAACTCTTGTATTTTATGTACCCGGGGTTTACAAGTTCTTGCATATCGATGCGGGCGGTAGAGTCTACGAGGTGATTATATTTTTCGCTGTCGGCAAAAACACCCTGCCAGCTCTTCTCCATAAAGGCTGTAGAACGCAGGTCGGCCGAGCCTATAGACTCTATCTCCTCGTCGGGGGTATCTACCCAAGCTATGCTATCCACGAACCAGCAGTTACCCATCGCGTCGGGGTTGACCTGCACCTGGGGCGCGCCTTTCTCGTCGGGCACAACCACATAGCGCACGTTGAGCATATTTATAACGTTCATATTTACGTTACCGCTAAAATAGTTGTCTATCACATCTTGGTAGCGACGCAACTTAGCCGGGCTGTACCCACCCACCGACTTGTGAAAGTACGATGTACGCGAGTCGTTGAATGTGCTTGTTGCAAGGTTTAGAACGCGGTAATTGGGGTGCGTGTCTCGCAAAATAAGTTTGTCGGCAGCTGTGGGGAGTATCTCTGTAGTCTTGCTTTTAGGCACAAAATCGTCCCACGACAAAAAGCGCCAAGCAACACCCCAGAGGTCGACAAGAACAAGAAGGGTGAGCACCACATAGAGATAACGGCTACAGAACTTTACACGCATATAAGCAAAGAGCAACGCTGCGGCGGCGGCTATAAACGCAAACGAGCGCCAAGCATCGCTTGCAAGCATCGAGGCGCGGTCGGCACGCAAGGCGTCGACAAGCATCGAGGGATAAGAAGCATCGGAAGGGGCCGAAAAACTAAACATAGCCCCACCAAACAGAGCGAGTAACAGAGAAAGACCGCCTGTGATGGCAAAAGAGGTTGCCAGCGAACGGGTAAGTTTCTTCTTTGCAGCCTCGTCGCCCTCTTTACATATCTTCATAAACTCGACAAGCGCAAGCACCCCAAGTATAACCATTGTGAGCGAAGCTATAACCAAGGCCATCGAAGGTGCGCGGAACTTATTATACAGCGGCAAATTATAGAAGAAAAACTCGTTGAGCAAGGGAAAATTCTTGCCCCACGCCAAGATAAAGGAGAGCACCGTCGCCGCCAAAATCCACCAACGGTCGCGCCCTTTTACCACAAAAAGACCAAGCACAAAAAGGAAACACACTATGGCGCCTATATATACCGGGCCCGATGTAAAGGGTTGCGCACCCCAGTAGGCCGGCATCTGCTTTACAATATTTTTTGCTTGAGCCCTGCCGTAAGAACGGCTGAATAGTTTGTATGTCTCGGAGTCGGTGCCAAGATCGTGGCTCGAACTTGAGCCGTAGAGGTTGGGGATGAGCAGGGTGAGAGTCTCATCGATACCGTAGCTCCACTGATAGGCATAGTCTATGTCGAGGCCCGAAGAGGCGGGAGCATCGGTTTTGGGCTTCAATATCGCTGCACCACGCACGCTCTCCTTAACATAGTCCATCGTGGGCAACAACTGCCCCACAGAGGGAAGTACCGAGATAGCCGCAACAACCGCAAGCACACCTGTAGCCTTAAAATAACGGCTCAACCACCCCTCGCGCACAGCATAAACGAGGTATACCACAGCGAGTATGAGCAACACAAGCAACAAATAATAACTTATCTGTTGGTGGTTCCAGTAGACGTTCAAACCCGAAAAGAGAAGGGTGAGGAAAGCACCGCTCAAGAATTTTCCACGATAGCACAATATAACACCACCTATTATGGGCGCCATAGTAGCCATAGTAACAGCCTTGTTCATGTGCCCCACACCCACAATTATGAGGTTGTAAGAGCAGAGCGTGTAGGCCACAGAACCCAAAAAGGAGAGCCACGAGTTACAGCCTATGGATATGAGGAAGATGTAAAAACAGACCAAGGAAAGGAAAACATAACCGTTGTGACGGGCTGTACCACCCATCCACACGAGGGTAAAGAAACGCCCTATGTGACGGAAAATATTGGGAGACTCGGGCATAAAGGTGTAGTTGGCGGGCATACCTCCAAACATCGCGTTGGACCAGTGAGCATACTCACCTGTCTCTTCGTAATACTCACGCAGGTCGTTACCCCAACCACGCGAGCTCAAACCGTCCTCCTGTATAATATCCTTCCCCTGCAAAGTGGGCGCAAAATATATACCGGTTATTAAAAAGAAGGCAAGCACAGCAAAAATATGCTTGTACATTCTCTTAATGTCTATTTTCATAATGCAATATCTTTTTTATAACAACTTTCTGTAAACATCACAGGTTTTTTGCACCATATTCTCGAGAGAAAACTCACGAGCACGCTGCAGGCCTTTGAGCCTTAACTCGTCGCGCAAAGCAGGCGACTCTATTATATCCTTCAGAGCCGACATCATAGAGTGCGCATCGTGAGGATTGAAGTACATTGCGGCGTCGCCTGCGACCTCGGGGAAGCAGCTTGCATCGCTCAAGCACACAGGGCAACCGTTGTAGAACGCCTCGAGTATGGGGATACCAAAACCCTCGTAGTGCGAGGGGAAGACAAAACATAGCGCATAACGATAGAGCGATGCCATCTGTGCATCGTCGGCCGAAATATGCACAAGCCTGTCGGCTATGCCCCAACGGGTGAACAACTCCACCTCGCCACGCCCAAAAGGCAGGCCCGTGCACACAACACGCAAGGTGGGGTCTTTTACCAGCAAGGGACGCACCGCCGAGAGCCACGGGAAGAAATTTTTATATCCCTTGCGCTCGCCCACATAGAGCACATACTTGTCGAAGAGGCGCGGAGCCACAGCGGCGATGGGGCGGTAACCGTGATGTACCACAGATATTTTATTGGGGTTTGTACCAAGCAGCTCCACAATATCGCGCTTGGTGTTCTCGCTCACAGCAATTATGTGGTCGGCCCTCTCAATGAGAAGTTTCTTGTGGGGGATAGTGCGGTCGTATATGAGCACATCTTGTGGATAACGCTCAAATATCATATCGTGCACAGTGAGCACGAAGGGCTTTTTGTTATCTTTTAAAGCTCCTAGGAAATAGGGGCTGAAGTATGTAGGGTGAAAAAGGTCATAGTCGCCTTTTTTCACAGCTTTCCACGCACAAAAGCGGTTAACAGCCTCGTATATACGGCGGCGCACTCTGTAGTTGTGGGGAAAGCTTATAGTTTTGTATTTGTGGCCATAAGTTTCTGTGACATAATGATTCTCGCAATAACGCATAGGCACATCGGACACAAATTCTCCAGCCGGGAGGTTATACATCAAATCGGCAAAATAGCGGGTAACCCCACCAAATCGCTGTAACGTAAACATCTGGTTGTCGAACAAAATCTTTTTCATACATTCTTACCTTTTTTGCGCAAAAGATACTCTACTGTCTCGCGCAGTTCTTCGAAACGGCACAAGAAGCATAGCAACAAATAGAGAATAACCGATATAGCTATGCGCAGCAGAAGAAGAATCGGCATACTCTCCACCCCCCTGGTCGAGAAGCCGGCAACACCCGTTGCAACAAGAGCCACCAACAAGAAGGGCGCAAAATCCATTATAAACATTCTGATAGTGAGGCCTATATCGCGACGCACAAGCACGCACCACACAAAAAGCCACGCTATGTTGAAAACACAGTAGGCCACAAGCATTGGTTTTATTCCCAGCGTGTGCATAGCCACAAGCATAAGCAGCACCAAAAGGCCTTGCACTATGGTGCACCACATAAAGGTGTCGGTGCGGCCTCGGCTCACAAGTAGGTTTGTGAACATAGACTGTATGGGCATAAAAGCGCCCCACAGACAAAGTATCTGCAACATACGGGAGCTCTCCTCCCACTTATCGGTGAGCACCACCACTATGAGCTCGTGCGACACAAGCGACAAGCCCGCCAACAGTGGGAACGATATAAACGCTGTGAAGCGCAACATCTTGCGAAAAACACGCAACTGACGCTCGTTATCCTCCACAACTCTTGCAAGCACGGGCTGCGCCACAGTGTTCACCATAACATTGACAAGGTCGCTACCTATCCTGAACCAGTCGGCCGCCTTAGAGTAGTTACCCACATCGGCACGGCTGTAGAACTTTCCAAGGATAAAAGAAAAAACGTTCCAATTTATCTTTTGGAAAATGTTTGTTATCAACAATTTGTAGCTGAAAGCAAAAAGGTAGCGCAAGGGGTAGAACTTCACCTGCAGGGTGGGACGCCACGGTGTGTAGTACCAATAGACCAAAAGGCGCACAAGCGTGTAAATTATAGATTGTGCCGATATACCCCAATAAGAGTAACCCTGCATAGCAAGGTAGATACCTGCCACGCCCGACACAAAAAGCGCGAGCACAGCTGCTATGGAGCGCTGCTTCACCTTGAGTTCACGGAAGAGATAGGCCGAAAAGGCAACCCCCAGGCCGTTGAGCAGAAAAGCGAGAAAGTTAAACCTCGCAAGCCACAAAAGCACCGGTTGGTTGAAGAATGCAGCTATGAGGGGTGCCGCCGCATAGAGCACGACATAAATAACAACCGATGTTATTATGCTAAACCAAAAGACAGCGTTGTAGTCGTCGTGGCTCACCGTCTTGCGGTTGGCTATAGCAGCAACAAAACCGCTGTCCTGCAACGAGCTTGCTATGGCTACAAATATAGCAAGCATACCCACAGGGCCGTAATCTTCGGGCCCTAGAAGGCGTGCCAGATATACTCCAAAAAAAGCCGTGAGCAGCTGACAAAGGGCATTACTCAAGCCGCCCCAAAGAAAACTCTTTGCGACGGCGTTTTTCAATGTATCGGCTGCTTTGTGGCTCATTACTTAACTTCGCTACCGGGTTTTGCGGTGGGAGCAACGGTGAGCAAAGAGAGCTTGCCCTCGTTGTCCTCGGCACTCAAAATCATACCTTGACTCTCGATGCCGCGCAAGGTGCGGGGAGCAAGGTTGGCTATAAAGCACACCTGCTTGCCCACAAGTTCTTCGGGCTTAAATTGTTTTGCTATACCCGAAAGTATGGTGCGGGTCTCAAGACCATCGTCTATCTTAAACTGCAACAATTTGTCAGCTTTGGGCACTTTGGCACACTCGAGCACAGTACCCACGCGTATGTCTATCTTTTCAAAATCCTCGAAAGCGATAGTCTCCTTTATGGGCTTTGCTTTGTAGGCAGCCTCCTCGTTGGCTTTTTTGGTTGCCTGTAATTTGTCGAGCTGTGCCTGTATAACGTCGTCCTCAATCTTTTCGAACAGCAAGCCCACCTCGCCCAGTTCGTGACCCTCGGGAAGGAGGTTTATGCTACCAAGGCTTGCCCACTCAAAGGAGTCGAGCTGCAACATACCACGCAGCTTCTTGCTACTGAAGGGAAGGAAGGGCTCGAAAACGATAGAGAGGTTGGCAACAAGTTGCAACGAAAGGTTTAGAATGGTTGCAACGCGGCCGAGGTCGGTTTTTGCAAGTTTCCAAGGCTCGGTCTCGGCTAGATAACGGTTACCGATGCGTGCAAGCTCCATAGCCTCTTTCTGCGCCTCGCGGAACTTGTACTGGTCGAGAAGGCTCTCTACACGGGCTTTCACGTTCACAAACTCCTCTATGATAGAGTTGTCGAAATCGCAGAACTCACCTGCAGCAGGAACTTTACCGTCGAAATATTTTTTAGTGAGCACAAGGGCGCGGTTTACAAAGTTTCCGTATACAGCAACCAGCTCGTTGTTGTTGCGTGCCTGAAAATCTTTCCAAGTAAAGTTGTTGTCCTTTGTTTCGGGAGCGTTGGCGGTGAGAACGTAACGCAACACATCTTGCTTGCCGGGGAAGTCTACAAGATACTCATTGAGCCACACAGCCCAGTTGCGCGAAGTTGATATTTTATCGTCCTCGAGATTTAAAAACTCGTTGCTGGGCACGTTGTCGGGGAGAACATAATCGCCGTGAGCCTTAAGCATTGTGGGGAACACAATACAGTGGAACACAATGTTGTCTTTTCCTATAAAGTGTACAAGGCGTGTGTCCTCGCTCTTCCACCACTGTTCCCAAGTATCGGGGAGCAACTCTTTTGTGTTGCTTATGTAACCGATGGGGGCATCGAACCACACATAAAGCACCTTACCCTCGGCACCCTCTACGGGCACGGGAATACCCCAGTTGAGGTCACGGGTTACGGCGCGAGGTTTCAATCCTGTGTCGAGCCAGCTCTTGCACTGACCGTAAACGTTGCTGCGCCACTCTTTGTGGTCGTTCAAAATCCACTGCTCCAACCAGGGCTGATACTGGTCGAGGGGAAGATACCAGTGACTGGTCTTGCGCTTCACAAGTTTATTGCCCGAATCGGCATTATAGGGATTTATCAACTCGTCGGGCGAAAGGGTTGCACCGCACTTCTCGCACTGGTCGCCATAAGCGTCGGCAGCGTGACAGCGGGGACACTCACCACGAATGTTGCGGTCGGTAAGGAACTGTTGCTCACCCTCATCGTAGTACTGCTCGCTCTCCATCTCAACAAACTTGCCCTCTTCGTAGAGTTTACGGAAGAAGTCGGAAGCAAGCTCGCGGTGAGTCTGCGAAGTTGTACGCGAATATACATCGAACGAGATACCGAAGCCTTCGAACGAATCTTTTATTATCTTGTGATAACGGTCTACCACGTCTTGGGGAGTAATACCCTCCTTTTTTGCACGTATTGTCACGGGCACACCATGCTCGTCGCTACCACCGATAAAAAGCACCTCCTCGCCTTTAAGACGCAGATAGCGTGTGTAGATGTCGGCCGGTACATAAACGCCTGCAAGGTGACCGATGTGTACGGGACCATTGGCATAAGGCAAGGCCGATGTTACCAAAGTTCTTTTGAATTTCTTTTCCATAAGGGTTATATATTTTGTTTATCTTATTTTGCGCTTTTGAGGCATTCTACTCTACAATTTGCAAAAATAGTTATTTTATTTTGATTTGCGCATATATAATATATACAATTATAAAAACTACACGACGCAAGGCGCGCGCTACACAAACCCTTGGAAAGGAAGATAAAAAAGACTATCTTTGCGAAAACAGGAAACATAAAAAGAAGAAACCAAACAGGACAACTATGCAAAAAAACACAATTTCATCGGCAACTTTTGCCGATACAAAGCCTCATTACGAACTACTCGACGGGCTGCGCGGTGTTGCCGCTCTTTTTGTCCTGTGGTACCACATTTTCGAAGGTTTTGCATTTGCCGAAGCCACAAACGGCGAGGGAGCAGGAATTATCACCACGCTGAACCACGGCCACATTGCAGTGGATTTTTTCTTTATTCTGTCGGGATTTGTGATAAGTTACGCCTACGACGGCCGATGGAAAACCATGTCACTCGGCAACTTTTTCACACGCCGCCTTATACGCCTGCACCCGATGGTTCTTATTGGCGCATTGATTGGCGTTGTAACCTTCGTTGCTACAGGGTGTGAAAAGTGGGACGGAACAACAACACCGGCAAGTATGGTTATGCTCGCTATGTTGTTCACTATGTTTATGATACCTGCTCTTCCCGGGCTCCCTTACGAGGTTCGAGGCAACGGCGAAATGTTCCCTTTGAACGGCCCCGCCTGGTCGCTTTTCTTTGAATATATAGGCAACATACTTTATGCCCTTTTCATACGCCGTTTGCCGACAAAAGCCCTTGCTGTGCTCACAGCCCTGCTTGGCATTGCCCACGCCTGGTTCTTCGTGGGCAACATTTCGGGATACGACTGTGTAGGAGTTGGTTGGACAATCAATGCTGCAAACCTTGCGGGAGGCCTTTTGCGTATACTCTTTCCATTCACAATGGGTATGCTACTTGCACGCAACTTCAAACCCCGCAAAATAAAAGGAGCATTCTGGATATGCACCACCCTGCTTGCAGCTGCCTTTTCCGTGCCATACATTGCCACCGACAGCACCGCAAGCTTCAACAGTCTCTACGAAGTTTTATGCATTGCACTCCTCTTCCCAATCATCGTGTGGGTGGGAGCTTGCGGAACGTGCGGCGACAACATCGCCGGGCGCATAAACAAATTTCTTGGCGACATATCGTACCCTCTCTACATTATCCACTACCCCATAATGTACATTTTCTACGCGTGGCTCATTGAGGAACACCACTACACCTGGGGTGCCACCTGGGGCGTTGCGCTTATGGTAATAATAGCAAGCATACTCCTTGCCTACACAATTTTGAAGCTATACGATGAACCTGTGAGGAGATATCTTACAAAGAAATTCCTGCAAAAACACCCCCTCGCACACGCACATAAAGATAAAGAGAACTTTTAAACACTCGCGCGCGCAAAGCGATGCAACGTATCGGATTTTTCACTATCTTCGCGCAGTCTAACAAAAAGCAAATTAAAAACATATATGAAAATAGCACTTATAGGATATGGCAAAATGGGCAAAACCATAGAAAAGATTGCCATCGAGAGAGGACACGAGATAGTTTCGATTATCGACATCGACAACCGCGAGGATTTTGCAGGCGAGGCCTTCCGCTCGGCCGATGTGGCGATTGAGTTTACCGCCCCCACAGTAGCCTACGACAACTGCAAGCAGGCGATGGCAGCCGGTGTGAAGGTGGTGAGCGGCAGCACAGGCTGGTACCAGCAACACGAGGGCGAGATGCGTGAGCTTTGCGAGAAAGAGGGCAAGACTCTCTTCTGGTCGAGCAACTTCAGCTTGGGTGTAGCTGTTTTTGCAGCCGTTAACCGCTACCTTGCAAAGATTATGAACCGTTTCCCCAACTACAGCGTTCAGATGGAGGAGACCCACCACATACACAAACTCGATGCTCCCAGCGGCACAGCCATTACACTTGCCGAGGGCATACTCGAAAACCTCGACCGCAAGAGCTCTTGGGTTATGGGCGACCTCACAAACCCCGACGGCAGCATCACAGCAGGTGCAACACCCGCCGACAACGAACTTAAAATAGACGCTATACGCCGCGACGAGGTACCCGGCATA
Organism: Bacteroidaceae bacterium; assembly: GCA_045612305.1. GTDB lineage: Bacteria > Bacteroidota > Bacteroidia > Bacteroidales > Bacteroidaceae > HGM04593. The sequence continues at coordinate 16,207 of JAZKYU010000035.1, forward strand.
CACACCATCACATACGACTCTGCAGCCGACAGCATAACCATCACCCACGATGCAAAAAACCGTAGCGGTTTTGCTCTTGGCGCTGTTCTCGCCGCAGAATATGTGAACGAGCACAACGGCCTCTTGGGTATGAGCAATTTGTTCGACTTTTAAAAAACTTCAAGCACAATGAGAAAGCCCACCGCAAAGGACTACACACGCCTTGCCCTCACTCTCACCCTCTACATAGCCTTCCTTGTGTGGGTAAAAAGCTGGGCGGGTGTTGTGGTAATACCCTTTATCATAGACAATTACACAACCAAGTTTATACCTTGGGGGTGGTGGAAAAAGAGCAAAAACCCCGTAGTGCGCACCGTTATGAGCTGGGTCGACGCTATAGTGTTTGCCCTCGTAGCGGTATACTTTGTAAACCTCTTCTTTTTCCAAAACTATGTGATACCCACATCGTCGCTCGAAAAATCTCTCTTGGTGGGCGACTATCTCTTTGTGAGCAAGATGAACTACGGCCCACGCAAGCCTCACACACCGCTAAGCATGCCTCTTACGCAGCACACTATGCCCGTAACCGGCACAAAAAGCTACCTCGACTGCATACAGTGGGACTATGAGCGCATACCCGGCTGGCAAAATGTGGAGCGCGGCGACATAGTTGTGTTCAACTACCCTGCGGGCGACACCGCCACCACAAACCCACAGATAACAGACTATTATCTGTATGCCTACGCAATAGGCGAAAACCTCTACCCACAGAGGCCCATAATGGACAGCCTCACCACGGAGAGACAGAGAGCCGTGTACGACCTTTACTACGCTGCCGGTAGCCGTTACATAGAACAACACCCCGAACAGTATGGCGAGAAAGTGTGGCGCCCTGTAGACCGTCGCGAGAACTATGTAAAACGCTGTGTAGGCCTCCCCGGCGACACCCTGCAAATTATAGACAAAGAGATATACATCGACGGGCAAAAAACCACAGCACCCCAGAACGTACAATACAACTACAAAGTAAAGTTCAAAGCACCTATGCCCGAGAGGTTGCGCTACAAACTCGGGATAAGCAAAGAAGACCTGCAACACCCCGCCGACATGCCGCTTACCAAGGAAGCGCTTGAGGAGCTCCAAGGCTACACATCCTTGGTAAGTTCTATAGAGCCCGTAGCAAAAGACGACACCCATGGCATATACCCTCTAAACGGCTACACCGGCTGGACCATCGACAACTACGGCCCTGTGTGGATACCCAAGCGTGGCGAGAGCATCGCCCTCACTCTCGAAAACTTGCCCGTGTACGAGCGCCCCATCGCCGTGTACGAAGGCAACAAACTCGATGTAAAAAATGGTAAAATATTTATAAACGGCGAGGAGAGCACAAGCTACACATTCAAGATGGACTATTATTGGATGATGGGCGACAACCGCCACAACAGCGCCGACTCGCGTTGCTGGGGTTTTGTGCCCGAGGACCATATTGTGGGTAAACCCATACTCATATGGCTCTCACTCGACAAGGACCGCGGCTGGCTCGACGGCAAAATACGCTGGGAGCGCCTCTTCCGCTTTGTCGACAGCTATAAATAATGTGTGAGAAAAACAAGCACCATAATGAAGATACTCACACTCCCGCTATACCTTGCCCCTGTACCCTTGTATGCGCGCCTCTTTGCCGCCGACGGGGTAATATTCGACACTGCCGCACCTTTCGTGAAGCAGACCTTCCGCAACCGCGCAGTCATAGCCACCGACAGCGGCACACAAATCCTAACTATACCCGTGGTGCACAACGGCGGCCAAGCTATGCGCGATGTGCGCATAAGCGAGCACGGAAACTGGCGTCACCAACACTGGAACGCCATAGTAAGCGCCTACCGCAAGAGCCCCTTTTTCGACTATTATGCCGACGACTTTGCCCACTTTTACGAAGAACGCGACGGTTTTCTCCTGGACTTCAACCTGCGCCTGCACGCCACACTGTGCGAGCTCTTAGGGCTTGAGAGAGAAACCATCGTCGCCAAAAAAGAGACGGTGGAAACACTCGAATTTAAAATAGAAGACCTGCGTGCTACAGCCGAGCCCAAGGCGCTAACCTCGGTCGAAAACTACACCCCACAGCCCTACTACCAAGTGTTTGCCACACGCAACGGTTTCATAGCCAACACAAGCATCGTAGACCTACTTTTTAATATGGGCCCCGAGGCGCTTATAACCTTGCGCGACAGCTGCCGATAGCTCGACAACCATCTTTTGTCGTTACAAAAAATAAAATGAGTAAAACGACAACCTTCTTAAATGACAATCACACTATTTTTGTATCACACTTGCTTTAGCAAAAACTTTTAATTATTTTTGTCACAAATCTTGCACGCCACAAAGCGTCGAGAATACATAATTTAATTAAGAGCGTTTGTTTTATCCTGTACCGGAATCTGGACAATTCCAAACTATCAAGGATTTAAGCAAGGCGCTCACGTCAATTGTTATATATACACTCACAAAGTGGATTATATACCGTTTGGCGTGGGCTATTGTTTATTACTTGATAGTAGGCAGTCCAGAGCCTCGGTACAATAATAACAATAGTTCCCACGCTTTCTTTTTATTTACAGCTTCATCGGGGGATTATGAAAGCGAAAAACACATTTTATGAAAAAAATTATTCTTTCTTTAGCTTTGTCTTTTATGGCAATCTGCACATCATTCTCACAAGAGGTAACTATTAAAGCAGGAACTCCTATTCCTTTACAAATTGTAAATTCCGTTGAAGCCGCAAATTTAGACAAAGGACAAAAAGTCCTATTTAGAGTATCAAGAGACATTAATGTAAAAGGTACCACAGCTATACCTTATGGTACAACTGTACAAGGCACAGTATACAAAGCAAGCAGATCTAAAGTATTCGGTATACCTGGTAAACTAGGAATTAATATTAACGAAATAGTAATGCCCGACGGTTCTATTATTCCTTTAGTAAACGGAGATATTTATGTAAAAGGTAAATACCAAACAGCATGGTCTGTTTTGGTATTCCTCTTCACACTAATACCATTACCCTGTGGCTCAAAAGCCTATTTACCTAATGGTTATGAAATTCAAACAAATGTAGCAGCGACAACGACTATTACAATTGAATAATTCACACAACAAATTCCAGCCCATCTATTACGGATGGGCTGGAATTTTAAATTATGAGAAGTAGAATCCCATATAACCTATATCACAATTAGCGAGCCTTGTGTCGGCTTCAAAATAGCACACATAGGGGTTATTCTCGCAGTAAGAGGAAGAGCAGCGTCGCGCGATGCTGCGAACTTATTGAGCAATACACGGCTCACCAACAAAGTCTAGGGATATGCAAGAAGTTAGGTTAATCTATAAAAAATAAACTCCTTGATATTTATCCCCTCTTCAAAGCTCGACACACTTTTTACTTAATTGCACAGCAAGAGTTTGTATAGTCTTGCTTTAAAATCCTCGGTGGCCCGTGAGATATTCTCTCAATATACTTGTTCTTTACTCCTTCTTTTCGTGAGACGAAAAGGAAGCAAAAGGCGCAGCACGCGAGTAAGATTAGTCGCTTCCTCCTCCTGCTCGTGAATTGCCCCTACGAGGGCAATATAACTCGTTCGTCGGTCACTTGCCGCGTGTCTCTTTCTCACATTTACAGGGTGCTGCGCAACTCGTTCAGTTATCCGCGCTACGCACGTATAACTACACACTCAAACAATGCTCGCACTTTTTCCTGTAAATGCTC
>JAZKYU010000036.1:0-7384 GCA_045612305.1 Bacteroidaceae bacterium
AATACCGAGCGCTTCCGGAGCCCAAAAAACTTCAACTATGTTTTTCGTTAAAAAAGCGATAATATGCGCAGAGCTCTTTGCTCCTTTCTGTCAGCACAGAAAGGAGGTTAAAGAAAATATATACAATTATAGCAAGGCTTGTGCCTTGCTATAATTGTTCTTCTTTGTGTGTGCAAGTCTTACTTACCCCACAAGTTACCCCATTGACAGCACTCGCTTATCGCATCCCGCGTGGCACAAACTTCGTCTGTGCATCCCGCGACCTATTGCTGCTCGTGCTATCTATGGTGCTTTTTTACTTACCCCACAAGTTACCCCATTGACTTTGTCTAAACTCGGCTGCGCTCGTTGCGTGTATAAGTAGACTTCTACCCACTCGCTTGCACGAGTTTCCACCACTCCGTGTCTCGTGGGGTATATACAATTATAGCAAGGCTTGTGCCTTGCTATAATTGTTCTTCTTTGTGTGTGCAAGTCTTACTTACCCCACAAGTTACCCCACTCGCCACGGTTGGTGTTACCAAGCTGGGTGCCGGGCTTTGTTGTGTCTACAGTTGTGTCTTTGTCGATGTTGACAGATGCAGCAATCATGTTCTCTGTTGCTACGTTTACCTCTGTTGCGAGAGGCGATACATAAGTCTTTTTCATATCTTTAAAGTTTTTTGTTTTTCAGTTTTAAAAATATCTCTCCTTTTATTACTTAACAAGCATCTTCTTGCCGTTGATGATGTAGATGCCGGGAGCTGTGATAGTCTCTACCTTGCGGCCTGTGAGGTCGTATATACCCTTCACTGCGTTGTTCTCCTCGGTTGCACCCTCGATGTTCTCGATGCCTGTTGTGCCGTTCCAGTCGAAGTCGAAGCTGAAGAATGCAGCGTTCTGTGCCTCTGCAGGAGCAGGCATATATGCTTTGTTTGCGTTGTTGAAGAAAGTACCATCGGTCAAAGCGGCTTTGTAAAGACCAACCTTGCCCTCGGGAGCCGAAAGCACGTAAGCGGGGCCTTCAATATTTTCGTTTGTTGTGGTACCAAGGAGCATATTGCCCTCTACCGCTGTAGCTTGGGGAGCGCGCTTGAATGTATATGTGCCCTCCTCGCCGTTCAAAATAGCACCTTGCTCTGCGGGAATAGCACCCTCGAAAGCTGTGAATTTTGCATAAACGCCATCGATAGATGTTACTGCGTTTGCTGTAACGCCCTCGGGGATGAACGATGCGTAATCCAAGTAGAGTGTTGCGTATTTAAGGCTGCTGATAGATGTTGTGAACTCTTTGTACTCTGTTACAAACATTGTTGAGCCGTTGTCGTTGTCGTCCCAAGCTGCTACTTTTCCGCCTGTTGCGTTCAAGAAGTTATCGTTCTGGCCGGGGTATCTCAAGCAGAAGTAATCCTCGCTGTTCTTGTTGTCGCTGGGGAATACAATGAATGCTGTTGCATTTGCTGCGTCGCCCATTTGAGCATCGCCGCCTGTTGATACGATGGCTTTAGCCTCTGCTTTGTTTATGATTTGGAGGTTGCATCTGTCGCCTACGAAAGCCCAAAGGTGAGAGTCGATCTCGTCGGCACCAAAGGTGAGGTCGTTCCACTCTATGCCATTGTCGTCTTTAGGCTGAATGAATTTCTTGTAGCTATCGTTGAAAACGTGCATCTGTGCATAATACCAAGTGTCGATGTCGTTGATGCTTGCCGCAACCTTGAAAGGAACCTCTTTCTCTATGGTGAGCTCGATGTTTACAGTCTCGTCGCCGCTAACTTTACCTGCGGGTACCTGTGCTGTTGTACCAAAAGGCAACTCTTTGCTGATAGTGGGGTAATCGGCGTTTACAATACCTGTCGATGTTTGAGAGTATATTGTTTTTCCACCGAAAGTGAAGTTGTAAGTGATGGTGCACTCGTTGAGTTTTGAAAGAATTTCTGTAGCATCGAAGTCGGTGCCAATTATTTCTATTTGTGATTGGTTACCACCGTCGTTTGTGTCGTTCCAGAATGTGATGAGTGCAGGGTTGTATCCGTTAGATATACCCATATGGTATTTGCTGTTGTTTGCATCTACAAGTGCTATAACCCATTTGCCTGGGGTGCCACACTCCAATAACTCTATAGATTGCTCGGGTGCGTCGGTGAATGCGGTGTAGTCGCCGTTTTTCTTGACAAATTTTGCAGCACTGATGCTGTAGAGATAGTATTTGTCTTTGCTCGACTTGAGGATAGCGAACTGTTGTTCGGGAGATTTCTCGTTGACGGCAACACTTGCACTAACTGTACTTGTTATTGCTTCGCCGTTGCTCACCCAAGAACCACGACCGTCGGCGTTGTGGATAGCGTAGATGTTGTTGTTTGCCAAATCTGCGATTGCATTAACATATACGGGTACTTTTTTTACAACAGCCAACTCTTCGTCGCTAACCTCTATAAACTGCCATTTGCCGTTATTGTTTATACTCTTGTCGGCGTAAACGCTTGCACCTGCATCGCCAGAGTCTGTACCAAGGTTTTTGTTGTCGCTGGTTCTCTTAAGCTCGTAGACTTTTGCTTCTTCGTCGTTTAAGATTACCTGGTATTCTGTTTTTTTGTTATGGTCATTGTCGTAAAGGCCTGAATTCCAGCTTCCTGTGTTGTAAACAAAATAGTCTACAGTCTTTACATTCTGCTTCAAGTAGTATGTGCCCTCGTTTGCAGCTTCCAAAGAGAAGTATTGTGCTTCTTCTTGTGCTTCGGTGTTAACCTGCAACGCGCCATCCCCTTGGCTGTTGTAACGGGTTGATTTTAGATAGAAACCGGTTTCTACGTTTTGAATACGATACCATTTGCCGGTTGTGGGAGTAACTTGTGCCCACGTTGTTACTGCTACGAGCAGCATCAACATAAATGAAGTAAATTTTTTCATAAGCTATAATTAAAATAAGTATTAAAATTCTTGTTGTGTGCGGGGCTGTAGCCTCTTGTGGCTTGCTTGCCCCTGCGTGCTTTGTGGGCAAAAACGCAGGCACATACCAATGTGACGCACTTCTGGTGCGTGTATAGTATTTTGCGGCGCAAAGATACGAAAAATATTTGAATAACAGGCGTTTTGCTATATAAAATTTAAATGCTTCGTTTTTTTGCTTCGGGCGAGGTAATGGTATTGCTTGGGAAAGCGGTGCTGGAGCCTGTACTCTATTTTTGTGTGCTGTTTGTTTGGAGGGCGGTGCGGTGCTTTAAGTATAGTGAGGTTGTTGGGTATGTGTTCGCATAAGGTGGTGTGGGTTTTCTTCTTTGCGGGCTTGAGGTGTCCTTTTTTTTGCTTGGGGTTGTTTTTGTGCTTTTTATATGGCTGCGAGTGTGGTGTTTGCTTTCTTTTTTACGCGCGCGTACCTTAATATTATAAACGCGTGTGTGGGTGTTGCTGTTATTCCTTCTTGCTGCAACGCTTGCAGGCGTAGTGGGGCGGAATCTCTTTTTTTTGAGCTTTGTAATTGTGTAAGGTATAGCTTGCAGTGTTAAAGATGTTTAAAATATGATAAAAAATGTGTAAATTTTCACGTGTTGGGTGAAAAAAGCAACAAACTCCTTTTTTATTAGAAAAATAATATCTATCTTTGCAAGCCAAAATGGACGACCGTGTCCGCTTGATTAGTATATAGTTTAAACATAATATAATAATTAAAAATTAATCAAAATGCCTACAATTCAGCAATTAGTAAGAAAAGGCAGAGAGGTTATCGTGGAGAAGAGTAAATCGCCCGCACTCGACAACTGTCCTCAGCGTCGTGGTGTGTGTGTTCGTGTTTACACAACAACTCCCAAGAAACCTAACTCTGCGATGAGAAAGGTTGCTCGTGTTCGCTTGACTAACCAGAAGGAGGTAAACTCTTACATCCCCGGTGAAGGTCACAACTTGCAAGAGCACTCAATCGTTTTGGTACGTGGTGGCCGTGTTAAGGACCTCCCTGGTGTACGTTATCACATCGTTCGCGGTACTTTGGATACTGCAGGTGTTGCAAACCGCACACAGCGTCGTTCTAAGTATGGTGCTAAACGCCCCAAAGCTAAAAAGTAATTGAGGTCTTCCTCAACGAGCGGTGAGTAAAGCGGTTCCCGGCTCGTAAAAAACGGGAACAAGGCTTTGGAAAACATATTTTATTTAACCGTTTTTGGTTTGTTGGAAGTTATAAAGGTTGAGTAAATATCTCGGTGGAGGTGTTGAAGAAATTGCAATAACGCAGCCCAAACAAAAAACATAATTTTCGTAAGAGAAAATGAGAAAAGCAAAACCAAAAAAACGCGTGGTCCTTCCGGATCCCGTATTTAACGATCAGATGGTGTCTAAATTCGTTAACCATTTGATGTATGACGGAAAGAAAAACATTTCGTACACAATTTTCTATGGCGCTCTTGAGCTCGTTGGTAACAAGATGAAGAACGAGGAGAAGGCTCCTCTCGAAATCTGGAAGCAGGCTCTCGAGAACATTACTCCCAAAGTAGAGGTTAAATCACGTCGTATCGGCGGTGCTACATTCCAGGTGCCCACCGAGATTCGCGCAGACCGCAAAGAGTCTATCTCAATGAAGAATATGATTCTTTTCGCTCGCAAACGTGGCGGTAAATCTATGGCCGAGAAGCTCTGCAGCGAGATAATGGACGCTTACAACAACCAAGGTGGTGCTTACAAACGTAAGGAGGATATGCACCGTATGGCCGAGGCTAACCGTGCTTTTGCACATTTCCGTTTCTAATCAAATAAGAAAACTATACAAAGATGGCTAACGAATTAAAATATACACGTAACATCGGTATTAGTGCTCACATCGATGCTGGTAAAACAACAACATCGGAGCGTATATTGTTCTACACCGGTCTTTCTCACAAAATTGGTGAGGTGCACGATGGTGCAGCTACTATGGACTGGATGGAGCAGGAGCAGGAGCGTGGTATCACCATTACCTCTGCCGCTACCACAACTTTCTGGACTTGGAAAGATACACAGTACAAGTTTAACCTTATCGATACTCCGGGACACGTTGACTTTACCGCTGAGGTAGAGCGTTCACTTCGCGTTCTCGACGGTGCTATCGCTGCGTTCTGTGCAGTAGGTGGTGTTGAGCCTCAGTCAGAAACTGTATGGCGTCAGGCTGACAAGTATAACGTTCCCCGTATTGCATACGTGAACAAGATGGACCGTTCAGGTGCCGATTACTTCTCGGTAATGCGTCAGATGAAGGAAATCCTTGGTGCTAACCCCTGCCCCGTTACAATTCCTATCGGCTCAGAGGAGAAGTTCCTTGGTGTAATCAACCTCATCACTATGAAGGCTCTCGTTTACAAAGACGGCGCTCTCGATTACACAGTCGAGGAGATTCCCGCAGAGTTGGTTGACGAGGCTAATCAGTGGCGTGAGCACCTTCTCGAGAAGGCTGCCGACTACGATGAGGAGTTGATGATGAAGGTTCTTGAGGATCCCGAAAGCATCACAGAGGAGGAGATCATCGCTGCTATCCGCAAGGGTACACTCGCAATGGAGATTACTCCTATGACTTGTGGCTCTTCGTTCAAGAACAAGGGTGTTCAGCCCCTTCTCGACTTCGTTTGTGCTTTCCTTCCTTCACCTCTCGATACTCCTGCTGTTGAGGGTATGAATCCCAAAACAGACGAGATGGAGACACGTAAGCCCAGCGAGGATGACAAGACTTCGGCTCTCGTGTTCAAAATTGCTACAAACCCCTTCGTTGGTCGCTTGATCTACGTTCGCGTTTATTCAGGTAAGCTCGAGTCGGGTTCATATATCTACGATACTCGTTCGGGTCGCAAGGAGCGTATCTCTCGTATGTTCCAGATGCACTCAAACAAGCAGAATCCTGTTGAAGTTCTCGGTGCCGGTGATATCGGTGCTGTTATCGGTCTTAAGGATGTACGCACAGGTGATACACTCTGTGCCGAGGATGCACCCATCGTACTCGAGTCTATGACCTTCCCCGATCCTGTGATCTCTATCGCTGTAGAGCCCAAGACACAGAAAGATTTGGACAAGCTTGCTAACGGTCTTGCAAAACTTGCCGAGGAGGATCCCACATTTACAGTTCGCACCGACGAGCAGTCTGGCCAGACAATTATCTCTGGTATGGGTGAGCTCCACTTGGAGATTATTATCGACCGTTTGAAACGTGAGTTCAACGTAGAGTGTAACCAGGGTCGTCCCCAGGTTAGCTACAAAGAGGCTATCACTGAGACTGTTCAGGTTGACGAGACCTACAAGAAACAGACTGGTGGTAAGGGTAAATATGCGAAGATCCTCGTTGCTGTTGGTCCTGCTGACGCAGACTTCAAGGAGGGTAACCTTCAGTTCGTTAACGAGGTTAAGGGTGGTAACGTGCCCAAGGAGTTCATCCCCTCGGTACAGAAGGGCTTCCAGACAGCTGTTAAAGCCGGTGTTCTCGCAGGCTATCCTATGGAGTCTTTGAAAGTTACATTGCTCGATGGTGGTTTCCACCCCGTTGACTCTGACCAGCTTTCGTTCGAGGTTTGTGCTATCCAGGCTTACAAGAACGCTTGTTTGAAAGCAAACCCCGTACTTCTCGAGCCTATTATGAAGCTTGAGGTTGTTACTCCCGAGGAGAGCATGGGTGATGTTATCGCCGACCTCAACAAGCGTCGTGGCCAGGTAGAGGGCTTCGAGACAAGCCGCACAGGTGCTCGCATCGTTAAGGCTATGGTACCCCTGTCAGAGATGTTTGGTTACGTAACTTCATTGCGTACCATCACTTCAGGTCGTGCTACATCTTCAATGACATACGATCACCACGAGCAAGTAAGTGCTTCTTTGACAAAGCAGATACTTGAGGAGTTGCAGAAGTAAAAAACAAAAAAACGCCTGCCGGTTAGCGAATGACTCTTAACCGGCAGGTAATTATAAACTTTATAAAACGTAAAAAGACGATGAGTCAGAAAATTAGAATCAAACTTAAATCTTACGACCACAACTTGGTTGACAAGTCGGCCGAGAAGATTGTGAAGACAGTGAAGGCTACAGGCGCCATCGTTAGCGGTCCTATACCCCTCCCCACTCACAAACGTATCTTTACAGTGAACCGCTCTACCTTCGTTAACAAGAAGTCACGTGAGCAGTTCCAGCTCTCTTCTTTCAAGAGATTGATCGACATCTACAGCTCTACAGCTAAAACAGTAGATGCTCTTATGAAGCTTGAACTTCCTTCAGGAGTTGAGGTTGAGATTAAAGTGTAGTATTTTAATAAAAAAGTAATTATTTAAAATTAAACTGAAATGCCAGGATTATTAGGAAAAAAAATCGGAATGATGTCCGTTTTCAGTGCCGATGGTAAGAATGTTCCATGCACTGTTATCGAAGCAGGTCCTTGCGCAGTTACACAGGTGAAGACAATCGAGAAGGA
>JAZKYU010000037.1:0-29611 GCA_045612305.1 Bacteroidaceae bacterium
GTGTGCGGATACCTGCTACAACGTCCTCACCCTGTGCGTTAACAAGGTACTCACCGTTGAAGAGGTTCTCACCTGTAGCGGCGTCACGAGAGAAGCATACACCGGTAGCCGATGTGTCGCCCATGTTACCGAATACCATCGCCTGTACCGATACGGCTGTTCCCCACTCATCAGGAATTTTCTCCATACGACGGTAGAGGATAGCACGCTCGTTGTTCCAAGATTTGAACACGGCGCAGATAGCACCCCAGAGCTGCTCGTAAGCGTCGGTGGGGAAGTCCTGGCCTGTCTGTGCTTTAACAGCAGCCTTGAACTTAGCAACGAGCTCTTTGAGGTTTTCAACGCTCAAGTCTTTGTCGAGAACAACACCGGCTTTCTCTTTTACCTCCTCGATGATAGCCTCGAAGGGATCGATCTCCTCTTTGCTTTCGGGTTTCATACCGAGAACAACGTCACCGTACATCTGTACGAAACGGCGGTAAGAGTCCCACGCAAATTTGGGGTTGCCTGTTTTTGCTGCAAGTCCCTCAACTACGATGTCGTTAAGACCAAGGTTGAGGATTGTGTCCATCATACCGGGCATAGAAGCGCGGGCACCTGAACGTACAGAAACCAACAAGGGGTTTGCAGGGTCACCGAAGTTTGAGTTCATCAAGTTCTCGATGTTGTTTACTGCTGCTTCAACCTCTGCTTTGAGAAGCTCAATCACCTTCTCTTTGCCAAGGCTGTAGTACTCGCCACAAACCTCAGTTGTGATGGTAAATCCGGGAGGAACAGGAATTCCGATAAGGTTCATCTCTGCCAAGTTGGCACCTTTACCTCCCAACAAATTTCTCATTGATGCGTTACCTTCAGCAAGACCGTTACCAAAGGTATAGACTCTTTTGTCTGCCATAAATTTTTGAGTTTATTGTTTGTTGATAAATAAAAATAAGTAACTAATTCACGTGTTGTTCGGCAGGCTTAATATAACTTGCCTCAACTAATTTGCAAATATAAGAAAAATGTTTGTATCGCGAAACTTATTAAGAAAAATATCGCATAGATTATTAAAAAAATAAGTTCTTGTGTTAAAAATTCCAATAATCGAGAAAATAGATGTATTTTTGCCGAATGTGAGAATTATGCATAAATTAAAATGGCAAGAAAAAAGAAAGAACTTCCGCTCCTTGAGCAGATAAAGATAACCGGCGTTGCTGCCGAGGGTAAGGCGCTTGCGCGTGTCGACGACCTTGTGGTTTTTGTGCCCTATGTGGTTCCCGGTGATGTGGTCGACCTTAAAGTACGTCGTAAAAAACATAGTTACGCCGAGGCCGAGGCGGTTAAATTTTACGAATATTCGCAAGAGCGCGCAACCCCCTTCTGCAAGCACTATGGTGTTTGTGGTGGGTGTAAGTGGCAATGTTTGCAGTATGAGCACCAGTTGAAGTATAAACAGCAGCAGGTGGTTGATGTGCTCCGCCGCATAGGCAAGGTGGAGCTTCCCGAGGTTATGCCCATCTTGGGCTCCGAGAATACTCGTGCCTATCGCAACAAACTCGAGTTTACCTTCAGCAACAAGCGTTGGCTCACCTGGGAAGAGGTTGCGCAGGGCGTGGAGTATGACAATATGAACGCGTTGGGCTTTCACATCCCCGGCGCTTTCGACAAGGTGCTCGACATTGAGGAGTGCGGTCTTATGTGTGACCTTAACAACCGTTTGCGCAACGGTATAAGGGAGTTTGCGGTGAAAGAGGGTATCTCTTTCTTCGACCTACGCTCGCAAGAGGGCGTTCTTCGCAATATGATGCTCCGTACATCGACTACAGGCGAGGTTATGTTGCTTCTCCAAGCAAAGGTTGAATGCGACGGTGATATGAAACAACTGCAAAGCGTGCTTGGCTATATAGCCGACTCTTTCCCCGAGGTTACATCGCTGCTCTATGTGGTAAACAACAAGTGCAACGACACCTTCGGCGACCTGGAAGTTCACACCTTTAAAGGCACCGATGTTATATTTGAGGAGATGGAGGGGTTGCGCTTTAAGGTGGGGCCCAAGTCTTTCTACCAAACAAACAGCGCGCAGGCGTATAATCTATATAAGGTTGCTCGCGACTTTGCGGCACTCACAGGCGATGAGGTTGTGTATGACCTATATACCGGTACCGGCACCATCGCTAACTTTGTGGCGAAGAAAGCTAAAAAAGTTGTCGGCATAGAGTATGTGGAGGACGCTATTATTGATGCTCGTGTCAACGCCGAGCTTAACGGCTTTGATAACCTTACCTTCTTTGCCGGTGATATGAAAGATATTCTCACTCGTGAGTTTATTGATGCACACGGCCGCCCCGATGTTATAATTACCGACCCTCCTCGCGCGGGTATGCATAACGATGTTATCGATACAATCCTCTTTGCGGCCCCCCGTCGCATAGTTTATGTGAGTTGCAACCCTGCAACTCAGGCGCGCGACCTCTCTCTGCTCGACTGCGACTATAAAGTTACAGCCGTGCAGCCCGTGGATATGTTCCCGCACACACATCACGTTGAAAATGTAGTACTTCTCGAAAGAAGAGAAAATAAATAAGAAAGTAGATATGCGCAGAAATATAAAAAACCTTCTCACCTTTAAGGTTGCAGCCGAAGTTGAGTTGATAACCTTTCTCATGGAGAAGATGCACGGCATAAGCCGCAATAGAGCAAAGGCTCTCATTGTAAACCGCGTGGTGCTTGTTGATAACAAAATAACCACCCACCCCTTGTTCGAGCTTAAACCCGGGCAGGTGGTGCAGCTCGACCGCTCTAAGCACAAACACTCGTTCCACAGCAGCAAACTTGATATTGTTTACGAGGATCCCTATCTGCTTATTATTGACAAATATCCCGGCCTGTTGTCTATGAGCAATAATACCCGTCAGGAGACGGTGCAAGTTATTCTTAACCGTTATCTCGAGAAGGGTGGTGGCCGTAATACATCGCATCTTGTGCATCGTCTCGACCGTGACACGTCGGGCCTTATGGTGTATGCAAAGGATGTGCAGACGCAGCAGTCTCTCATCGAGGGTTGGCAAAATCTTGTTACCGACCGTCGTTACCTAGCGCTTGTGCAGGGTACGCTGGAGCAGAAGGAGGGTCGCGTGCAGTCGTGGCTCACCGAGGATAAACGCTTTGTTACACACTCAAGCCCCGTGGATAACGGTGGTAAGTTTGCTGTGACATACTACCGCGTGCTGCAAGAGGGTGGTGGCTACTCGCTTGTTGAGTGTGAACTGCAGACGGGTCGCAAAAACCAGATACGTGTTCACATGGCCTCTCTTGGGCACCCTGTTGTGGGCGACCACAAGTATGGAAGTACCGACGATAGTATACGCCGCTTGGGCTTGCACGCCTATATGCTCTGTTTCCGTCACCCTGTGAATGGTAAAATGTTGCGTTTCGAAACTCCTGTACCTGTCTGCTTTGAAAAGCGCTTAAATGGCAAGTAATCTATCTAGGTTTTTATTTGCCCTCTTGGCTGTGGCTTTGTTTTTGCCGTCGGGGGTGAGTGCAAGCATTTATTTGCCTGCCGACACCACCTTGGTGTTTAAAAAGATGCCGACGGCCGAAGCTCCGGTTAAGATTGAGAAAAAGAATAGCCCTGCTAAAAAAGCTGTAGCAAAAAAGAGTGTGGCTAAAAAGCCTGCGTCTGCGCGTGTTAAAAAGAGCAAGCCCGACTCTGTGCGTTACGAGCAGGTGCGATACTCTCTAGGTGACAGAATTATTATGCGCGGTGACTCTGGCAACGATGTAAAGAAGCTTGCCGAGATTATGGTTAAAAACCTCTATCTCGATGAAAAATCAATACCTTATACAAAAGGCGGGCAAGTACTTTACGATGGTGAGCTTTTGCGAGCTTTTAAGCTGTTTCAAAAGGTGTCGGGGCTCTATGAAGATGGTATTGTGGGTGCGGCGGCAATAAAGGAGTTGCGTAAGATACATCGCTGGCGACGTACGTCAAAATAGTATAAAACGAAAAAAGTTCGAGAATTTTCTCGAACTTTTTTTCGTTTATTGTGATGCTTGGTTATAAACCCCAAGCGTTGGTGTTTATTGTTTTTTCCACAGCGTTCTCGAGCTTGTCGGGTATGTTGCAGAAAAAGTCAATGCCTGTAATCTCTTCAAGTTCGTCGATGCTCATTGCGCAGCTGCGTAGGCTTCTGCCGGTGTTGCTGTCGTGTGGCAACAAGAAGGCTATGCCGTGGTGGGAGTTTCCTTTTTTGCGCACAATGGCCATAAAATAGTTTTTGGGTATAGTGAGTGTGTTTTTTACATTATACTCTCCCTCTCTTATGGTTGCTCCTTTTACAACGTAGAGTACATCGTTGGTTGTGCACCAACCGCTGCTTCTGTTGTTTATTTTAGTCTCTAGCTTGTTCCACGGCCCGTCTTGGTTGAAACTCGAGAGCATAGGTGACATGTTTACAGAGTAGAAGGTCTGGCGGTTGGCCTCTTGCGAGTGTAGGCGGTCGTACGATGCGACGATGTGCCCGCGGTCGTATCCGTTTAGTCCGTATGTGCTACTTATCCCTCGTCTCGAGTCTAGCTGGTCTTCTTCTGGAACTTCAGGGGCATAATCCCAGGGGTCTTTCCCCCAATCGTTTCTATTCCAGTTTATAACTCTGTTGCTTTCGTTGAAGGTGAAGGCTACCCAACGTGCGTGCTTGAGCTCTCTATTGTATGATATGCTGTATGTAACATCGTCTTTGCTGCTTGTGGTGTATGTAAAGTATGTGTCGTCGTGCCCGCCTAGATGTGGAATCTCGTAGCGTGTAGAGTATGCTTCTCCCGATATGTTTGCGTTTACGTTATTGGGGTCGATGTAGCTTGTTGTGTTCTCGTCGGAGCTACTGCAGGCTGCAAGCAAGACTATGAGTATACTCGAATAGAGGAATTTTTTCATAGGGGTGTTTGTGTTTGAAGATAAAAAAGAGGTGTATTGTGCAATACACCTCTTTTTATATTTTTTGTTGCATTGATTATTTCTTAATCTTTGCGTAACGGCTCATGAACTTGTCTACGCGACCGGCTGTATCCACAAGTTTAGCTTTACCGGTGTAGAAGGGGTGAGATGTGTTTGAAATCTCAAGCTTAATCAAGGGGTATGTCTCGCCCTCGAACTCAATAGTCTCCTTTGTGTTGCAGGTAGACTGTGAAAGGAAGCAATCGCCGTTTGACATATCTTTGAATACAACGGGGCGATAAGCTGCAGGATGGATGTCTTTTTTCATTTTTCTTATTAATTTTAAATTCTTTATATGCCGTTAACACGTGACAAAAACGTGTATATAAGCTTTCGAGGTGCAAAGGTAGCGCTTTTGCTTTAAATAGCAAAATTTTTCATCTGCTTTTTTCGTTTAAAAACAAATTATTCCACGTAAAGTACCAAGCCTTTGAGATATTCTCCCTCGGGGTGGTAGATGTTCACGGGGTGATCGGCGGGCTGTGTTAGCTGGTGCAGAATGCGCACGTTGCGTTTTGCCATAGCGGCGGCGGTGAACACGGCCGTGCGGAAATCTTGCTTGCTCACAACCTGCGAGCAGGAGAATGTAAACAGAATACCTCCCGGTTGTATCTTCTCCAAGGCTTTTGCGTTGAGGCGGCGGTAACCAATGAGGGCGTTGCGCAACGAGTCACGGTGCTTGGCAAACGCGGGCGGGTCGAGTATTATGAGGTCGTAGTTGCTGCCCATACGCTCGAGGTAGTCGAAAGCGTCCTCGGCAAAGGCTGCGTGCCTTGTGTCGCCGGGGAAGTTTATCGCTACGTTGGCGTTTGTGAGCTCAATGGCTTTTGCCGAGCAGTCTACCGAGTGTACAACCTCGGCGCCGCCGCGCAAAGCATATATGCTGAAACCTCCCGTGTAACAGAACATATTGAGCAACTTGCGTCCTTTGGCATATTGCTCGAGAAGAGAACGGTTTTCGCGTTGGTCGACAAAGAAGCCTGTTTTTTGTCCTTTTATCCAGTCGATGTGGAATTTAAGACCATACTCTGTTGATATATTCTCGGCGTTGCCTCCCATAAGGTAGCCGTTCTCCTTGCTTATATCGGCTTTGAAGGGGAGGGTGGTCTCCGACTTGTAATAGATATTTTTGAGAGCGTCGCCAAAGGTGTTCTTTAGTGCAAGGGCAACTTCGTTGCGGTTGACGTGCATGCCCACACTGTGTGCTTGCATAACTGCTGTGGGGCCGTAGATATCTATTATTAGGCCGGGCAGGCAGTCGCCCTCGCCGTGTACAAGACGGTAGGTGTTGTTGTCATCGCGCGAAGCTATGCCGGTGCTGCGGCGCAGGTCGTAGGCGGTGGCTATGCGACGGTCCCAAAAGGCTTGGTCTATGGGCTCGTCGGCGAAGGTGAGCACTCGCACGGCTATGCTGCCAACCTGTACGTGGCCTCGTGCTATAAAGTCGCCCTCGCTTGTGTATACGGTTACTATCTCACCCTCTTCGGGGTTGCCGTTGATACGTGCGATGGCGCCCGAGAATATCCACGGGTGGAAACGGCGCAACGATTCTTCTTTGCCGCGTTTGAGTATTACGGATTTTTCCATACGTCTTATCGTTTTTCTAGTTCTTTTAGTCGGTTATAAATGTTGAGGCAGGCCCAGGCGTCTGTGGCTGCATACTGTTTCTGCTTGTCGGTGAGAACGTCGTGCTCCCAGTTCGATAGTTGCTGGCTTTTCGATATTCTCTCGCCGAAGATTATAGCGTAAATCTTTTGCAGGCTCATCTCCTCTATGCCGAAGTTGCTCACATACTTTTGCAGGTCGAAAAAACCGCCGGCCTTGAACTTGCGGCGTCGGGCGAGCGACTGATAGTCGTCGTGCAGGGAAACACCCACTTTGAGTATCTCTTTGTTCTCGAGTAGTGCGACGAGCGAGTCGGGCATCCCTGTGTGGCACAAGCGTATGAGAAAACAGGTGTCGGCTGTCGACAGTTGCAGTAGCGACACTTGGTGCTGTATGCCCTTGCGGAATGCGGGGCGTGTCTCGGTGTCGAGTCCCAGAATTTTCTCTTTTGAGAGCGCTTTTACGGCTTTGTCCACATCGGCCGCAGTGCATATGGTTATTATGCGTCCTGGGTAGACGAGGGTGGGCATCTGTGAAACTTCGCTTTTCTCTATGCGTGCATTAAAAATTGTCATCGTCGCTCTCCTCGTCTTCGGGGTTTGTGTTGTAGGCTATGTCGTGCAGTGCACGCAAGGTGTTTACTAATCTCTGTCCCCAATATTGCTTAAAGTGTTCGTTGCACTCTATTATGGCGTCGTGCATGGTCTCGTTTATGCATGTGCGGAACAAGCATACAAAGTTCTTTATGTCCTGGTATATGTCGGCAATATCCTCCGATATGTTTTTCGATATGGGGGTGTCGCTATACTTCATATCCTCTACGAAAACATCGAGGTATACATCCTTGTCGGCAAGCAAGTTCGATAGAGTGAGGCGCAAAACTTCGTAGCTGTCTTCGGTTACAAAGTCCTCGAGGTCGTCGTCGCTTGCTCTCTCTTCTGTGGGCAACATCTGCGCTTTGAGATAGAGCAGGGGGAGGAGCTTGAGCATTGTGCCTACAAACTCTTTTCGTGTGTGCTCGTTGCTGCGCTCAACGTATGCGCAAAATTCTGCGGCAACGGTTACAAATTCCACGGTGTTGCGCTGAAATACTATGTCGGTTGTCTCTTCCATCGTTTTTTGCTTTATGCTTTTGTGGGTTTTGCTTAATTTGCTGCGAAGTTACAAAAAAATAGCGGAGCAGAGTGGTGGTACTATCCTTTTTTTTTCGTATCTTCGCGATGTTTGTTTATATTGATACTTTAGGGGTATTGTAATTACGATTTTAATATATGGCAAAGAAAAATAGTGCGCAGGAGAAAAAGGCGCCTCTTTTTAAGAAAATAAAGTTCATTTTAACTCATCCCACAACAAGTTTTTTTCTAGGGCTTCTTTTTGGAGCTTTGGCGATATTTGTTTGCAGCTCTTTCCTCTCGTTCTTTTCGTCGGGTGGAGCCGACCAGAGTGCGATAGACGAGGCTGGTGAGGCTGTAGCTGCTGCGGTAGAAAACACATCGGGCAAGAGCGGTGCTGTTGTAGCTGACTTTCTTATAAACGGCTGCTTCGGGTGGTCGTCGGTGTTGTTGGTGCCCCTTTTTGTGGCGCTTATGCTGCGCCTTATGAATATACGCCGCCCCGACCTCTTAAAGTGGTTTATAATAACCGTTTTTTCGGTGGTGTGGGGCTCGGTCTTCTTTGCTTTTATTCTTGGCGACCTTTTCAGTGGTAGCTTTATGTCGCCTGGTGGCCGTCACGGCGAGTTTGTATCTTCGTGGCTCATAGACAAAGTGGGCGTTGTGGGCTTGATACTGATACTTGTGATAACTCTTATAGCTCTTATGACATACCTCACCCGCGAAACAATCACCTGGTTGCAAAAGGTTTTGGCTTTCAGCTTTATACCAAAAACCGAGGCGCAGGAGGTTGCAGCAGAGGGCGATGCTGATAGCGCGCTTGAGCCCGCGGAGGAAACTACAGCACTAGCTGAGGATGTTGCAGGCGACGATGCTGTGGAGTTTGCCGAGTATGATGTTGAAGAGGAAGCTCCCGCACAACCCCTTGAAGAGGAGTTTGAGATAGAGGAAGGCGAGGAGCCCGAAGCTGATGCAGAGGAGGCTTGCGAAGAAGATACTGACGACGATATAGCAAAACAGTTTGACGCTTTGTCGCAACGTGTTCGCGGCGAGGCTGCAGACGATGCTCCGGCAACTATAAGTATGGAGGTCGAGGATGTTGCTGGCGACGAAGATATGGGCGGTAATATGTTGCGCCCCATAAATCCCAGGGATGAGCTTAGCTACTACAAGCCGCCCACCGTGGACTTGCTCGACAAATATGAGCAGACTGCGCACGCTATCGATATGAACGAGCAGAACGCCAACAAAGAGAAAATTGTGGAGGTTTTGCGCAACTTCGAGATAAAGATAAGTTCGATAAAGGCTTCTGTAGGTCCCACAATTACGCTTTACGAGATTACCCCTGCGCCAGGTATACGCATCTCGAAGATAAAAAATCTTGAGGATGACATTGCGATGAGTTTGTCGGCGTTGTGTATACGTATTATAGCTCCTATCCCCGGAAAGGGAACTGTGGGTATAGAGGTGCCTAACGCCAACAAGCAGATTGTTCCTATGGCTTCGCTGCTCAACAGCCGCAAATATAAAGAGACCGATATGGCCTTGCCTCTTGCGCTTGGAAAAACCATCTCCAACGATGTGTTTATGGTTGATATGGCCAAGATGCCGCACTTGCTTGTTGCCGGTGCAACGGGTATGGGTAAGTCTGTGGGCTTGAACGCGATAATAACATCGCTCCTCTACAAGATGCACCCTGCTTACTTGAAATTTGTGATGGTCGACCCCAAGATGGTGGAGTTGAGCCTCTATAATGTTCTCGAGAAACACTTCCTTGCAAAGCTCGAGGGTGAGGACGAGCCCATCATAACCGATGTAAACAAAGTGGTGCGCACGCTTAAATCGCTCTGCGTGGAGATGGACAACCGTTACAAGCTGTTGCAGATGGCGTCGGTGCGCTCTGTTAAGGAGTATAACGAAAAATATCTCAATAAAGAGTTGCTGCCCACAAAGGGACATCGTTTTATGCCCTATATTGTGGTGATAATAGACGAGTATGGTGACCTTATGATGACAGCGGGCCGCGAGGTGGAACAGCCTATTGCTCGCATCGCACAGAAGGCTCGTGCTGTGGGTATACACATGATAATTGCAACCCAGCGCCCCACAACAAATATTATCACAGGTACCATAAAAGCAAACTTCCCCGCGCGTATGGCGTTTAGAGTTATATCGGTGATAGACTCGCGCACAATACTCGACCGTCAGGGTGCTAACCAGCTGCAGGGGCGTGGCGATATGCTCTTCCTTGCCGGCAACGACCCCGTGCGTGTGCAATGTGCTCTTGTGGAAACTAAAGAGGTGGAGCGCGTTTGTGCCCATATAGCCAAACAGCAGGGTTATCCCACGGCTTACATTCTACCCGAGCCCGACGAAGCTGCTCCCGAGGGTGGTGGCTCTGCAGCACGTGGGGAGCTTACATCGGACAAGCTCGACCCTCTCTTTGCCGAGGCGGCGCGCATAGTTGTGATACATCAGCAGGGCTCAACATCGCTCATACAGCGCAAGCTTAACGTGGGCTTTAACCGCGCCGGCCGCATTATGGACCAGCTGTGCCAGACAGGTCTTGTGGGCGAGCAAGAGGGTAGTAAACCGCGTCAGGTGCTTTGTGCCGATGAGGCCGACCTTGAGTTCCGCCTCAAACAGTTGATGTAGTATTTATATATAAAGGTATAAATTATGAAGACAAAAATATTTTTACTCCTCTTTTTGTGCCCTCTGTTGCTCGTGGCGCAGAAGAACGATGCCGTGCAACTGCTCGAGCGTGCGGTGGGGGGTATTGAGGCAGACGCCGCGGTGCAGATGACGTTCGACTACTCTGTTTGCGACAACTCGGGTGAGGAACTTTTTAGCGATAACGGCAGCCTAAAGCTCGATGGAGAGCGTTACTCCCTACTTCTTGCTCCTATGAAGCTGTGGTGCGACGGCGAAACACAGTGGAGCTATATAGCTGCAAACAACGAAATTTATGTAACTACCGCCGACTCTGATGAGGCTCAGGTTTACAACCCTTTGCACCTTATGGGGCTTTACAAAAAGGGTTATGACTGCAGTTTGGAGAAAGAGGCGGGCAAAAACAAGATAACCCTTTTGTCGACCTCGGCCGAAGCCTCTTTTAGTAAGGTGGTGATAATGCTCGACGAAAAAAACAACCGCCCCTGCGCTATGTGTGTCTATGTAGACGGGGAGGGCTTTACATCTATAGCGGTAACGGGTTATAAAACAAAATGTATGTTCGACGAGAGGGCTTATTGCTGCCCTGTGGAAGATTTTCCCGGCGTTGAAGTTGTTGATATGAGATAAAAAAAGAGAATAATATGAATAAGACTAAATGTTTGATTATCGGTTCGGGCCCTGCAGGTTACACTGCGGCTATCTACGCTTCGCGTGCTAACTTGTCGCCCATACTTTACGAGGGTATACAGCCCGGTGGCCAGCTCACACAAACAACTGTGGTTGAAAATTTCCCTGGCTTCCCGCTTGGTATAACCGGCCCCGAACTTATGGATAATATGCGCAAACAGGCTGTAAACGTAGGCGCCGATGTGCGCTCGGGCAGCGTTGTGGATGTGGACTTTGAAACGCTTCCCTATAAGGTGACTATAGACGACGGCAAGGTTGTCGAGGCTGACACTGTGATAGTAGCAACAGGTGCTGCAGCAAAGTATCTTGGTCTTTCCGACGAGATAAAGTACCAAGGTATGGGTGTGAGCGCTTGCGCAACTTGCGACGGCTTCTTCTATCGCAAAAAGGTTGTTGCAGTTGTTGGTGGCGGCGACACCGCGTGCGAGGAGGCAAACTACTTGGCTTCGCTTGCGGCAAAGGTCTATCTTATTGTGCGTAAGCCCTTCTTGCGTGCTTCAAAGGCTATGCAGGACCGCACACTTGCAAACCCTAAGATTGAGGTGCTCTTTGAGCATAACACCGAGGGGCTTTTTGGCGAGGATGGTGTAGAGGGTGTGCACCTTGTGAAGCGCAAGGGCGAGCCTGACGAGAAACACTACGATATAGCGGTCGATGGTTTCTTCCTTGCGATAGGGCACAAACCCAACAGCGATATATTCAAGAAATATCTTAAGACCGACGAAACAGGCTACTTTGTTCCTGCCGACGCAAGCGGTGTAAAAACTCTTGTTCCCGGTGTATTTGTGGCAGGCGATGTTGCCGACCCTCACTATCGCCAGGCGATAAACGCTGCGGCAAGCGGTTGCAGAGCTGCTATGGAGGCCGAGCGCTATCTGTCGTCAAAGTGAGTCGAGTGGTTTTAACAAAATAAAAAACCGAAAGAGAGTATGGATGCTTTTTATCCCTTATATCCGCTTCTTTTTGAGAATAATTTCCGCACTGTAGTTTGGGGTGGTAATAACCTGAAGCCTATGAAAGGGCTCGCCCCCGACGATGAATGTGTGGGGGAGAGCTGGGAGGTTAGTGCTGTTCCCGGTGCAGAGTCTGTGGTGAAAAACGGAGTCTTCGCAGGCAAAAAGTTGTCGGATCTCGTAGACAGGTATGGCGAGTCTTTGCTGGGCTCGTCGGTGTACGAGAAGTATGGAAAAGAGTTTCCTATACTCGTGAAATTTCTCGATGCTGCACGAGACTTGTCGATACAGGTGCACCCTGGTGATGAGCTTGCTCGTGCTCGCCACGGCTGTTTCGGCAAAACCGAGATGTGGTATGTGGTTAAGGCTTTGCCGGGCGCAGTACTATATTCGGGCTTTAACCAGGCGATAACCCCCTATGAATATGAAAAAAGGGTAGAGGATGGCAGTATCTGCGAGGTGTTGCAACGCCACGAGGTTAAGGCCGGCGACTGTTTCTATATACCCTCGGGGCGTGTTCACGCTATCTGCGGCGGTCTGCTTGTTGCAGAAATTCAGCAAAGCTCTGATATAACTTACCGCATATTCGATTACAACCGCCTAGGCTTCGATGGTAAAAAGCGTCAGCTGCACGTCGAGGAGGCTAAGGAGGCTATAGACTTTAAGTTGTACGACAACTATAAGGCCGCTTATGAGAAAAAAATAAACAAGCCTGTGCCCCTTGTCGACACCCCCTTCTTTGTTGTCAAGTTACTAGAGATAAACCGTGCTTTTCATCGCAAGCTCTACAAGTACGACTCTTTTGTTATCTATGTCTGCATAGAGGGCGACTGCATAATAAAGGTGAAAAGCACAAATGCTCCTTTTTACCCTGGCAACTACGAGCGCGAGGTGCACCTTGCCGAGGGAAGTAGCTGTCTGGTACCCGTGGAGTGTGCCGACTACGATGTTGTTCCCAACAACGAAGCAGGGGCTACAAAGCTGCTCGAGGTCTACATAGACAATAAGAATTATTGATGCGGTGCAAAAAGTTTGCAAAAAGTTTCTTAAAGAATAAAATAATTGCTATCTTTGCACCCGATTTAGTCCGCAGGGGTTGAAGAAGATGCGCTCACGAAGAGGGCACACCTCACGGAAATCACAATAAAAGCTATAAATTAAATGTACGCAATTGTTGAGATTAACGGACAGCAGTTTAAGGCAGAAGCTGGTAAAAAGCTGTACGTGCACCATATCAAAGGTGCTCAGAATGACACAACCGTAGAGTTCGATCGCGTGTTGTTGTTGGATAATGAAGGTGCTATCACAGTGGGTGCTCCCACCGTTGAGGGCGCAAAGGTAGTTTGCTATATCGGCAATGTTCGTGAGATGAAACAGACTCGCAAGTCAAAGGACGGCCAGAACATCGTTACTACACGTGTTATCGACCCCACTTTGGTTAAGGGTGACAAAGTTTTGGTATTCCACAAACGTCGTCGCAAAGGCTATCGCAAGTTGAACGGTCACCGTCAACAGTTTACAGAGTTAGTTGTTAAAGAAATTATCGGTTAATTTTTAAAAAAGAAGTATTATGGCACATAAGAAAGGTGTTGGTAGTTCAAAGAACGGCCGTGAGTCAGCAAGTCAGAGACTTGGTGTTAAAATCTGGGGCGGTCAGGTATGCAAAGCCGGTAATATCATCGTTCGTCAGCGTGGTACAGTTCACTACCCCGGTGCAAACATCGGTATGGGTAGCGACCACACTCTCTACGCTTTGATAGACGGCGTTGTAACTTTCAAACGTGGTAAGAACGACAAGAGCTATGTTTCTGTTGCTCCTATCGCAGAGAAAAACTAATTAAAGGAGACGTTATCCGCATAAAACGGAGATTGCATCGCAATCTCCGTTTTTTTGTTTATATACGACTAAATTTTTGCGTGCAGCTGTTAAAAACAATAAAAATAGTTGTATCTTTGTGAGTTACCGCTTTTTTAGCGGCAAAACGTAGTGTACACAGAAAAAACGATATATATGCTTACAGTTAAAGTTATCGCCCAGGAGACCGAAAAGGTGTTGAAGGGCTTGGAGAAAAAGCATTTTAAGAATGCGAAGGAGACTATTGAGAAGGTTCTCGAGTTTGACAAGGAGCGTCGTGCAGCACAGTCGGAACTTGACAGCGTGCTCGCGCAAAACAAGCAGCTTGCAGCAAAGATAGGCCAGCTGATGAAGGAGAAAAACCTTGCCGAGGCCGAGAATGTAAAAGCACAGGTAGCTTCTCTCAAAGAGAGCGCAAAGGCTTTGCAAGATAAGATGGACGCAGCAACCGAGAACGCAAACGCGTTGCTCTATACTATTCCCAACATCCCCTACGATGAGGTGCCCGAGGGCGCAACAGCCGAGGATAACGTTGTTGAAAAAACAGGTGGTATGGAGACCGTTTTGCCCGAGAACGCTCTCCCTCACTGGGAACTTGCAAAGAAGTACGACCTCATCGACTTCGACCTTGGTGTTAAAATCACAGGTGCCGGCTTCCCTGTATACAAAGGCAAAGGTGCGCAGTTGCAGCGTGCGCTCATTAACTTCTTCCTCGACGAGGCTCGCAAGGCTGGTTATGTAGAGATTATGCCCCCCACAGTTGTTAACGCAGCTTCGGGCTTTGGTACAGGACAGTTGCCCGACAAAGAGGGCCAGATGTATCACTGCGGTCTCGACGACCTCTACCTCATCCCCACAGCCGAGGTGCCCGTTACAAACATCTATCGCGATGTTATACTCGACGAAAAGTCGCTTCCCATAAAAAATTGTGCCTACACACAGTGCTTCCGTCGCGAGGCAGGCTCTTATGGCAAGGACGTGCGCGGTCTTAACCGTCTGCACGAGTTCTCTAAGGTGGAGATTGTACGCATCGACACCCCCGAGCACAGCAAAGAGTCGCACAAAGAGATGCTCGAGCACGTCGAGGGCCTCTTGAAGAAACTCGAGCTCCCTTATCGCATACTTCGTCTTTGTGGTGGCGATATGAGCTTTACAGCCGCTCTCTGCTTCGACTTTGAGGTGTACTCCGAGGCGCAGCAGCGTTGGTTGGAGGTGAGCTCGGTGTCAAACTTCGACAACTATCAGGCCAACCGCTTGAAGTGTCGCTACCGCACAGCCGACAAAAAGACAGAGCTTTGCCACACACTCAACGGCTCGGCTCTTGCTCTCCCCCGCATAGTGGCAGCTCTGCTCGAGAACAACCAAACTCCCGAGGGTATCAAAATACCCGCAGCGCTTGTTCCCTACTGTGGTTTCGAGATTATAGATTAACGTAAATAATAATTACGAAAAATATACTACCGCTATGTTTAAAATAGTATCGAAAGAGCAATTTTCGGAAAAAGTCTTCCGTTTGCGAGTAGAGGCTCCGTTGATTGCAAAATCCTACAGAGCAGGTAACTTTGTTATCATTCGCGTGGGCGAGAAGGGCGAGCGTATTCCCCTCACCATAGCACACGCCGATGCCGAGAAGGGTATCATCACCTTGGTTATACAAAAGGTGGGCTTGAGCTCATCGCGTTTGTGCGACCTCAACGAGGGCGATTACATAACCGACGTTGTAGGTCCTCTTGGTCAGGCTACACACATCGAGAATTTTGGTACCGTGGTATGCGCCGGCGGTGGCGTGGGTGTTGCGCCTATGCTTCCCATTGCAGCAGCCTTGAAGAAGGCCGGTAACCGTGTGATATCGGTGCTTGCAGGCCGCTCCAAAGACCTCATAATTCTCGAAAAAGAGGTACGCGAGGTTTCTGACGAGGTTATCATAATGACCGACGACGGCTCATACGGCGATAAAGGCCTTGTTACCGAGGGTATAGAGCGCGTAATTAAGCGCGAGAAGGTAGACCACTGTGTTGCTATAGGCCCCGCTATAATGATGAAGTTTGTGTGCAAGCTCACAAAACAATATGAAATTCCCACCGTTGTATCGCTCAACACAATTATGGTTGACGGTACAGGTATGTGCGGTGCTTGCCGTGTTACCGTGGGTGGAAAGACTAAATTCGTGTGTGTAGACGGTCCCGAGTTCGACGGCCATCAGGTAGACTTTGATGGTATGATGCAACGCTTGGGCAGCTTCAAGCGCGAAGAGGCCGAGGAGTTGCAGAAACTCGACAAGTGCGAGGCAACAGGCGAGGCTACCGATGCTTGCGAGCTCACAAGCCGCGATGCAGAGTGGCGTGTAGCTCTCCGCAGCAAGATGAAGCCCAAAGAGCGCACAGCTATAGAGCGTTGCGTGATGCCCGAGCTCGAGCCTGCTTACCGTGCAACAAAATTGCGCGAGGAGGTTAACACCGGCCTCACAAAAGAGATGGCCGTGGTTGAGGCACAGCGTTGCTTGGACTGCCCCAACCCTGCTTGTATGGAGGGTTGCCCCGTGAGTATAAAGATACCTTCGTTTATAAAGAACATAGAGCGTGGCGAGTTTGCAAAGGCAGCTCAGGTGCTTAAGATGACAAGCTCTCTGCCTGCTGTTTGCGGCCGTGTTTGTCCCCAGGAGAAACAGTGCGAGAGCAAGTGTATACACCTGAAGATGGGCCACAAGGCCGTTGCCATAGGTGCTCTTGAGCGTTTTGCAGCCGACTATGCACGCGAGAGCGGCGAGTTGTCGGTACCCTCTGTAGCCCCCTCAAACGGTATAAAGGTTGCTGTTGTGGGCTCGGGCCCTGCAGGCCTCTCGTTTGCCGGAGATATGGCAAAGCTCGGTTACAGCGTAACTGTTTTCGAGGCTTTGCACGAGATAGGTGGTGTGCTCAAGTATGGTATTCCTGAGTTCCGTTTGCCCAACTCTATAGTTGATGTCGAGATAGACACTCTAAAGGCTATGGGCGTGGAGTTTGTAAAAGACTGCGTGATAGGAAAAACTATATCTATCGCACAACTCGAGGAGGATGGTTACAAGGGTGTCTTTGTGGCATCGGGTGCCGGTCTTCCCAACTTTATGAACATCCCAGGCGAGAACTCTATAAACATTCTCTCGTCTAACGAGTACCTCACTCGCGTAAACCTTATGGATGCTTCTAACCCCGAAACAGATACTCCTATGCACATAGGCAAGCGTGTGGCTGTGGTTGGTGGCGGTAACACCGCTATGGACTCTGTGCGCACAGCGCTTCGCTTGGGTGCCGAGCGTGCGATGATTATCTACCGCCGTTCCGAGGCCGAGATGCCTGCCCGCTTGGAGGAGGTTAAGCACGCAAAAGAGGAGGGCGTTGAGTTCCTCACACTGCACAACCCCATAGAGTACATTGCCGACGAGAAGGGCTGCGTTAAGCAGATTGTGTTGCAGAAGATGGAGCTTGGCGAGCCCGACGCTTCGGGTCGTCGTTCGCCCGTGCCCATTGAGGGTGCAATAGAGACCATCGATATCGATATGGCAGTTGTTTCGGTAGGCGTGTCGCCCAACCCCCTCGTTCCCACATCGGTGGAGGGCTTGGAGCTTGGTCGCAAAAATACTATCGCTGTTAACGAGAAGATGCAGTCTTCTATTCCCTTCATCTATGCCGGTGGCGACATTGTGCGCGGCGGTGCCACAGTTATCCTTGCTATGGGTGATGGCCGCAACGCTGCAGCATCTATGCACGAGATGTTGAGCAAGTAACTTAAGGTTATATAACAGCAAGTAACCCAAACGGGTGTTACATTCAAAAGCAGCGCATTAAAGAATAGAGATGTTTCTTTATGCGTTGCTTTTGCTATATTTTGGGTCTTCATTGCAGTTTGTGCCTCTTTGCTTGAGTGTGTGAAGACGTGATGTGTTTAAAGTGTAATTTTTCTCAAAATGAAAGCTAAAATAACTAACCGGGAGATTTGGAGTATTGCATTGCCTATTATGCTGGGAAATATGGCCCAGACCATTATAAGTTTCACCGACACGGCGTTCCTGGGACACCTTGGTGTGGTGGCTTTAGGGGCTTCAATGCTTGCCGGGCTTTTCTATTATGTTTTCACCACGGTGGCGGCCGGCTTTGCGGTAGGTATTCAAATTATCGTAGCGCGTCGCTTCGGAGAGAAAAATTACGGCAGAATAGGTGTTATTTTTGAGCACGGTGCTTTTTTTGTATTTATTTTGGGTTCTTTGCTGTTTTCGATATTATATTTCTTTTCGAGCAATCTGCTGCTCCACCTCATCGACTCGCCAAACATATACGAGGCTTCCCTTGATTATATAAAATATCGTCAGTTTGGTATTCTCTTTGTCTGTTTTAATTTTTTATATCGTGCTTTGTATGTGGGCGTTTCGAGCACGAAAGTGATTACATATTCCACAATAATAATGGCGCTTGTCAATATTTTTTTGGATTATTGTTTGATATTTGGTAGACTGGGTTTTCCCGAACTTGGTATTGGTGGTGCTGCTTTGGCATCGTTCTGCGCCGAGGTTGCGGCCTTTGTGTTTTTCACATTATATAGCTATATTACATTGGATAGAGGGGGACTCGGCTTGTTTAGAATTCATAAATTGGAAGCGGAATTAATGGGCAGAATATTGAAAATATCTGCGCCTACTATGATGCAAAGGCTATTCTCTTTTAGTGTGTGGTTTGTCTTTTTTGTCCTGATAGAGAAGATGGGTGAGACGGCAACCGGAATCTCTTCTATAACAAGGAGTGTGTATATGATACTAATTACACCCTGTTTCGCGTTTTCAACTACAACAAATACTTTAGTTAGTAGAATAATGGGCGAAGGAGCTCAAGAGCAGGTTTTTCCCACAATCAACAAGGTGCTTAAGAATTGCCTGTTTTGCACCATACCAATTGTGGTGCTTGTTGCGCTTTTTTCAGCTACAATCGTTGGTATTTACACCGATGATATGAATTTTGCACAGCTGGTTGTACCCTCTATTCTGGTGATATGCAGCGGTACTGTTTTCCAAAGCATAGGCAATGCTTACTTCGAGGCGGTGTCTGGCACGGGGAATACTTCGGTGGCGTTGTATCTCGAAGCTGGTATTTTGGTTATTTACATTCTTTTTGTTTTTGTGATGACGAGTCTTGCGACGAGGGTGGAATTTGTGTGGACAGCCGAGATACTATATGGTTTGTTGCTCGGAGGTTTGTGCTTCCTTTATATGAAATATGCAAGATGGGACAGGAAGAGGATTTGATTACTGTTTTAGGGGCTATAATAATATTTTAGGTTCTTCAATTGGAAGATAAATGTTACTATAACAACTCTATTAAATCCTCTTTTGTGATGCCCAAGAGGGCAACTTTTGCCTTGAATTTTGGAAGTTCTTCTTCGATAAATTCACGGCGTTGCATCTCTTTTATTCTCTCGCAGGCTCCCTCTTTCACAAAGTAGCCAAGACCGCGTTTGTTGTATATTACATCCTTGCTCTCGAGCTGTTGGTAGGAGCGCACTATGGTGTTAGGGTTCACGCCGAGCATTGCACCAAGCTCGCGCACCGATGGTATGCGTGTCCCTTCTTCCCAGGTGTTGCAGAGGATTCTCTCTTGCATCATCTCGGCTGTTTGCATGAATATTGGTTTGTGCCCGCTGAACTCCATGTTTTTTATGCTTTAATGCGCTTGATTGCGTGGTATATTAGGGTTTGGAAAATCACCAAGTTAGCTGTTGCGAAGATGAACCATATCTTTACAATGCTTGTAGGGCTCACATATTCACCTTCCAAGTTGCTTATCAATAGTCCCATAAATAATATTTCAATAACGGCGATGCCAATTGTTACGGCGATGGCTTTCCAAACTTTTGATTGTGTAAAGATAATCAAAAGATACATAGAACTGCTTATTATCGACCAATATGATACAACTGTAAATAAAAAACCGCGCAGAGATATGGTGTTGTCTGTTATGCTGTCTGCCGAAAACGGGATGAACAGGTTGCCGATGCTGTTTATGGTTGTTGCCACAATTTTTATTGTTACTGGAGCCACAATAAGGGTGTTTACAAGCATCGACAGATATTTTTCCATGTTGCTTGCCGGCAGTGTGGGGTAGAGGGTGCGGTGACGGGTGGTCATCAATTTGTAATAGAATATTATGGGCGAAATTGTTATTATGGCCTCTATAATGCCGTTGCTTATTAATAAGATGCTGTTGCGGGGCGCTATTGCGTTTTCAGTGAGCCTGATTATCAGTGTAAAGGCCGCAAGGCACACAATTGCTATTGTGATGTTAACCACATATCTGCTACTCTTGTTTTCGTAAACTATGAGTTTTGCAAGGCGTTTTATGTCGAGTGTGTTGTTCATATCTTTTACTTTTTAAGGTTTATGTAGTTGAATAGTAACTCTATGTCTATCTTGTTCTCTCCGCCGCTTGTGTTGTGTGCTATGTAGTTGCAACCGCATATACATTCTTCGCTGTAAAGTGCATCGGCAGGTGCCTTTTGTGCCGTGCCGCAGCAGTATTTTTGTTGCAGCTCTTCTATGCTGCTGTCCACGGCCACGCTTTTTTCTTTGAGTATTACTATGTGGTCGAGTAGTGTGGTAATCTCTTTTATCTGGTGGGTGGCGATGATTATACATCGTTCTTCGCTCATACTGCGCGAAATTATCTGTTTTAACTCTCCTTTGCTTGTGATGTCGAGGCCGTTGGTTGGCTCGTCGAGCAATAGATAGGGGGTGTTTAGTGCGATGGCAAAGGCAATGAAGGCTTTTTTGCTTTCGCCTGTCGACAGCTTGCTGAATTTGGAGTTTATGTCAATACGCATCACTTTCATAAGTTCCTTGAATTGGGCATAGTCGAAGGTGGGGTAGAAACTGCCATATTCGCTCGCGAATGTGTTTATTTTGTCGATGGTTGCCACGGGGTGTTCGGGCAGGAAAAATATTTTGGATAGTGTTTCGGGCTTGCGTAGCGAGGTGTTGCTCCCCTCTAACGTGACGGTTCCTTTTTTTGCTCCAAGTATGCCGCACGCAAGTTTCAGGAGCGTGGTTTTGCCGGCGCCGTTGGGGCCAAGGAGGCCATAAATATTTCCTTTTTCAAATTTTGTATAAACTTCATTCAGTACCTTTTGTGAGTAACTGAACGATAGGTTTTGAAAATGTATCATAGTGTATTAGTTTGTTAGTACACCGCAAAGGTAAAGATACTTTTTTATTTTGCAATGTTTCTTGTGTGATTTTTTTAGAAGTTTTTTTTCACGTTCTTGTAAAGAACGTGTAGTATGCCCGGCTACTAAATCTCCTCGATGAGTGCGCGGTAGATGGGCGATTGCGAGAGCACGGCGCTGTTGCCAAAGATGAACATCTGTCGGCGGGCGCGGGTGACAGCTACGTTGAGTTTGCGGTCGATTGGGGTGCCGTCGGCGTCGGGCACGGGTGCCGACAATATATCTATCTGCGTAGGGTTGTTTATGGTGGTACCAAAGAGTATGACCTCGCGTTGCGAGCCTTGGAAACGTTCCACAGTGTCTATAACTATATCTTGGCTGTCGGGTATGCCTAGGCGGGCTATCTCTTTTGTAACCATAGCTATTTGGCTGCGGAAGGGCACGATGATACCTACCTCTTGCGAGGGGTTGCAGGGATGCCCGTTCTGTGTTCTCACCTCGTAATAGGCCTTTACAAAGAGCGCTATGGCTGCTGCCTCTTTGCGGTTAATCTTGGGGTTGTCGCTTTTTTCCTCTTTTATGTCGATGAAGGCGGCGCGGCGCGTGGCTATGATGTTTTGCGCGTGGCAGTTTTTGTCGTATAGCGGGTATTGCAGCTCCTCTTGTTGGTGGGGGAGGGGTATGGGCTCCAGTATGCCGGCATAAAAGTGTTGGTTGGCGAAGCTGTTTATCGCGGGGTGCATGCGTCCTTGGCGGTTGAGGGTTGCGGTGATGCCCTCTATGGGGTGGGCGTGGTACCACTTGTAGAGTCGTTCAAAAAGCGATGTTCCATAGCTTTGTATGCCTATGTTGCGTAGCTGTGCACTCTCGGTTGTTGTGTTTGCGGGGCTTTGCGCAACTACGGCGGGTAACTGTTTGGGGTCGCCTATGAGTATGAACTTTTTTATTGCTGTTTCGCCCCCAGGGGTAGTTGCAGCCAGGAGCCCTGCTAGCTGCGATTCTAGTATCTGTGTGGCTTCGTCTATTATGGCAACATCGAACTTCTTGAGTGAGAAGAGCTCTTTGCGCCCTGTGAGCGAGGCTACCGTGCCCACGAAGATGCGGCACTCCTGCATAGCGTCTTTTATCTGCTGGCGGTTGTTGTAGGGTGCTATGGCGTTTTTCAGTAGGTGGGGGCGGTGCTTTTCGGCACAGCTCTGCTCGCTACCGATGCGTATGTAGGGGGCATCGTAGGGGAGGGATGAGAGGGCTTCGCATATCTCGTCGACGGCGCGGTTGGTGTAGGAGGCGAGCAGTATGTTCTTCCCGTCGTAGCGGTGAAACTCCTCGACCATACTCTTTAACGCTTGAGATGTTTTTCCTGTGCCGGGTGGGCCCACGAGCATAAAAAGTTCTTCGGCTTGCTTGGCTTGCAGAACGATGTTGTCTATGTAGGCATTGGTGTAGCTGCCGGTGAGGGAGAGGCTGCGGTCGACGCGTGGTGTGCGGCGCGATAGCAACAAGTCGATGCGCTCTTTGGGTGCTGTGAGCAGGCTAAAGAGGTCGCGAAAAGCCGCTCGAAAGGTGCTGTCGAGGTGGTCGTGCTCCATAGCGTAGCGGCTGCTGGCGGGGTAGAGGTTGGGGTTTCTCTGCTTGTGTCGCAGGTGTATGGTAACCTCTTCGTGGGTTATGTGGGTGAGTGTGCCGCGGGTTACTTGGCGGTTAACAGCGTTATGTTGCTCGCTGTCGCGGCGGTATAGTATAACTGTGTCGCCTGCGCGGAAGTTGGGGTAAAATTCTTCGCTGTATTCGGGCAACGCTAAGGTTATCTCGTTTATCCCCTCGCTGTTGTCGAAGGACTTTATAGCGAGGTCGGTGAGAATGTTCCCGTTCTCTTTTTTTGCTTTTGTGGGTGCGTTCCACAGGTCGGCGAAACTGCGACCACGTTCATAGTCGCCGTTGCCCACCTTGGCGAGGTACATCTCGCGTGTGACAAAGGCTACGTTGCCGAAAAAGTAGTCTTGCAGTAGCTCGTCGGCATCTTTTATGGGGTTTAGTGTCTCTTCTATCCTTGAACGCAGATAGTTGCACCATAAACGACTGCCGTCGCCCTTTTCGTTAAAATCTTCGGCTGTGGCGGCGAGCAGGCGGCTACGCAGCCCCTCTTTGCCCATCTCCAAGAGCAGGGCCACTATTTTGTTGCGCAACATAAGTGTGTGGCTCATCTCCCTTATGCTCGACTCTTGTTTGTGGAAACGGGGGTAGCGCGAGTAAAAAAGGTTAGGGCGTATGTGCTCGCGTGGTATTTGCAGTGAGTAGCAGAGCATCTCTTTGTAGAGCGACATCTGTATGCGGTGCTCGGCTTTTGCGCCACCGTTAAACTCGTCGGCTTTGCCCGACTTGAGCTCTATTAGGTGGCTGCAGTCGCTTTGCAGTAGGTCGATGCGCCCTTGTAGGCCCAAGGGCTCACAAAAGAACGAGGGCTCCAGGTAGAGGTGGTCGCGACGGTAGGCGTCGTCGGCCTCTATGCCCACGCTGCCCATCCTCATCTGTATGTTGTTAAACTGCAGGCGTGTCTGTGCAAAAAAAGAGTTGTCTATGCCGTCGCACACCGACAACTGTAGCGGGTACTCGCGGAAAAACTTTTTCATAGACTCGCCATATGTGGCGGGCTTCTCGCGGTTTTCGTTCACGCAGTCGTCGAGAAACATATTTGCAGCCTCTCCCAGCAGGCGCGCGGCGCTGTCGGTGCTCTTCTCGAAGAGGTTAATTATGTAGCCTAGGGCGGGTGAGCCGTAGGGCTGCACGCAACGTGCGAGGGCCGATATATCTATGAGGTAGTCGGGCTCGAAGATTATGTCGCGCGGGTGTAGTGTGCCAGCCTCGTCGCTCACAGCCGAAAGTATGTTGAGCTTGCACCCCTTGCCTAGCAGCGAGGGGAGCTCTTGGTAACAACCCTCGGCGGGCAAAGCTACGGCTACAGGCTCGCCTTTTTCGTCGTGCCCTGTGATTGTGCCCTCGCTGTATGCGTCGAAGGTAATTTGCTTGCGTAGTGTACTCTCGGGTGTTGCCTGCATAAGAGGTTACTCCTTTATCTTTATGGTTGTATCGTTCGACATAAGAGTGTTGATGGAGTCGCAGTAGCGGCTCTGCAGGGTGCTGAAGTGTCGCCAGGTGCGTTTCACCTTCTTTACAAAAGAGAGGGTTTGCTTCCAGTCGTTGAAAGAGCCGTTGCGGCACACGCTGTCGGTGTAATATTCGGGCTCGCTTTTAAAGATAAGGAAACTATCGACATTCTGGTGCCACACATAGCGTGGACGGCCATATTTTTGCGCCAAGTTCATAGCGTCGCCTATGTGCCCCGCACCGGCGTTGTACGACGCGAGGATAAAGTTGCTGCGCTCTTCAAAATCGGGTATGCGGTGGTACAGTTTGTCGAGGCTCTTGAGTAACCCTGCAGCAGCTTTAATATTGCAGCTTGTTTCCATATGCAGAGAGTCGGGGACGCCCATACCGCGTAGTGTGGCAGGCATCACCTGCATCACGCCGCAGGCTCCCGCGCCCGACACCGCTGTGCTGTCGAAACGCGACTCGGTGAAGGCTATAGCTGCCAAAAATTTCCAGTCCCACCCAAGCGTGTCGGCCGCCTCGCGAAAGTGTTTGTCGTAGGGCGATATATTTACATAAGGTGATATGTAGGTTATTTTAGGTGAGGGTGCATATACACTCTTTTCCCTCTCGTGGAAGACAAAATATCCCACGGCGGTGAACAGCCCAAGGGCCACAACAAGGGCTAACGGGTATATATACCTGGCTGGCATCTTTTTATTTTTTGTTTAAAAAGTAGCCTATAGACATCTGCAACATCTGTATCGCCTTTTTATTGTGCCCACCTTGCGGTATAATTATATCGGCAAACTTTTTTGTAGGCTCTATAAACTCCCAGTGCATCTCTTTTACTATGCGCTCGTAACGCGAGATTACAGTCTCGGGGGTGCGGCCACGCTCTATCACATCGCGACGTATGAGGCGTATGAGACGGTCGTCGGCATCGGCGTCGACGTAAACTTTCAAGTCCATAAGGTCGCGAAGCTCGGGGCTTACAAGTGCCATAATGCCCTCGATTATTATAATATCCTTGGGCTCAATGTGAATAACCTCGGGTTGGCGAGTACAGGTTATATAGGAGTATGTGGGTTGTTCCACGGGCTTGCCCTCGCGAAGCATAGCTATCTGCTCCACAAGCAGCTCCCAGTCGAACGCGTCGGGGTGGTCAAAGTTTATAAATTGACGCTCCTCCACAGGTACGTGGCTGCTGTCTTTGTAGTATGAGTCTTGCGGTATAACAACAACCGATGCCTCGGGCAACGAGTTTACTATCTCCTTAACTACTGTGGTTTTTCCCGAGCCTGTGCCTCCTGCTATGCCTATTATATACATATTAGTTTTGTTTTGTAGTGTTTTGTTTCTGCGAATTTAGTCTTTTTATCTGAAAAAAGCTCTTTATCTTCTCTTTTTCTTTTTTAGTTGCACTTTTTTTGCCGATAACACTCGTTATAAGGAAAGATTTTACTAAATTTGCACAAAATCCCCGTAAAAGGGAATTTATAGAGAATATTTTCAATTACTTTTAAAGTATATTAAACTATGGTAAACTTCAAAGAATTAGGTCTTGTAAACACACGTGATATGTTTGCAAGAGCAATGAAAGGCGGCTATGCTATCCCCGCTTTCAACTTCAACAACATGGAGCAGTTGCAGGCTATCGTTATGGCTGCAGTAGAGACAAAATCTCCCGTTATTCTCCAGGTATCAAGCGGTGCTCGTAAGTATGCTAACCAGACTCTTCTCCGTTATATGGCTGAGGGTGCTGTTGAGTATGCAAAAGAGCTCGGTTGCGCTAACCCCGAGATCGTTCTTCACCTCGACCACGGTAACTCTTTCGAGTTGTGTAAGTCTTGCATCGACATGGGCTTCTCTTCAGTGATGATCGACGGTTCTCACCTCCCCTACGAGGAGAACGTAGCTCTCACAAAGAAGGTTGTTGAGTACGCTCATCAGTACGATGTAACTGTTGAGGGTGAGCTTGGTATCCTTGCAGGTGTTGAGGATGATGTTGTTGCTGAGCACCACACATACACTCGCCCCGAGGAGGTTGTTGACTTCGTAAGCAAGACAGGTTGCGATAGCTTGGCTATCTCTATCGGTACTTCTCACGGTGCTAACAAGTTCAAACCCGAGCAGTGCACACGCAACGAGAACGGTATCCTCGTTCCTCCTCCCTTGGCTTTCGACGTGCTCGAGGGTTGTATGAAAGAGCTTCCCGGTTTCCCCATCGTTCTCCACGGTTCTTCTTCAGTTCCCCAGGAGGAGGTTGCTACAATCAACAAATACGGCGGTGCATTGAAAGATGCTATCGGTATCCCCGAAGAGGAGCTCCGCAAGGCTGCATCTCTCGCAGTTTGCAAAATCAACATCGACAGCGACAGCCGTCTTGCTATGACTGCTGCTGTTCGTGAGGTGTTTGCAACAAACCCCGCAGAGTTCGACCCCCGCAAGTACCTCGGTCCCGCTCGCGAGAATATGAAGAAGCAGTACATCCACAAGATTGTGAATGTTCTTGGTTCTGAGAACAAACTTGCTCAGTAATTAAGAAACAGTTTCTTATAGATATGGCCCCTGCCTCAATAAATGAGGCGGGGGCTTTTTTCTTGCCTGTAAAATTAGTATCTTCGCGTCGGTAAAGATATATTATGAAAAAGGTACAGGAAATTGCTATTGCGGAGTATGATTATCCGCTACCCGACGAGAGAATTGCAAAATATCCGCTTGCACAGCGCGATGCTTCTAAATTGTTGCTCTACAAGGGTGGTTGTGTGAGTGAGGATGTTTTTTCTTCTTTGCCCACGCACATTCCGCAGGGCAGTCTTATGATATTCAATAACACAAAGGTTATACAGGCGCGTCTGCGCTTTAAAAAGGAGACAGGTGCGACTATTGAGGTTTTTTGCCTTGAACCCGAACAGCCCAACGACTATCAGTTGATTTTTCAGCAGGTGGGCGAGTGTGTGTGGCAGTGCCTTGTGGGTAACATCAACCGTTGGAAAAGCGGTGTGCTCTCGCAGACAGTGAATATCAATGGTGAAGCAGTTATCCTCTCGGTGGAACGTGTGAGCAGCGGAGCTGTGAATAATGTACGTTTCTTTTGGGAGGGTGGTTATACTTTTGCCGATATTCTTGAGGCTGCAGGCGAGCTTCCTATACCTCCTTACCTTAACCGTCGCACCGAAGAGGGCGACAAGAAAACCTATCAGACGGTATATTCAAAGATTAAGGGCTCGGTTGCTGCTCCCACAGCGGGTTTGCATTTTACCCCCGAGGTACTCTCCTCGCTTGCAGCCGCAGGGGTTGATTGCGACGAGGTTACTTTGCACGTTGGTGCCGGAACATTCAAGCCTGTAAAGAGTGAGCTTATTGCCGAGCACGAGATGCACGAGGAGTATATAAACGTGCGCATAGAATTGATAAAGAAACTTATTGCAGCCGGAGGTTCGGCTGTTGCTGTGGGAACTACTTCGGTGCGCACTCTCGAGAGTCTTTATTTCTTGGGCGAGACTGTGAAAGAGAATCCTTCTGTTTCGCCCGAAGAGTTGCGTGTAGGGCAGTGGCAACCTTATAACAGGGAACATACGATTTCGGCTGTAGATGCTCTGCAGGCACTTGCTACCTATCTCGAAAATAACGGGCTTTA
This sequence comes from Bacteroidaceae bacterium, assembly GCA_045612305.1. Classification (GTDB taxonomy): domain Bacteria; phylum Bacteroidota; class Bacteroidia; order Bacteroidales; family Bacteroidaceae; genus HGM04593. The sequence goes on from JAZKYU010000037.1 coordinate 27,782, forward strand.
TGCCGTTCACGCCCACACGCAGATAATGATTGCTCCCGGTTACAAATTCCGCATAGTGAAAGCTATTGTAACAAATTTCCACCAACCTAAAAGCACCTTGCTGTTGCTTGTTTCTGCCTTTGTAAATGGTAATTGGCGTGATATTTACGATTATGCTCTTGCTCACGATTTCCGTTTCTTGAGCTATGGCGACAGCTCTTTGTTAATACCCTAAAACTCTTTTTATGACAAAAAATATTAACGGTATCTGTTATACTTTAAACGTTGCCGATGCTACGGCGGCTGTAACAGCCGGTAGCGCGCCTTATTTGGGCAGAGTGGTTATCCCGTCTGAATTTGTTTTCGATGGTCGTGCTTATTCTGTGACCGAGGTTGCCGATGAGGCTTTTAAGGGGTGCTGTTCGTTGGAGGCTGTGGAGTTTGGCGACAGTATAGAGAGTGTGGGTATAAGTGCTTTTGAGGGTTGTACCTCGCTTTCGGCCGTAAAGTTCGGCGAGGAGATGCATATTGTGGGTATGAATGCTTTCAAGGGGTGTACGGCTCTCGAAGAAGTTATTTTTACTCCCAAGGTTCTTGTTGTGGGGCGTTCCGCTTTTGAGGGGTGTACTGCACTGCGCAGGGTATTTCTCCCCGATATTCTTGTAAATATTGAGCCTTCTTTGTTCGACGGCTGTTCTTCGTTGGAGTCTGTTTCTGTGGGTGCTTCGGTCGATAGCATTGGTGAGTATGCCTTTTGTGGTTGTGTGGCTTTGCGCGAGATAAACCTCCCCGAGGGCTTGCTCTCTATTGAGGGGTGGGCTTTCCGCGACTGTTCTTCACTCTTGTCGGTTGAACTGCCACAGTCGCTGGCGTCGGTAAAAAAGGGTGCTTTCTGGGGTTGTTCATCGCTTGAGAAATTTACTTTGCCTTCGGGGGTGAATATGCTCGACCAAGGTGTGCTTGCCGGTTGTTCTTCGCTGTGTTCTGTTGTTTTGCACGCCGGGGTATTGAGCATAGGTTATGGTGCTTTCTATAATTGTTCATCCATTGAGGTGTTGCATTTGCCCGAGGCTGTGGTAAATGTGGGCGACCAGGCTTTCCGCAGCTGTTCTTCGCTAAAGGAGTTGCACGTTGCTTCTCCTGTGGCTCCTATGTGCTCGGGAGATATTGCCGATGCAGGGGTTTACTCTTCGGCCACTCTTTTTGTGCCGCAAGGTGCTGTTGCCGAGTATGGTTTTGCCCGTGTGTGGGACAGGTTCGGCAATATTGAAGAGGATAATTAAACATTTTTTTACAGTGAGGTGTTATCTAATAGTGTAAAACTTAAGATAATGCCTCGTTTTTTTTATATTATATTACTTTTTTTATTACTGGTTTCCTGTTCTCATTCAGGCGACAGGCCTCTCACTCTTTTGCCGCCCGATGTCTATAGATTCTTTCCCGCCGGAGAAAACCGTTTGCCGCGGGTCAATGATTTCTTTCCTTCGTACTATAATATAGAACTGGTAGATATTGACTCCCTGCACCCGGTGATGCAGATTACTTATACCTCGCGCAGGCCTTCTGCCGAAGGTAATCTTTGGGTAGATGCCGTACTGCGTATGGATATAACCACGGAACAACGCACTCAGTTGCAGGAACTTCTGCGTGAGGTGGCATTTTCACCGCACCATTGATATAGTGCCGGTATAGTAGGGCTCAGTAGCAAAGAGGTGTGGGCACTCACCATATACGATACCAAACAATCTTGCTTTTGACTTCTCGGTGTTATTTGTCGGTTATTCTCTCATTGAAAATATATCTTTGACGTTCTTTGTCGCGCAAAGAACCAAACGCCCGGCACGCGAGTAA
>JAZKYU010000038.1:0-48510 GCA_045612305.1 Bacteroidaceae bacterium
TCTTTGTGGCGTTTGGATTTGCTCGGGTTTACGTAATTCTTGTAGGAGGCGTTGGAGGCGTTCTGTGGGGTAGAGTGAAAGGGGGGGGCGCATGAGTATTTTGTTGCAGCTTTTCTACACCTTTCTGAAGGTGGGCCTCTTCTCTTTTGGTGGGGGGTATGGTATGTTGTCGGTGGTGCAGGGCGAGATTGTTACGCGTCACGCGTGGCTCACAAGTGCACAGTTTACCGATATTGTGGCGGTGAGCCAGATGACACCAGGCCCTATAGGCATAAACTCGGCGACTTATGTGGGTTACACCGCTGCGCTGAACGCTACAGGCTCGTCGGCGGTGGCCGTGGCGGGCTCTTTGCTTGCGTCGCTTGCTGTGATGTTGCCTTCGTTTGTGATTATGCTCACCATAAGCCGTTACTTTATGAAATATTGCAAGCACCCTATGATTGAGTCTGTTTTTGCGGTGTTGCGCCCTGCGGTGGTGGGATTGATAGCTTCGGCTGCTCTATTGCTTATGACGGAGGAGAACTTCGGCTCTTTAGAGGAGTCGCCCTTGCAGTTTGCGGTGAGCGTGCTCTTGTTTGCGGGGGCTTTTGTAGCTACAAGGTGGTTTAAATTGAGCCCTATATTGATAGTTGTTATCGCAGGCACTTTAGGTGGAGTTTTTTACACCTTATTATAATATATAGTGTGCAAGTAAATAAAAGGGCTCGTGCTGTGCAGCACGAGCCTTTTTTGTGTTTTACGATAATTTTTCTTTAAGAAAGCGGCCTGTGTGCGATGAGGGGCAGGCTGCAACCTCTTCGGGCGTGCCGGCGATTATGAGCGTACCACCGTTTTCGCCTCCTTCGGGGCCCAGGTCTATGAGGTAGTCGGCACACTTAATAACATCGATATTGTGCTCTATTATCACGATAGAGTGCCCTCGTGCTATGAGGCGTTCAAAGGAGTTGAGCAGTTTCTTTATATCGTGAAAGTGCAGGCCTGTTGTAGGCTCGTCGAAGATGAAGAGGGTGGGGCGGTCGCTCTGTCGGCTCAAGTAGTAGGCGAGCTTCACGCGTTGGTTTTCTCCTCCCGAAAGGGTTGATGACGATTGTCCTAGCTTTATGTAGGCGAGGCCGACATCTTGCAGGGGTTGCAGCCCCTCGGCTATATGTTTCTCGCCGTGCTCCTGGAAGAAGTTTATGGCGTCGCCCACGGTCATCTCCAGGATATCGTGTATGTTCTTGTCGTGGAACTTAACCTCGAGCACCTCTTTTTTGAAGCGCTTGCCGTGGCAGGCTTCGCACTCGAGCTGGAGGTCGGCCATAAATTGCATAGAGACGGTTATTACTCCCTCTCCCTTGCACTCTTCGCAACGGCCACCCTCGGCGTTGAAGGAGAAGTATCCGGCGCCGAAACCAAGTTGCTTGGCTAGTGGCTGACGGGCAAAAAGGTGGCGTATGTCGTCGTATACTTTCAGGTAGGTAGCTGCGTTTGAGCGCGATGACTTGCCTATGGGGTTTTGGTCGACAAACTCCACACCGCTTATCTGCTTGAGCGAGCCATCGATGGCTTCGCACTGCCCGGGTGCATCGGTTACCTCGCCAAAGTAGCGCTTGAGCGAGCGATAGAGTATGTCGCGCACAAGAGACGACTTGCCCGAGCCACTTACACCGCTTACCACTGTGAGAACGTTCAAGGGGAACGTTACATCTATGCCTTTGAGGTTGTTTTCTCTAGCTCCTTTTACAACAATGCTATTTGTCCAGCGACGGCGGCGGGTGGGGAGGCCTATCTTCTCCTCGCCCAAGAGGTACTTGACCGTGTAGCTGTTGCTACCGGGTACAAGGTCGTGCATATCTCCCTTGTAAACAATGTTTCCGCCGTAGGAGCCAGCTTTGGGGCCCACGTCTATTATGTAGTCGGCGGCGCGTATAATTTCTTCGTCGTGCTCCACAACTACCACGGTGTTGCCGAGGTCGCGCAAGCGATAGAGCACGCTGATGAGGCGCTCTGTGTCGCGGCTATGGAGGCCTATGCTAGGCTCGTCGAGCACGTAGAGCGAGCCTACAAGTGCGCTGCCGAGCGATGTTACGAGGTTTATGCGTTGGCTCTCACCGCCCGAGAGGCTGTTGCTCAAACGGTTGAGGGTGAGGTAACCAAGCCCCACATCCATAAGGCAGTCTACGCGGTTTTTTATCTCGGTGAGTATGCGGGCTGCTATGGTGCTGTCGTGTTGGTCGAGCTGCAGGGTGTCGAAAAATTCTTTTAGCCTGGTTATGGGCATCTCGATGAGCTCTGTAATGCTTGCACCGCCAACTTTTACATATGTGGCCTCTTTCTTGAGGCGTGTGCCGTGACAGGTGGGGCAGATGGGTTTACCGCGGTAACGGGCAAGCATTACGCGGTACTGTATTTTGTACTGGTTGGCTTGCACCATCTTGAAGAAGTTGTCGATGGAGATACTCTCGCCATACTCCTCTATCCAGGGGCCTTGGTGCCACAAGTAGTCTTTTTGCTCTTGTGTGAGGCTGTAGTAGGGCTCGAAGATGGGGAAGTTGTCTTTGGGGGCGTGGCGACAGAATTCTGTTTTCCACTCTCCCATTTTCTCTCCACGCCAGCAGAAGACGGCACCATCGTATACACTTAGTGTTTTGTTGGGCACAACAAGGTCTTCGTCTATACCCACGATGCGACCGAAGCCTTCGCAATCGGGGCAGGCTCCTATGGGGGAGTTGAACGAGAAGAGTTGCTCTGTGGGCTCCTCGAAGAGTATGCCGTCGGCTTCGAACAGTATGCTGAAGGTGTGAGCCTCCTCCTCGCCTATAAATTGCAGAATACAGGTGCCACCACCCTCGTAGAAAGCGGTTTCGGCCGAGTCGAGAAGGCGGCTTATGGTCTCTTGAGAGGGTGACACGGAGAGACGGTCGACAAGTAACAGGGGCTTGTCGCCTTTTTTGTATGTGTAGTCCTCTATGCGGGTTATCTCACCGTTTATGTATATGCGGGTAAAGCCTTGTTGCAGGTATATGGATAGCTGCTCTTCGGTGGTGCGTCCTTTGCGCTTGGGTATAGGGGCCAGGAGCAAGAAACGTGTGCCTTCGGGGTGGCTTTTCATGCACTCTACAAGGTCTTCGGGGGTGTCTTTTTTTACAAGTTTACCGCTTACGGGTGAGTAGGTTTTTCCCACGCGGGCAAAGAGTAGTTTTAGATATTCATATATCTCGGTGCTTGTGCCCACTGTGGAGCGGGGGTTGCGGTTGTTCACCTTTTGCTCTATGGCTATCGCGGGGGGTATGCCTTTGATAAAGTCGCACTCGGGCTTGTTCATCTGCCCAAGAAACTGCCTTGCGTAGGAGCTTAAAGATTCTACATAGCGGCGTTGTCCCTCGGCATAGAGCGTGTCGAAGGCAAGAGAGGATTTTCCCGAGCCCGAAAGGCCGGTAATTACTACCAAACGACCGCGGGGTATGTCTACGTCAATATTCTTCAGGTTGTTTACCCTTGCACCGCGTATGGTTATGAACTTTTGCTCCATCTCTTTTGCTCCTTTTGTTCTTAGACGCGAAAATACATAAAAAATAGCAATGTGGCATCCTCATTTAATTAAAAATAGTATGTCGTAACTTTTTTATCCACTATAAAAGGGTGTTTGCGTTGCTGTTTAGTTGCTGTAGTGTTGTGTGTGTGAAACAAATTTTCACTATCTTCGCGATATAAACAATAGAAAGAAATATTATGCGTTTGTTTGTAACACTATTTATATCGTGCCTTTTGTTGGTGGCTTGCTCGTCGAGCAAGAATATTACGCAGAAAGAGCAGCCTAAACGTGAGTTTCGTGGTGCGTGGATACAAGCTGTGAACTCACAGTTCCTGGGTATGAGCGAGGGTGAAATGAAAACTTATCTTGTAACTATGCTCGACAACTTGCAGAAGGTTAATGTTAATGCGATAATCTTTCAGGTGCGTGTAGAGGGCGACGCTCTCTATCCCTCGCCCTACGAGCCTTGGAGCCGTTATCTCACAGGGGTGCAAGGGCAAAATCCCGGCTGGGACCCGCTTGCCTTTATGGTGGAGCAGGCTCACAAACGCAATATGGAGCTGCATGCGTGGATAAACCCTTATCGTGCTTGCACAAAGGGTACTAAACGACGCGCCGATAATCATCCAAGTGTGCTTAATAAGGGGGACTTTATAGAGTATGAGGGGCAGTTATACTTTAACCCTTCTCTAAAAAGAAACCGCGACCACATATGCAAGGTGGTTATTGATATTCTCACACGCTACGATGTTGACGGCTTGCATATAGACGATTATTTTTATCCCTACCCCGTAAACGGCAAGTCTTTTAACGACGATAAATGGTTTAAAGCCAGCGGTAAAAAGAACAAGGCTGCGTGGCGTAGAGAAAATGTGGACCTGCTCGTGGAACGCTTGCATAAAACGGTGCGCTCGGTGAAGCCGTGGCTCAAGTTTGGTGTTTCGCCTTTTGGAATTTATCGTAATGTGGGTAGCTGGGAGTGGGGCAGCAACACAAAAGGCCTACAGAGCTACGACGACCTAAATGCTGATATTCTTCGTTGGATAGAGAAGGGGTGGGTAGATTATTGTATACCGCAAATTTATTGGGAGATAGGGCACAAGGCTGCCGATTATGCAACGCTTGTTGAGTGGTGGGCAAAATACGCTGCAGGTCGTCCGCTTTACATAGGACAGGATGTTAACCGCACGGTAAAGGCTGCTGATGCCGAAAAACCCTCGCGCCACCAACTTGTGGCAAAGATGAATATGCAACGTTCGCACTCCTCGATAAAGGGCTCGTGCTTGTGGGACGCGGCATCTGCGGCAAACAATGTGGGTGGCTACCGCGATATTCTGGAGAAAAACTATCAAAGTTATCCGGCGCTTATGCCTGCAGCTCCTTTTATCGACAAGAAGGTTCCTGCAAAGGTTAAGGGTGTGGAACTTATCACGGCCGATAACGGGGATAAAGTTCTTGTGTGGCTCACCGAAGAGTGTGAAGACCCTATGAACGCTCCTGCAAAATATGTCGTTTACCGTTTTGCAAAGGGCGAGAAGGTGAACATAAATTCTATGAAGAATGTGGTGGCGATGACCACTGCTACATACTACAAGATACCTGCAGGCGAAGCGGGTAACTTTACTTATGTTGTTACCGTGCTCGACCGCTTGCAAAACGAGTCGAAGGGTGTTAAGTGCAAGGTTAAACTTTAAAAAAGAAGGTTATGGAGGTGCGTATTTTTGAGGTTTCTGTGCCCGATGTTGTTTATGTTGAGCCCATACAAAAGTTGCTGGGGCAGCTTTCGTCGTCGCCCATTAAATTTACCTTCGACGAGCTGCAGGCCTTGGTGGCTAGCACCGCGTCGTCTCTCTATCTGCTTGAGTGTGACGGTGTTGTGGCGGGTATGCTCACGCTTTGCGACTATCTTGCTCCCACAGGACGCAAACTCTGGATAGAGGATGTTGTGGTAGATGCTGCTATGCGTGGCAGGGCCTTGGGGCGTCGCTTGGTGGAGTATGCTATAGAGCGTGCCAAAGAGAAAGGCGGCACGCTTATGCTGACTTCGAAGCCTGCACGCGTAGCCGCCAACGCTCTTTATCGTTCTTCTGGTTTTCTTCCCAAAGAGACTAATGTCTACAAAATGGATGTTTAGAGGGTGTAAATCTTAATTTTTTGATAAGTTCTTCATATTGCTGCTCAAGCGTGCTATTGCTCTGTGCTTAATCATGGCAATAGTGTTCTGCACGCGTGTGGTGGGGAGGCTGCGCCAGTCGCTGTCGCTGTTTACATAGGGCCATATTTGGTCGGCAACCTCGAGCGAGGTTTTACCTTTGAGCACAAGAAGGCGTAAAACGTTCTTGTCGCGTGGCTCAAGGTTGTTGTATGCCTTCATCACATTTTCTTTGTCCAGGTTATCATCTTCCGATGCAAAGTTGTTAAGCGCCTCGGGGGTGTCTATGTCGCAGTGTTTGCTGGCATACACTATCTCTTTTCTGTGGTTGGAAACAAAGTAATTTATGGCACAACGTGCTATGTAACTGTTGAGCGAGGCTCCGTTTATCTTTTTATATTGCTTTAATACGTGCCAGTCGTCTTTGTATAAAAATTCAAAGAACTCACCGAGTATTTCGTGTATATCCTCGTGTTTGTACAGTGTTGCTACGATGTAACGAAGCAGGCTGGCGCATTTGGTTTCAAAGAAATACTTGTGCAAGTCTTCGTTGACAGGTGTGCTTGTGAGGCCGTCGATCCACTCTTCGTCGGTGAATAGAGCAAAATTTTTCTTCATTTTCATACTATTCGTGGTTTATTTTCTTTTTAGAATGCTGGCTTGTTGCGAGGTTGCTATCGGTTGGTGATAAAGTCGAAGGCTTCGAAAATATCGTTCTTGCTTACCTCGGTTTCTTGGTATCTCATATTCTCGTCGAGCAGAAGCACCTGTTCTTGTTGCATTATGGCGTGCAGGGGCTCGTAGCTCTTGCAGTCGAAAATGAGAAGCTGGTAGTCTTCGCGCACGTTGTATATATAGGTGTGTAGCTTTTCTCTTGGAAACCCTTGTTTTATGCTCGAGAGGAACAAAGAACAGCATATTGCTGTGGTGAGAACCTCTTCGCTAGCTTCCTCTTTCTCGAAAAAATGTGCAAAAGCGCGTGTGAACGGCTGCCCGAACTCCGGGTGTGCTTGCTGTCTTGTTACGAGCGAGAGTAGTTCTGCGGGGGTGCGCATTTTCTGTTGTTCTTTATTTGTTACCTTGCGAAAAAATACATTCTTCCCTAAATATATTACAAATATAGGTGCAAAAGGCGCAAATTGTTCTTTTTTAGGCAAAAATTTATGAAAAAAGTTTTTTCGGCCCGTTTTTTGGGGGTATATAAAAAAAGAACGTGGGTGCACTTGTTGTAACCAAGGTACGACCAAGCACCCACAAAACCACAAGCTCAGCCCACGCCATAGCGCGGCATAAATCGTGCCTATTGGTGTTTTTGTTTTTAAAAGTTGGTCGTTTTTGTTACAAAGCCAATAGCCTAAATGCCAAAAAATGAATGTTTTTTTCTCAAAACATCGCAACAAAGTTACAAAATAGTCGGAATATTCAAAAATTATATCCTATTTTTACATAATATTGCATTTTATGGCCTTGTGGCATTAAACTTTAATAAAAGTTTATAGTCATACATAACGGAACTTTTTATTGTAAGAAAATAGAAACATAAATATATGAGGATTTTATCTTTTATCTTGTTTGCTGTTTTTGCGACCTGCTTTGCGGTGGCGCAAGACGATGTTAAGAGAGGAACAATTGAGGGTGTGGTTGTGGCCGAGGATAGCGGCGAACTTTTGCAGACTGCTACTTTGCAGCTGCTGGCCCTGCCCGATACGATATACAAAACCGGCGTTGCTAGCGACCATCGTGGTGCTTTTACCGTTGTAGTCCCTGCTGCGTCTTATATTTTGCGTGTCTCTTATGTGGGCTACATTACAACTGACAAGAAGGTGGTAGTGGAGCCTAAAAAGAAGATTGATTTGGGCCGAATTGTGCTTAAACCCGATGCGGTGCTCTTGAAAGGTGCTGTTGTTACAGCCGAGGTGCCTCCTATCACCGTCTCCGAAGACACAACCGTGTACAACACGGCGGCTTTCCGTGTGCCTGCAGGCTCTATGCTCGAGGAACTTATTAAAAAGTATCCCGGTGTGGAGGTTGCCGATGATGGTACAATTAAAGTTAATGGAAAAACCGTATCTCGCATACTTATGAAGGGAAAAGACTTCTTTGGCACCGACAAGGATATGGCGCTGAAGAATATACCCGTGGATGTTGTGGATAGAGTGAAGTTTTACGACAAAAAGAGCGACTTTGCCCGCGTTACAGGTATCGACGACGGCGAGGAAGAGACCGTGCTCGACCTGCAGATGAAAAAAGGTGTCGACGAGGGCCTCTTTGCAAATGTTGACTTGGGTTACGGTAGCAAGGATCGCTACACTGCAAAGGCTATGGGTAACTATTTTACCGAGTCGCAGCGCTATACTCTCATTCTTTCGGCCAACAATACAAACGACCGTGGTATGACAGGTGGTGGCCGTGGCGGCGGTCTTGTGAACGCTAAACACGGCGGTTTTAACTTTGCAACCGATACCGAAAAGTGGGAAACGGGTGGTAATATACGCTTCAACTATAGCAACAGCGACTCGCGTAGCTACACCTCGAGCGAGACCTTTATGGCTGGTAACGCAAACAACCGCTTTTCTACAAGCAGCAGAACTTCTTTTGGCCGCAATGCCGGTTTTGGAGGTAATTTCCGCATAGAGTGGAAGCCCGACACGCTGACAAAACTTATATTCTTGCCCTCGTTCAACTATTCGGAGAGCGACTCGTGGTCGAATAGTCTTTCTGCGATGTTCGACGAAGACCCCTTCTCTTACGTTTCTTACCCTAAAGATATGTTTGGTGAGGTGCTCCCCGAACTTGAAGATGCGGCCCTCAATAGAAACCTTAGCCAGAGCCTTGGCCTTTCGAAGAGCTACAGCTTAAACTCTTTTATTATGTTTAACCGCCAGCTTAATAAACCTGGCCGCAACATAACTTTCCGTAGCCGTGCTTCTTATGGAAAGAGCGAGAGCGAGTCTTATTCGCTGAATAATGTGAAGTATTATCGCGAGACGGGTGGAAACGCTAACACAGACCAGAAACGTTACTCAACAACTCCTAATAAAAATTGGAGTTATTCGTTGCAGGGTAGTTACACCGAGCCCATAGCAAAAAGCCTCTTCTTGCAAATGAATTATAATTTCAATTATAGTTACCAGAATAGCGACCGCTCGACATATGTGTTCGACGATATTCTCGACTACGACTTGCAGATGAGCTGCAACTACGAAAAACCCATCTTGCCCGAAGATTATTACAAATATTATAACGACGAGCAGAGCAAGTTCTCAGAGTATCGCAATATGCGTCACGAAGCGCAGTTGATGTTGCGCTATGTAACCTCGAAGGCTAACTTGAATGCCGGTATATCGTGGATGCCGCAGCAGTCGGAGATGGATTATAGATATTTGAAAACAGATACGGTTGTTAAACGCACTGTGCACAACATATCGCCCAACGTGCGTTTTCGCTATCGCTGGTCGAAGAGTACATCTCTTAACGTACGTTATCGTGGTAGTTCGTCGCAGCCCTCAATGACCGACCTTCTCGATGTTACTGATGACTCTAACCCCCTTTACATAACAAAAGGTAACCCGGGGTTGAAACCTTCGTTCTCGCACAACTTGAACAGCCACTTTACAACAAATGACCCCGAAAAACAGCGCACAATAAGTGCAAGCCTTCGCTTCAGCCTCACAACCAACAGTATTGATCGCAGGGTGGAGTATAACGAGGCGACAGGAGGAAGTATAAGCACCCCCGATAATATTAACGGAAATTGGAATACAAACGGTGAGTTTGTTTATAGCTCGGCTCTGCCCAAGAATAAAAAGTATACATATAGCTCGTCTACAACCTTAGGTTTTAAACATAATGTGGGTTATATAAGCGTGGACAAGGAAACCGCGCGTAACACTGCGAAGACAACAGACCTTGGTGAGCGATTGAGTGCCTCTTATCGTTCCGATTATTTCGACTTCTCGCTCGATGGTCGTGTGCTCTATTCGCACAGTACATACAGTATGCGTTCCGAGAATAATATGGATACCTGGAACTTCTCCTACGGCCCTAGCACAACAGTGCGTTTGCCTTGGCAGAATGTTCAGTTCTCGACAAACCTTTCTATGAGCAGCCGTCGTGGTTACAGCGACCCGCAGTTCAATACAAACGAGCTTTTGTGGAACGCGCAGGTGTCTATGAGTTTCCTCAAGAAGAACGCTCTCACAATCTCCTTCCGTATGTATGATATTTTGCACGAGCAAAGCAATGTTTCGCGCTCAATATCGGCCTTGTCGCGTACCGACAGCGAGGATAACTCAATCTATAGCTACTGTATGTTCCACCTTATATACAAATTTGACCAGATGGGTGGTAGCAAGAGCGAGGGTGCAAGGGGCGTGCCCGGCTATGGTGGAGGTGGACGTCCTATGGGGCCTCCTCCTGGTGGTTATGGCGGTGGCTTCGGTGGTTTTGGCGGCCGTTTTTAATGGAAATTTTGCGAACGCGGTGCTTGAAACAGATATTTTTAAATCTTTTTGAAAAAAAGTGCTCAAAAATTTTTGTAGTTTGGAAAAAAGCTATACCTTTGCACTCGCTTGAAACAAGCACGCGGGGCACCGCGTAAGCAAAATGCGGAAATAGCTCAGTTGGTAGAGCACAACCTTGCCGTAAAGAAATAAAAGGTTTCCAACCTTGGCAAGGAGAGCAAAACAATGAATGCTATGTAAAAATGCGGAAATAGCTCAGTTGGTAGAGCACAACCTTGCCGTAAAGAAATAAAAGGTTTCCAACCTTGGCAAGGAGAGCAAAACAATGAATGCTATATGAAAATGCGGAAATAGCTCAGTTGGTAGAGCACAACCTTGCCAAGGTTGGGGTCGCGAGTTCGAGCCTCGTTTTCCGCTCAAAGGAAGATTGCGAGAGCAATCTTTTTTTTGTATTTCTTTTTTAAAAGGGAGGTAGGCGTTTTTTTATGTGTTTTTCTCCTTCCCTTTTTTTGTTTAAATGTTGTGCTTATGAGAGAGATTGACCCAAAGAAGAGTACTCGCGCTTATGCTTTTGAGATGTGGATGCGTGCTCCAATGCCTATGGTTACCTTTTTTAAGACGCTGAATGTGTCGCGTCTTGTGAGGATAAGCCGCAAGAAGGGGCTTAAATTCAATATGCTTATGTGTTACTGCATAGGCAGGGCGGCAAGTGGGGTTAAGGAGTTCTATATGCTACCTGTAGGCGACAAACTGATGCAGTATGACTCTATCGCCGTGAATACTATCGTTGCTAACAAGAGGGGTGAGGTGAGCTCGTGTGACCTTCCTTTTAATGAGAGTCTGTCGCAGTTTAACGAAGATTATCTGCGCCTTACTAAACAGGTTGCCGAGAGTTGTGTGGACCACGATCTTTCGCAAGAGAGTATGGTTGTGGGTACATCGGCGTTGACGCAGTGCGAGATAGATGGTGCTGTGGGTATGTATAGCGGTGTTTTTAATAACCCGTTTATGATTTGGGGCAAGTATAAACGTTCTTGGTTTAAAACTACATTGAGGGTCTCTTTTCAGTTTCATCACACCCAGATGGATGGTGCACACGCTGCGCGTTTCTTGGATGCTTTGCAAAAGGAGATTGATGGGTTGAGTGTTTAGCCGGTAGGGTTATTTTGTTTCCCTGGCTTACAGCATTAAAAATAAAAGCGCCCCCAAAACCTTGAGGTAAACCTCAAGGTTTTTGATAAAAACTTTGGGGCTTACCTCACTAGTAGTTTGTTTCTTCGACGGAGGGTTGTGTGGTGCTCTCGTTGAAAATAAAATAACTTGCTCTACGATGTGGTGTATATTATAATATTTCTACTCGGTGAGCTTTCCTCCAGAAATGTTTTGTCTGCGAGTTGTTTTATATTTTAAAATCTCTTTCTAAAAGAGAACAACCAAGGGCAGTGTATTAATAAACGTAGACGGGAAATTTTGCTTTTGGAGAAGTATTTTCGTGTAATTTCTCCATCCTTTAACGCTTGCTTTATCTCTGTTGCAACTTTCTTTGCGAATGTGTATCTGAGTTTGTAGGTTTTAAGACGTCCGTAATTCCATTTATAACTACTAAACATACGACGTCCTAATTCTTCTTTTAACTCTTCATAAACGCCGTGTTCTTTTGCATATTTATGAATTTCTGCGTCTTCGTCGCAAACGCAAAACAACTTACCTGCGGAATTAACAGATGAGTTGCAATTTATTCTGTAGTTGTGGAGAACTTTTGATACAACTTCCATCTTTTCAACCATGGCCAACACTTTAAAATTAAAAGAGGTGTCTTGATAGCTGGCGCCAGGGGTTTCCAAGAAACGAATGTTGTTGCGTTCCAGGAATTCTCTATTGTATATCATAGCCCAAATCGATGGGGCAATAAAAAAAATGCTTTTTTGTTTTATGGGAGTGAAAACTTTATCGAGTTCATACGCCCCCCAGTTGTGATCGTCTACAACCTCGTCGATGCCGGTAATTTCGTTTCTTTTAATATACAAGCAGCGGGCAACATCCAAGTTTTTGCTTTCGGCTTCGTTGTGTAGAACTTCAAACATCTCTTTTTCAATGTAGTCGTCAGACTCAACTATGGCGATGTATTTTCCTCTTGCTTTGTCTAAACCGATGTTCATGGTTGCACCATAACCAGAGTTGGGCTTGTCGACAATTATTATTCTATTGTCTTTGGCTTCATATTCCTTTAGGATGTTTAACGTGTTGTCGGTTGAGCCATCGTTTAGGCATATGATTTCAATATCAGTGAATGTTTGGTTTATTATAGAATCGATACACTGATTCAAGTATTTTTCCACATTATAACACGGGACTAATACGGAAATTATTGGCTTCATAGAAATTTATATATTGGTTTATTGTATTACGAATTGTTTTTTGCAAAGAAAGCCTTTTTCTTTTATAAATCATTTTTTTTTTGAATATTTTTAGGTCGATTTAATAAATTGCCTTATAATTGTATTGTCTTTTTAATCTATAGGTAATGGATAGAGGGAGTGAAAGAATTTCGGTTATAATACCAGTCTATAATGTAGAACAGTATCTGGAAAGGGCTGTTAGAAGCGTGATGGAGCAAACATATCGCAATTTGAAAATAATATGCGTTAATGATGGCTCAACCGATGGCTCTTTGGCTATTCTGGAGAAACTTGCGGCAGAGGATGAAAGAATTATGGTCATCAGCCAAAAGAATATGGGGCTGGGAGGTGCTAGAAATACAGGGTTGAAATATGTCGATTCTGAATGGGTAACTTTTGTTGATTCGGATGATTCTTTGGTTGAAGATGCTTATGAAACTGTATCCGAGTTTTTAAAGCCTGGGGTAGATTTGGTACATTTTGGTACGAAAATTATTTGCGAAAACGGTGTTAAGCTTAAAAATACTGATAAAAAATATTATGCAATAAAATTTTCAGGTCTTGTAGAAGTAACAGATAGTTATATTTTAAATTCGGATGTTGCTGCTTGGAATAAAGTTTTTCGAAAATCTTTGATTGATAAGTATAATATTCGTTTCGAACATATACTTTTTGAAGATTATCAGTTCGTGAATCAATACTGGTCTATTTCTAAAACGGTTTATTGCTTGCAAGATAAATTGTATAAATATTTGAGACGTAAAGGCTCTATAATGGATGAAACATATAATAATACTCCACGTGCAATAGACCATTTGCACTCATACAAGTTTGTGTATGAGTTTATGAAGAAAAACAATGTTTTGGAGCAACATCGTCGTGAGTGCTTTTTGCAATTTCTTTCTTCGTATAGGTTTGCGGTAACATATGGTACTGAAGATATTATTCCAGCTGTGGAAAGGCTTGCTACAGAGATTTATGACGAATCCCCTTTGCTTAAAAAAGGATTAACAAGAGTTTTGATTTTTCTACCAAAGAATCATCAACAAGGTGGGGCTTGTGATGTGAGAAGAGTAACTATTACAAAATTGCTCGAGAGTATTTTTTGTATAAAGAAGGAATTGAAGGGCAGGAATTTAAGAAAGGTTGTTAGAGTTTTTGGAAAGACTGTTTACGGAAAGGAGTTATAATAAAGCATCTGTGTAGATTGTACATTAGGAGTCTTGGACTTTTTTTGAGATGATAAATTAAAATGCCTCAAAGTTTTAACAAAGAACTTTGAGGCATTTTAATTATAGCTGCAGCTTGTATTCTTGCTTATTAGTTTGCGCTGTGAGTTAAATTTTTACTTGTTTTCGTCTGCTGATAATGGTTGCTTCGTAAACAGGCTGGTGTGTTATGGTTGCTGGTTGTGTGGAAAGGAATGTGATATGATTTGCGGAATAGTGCCTTTCACGCTTTTTCCCAAAAATTGATATATTGTTGTGCAACCTTTTTGGGCGCGTGGTGCTTGTCTACAAACTCAATGCTCTCTTTTTGCATTTTGGCTATATGCTCTTTGTTTTCGATTAACCATTTAAGCTTGTTGTAGACGTCTTCCTCGTTGGGTGTTACGTTTATCATAGGGCGGAGCTTCTCTTCGCCTAGTATGTTGTAACACTCTTCTTCGGCGCCGCCCACTACGATTTTTCCTTTGCTCATAGCTAGGAGGGCGTTCATGGCGGGTGAGTAACCATATAGTTGGTCGAGGAGTATGTCGCAATCTTCTACCATCTGTTGGTATTGTTCAAAAGGTACGCTTTCGGCTTTTAGAATTTCGCAGTCGTTGGGGTAGTCGCTTGCTATGCGCTCGAGTGCGCGTAGCATTATGTCGGTGCCTTTGTATGTGCTGCGTTCTTTGTTTATGCCTATGAAGAAGCGTATTTTGCGTTTTCCGTCGTGAGGGGTGCAACTTTTTTCAGGTGTAACGGGCAGTGGAATGTAGGTGAGCTTGTTGCTGTGCTCTCCTTTGTAGACGGTGTGATACTCGTATAGTCCGGCGATTATGCCGTCGCTGTCGTGGGCTATATATTCGTTTAAGCGGGCTTTGGGCGTTTCTATCCAATCGTTTTTTTGTTCTTCTATGTATGGGTTTGTGATAGGGGCCTTGCCTATGTTAAAATCGGAGTAACGGAAGAGGGGCGGGGTGGTTGTGCAACCCTTTACCCAATAGGCGTCCATGCCCATAGCGCAGAGAAAAATTTTCTTGTTGTGGCGGCGCAAGTAGTGATAGATGCTTGCTAGGCGTTCGGCTTTTAGCTCTAGGAACATAGGGTTTATGAGCTGTACTATGTCGTAACCTTTTAGGCGGGGAAGTGTGGCGATGGTTTTTAGCAGTAGCTTTATGCCGCCGAGCTTTCCTTTTGAGCGGGTGAGGGATATGTCGCGCTTGTAGTTCTTCCAAAAATCTCCGTTGCTCACTACGCATACCTCGTGCCCGAGAGCGCGAAGCCCCTCGGCAAGTGTCCAGTGTACGTTGCTATATTCGCCTAAAAGGAGTATTCTCATTTGTTGCCGGTTTTGTAGCGGGTGGGTACGAGCAGGCGTAGTAGTTGCAATCCTATTCTGCTGTTTGCTAATATGCGGAAGATTTTGAACTTTATGCCATAATTTCCTCTAGCTATGGGAT
This sequence comes from Bacteroidaceae bacterium, assembly GCA_045612305.1. Classification (GTDB taxonomy): domain Bacteria; phylum Bacteroidota; class Bacteroidia; order Bacteroidales; family Bacteroidaceae; genus HGM04593. The sequence continues at coordinate 15,200 of JAZKYU010000038.1, forward strand.
ATAGCATTAAGGGTGTGAGGTGTTTTTTGCAAGCGTCGTGTATATCCTTGCCCTTCTTCCCTGCGTAAAGGTTATTTACTATAAAGTCTACAGCGAGGGTTGTGAGCTTGCGCTTTATGCCTTTCTTTTGTATGCTGTTGCTGTGTTCGTGGGTGAGGGCCTTGAAGGTTGCAAGCTGCTCTGTTATTTTTAAACAGTCGTTGAGGCGTTTCTCTATAGACGCTACGCTGCTGTTGTGTACTATAGAGTCGGCCCTTGTGTGGTAGTTGTATATGTGTGCGTCGCTCTCTATGAGTGCTTGTGCGTGAAAGTGTGCTATGGTGCTAAACTCTTCGTCTTCGTGATAGGTGTTTGTGGAGAAACGTATCTCTTTTTTGTCTAGAAAGCTTTTTTTTATGAAGTAGCAGCAGGCGCTGCCGGGGAGGTTGTTGTGGGCCATAAATATGGCACCGCTTATTGTGTTGCCGAAGTGTGCTTTTTCTTTCTTGCTGCTTGTGTTGTGGCTGTCGTCGCACAGTTTGTATCTAAAGCGCAAGATGTCGGGATGCTCGTGCTTGAGCACCTCTATGCACTGCTGCATAGTGTTGTTGTTATGTAAAGTGTCGTCGGCGTCGACAAATTGTATAAATGTTCCCTTCGCGGCTTCTATGCCGTGGTTGCGTGCTGAGCCCAAGCCGCCGTGTGTGTGCTCTTCTAGTCTTATATTTGTGCCAGGGTAGGTGGTTGTTATCCATCGTGGAGGGGTAGCAGAGCCGTCGTCTACGACTATTATCTCGTGCTCCTCGGCGGGCAAGTGCAAGGCTATTATGCTGTCGATGCAGCGCTTGAGAAGCTCTTGCGCTAGGTTGTAGTGGGGTATGACGATGGTGAGAAGCATATATCCCGTTGTTTTTCTGTTAGCAGAGTTTGCGGCTGAAAAGCGCGTGTATGCGGCTGTGTATGGTGGCTCCCAGGAGGGCAAGGGTTGTGTATTTTATCTTCTTTGCAAGAGAGATATCCATTTTGTAGAGGGTTTTGGGGGCTATGCGCGCGTTGCCGAGCATTGCGGTTGCCTTGCTGTACTCCTCTCTTGTGGCGTCGTTGCAGCGGTAGAGGTCGGTGAGTCTATCGGCGCAGATGAGCAGGATTTCGTTGGCTTCCTCCTCGAGTTTGTATGTGTTTTTCACCTTCTTGTAGAGATCTACCATATTGCGGTATACAAAGTAGTGGTTCTTGAAGGTGTGGTTGTTAGAGATGCTCTCCTTGCGGTCTATGTAGTAGTAGAAACCGCAGTCGGAATAGTAGACGCACTCGCTGCTCTCGTAGAGCATGGGGGTGGTGTATAAATCTTCAAAGGTTTCGCCCTCGGGGAAACGTATGAAGGCAAAAAGGTCGGTGCGATAGATTTTGTTGCAGGCGTAAGAGTGTGTGTAGCCCTTGCGTTTTATCCAGTCGATGAATATATTCCCGTTGTCGGTAACCTTTTCGGGCTTGAAAGATATAATCTCGCTTTGAGGTGATTCGTAGTGCTTGTTTACGGGGTACTCAATGATGTCGATGTCGGGGTTTGCGAGCAGTATGCGCATATTGTAGTAATATGTGCCCGACGCAACGATGTCGTCGGCATCGACAAAAGTAATATACTCGCCTTTTGCAACAGCGATACCGGCGTTGCGTGCCGAAGAGAGCCCGCCGTTCTTTTTGTGTATTACTTTTACTTTGTCGCACTCCAAGGCATAGCGGTCGCACACCGAGCCGCAACCGTCGGGCGAGCCGTCGTCGACAAGGATAAGTTCATAGTCGGTGTATGTTTGCTGCAATATGCTTTCTATGCAATTTTGCAGGTATCGTCTTGCTTTGTATACCGGAACTATGATGCTTAACTTCATTTGTCTGCCTGTGTTACTTTTACTATGCGAAGATACATAAATGTGGTGGTAATTGCAAAATATGTGACATATATTTTGCCTTTTTATCGGGATTTTTATGTGGGTGTGTTTTATGCGATTAAATGGGGTGTTTTTTCTGTATTTTTTGCTATCTTCGCGTTGATTTTGTTTACTATGATGCAGAAATTTTTAATAGTTCTCACGATAAATTTGTTGTCGCTTGCCTCGTTGTTTGGGCAGGTGTCGCAGGACTATTTTATGCGCCCTTTCGAGTTTGAGCTTTTCTTGAGCGGGAATTTTGGTGAGCTGCGTAGCAATCACTTTCACGCTGGGCTCGATTTTAAGACACAAGGTGTTGTGGGCAAGCCTATAAGCGTTGTGGCCGATGGGTATATAGCCCGTGCAAAGGTGCAGTATGGCGGTTATGGGCGTGCTCTTTATGTGGTGCACGATGGCGGCTATATGACCGTTTATGGGCATCTCGATAGCTTCCCTGAAGCTGTTGACGAGGCTGTGCGTGAAAAACAGTATGGCGAAGAGCGTTATGCGGTAGATTTGTTTTTTGCTCCCGGCAGGTTTAGAGTGAAAAAGGGCGATGTGCTTGCTTGTGCAGGCAATGCAGGTTACTCTTTTGGCCCGCATCTGCATTTTGAGGTGCGCTCTCTCGATGGCGAAGAGCTTTATAACCCTTTGCGCTTCTATAAAAAGCTTGTTGCCGATAGACGCCCTCCTGTGGCTCAGGCTGTAGCTGTTTATCCCAAGCAGGGTGCAGGTGTGGTTGAGGGTTTTGCCTCGTCGCTTGTGCGCAAGGTTGCGGGGGAAACCCTTGCCGATACTTTGAACGTCTGGGGCAAGGTGGGCTTTGGGTTGAAGGCTATAGACTATATGACCGGCACGCATAACAAGTATGGGGTGTACGAGGTTGAGCTTTATGTTGACGACTCGTTGCGTTTCTCCTCTCGTATGGACAATGTCTCTTTCTCGGAGAACCGTTTGATAAACGCGTGGGCCGATTATGAGCGTTTGTCGGCAGGGGAGGGGTGGTTCTTGCGGTCGTTTTTGCTGCCCAATAACCCTTTGCGTGCAGTGCAGGCCGACGCGGCTGATGGTTGGGTGGATGTGTGCGAGGAACGCCTCTACAAGGTGGAGTATCGCTTGCGCGACTATCACGGCAACACGGGTGGATGCTCTTTTGTGGTGAGGGGTGTGCGCGCAGAAGTTCCTGTGCCAATCCTGCAGGGCCAACATTTGTCTTGGTACCTGACAAATGAGGTTGTGGGTGCTGGTTTTTCACTCAAAATACCCCGTGGCGCCCTTTTCGATGATGCTTGGGTGAGTGTGCGCGACAGCATCACCCCTTCGCGCTCGCCCGTATACATTCTTGGAGATAAAAAGATACCTTTGTGGCATAACGCCAAGCTTGCGCTGGAGATTCCGTCGCATCTGTTGCCGCTTGCCGATAAATGTTATATAGAGCGTGTTACGGGCAAGGGTGGCAGCGCTGTGGGCGGGAAGAGCTATGATGGGTTTGTTGAGGCCGAAATTTCTGTACTCGACAGTTATGCCGTGGCGGTGGACACCGTAGCTCCGCTTTTGAAGCCTGTAAACGAGAAAAAGTGGGGGCGCGATGGAAAAATTGCCTTCTTGCTCTCCGAAAAAGAGAGTGGCCTGGGCACATATAAGTGTTACATCGACGGGCGTTTTGTGCTTTTTGAGTATAATAGTAAAAATAAGAAATTTTTGTGTAACTTGCGCGACGAGAAGGTTGCGCACGGCTTTCATAGGCTGAAATTTGTTGTTACCGACAAAGTAGGTAACACAAGTGTGGTGGAAAAAGAATTTAAATACTAAATAATTGATTGTTATGAAAAAGTTTTTGGCTTTAGTTGCCTTTTTGGCATTCTGCGCATCGGGTGCCGATGCGTGTACCAACTTTCTTGTAGGTAAAAAAGCTTCGGCCGATGGCTCGGTGTTTATATCATATAGCGCCGATAGTTTTGGTATGAGCGGCTTTTTGGCTCACTTCCCTGCGGCGGTGCACCCCGAGGGCGCTATGCGTGCTGTGTACGACTGGGATAGCGGCAAATTCTTGGGCGAGATACCCGAGGCTCCTGTTACCTACAATGTTATAGGTAATATAAATGAGTATCAGGTGGCGATAGCCGAAACAACCTTCGGCGGCCGTCACGAGCTTGTGGACACAACGGGTATCATAGACTACGGCTCTCTTATGTATATTGCTCTGCAGCGCTCAAAAACCGCGCGTGAGGCTATAGATGTTATGACCTCTCTCACACAAAAGTATGGCTACTACAGCGAGGGCGAGAGTTTCTCTATAGCCGATCCTAACGAGGCTTGGATACTCGAGATGATAGGCAAGGGAAGCGAGAAGGGCACTGTGTGGGTTGCTGTACGCGTGCCCGACGACTGTATCTCGGCCCACGCAAACCAGTCGCGCATACATAAATTTGATATGAAAGACAAGGAGAATGTGATGTTCTCGAAGGATGTTATAAAATTTGCTCGCAAAAAGGGTTACTTTAACGGTAAAGACGAGGACTTTAGCTTTGCTATGGCTTACTGTCCGCCCGATTTTGGAGGATTGCGTTGGTGCGATGCTCGTGCTTGGAGTTTCTTTAATATGTATGCTGACGCCGATATGTCGGAGTATCTGCCTTGGGCGTCGGGCGATGCTACAGCGACCCCTATGCCGCTTTTCTTCAAGCCTAAAAAGCTTTTGACCTTGCAAGATGTGCAGGTTGCTATGCGCGACCACTTTGAGGGCACACCTTTTGATGTTACAACCGACCTTGGCGGCGGTATCTACAATATGCCTTATCGTCTCTCTCCTCTCACATTTGAGTACGAGGGCAAGGAGTATTTTAACGAGCGTCCTATATCTACCTTCCAGTCGGCCTTTACTTTTGTGGCGCAAATGCGTGCTCACCTCCCCCGCGAGATAGGTGGTGTTATGTGGTTTGGTTGCGACGACGCAAATATGATTGTCTATACCCCGGTTTACTGCTCTCTAGACAGAGTGCCCCTTTGCTATTCGGCTGAGGAAGCCGACCCTGTGACCTTCTCTTGGAACTCTTCTTTTTGGGTGTTCAACTGGGTGTCTAATATGATTTATCCCAAATATTCTTTGGTGGCCGACGATATGAAGCGTGTTCAGAGTGAGCTCGAAAAGGGCTTCTACGATAGAAGCATAGCTCTCGAGGCAGAGTGGGCAGCTATGCTCAAAGAGTCGCCCAAATATGCTCTTGCTGCTATAAAAGATTTTTCGTGCGACTGTGCCGAGGAGGCTTTGCGTGAGTGGAAGAAGTTTGGCGAGTATATTATAGTTAAGTATAACGACTTGGTTGTGAAGCCCGAAAAGAACGGTCGTTTTGCACGCACGGCTACAGGTATAGCGGTGCCCCCTAAGCGCCCCGGTTATCCCAAGGCTTATATTAAACGCCTTGTCGAGGAGACGGGAGATAAGTACTTGATGCCTGCAGGTGAGTAAGCCTGTGAATTCTCTGGTTTTGTGCTTTAATATGTGAAATATACTATATTAAGCTTAAAAAAGAGGAACTTTTGTGAGTTTTATCGTGGCTTTCACTATATTTGTACAATATAGGATGCGCCTCGGCATATAAAAATAAAATGGAATTTTGTTTTATCTGCTCTCGGCTTTCACTATATTTGCAAAACAAAGCACAATTATTGATACGTATAATATAATTAAATACTTTTAAACTATGGATTTAGAACTTATAAAGATGGTTACGGAGAAAGCTACAGAGTGGCTCTCTCCCGCTTACGACGAGGAGACTCGCAAGGAGGTACAAGCTATGCTCGACAGCGAGGATAAAACTCCCCTTATCGATGCTTTCTATCGTGAACTTGAGTTTGGTACAGGTGGCTTGCGCGGTATTATGGGCGCAGGTAGCAACCGTATGAATATTTACACTGTGGGTAAGGCTACACAGGGCTTGGCCAACTATTTGAACGAGTGCTTCAAGGATATGGAGCAGATCTCTGTAGTTGTGGGCCACGATTGCCGCAACAACAGCCGTCTTTTTGCCGAAATTACAGCAAATATCTTCTCGGCAAACGGTATTAAGGTATACCTCTTCGAGGACTTGCGCCCCACACCCGAGGTTTCTTTCGCTATCCGCTACTTGGGTTGCCAGAGTGGTGTGAACATTACAGCAAGCCACAACCCCAAAGAGTACAACGGTTACAAGGCTTACTGGGACGATGGTGCGCAGATGCTTGCTCCCCACGATGTTAAGACTATTGAGTATGTGGAGAAGGTAAACGTTGAGGATATTAAATTTGTGGGTAACCCTGCTCTCATCGAAGTTATCGGCGAGGAGGTTGATAACGCTTATCTTGATCGCGTGCAGACTCTCTCTATCGAGCCCGAGGTTATAAAGAAACACAAAGATCTGAAGATTGTTTACACACCTATCCACGGTTGCGGTCGCGTTCTTATCCCCGCTTCGTTGCGTCGTTGGGGCTTCGAGAATATTCACTGCGTGGAGGAGCAGATGATTAAGGATGGAAACTTCCCCACAGTTATCTCGCCCAACCCCGAGAATGCCGAGGCTATGACTATGGCTGTAAACCTTGCAAAGAAAATCGATGCCGACCTTGTTATGGCTTCGGACCCCGATGCCGACCGCATCGCCATCGCTTGCAAGAACGACAAGGATGAGTGGGTTATTGTGAACGGTAACCAAACTTGTATGATATTCCTCTACTACATCATCACACAGTATACCCGCTTGGGCAAGATGACAGGTAAGGAGTTTGTTGTTAAGACTATTGTTACCACAGAGGTAATTAAAAATATTGCCGAGAAGAACAATATTAAGATGTACGATTGCTACACCGGCTTCAAGTGGATTGCGAAGGTTATCCGCGACAACGAGGGCAAGATGAACTACATCGGTGGTGGTGAGGAGAGCTTTGGTTTCTTGGCCGAGGACTTCTGCCGCGACAAAGACTCTGTATCGGCTTGTAGCCTCATTGCAGAGATTGCTGCTTGGGCCAAGGAGAACGGCAAGAGCCTCTACGAGATGTTGATGGACATCTATGTAGAGTATGGCTTCTCTAAAGAGGTTACAGTGAACGTGGTTAAGCCCGGAAAGAGTGGTGCCGACGAGATACGCCAGATGATGGAGAACTTCCGTGCCAACCCCTTGAAAGAGATGGCAGGCGAAAAGGTTGTGTGCTACAAGGACTTTAAGTCTTTGAAGGCTGTAGACGGCGACGGCAACGTTACCGACCTCGACATGCCCGAAACTTCGAACGTGTTGCAGTACTTCACCGAGAGCGGCAACAAGGTGTCGGTGCGTCCTTCGGGAACAGAGCCCAAGATTAAGTTCTATATGGAGGCTAAGGCTACTATGCAGAACCGCGACGAGTATCTCGCAGCGTGTGACAAGGCCGATGCTATCATTGAGCAGATGAAGGCTGCTATGGGTATCTAATATAGCGTAGTATATATAATAAATAAAGCCTGCTGTTTTTCAGCAGGCTTTATTTATTATAGGTTTTAGGGGCTTTTACTTAAGTTCCGTCTCTTCTTTCATATCAACCTCCTTGCCGGTTTTGTCGTAAAAGTGATACTCCAAGTAGGCAAGTTTCTGGTTGGGTATGACGCGTATCCCGAACCCGTACTTGAATTGCCATTTACGGTATATCGATATTATACCTTTTTTAATGTAGGATGCCACAAAGGGGTGCACGTGCAGTGAGAACGACTTTAATCCTGTGGCTCCTGTTAATGTTTTTATTTTACTCTCTAGTTGGTCGGTGAACAGTATCGAAGATTGCACCTTGCCCTTGCCGAAACATACGGGGCAGCTCTCTTCTACGGGCATGTTTATCGCGGGGCGCACTCTTTGGCGTGTTATCTGCATTAGGCCAAATTTGCTCAACGGCAAAATGTTGTGTTTTGCTCTGTCGCGGTTCATGTTTTCGGTCATGCGCTCGTAGAGGGCTTGGCGGTGCTCCGATTTGTCCATATCTATAAAGTCGACCACAATAATACCACCCATATCGCGCAGGCGTAGCTGGCGTGCAAGCTCGTCGGCGGCGCCGAGGTTAACCTCAAGGGCGTTCTCTTCTTGGTTGCTTGCGTTGTTGCGTGCTCTGTTGCCGCTGTTCACATCGACAACGTGCAAGGCTTCGGTGTGCTCTATAACAAGGTAGGCGCCTCCTTTGAACGAAACTATTTTGCCGAACGAGGACTTTATCTGCTTTGTTATGGCAAAGTGGTCGAAGATGGGTAGCTCACCGCGGTATAGTTTGATTATGTTTATGCTCTCGGGGGCAATTATAGATACATAATCTCTTATCTTTTTGTATACTTCGATGTCGTTGACGTGTATGCTCTCGTACGACGGGTTGAAGAGGTCGCGTAGCAGAGCAAGTGTCCTGTCCGACTCGGCGTGTACTATACCGGGGGGCTTTGTACATTTTTGTACTTTTCCCACGAGGGCTTCCCAGTTGTTTACAAGGCTGCGTAGCTCGGCGTCGAGCTCGGCTACTTTCTTGCCTTCGGCAACGGTGCGCACTATTATTCCGAAGTTTTTGGGTTTTATGCTTTGCAGCAGTTGCTTGAGTCGTGTGCGCTCCTCGGGAGATTTTATTTTTGACGACACTGATACCTTGTCTTCAAAAGGTATGAGTATCAAAAAACGGCCGGCAAAGGAAATTTCGCAGGTGAGGCGGGGGCCCTTTGTGTTTATGGGCTCCTTGGTTACTTGTACCAGAATTTCTTGTCCTGTCTGCAAAGTTTCGCCTATGTTACCCTCTTTCTTTTTTTCGGGCATAATGGATGCCTTGGAGATGGGGAAACTTTTTTTGCGGTCGCTTGTTATCTGCTTGAGATATTTTTGTAAAGAGTAAAATTGTGGGCCTAAATCCAAATAGTGGAGGAACGCCTCTTTTTCGGAACCTACGTCAACAAAGCAGGCATTGAGCCCAGGCATAATCTTCTTGACACGCCCGAGGTATATGTTGCCCACCGAAAATGTTTCTGTCTGTTTCTCCTTCTGAAATTCCACCAACTGCTTGTCTTCGGTGATGGCGATGGCAACTTCACTGGAGTTAACGTCGACAATAAGTTCGCTTGTCACAATTTTTGTTTTTTATTTTATTTAATGAGCCTCTTTTTATAAAAAGGTGAGCCTCTTCAACCTTTCTTGTAGTCGGCGACTGGGCCGGTGGATTATAAAACAAAAAACAAACTTGAAGCGGTTTATTCTTGCAAGTTTGTTTTTTGTGTCCTGTTCAGACGAGCTTACTTGCTCTTATGTCTGTTCTTTCTCAATCTTTTTTTACGCTTGTGCGTAGACATCTTATGTCTTTTTTTCTTTTTTCCGCTAGGCATGGTTCAAAAATTTACAAATTAACAACTATTATTTTTTCACTTCGTTTACGAATGTTTTTGCGGGTTTGAACGCGGGGATGTTGTGAGCGGGGATGATAATTGTCTTCTCCTTGTGAATGTCGCGCGCTGTCTTCTCTGCTCTTTCTTTGATAATGAAGCTACCAAATCCGCGAAGATATACTGGTTCGTGATTTGCCAAAGATGTTTTCACCACCTCCATAAATGATTCTACTGATGCCAGAACCACTGCTTTCTCAATACCTGTCTTCTTTGCAATCTCGTTTACAATGTCTGCTTTTGTCATATTGGTTTGTATATTTTATGTTATAGTGAGTTCGTCTTTAAATTTCGGAAGGCAAATATATAGCTTTTTTTGTTTTTATGGAAATTAAATAGGTTTTTTTTGACTAAAAATCGTTGATTTAGTCCCGTTTGACGGGTTTTTGGCCTTTTCTTCTCTTTTGTTGGCTCTTTTTTGTATTATATGAATTAAATTAGTAATTTTGCCGCATAAATATAATTGATAATATAATATTTATAGATAGTGCCTGCTTGCAGCTCCTTTTTAGTTTTGATTTTTAATTTTTTTGAAAAATGTCAGTTAATAAAGTTATTTTGATTGGTAACGTGGGTAAAAACCCCGATGTTCGTCATTTGGATCGTAATGTGGCTGTTGCTAACATGGTTATCGCAACAACTGAGCGTGCTTATACTTTGCAGAATGGTACACAGGTGCCCGAGAGAACAGAGTGGCACAATGTGGTACTCTGGGGAGGTCTTGCCGAGGTTGCCGAGAAATATGTTCACAAAGGTGATCGTATATACATCGAGGGCAAGATAAGAACAAATACTTATGAGGACCAGAATGGTATACGCCGTTACCGCACCGAGATTTTGGCCGAGACTATGGAGATGCTCTCTTCTCGCACAGCAACCTCTGCACCTGTTGACGAGCCTATGGCCGACAGCTCTATTTTCTAATTTTTAAAGAAGAAGTTTTTGTCAATGATACCGGCTTTTTTACAGCTGTATACCATTGCTATGCCCGAAGTTACAGTGACGCCGCCATCGTTTAGTGCTTTGGTGGCCTTGTTGCTTGCTGGGGTGTTGCTGATGTTTTCGGGTTTTGCATCGGGGTCGGAGATTGCATTTTTCTCCCTCACGCGTGCCGAGCTTGACGAGGCTGCCGAGAGCAAGTCGCTTTCGGCACAGCGCCTTATTGCTCTGCTCAAGGAGCCCGAGCGTTTGCTTGCTACGATACTTATAACCAACGATTTTGTGAACGTGGGCGTGGTTATGCTCCTTAACTACTTTTTTATGTCGATACTCTCGTTTGGGGAGAGCGCAAGGTGGTTGGAGTTTTTGTTGCTCACAATTGTTCTCACCTTCTTGTTGTTGCTTTTTGGCGAGGTGATGCCCAAAATGTACTCAAAGAACAATGTGCGCAAGTATGCTTTCTTTGCAGCCGATGGTTTTTATCTTCTCTCGCGTTTGTTGGCTCCTTTCTCGTCGTTGCTGGTGCGTTCGTCCTACCTTGCAACACGTTTGGCCTCAAAGGGTAGTTACTCGCTATCGGTCGATGAGCTTGAGCAGGCACTTGAACTTACCGACAAAAAAGAGATAGGCGAGCAGAAGAAGATGCTCGAGGGTATTATACGTTTTGGCGACGAGACGGTGCGCAGCGTTATGACCTCTCGCATGGATATGGTGATGCTGAATATACGCTCCTCTTACACCGAGGTGTTGCGTTGTGCAGCCGATAACGCTTACTCCAGAATACCTGTCTATGATGGAACGCAGGACGAGATACGTGGTATACTCTACATAAAAGACCTGTTGCCCTATCTTAACCGCGGTGCAAACTTTCGTTGGCAGTCGCTCATACGTCAGCCCTATTTTGTTCCCGAGACAAAGAAGGTCGACGACCTCTTGTGCGACTTTCAGGCGGTGCGTGTGCATATGGCTATCGTGGTTGATGAATTTGGCGGTGTGTCGGGCCTTGTAACCCTCGAGGATATTATAGAGGAGATTGTGGGCGAGATTAACGATGAATTTGACGAGCCTAACACCTCCTATGAACGCATCGATGAGCGCACTGCGAATTTTGAGGGAAGAACTATGCTTTCCGACTTTTTCAAAATTATGTCGCTCGACGGCGACCTCTTCAAAGTGAAAGCCGGTGAGGCTGACACGCTTGCGGGGCTTCTCCTTGAGATTAAAGGAGAGTTTCCGCGTTTGCACGAAAAGATACAGTGCGAGGGGGTTGAGTTTGAGGTGATGGAGAAGGACAAGCATCGTATCGTGAAGATTAAGGCGACGCTTCTTGAGTCGCCCGAGGAGGAATAATCTGTAAGTTCCTATGCCTCTGTGTGGTAAATATGTGTGTGGTGAGGCCTCGGTCGCTGTTTGGGAGATAACAGAGACGGTGGGCGAGCTGCAAACCCTCTTAGATGCTCCTGAGGCTTCTTGCGTTGAAAATTTCCAGAGCACAGAACGACGCTGTGAGTGGCTTGCGGTGCGCTTGCTGCTTAAATGTATGTGCGGTGCCGATGCTCGCATCGTGTATGACGCTGCGGGCAAGCCTTTTTTAGAAGGTGGTGGTGCTTGTATAAGTGTGTCGCACACTAAGGGGTATGCAGCGCTTGCTGTGTCGCGCACCTGTCCGGTGGGGCTCGATATTGAACTTGCTGCAAGAGAGGTGGGGGCGGTTGCTCGCCGTTTTATGCGTGAGCAGGAGTTGGTGAGTGTTCCGGCTTCTTTGCATAATGCAGCTAAATTGTTGCGTTGGGTCGCGTCGGAGGCACTATTTAAAATAACGGGCGACCTGGGTGGCAATTATCGCGATAATATTGTGCCCGATAAGTTTCTCCCAGCTTGTAGTGGTGTGTTCTCTTTGTCGCTTGTGGGTGTGCCTTGCGCCAGCTCGGGTTACTCTGTTTCTTATCTTTTCGATGGCCCTTTGTTGCTTGCTTTGTGCCGAGAGGGGGCGGGCGAGGCGCTTGTTGCGGCCGGTGAGGCTTTGTAGTTTTTTGCGTTTTTTTAGCTTTATTGGCCTGGCGTAGGCTGGTCACTGTTTTTGTGTAATTGTTTGAATAGTGTAATATTTAAACCTTGAAGATATGCTTAATGTTGTGGTGCGCAGTTTGTGCGTTATTCTTATCGGTGTGCTTATGGTGGTGTTGCGCGAAGCGTTTATGCCTTTGATAATACAGTTTATAGGTGCTGCGTTTGTGGTGTCGGGTATAATTTCCTTGTTTAATATATATATTCTTCGCCGCAGAGGGCACTCGCGTTTGTTCGATACCTCGGTGCTTGCGCTTGTGGGCGTGGCAGGCGTTGTCTTGGGCTTGTGGCTGTTGCTCTCGCCTTTCTTTTTCCTCTCGCTGTTGATGACGTTGCTTGGTCTTCTTTTGCTTTTTGCGGGTTTTTACCAGCTTGTTAATTTGTTATCGGCGCAGAGGGCTGTGAAACTTCCCTTTTTTATGTATGTGGTGCCTCTGTGCTTGCTTGTTACAGGTGTGGTGGTGCTCGTGAATCCTTTTGAGTCGGCTGGTTTACCGTTTCTTGTAGTGGGTGTTTCGGCTCTCTTTTCGGGTTTGTCCGACCTTGTTTCTTCGCTCTATATAGCTCGTCGTGCCCGTAGTGTGAAAAAGCTTTAAGAAATTTGAGGAGCTCTTTAAAAAAAGCGTGCTTTTATGTGTGTTTTTTCAGGAAAAAATGACATCTTTGCATAATAATGCACGTGGTGCAGGGTTTGCTGTGTTGTAGAGCGATGTAGCCTTGTCTGCGCCGAATAAATTCATATATATGAGTGAGATAAACGATTTTTTTCTGCAATTTGTGTCGCAAGTATCACTTTTAGAGGTTATTGTTAAGGGTCTTCTGATAGGTATCGTGGCTTCGGCTCCTATGGGTCCCGTGGGTATACTCTGCGTGCAACGCACTCTTAATAAGGGTCGCATTTATGGCCTTATTACAGGCTTGGGCGCTGCTGTGAGTGATATAATTTATGCCCTTATTACAGGGTATGGTCTTTCGTTTATATATGATTTTATACATAACCGCACTGCGCTCTTCTGGTTGCAGTTGATAGGTGCGGCGCTGATGTTTGTGTTTGGTGTGCACACCTTCCGCACAAACCCGGCAAAGAATACTCATAATGTGAGCCGCAACAAGAGCAGTCTTGTGCAGAATGGTGTTACAGGCTTCTTCTTGGCTTTCTCAAACCCCTTGCTTGTGCTTTTGTTCCTCGCTCTCTTTACTCCGTTTAATTTTATGTTGCCCGAACTTGCACTTTACAACCAGTTTATAGGTTATGCCGCAATATTTGGCGGTGCGATGTTGTGGTGGCTCTTTATAACCTACGTGGTGAGCAAGCTGCGCGAGAGGTTTGATGTGCGTGGCGTGTGGATGATAAATAAGGTTATCGGTACGCTTGTGATGATAGGCTCTTTCATTGGTATGATACTCATTGCGACCGGTATATATTCTTTTCACTAAAACTTTTAGGCTTTGTTTGTATCTAGAGAACTTCGTAAGAGCAATATAGCAGAATATTTGCTGTATATGTGGCAGGTCGAAGACTTGTTGCGTGCGTGTGAATTATCGTCGCCTAAGATAGAGGCTACGTTGGTGGCTCCATATAATCTCCCCGAGGAGAGTGCAAAGGAGTTGCTTGCCTGGTATGAAAACCTCGCCGAGATGATGCGTCTTGAGAGCGCAAAGGAGAGCGGGCACTTGCAGATAAACAAAAACGTTATAATAAACCTCACCGACCTGCACTTGCGCTTGCTTAAGTCGCCCAAGGTGCCTTTCTACTCGGCGGCTTACTACAAGGCGTTGCCTTTTATAGTAGAGTTTAGAACAAAGAGCAACGGAAAGGAGAAGGGCGAGATAGAAAACTGTTTTGATGCGCTTTATATGCTGTGGCTCATGAAGTTGCAGAAACGTGAAATAAACAAGGAGACGGCTGCCGCCACAAGCGAGATAAGCAAGTTTATATCTATGCTCTCGCTTTACTACAAAGAAGAGGAGGAGGGCAAGCTCGATTTAGATAACGAAGATTGATTAAGAACACGATAAAAATTTTTTGTTCAAGATGAACGTAAACGAGGAAATTGGAAGAAGAAGAACATTTGCGATTATATCGCACCCCGACGCCGGAAAAACAACCCTAACCGAGAAGTTGCTGCTTTTTGGTGGTCAGATACAGGTTGCCGGTGCGGTAAAGTCGAACAAGATAAAGAAAACTGCAACATCCGACTGGATGGAGATTGAAAAACAGCGCGGTATCTCTGTAACAACCTCTGTTATGGAGTTCGACTACGAAGGTTACAAGATAAATATTCTCGACACACCCGGTCACCAGGATTTTGCCGAGGATACCTTCCGCACACTTACAGCTGTGGATAGTGTTATTATTGTGGTCGATAGCGCAAAGGGTGTTGAGACACAGACACGCAAGCTTATGAACGTGTGTCGCATGCGTTCAACCCCCGTAATTGTGTATGTGAACAAGATGGACCGTGAGGGTCGCGACCCCTTCGAGTTGCTCGACGAACTTGAACAAGAGCTGCAGATTGCGGTGCGCCCGTTGAGCTGGCCCATTGACCAAGGTGCACGCTTTAAGGGTGTGTACAATATATATGAGCAAAAGCTCGACCTCTTTACCCCCAACAAGCAGAGGGTTACAGAGAAGGTGGAGATTGACATTAACAGCGACGAACTTGACAAAAACATAGGCGAGGACTTGGCCGAAAAACTTCGCACCGACCTTGAACTTGTCGATGGCGTTTACCCCGAGTTTAACGTGCAAGACTACCTCGATGCGCAGGTTGCTCCCGTTTTCTTTGGCTCTGCACTCAATAACTTTGGTGTAGAGGAGCTGCTCAACTGCTTTGTGAAGATAGCGCCCAGCCCCCGCCCCGTGCAGGCTCTTGAGCGCGAGGTTAAGCCCGAGGACCCCAAGTTTACAGGCTTCATCTTTAAGATTACAGCGAACATCGACCCCAACCATCGTTCGTGCGTCGCTTTCTGTAAAATCTGTTCGGGTAAATTTGTGCGCAACACGCCTTATCGCCACATACGTCTTGGCAAAGACCTGCGTTTCTCGTCACCTACACAGTTTATGGCACAGCGCAAAAGCACCATCGAGGAGGCTTATCCCGGTGACATCATCGGTTTGCCCGATACAGGTAACTTTAAGATAGGTGACACTCTTACCGAAGGCGAAAATCTGCACTTTAAGGGCTTGCCCAGCTTCTCGCCCGAGATGTTTAAATATATAGAGAACGCCGACCCTATGAAGACCAAGCAGCTTGCAAAGGGTATAGACCAGCTTATGGGCGAGGGTGTGGCTCAGCTTTTTGTAAACCAGCACAACGGCCGCAAGCTCATAGGTACGGTGGGTCAGTTGCAGTTTGAGGTTATACAGTATCGCTTGGAGAACGAATACAACGCAAAGTGTCGTTGGGAGCCCGTTAATCTCTACAAGGCTTGCTGGATAGAGAGCGACGACGCTGCCGAGCTCGAAAACTTCAAGAAACGCAAGTATCAATATATGGCAAAAGATATTGAGGGACGCGATGTTTTCCTTGCCGACAGCAACTATGTGTTGCAGATGGCGCAAAACGATTTTAAGAGTATACGTTTCCACTTTACAAGTGAATTTTAACTATGGGAACAATTGCAGATGAGGCTAAAAAGGCCGTTGAGGTTATGCGTAAGGGTGGTGTGATACTCTATCCCACCGACACGGTATGGGGTATTGGTTGCGATGCAACAAACGCCGAGGCTGTGAAGCGTGTCTACGAGATAAAACGCCGTGCCGACAGCAAGGCGCTTCTCTTGCTTGTCGACAGCGCCGACCGTCTTGCTCGTTACGTGGCCAACGTGCCGGCTGTAGCGTGGGACCTCATAGAGCTTACCGACAAACCTCTTACCATAATATACGACGGGGCACGCAACCTTGCTCCCAACTTGCTTGCCGAGGACGGTAGCGTGGGCATACGCGTTACGTCGGAACTCTTTTCCAAAGAGTTGTGCTATCGTTTTCAGAAGGCAGTGGTTTCTACATCGGCCAACATAAGTGGCGAGCCTACCCCCGCAAATTACAGCGAGATAAGCCCCGAGATTATAGAGGCAGTAGATTATGTGGTTAACTATAAACAACTCGATAAAGGTCGTCCCAAGTCGTCGAGTATAATAAAATTATCAGCCGACGGCACAGTTGCCGTAATAAGGGAATGAACGCGCAAAAAAACAAAGAAAAAGGGCTGCTCGACAGGTTTATAGAGTGGCGCGAAAAACATATATCCCAGAATCAGTTTATCCTGATTTTGAGTTTTGTGGTGGGTGTGCTTTCGGCCCTCGCCGCTTTTGTGCTGAAACACCTCATACATCTCATACAACACCTGCTCACAGGAGGGTTTGACAAAGATACCTTTAACTGGCTCTATCTTGTGTATCCAGTGATAGGTATTTTTATCACCGGCCTGCTCATACGCAAGGTGGTGCGCGACGATATAAGCCACGGTGTAACTAAGGTGCTTTATGCTATATCGTGCCGACAGGGCAAGATACGTGGGCACAACACTTGGTCGTCGTTGCTTGCCAGTGCAATAACCATTGGTTTTGGTGGCTCTGTGGGTGCCGAGTCGCCTATTGTTATGACGGGGTCGGCTATCGGCTCAAACTTGGGTTCCTTCTTCAAGATGGAGAAGAAGGTGATGATGCTTCTTATAGGTTGTGGAGCGGCAGGTGCCGTGTCGGGTATATTTAAGGCTCCTATCGCAGGCTTGGTGTTTGTGTTGGAGGTTTTGATGCTCGACCTCACTATGTCGTCGCTTCTTCCCTTGCTCATATCGAGTGTTACGGCAGCCACACTTTCGTATCTTATGATGGGCACGGATGCGATGTTTGAGTTTCACCTCGAAGACCACTTTAACCTTGCTCGTGTGCCCTATGTGATACTGCTTGGTATTGTGTGTGGCCTTGTTTCTCTCTACTTTACGAAGGTTACAACAAACATAGAGCGTTACTTTAAACGCTTTACCAACCCTTATGCAAGGTTGGCTATCGGTGGTAGCGTGCTTAGTGTGCTCATCTTTCTCTTCCCTCCGCTCTATGGCGAGGGTTACGAAATGATACACCATCTTATAAATGGCTCGTCGGCCGATGTTATCTTGAATAACTCCCTTTTCTACGGGCACGCGAAGCTGTTGTTTGTCTATATGTTCCTTATTATATTGTTCAAGGCTTTTGCCTCGACGGTGACAAACTGCGGTGGTGGTTGTGGTGGTATATTTGCTCCCAGCCTTTTCCTTGGTTGCGTGTCGGGGTATCTTTTTGCAGGTTTGTGCAATATGACGGGGTGGGGTGTTCCTGTGTCCGATAGAAACTTTGCTCTCTTTGGTATGGCCGCGCTTATGTCGGGTGTGTTCCACGCTCCTTTGACGGGTGTCTTCCTCATTGCAGAGCTCACGGGAGGTTATGCTCTCTTTTTGCCTTTGATGATAGTGTCGGTGTGTTCGTACCTTACCGTGAAAATTTTTGATAAAAATAATATTTACGCGGTGCGTCTTGCACAGCGTGGCGAGCTTATAACACACCACAAGGACCAGGCTGTGCTCACAATTTTAAAGGTCGAGGATGTTATAGAGAAGAACTTTATGCGTCTTACCCCCGATATGGACTTGGGGCAACTAACAGCTGTGGTGGCAAAGACTAAACGCAACATATTCCCTGTGGTCAACGCAAGCGACCACCTTGTGGGTATCCTTTTTATAGACGATGTTAGGCACATAATGTTTCGCCAGGAGCTTTATCACCGCTACAAGGTTGCAACGCTTATGCGCGAGGCGCCCGTGCGCTTGAGCATAGAGGAACCTATGGAGGCTGTGATGCGCAAGTTCGAGGAGACTAACGCGTGGAACTTGCCTGTTGAGTCTGTGGGTGGCGAGTATATAGGTTTTATCTCAAAGTCTGCGATATTTACGGCCTACAGAAAAACTTTGTTGGAATTTACATCAGACTAAAATAATGAACGAAATTTTACGCATAGTATATTTGGGTACACCCGATTTTGCGGTGGAGCCCTTGAAGCGACTGCTCGAAAAACAGCGTGCCGACGCGGCGTGTGGTTACGAGGTTGTGGGTGTTGTTACAATGCCCGATAAGATGATAAACAAGCGTGGAAACCAATTGCTTATGAGCCCTGTAAAGCAGTATGCTGTGCAGGAGGGGTTGCCCGTTCTCCAGCCCGAGTCTTTGAAGAGCGAGGAGTTTTTGAAGGCTCTTGCTGCATGGCGTGCCGACCTGCAGATTGTTGTTGCCTTCCGTATGCTCCCCGAGAGCGTGTGGAACATGCCCCGTTTGGGCACGTTCAACCTGCACGCATCGCTCTTGCCGCAGTACCGCGGTGCAGCCCCCATAAATTGGGCTATAATAAACGGCGATAAAGAGACAGGGGTAACAACCTTTTTCCTGAAACACGAGATAGACACGGGCGATGTTATATACCGCGATAAGGTGGCGATAGAGGAGAACGACAACGCCGGTACTCTGCACGATAAATTGATGTACCAGGGCGGTGATACGGTTTTGCGCACCGTAGAGGCGATAGTTAAGGGCGAGGCTACAGCACAACCGCAAGACGAGATGTTTGCTCTTGAAAGCGAGCTGCGCCCCGCACCCAAGATTTTCCGCGACACCTGCCGCATAAATTGGGGAAAAAGCTGCGATGCAGTGTACGACTTTGTTCGTGGTATGTCGCCCTATCCTGCTGCTTGGTGCGAGATGAAGGACGCCGACGAGAAAGTCATATCTATAAAGGTGTACGAGGTGGCCAAGGAGCCCGCGCAGCACAATTATGCTGCAGGTACCCTGCTGACCGATGGAAAAACTTATGCAAAGGTTGCTGTTGAAGGTGGCTACATAAACCTTCTCTCCTTGCAAATTCCTGGTAAAAAGCGTATGCCGGTAGCCGATCTTTTGCGTGGCTTCTCGTTGCAAGGGTATAGTATTGTAGAGTAAAACAGAGTAGGGGGAGTGGGCGTAGGCAACGTAAACACTCCCCCGATATTGTTAAAAACATTACTTTTTTTTGAGTAAATTTGGATTTAACCCTTTTATTGCTTTACTTTGCAACGTTTTTGTAACATTAACTCATTTTAAATAACCTAAAACCCCGTTGCCTATAGAGAAAATTCTACTTCAAAAACAAACTATTGAATAGAATGAATAATTTAAAACAGATGACCGACGATATGTTGGTAGAGCTGTATGTAGGGGGCAATAATTCGGCATTTGACGTTTTGCTGAATCGTCACAAAGATAGGTTATATTACTACATATATTTTATTGTACGTTCTCGCGAGGTTGCCGAGGATTTGTTTCAGGAGACCTTTGTAAAGGCTATCGTCAAGTTGCAGGAGGGTAAATATCAGCCCGATGGCAAGTTTTCGGCGTGGATAACCCGCATAGCCCATAACTTGGTTATAGACCTCTTTCGCCAAGAACGTAACGAGAATCTTGTGTCGAGCGACGAGGAGGGTGTGGATATTCTAAATGATGCTTCCCTTGTAGAGGGCACAATAGAAAACCGTATGGTGAACGAGCAGGTGTTGCGCGATGTGCGTGCGCTTGTCGATGAGTTGCCCGACTGCCAGCGCGAGGTGGTTTATATGCGTTTCTACCAGCAGCTCTCTTTTAAAGATATTGCCGACATAACAGGCGTGAGCATAAACACTGCTTTGGGGCGTATGCGCTATGCTATACTTAATATGCGTCGCATAGCTGCCGAGAAAGATATATCTCTTGTGCTGGAGTAAAAATTATTCTATTTTTTTGCATAGGTATATACTTTTCTCCCCTTTTTTACGTTCTATATATAGAACATAAGAAAAAGGGTTGCCTATGAATAAAAAATCTACACGTAATTTTAAATTGCAAAGCACCATTATAACCCAAGCGCTAAAGGGCGAAAAGATGCCTAAACCTAGCGAGCTCTCTTTGGCCTTCATAAAGAACTTTGCACACAACTTCAGAGTGCAGCAACTTGGCGATGGTATTGTACAGGAATTTGTATTAAACTAATAGACTGCTTAAACTAACTTTGCAGCCGCCCTTCGAAAAGAGGGGCGGTTTTTTTATACTCTTGTGGGCATAAAAAGAGCATCCCCCCTGTGAAGGAGGGATGCTGTGTCTCTATTAAAATATTTTGTTATTTCATATTCTTCGCCTCGAGACCATAACCGTGTTTCTTGTCGGCAATCTTCAGGAGTACAGATATTATTACTGCGATAGCTCCAAAGAGTGCGAAGATACACATCGGCTCTGTGTAGTCGGTTGTGCCGTTAGCTGTGTTTTTAGCAATAACGTTACCTATGAGCACGGGAACCATAGAGAGGCCGATGTTCTGTATGTAGAAAATAATTGCATAGGCCGAGCCAAGCTGCTTCATGGGGATAATCTTGGGTACCGATGGCCACATAGCCGAAGGTACAAGAGAGAAAGCTACGCCGAGCAATATCATCACAATTACAGCAAACCACCAAACGTTGAGTAGGGGCATAGCAAAAAGCACGTGTACAATTGTGAGCAAAATAGAGCCTATAATCATAAGTGTTGCACCTTTACCCATCTTGTCGTACATAGAGCCAAAGAGGGGTGTCAGCAACATAGTACCAAAGGGCAACAAGCCGGGAATTACACCTGCGAGGTCGGGGCTCACATTATATTTTATAATCATGAGGTTGGTGGCAAACTTCAAGAAGGGGAATACTGCAGCGTAGAATATGAGGCAGAGGAAGGTAATGAGCCAGAAACCTTTGTTTGTGAAAATCTCCTTGAGGTCGCTGAACTTAAACTGCTCCTCGCTCTCGATGTTAACATCCTGCTCGGCGATAGAAGCGTCGAGCTTCTTATCCATAACGCAGTAAACAATGTACGAGATAAGGCCGATACAGAGCGCCGAAGCACCAAACATAACAGGTGCCGAAACAAGGCCGAAGTTCTGTGCAATGGGCAGTGCAAAGAAAAGAGCAAAGGCTGTACCCACACGTGCGAGCGCAACCTGCAAGCCCATAGCAAGCGCCATCTCGTGGCCTGTAAACCACTTAGCAATAACTTTTGTCACGGTGATACCTGCAATTTCAGCACCCATACCATAGATGGCAAAGCCGAGGCAGGCTACAGCTACCTGTGTAGGCAAACCGAAAATCTCGCCGGCGAAGGCGTTATCCACAGCATACCACTTTATCGCAGCACCGATGAACATAAGCGCGGTACTCATAATACCAGTGAAACGCACGCCCATCTTGTCGAGGATAAGTCCTCCAAAGAAGAGCATCAAAAGGAATACATTAATGTATCCGTATGCACCCGAGAAGATACCATAGTCGTCGCCACCCCAGCCAAGGCCGTTGATGGTTGATGTTACTGTTGTTTCTTTGCTTGTGGGGTTGCCCTCGCTGTCGATAAATGACATTTGGTAGGTGTTGCCTACAACAATCTCATCTTCGCAACATATAGGTGTAGCGCTTATCTTCATAAGTGAGTCGGCTGCGAGGTATGTGCCGTCTTCAAAATATACGAGCTTGCCTTTTGTGGTAAGAGGAGCTTCGAGGGGGCCCATAACATCGGTGAAGAAATATGCCATCATCATAGTCAAAGAGACGATGATGAGTGCCGACCAGCGTGCTGCAACCGAGTCGTTTAGTTTTGTTTGAATTTTTTGTGTTACTGTCATTTTGTTTAGTGTTTTTATTTATGTTTCTATTATTTTTTCAACCATTTATCGAGCCACGCAAAGAAGGTGCGTTGCCACAATATGCCGTTCTGGGGTTTCAGCACCCAGTGATTTTCGTCGGGGAAGAGCAGCAACTGCGCGGGCACGCCTTTGAGCTTTGCTGCATTGAAAGCGGCCATAGACTGCGACGAGAGTATGCGATAGTCGCGGTCGCCGTGTATGAGAAGGATGGGGGTATCCCACTTATCGACAAATTTGTGGGGTGAGTTTGCAAAAGATTTTTGTACTTGCGCGCTCTTTTCATAAGGTGCACCACCCAGGTCCCAGTTTGCAAACCAGCTCTCCTCGGTCTCGAAATATTGTTGCTCCATATTGAAGAAGCCGTCGTGGGCGATGAAGGCTTTGAAACGTTTGTTGTGGTGTCCCATCATCCACATAGCTGTGTAGCCGCCAAAGCTTGCGCCTATACATCCGAGGCGGTCGCTGTCTACATAAGGCTCTTTTGCCACATCGTCGATAGCAGCAAAGAGGTCCTTCATACAAGCGCCGCCGTAGTCGCCGCTAATTTGCTCGTTCCACTCCGATCCGAAGCCGGGCAAGCCGCGACGGTTTGTCGCTACTACTATGTAGCCTTGTGCTGCCATAATGCGGAAGTTCCAACGATAGCTCCAGAACTGACTTACAGGCGACTGGGGGCCACCGTTGCAGAAGAGCAGTGTGGGGTACTTTTTGTTTTTGTCGAAGTTGGGTGGGAAAACAACCCAAGAGTGAAGCTCTTTGTTGTCGAAGGTTTTGCACCAGCGTGCTTCCACCTTAATATCTTGTAATTGCGAGAGTATGTACTCGTTTTCGGCGGTGAGCTGCTCTATGTTTCCACCCTTGTCGATGGTGTATATGTCGGTGGGGGTGCTTATAGACTGACGGGTAACAACAAGCTTGTCGCAGCCGAGGGGCGACACCGATGTGTAGTCGTAATCTCCGTCGGTGAGCTTTGTAAGCTCGCAGCCGAGGGTGATGTTGTATACCTGTGTGGTGCCGTGCCAAGTGCCTGTAAAGTAGAGGCTCTTGCTGTCGGGGGCCCAGCTGTATGTGTCTACGTTGCTGTCGAAGAGTATCTTGCCGGGCTCCTTGCCGTCGGTTATGTATGTTTGCTCGCCGGTTGTGAGGTCCATAACGCACAAGCGGTTGCGGTCGCTCTCGTATCCGTCGCGTTTCATACTCAACCACGCGAGGTATGTGCCGCAGGGCGAGAAGGTTGGCGTGGTGTCGTAGCCGTAGTTGGCTGTCGCCTCGTTAAGCTTGCAGAGGTTGGTAGTTGTGCCATTTTCTGTGTCGTAGAGGTATATATCGGTATCGGTGCTCAAGGTGTAGTCGATGCCTGTCTTTTTTATACAACTGTATGCAATCTTCTTTGAGTCGGGGCTCCATGCAAGCTGCTCTGTGCCGCCGAAGGGGCGGTTGGGGCAGTCGTATGTGGTGCCTTCGAGGAGGTCCTTGCCCTCGTCGATGGTGCTGCCGTCGAAGGTGGCGATAAAGGGGTGGGGGGCGTCGGTGAGCCACTCATCCCAGTGCTTGTACATGAGGTCGTTCACAACAAACCCTTGTGCTTTGTCGAGGTCGGGGTGTATGTCGGCAGTTGTGTCTTTAATTTTTATTCTCTTTACAAGGATAACTTTTGTTTCGCAGGGCGAAAAGAGGAAGCCCTCGATGTCGCTCTTGTCGTTTGTAAGCTGTTTGCGCTCGGTGCCGTCGGGGCTCATCTCCCACACTTGGTTACTGCCGCTCTCGTTGGAAAGAAAGGCTATCTTGCTGCCTCCTTTTATCCACACAGCGCTTGTTTCATTGGCTGCGGTTGTGGTGAGGCTTTTTTTGTCGCTGCCGTCGGCGTTGGTGGTGTTTATCGTGTGGTGGCTTTTGTTTTGCTCCACGCTGTAGTAACTTATGCCGTAGAGTATTTTTTCACCGTCGGGCGAGACAACGGGTGTGCCCACTCGCCCCATAGCCCACAGGGCTTCGGGCGACATAGTGCCGTTTTCTATCTTAATTTCCGATTTGCCTATTATTGCTGCGCTCTCCTCTTTGGGTGAACTGTCGCAACCGTTTAGCGCGATGCCTGTCAATGCCATAGCTGCCATAATTATTGTACTTCTTTTCATTGCGTGTTATTTATTTTGTATTTTATTTGTATAATTATTAATTATAGTTGCAAAGATAGCAACAACGAGCGAAATAATATCAAGCTCGCTTGTATATTTCAGAGCGAGTGCCCAAAATCTTCGGGTATTTATCCCAAAGATAGCAACAACGAGTTCGGTGGCGGTGCTTGCTGTGCTGTTAAAAGGGGGCTTGTTTTCTCGCCAACGATTTAATGTTTTTTCGTTTTTTTGTTTAGCTTTGCAAAAATGTAATTTCTCGAAGAGTAAAATTTATAAATAATTTCATAATGAAACGATTTGCGACTTTCTCCAAAGCTTTGTTTGTGATATTTTGTTTGTTGTTGCCGTTGCTTGCATCGGCTTTTCCCATAGCGGGGAACACCTATCGCCTTGTGAATGTGTTCTATGGTACTGCTATGAGTAATGGCGATGAAGGGGCGCACGGAACATATTTGAATCTGCTGGGCATTGATGAAACATCGGCGGGGCAGGAGTGGTCGTTTATATCAATGAGTGAGGATGAGCCTGTTTTTCTCATCTATAATGCTGCCTATGCACAGGCGGCCGATATGGCGCTTACATCGGGCAACCCGGGTGTGCTTCTTCAATGGGAGGCTACAGCATCGGCCAATCAGGCTTTCTATGTGAAGGTTGTCGATGAGGCTCGGGGTGTTGTTCAGTTATTGAACAACGGCGACCGCCAGTATGCGGTGGTTGCAGCCTATGACGGGTCGTTGTCTTTGAGTAAAGATAACACAAGTGATGCTTCTCTTTTCTCTCTTGTCGATTTAGGGAAGCAGGTGCAAATGGCTCTTCCCATTGCGGGTAGCCACTACACGATAACTAACGTGGCGAGTGGTTTGTCGCTCAACAGTCGTGGAAACGGCAGTAACGACGCTGTGATGTATCTCGATGAGTATAACGAGGATTGCAGCGATTATTTTGTGTGGCAGCTGCGTCGCAATACTTCGGGGGTGGAGTATTTTCAGATATATTCTCCTGCTCACGGCAAGTCGCTCGATATGGCTTTGCAGGGCACCCGTGTCCCGCTTTTCTGGGACCCTAACTTTACAAATTCCAATCAACAAGTATATCTTATTGCTGCTGGCACAGAGCCTGGTGTGTATCAGTTGTCGGCAGTTTCGAGGAATGTGCGGTATTATCTCGAAGCTACGGGAAACTCTCTTTTTATGACTACAGAACCCACCGCCGAGGGCTCCTACTTCCGTCTTGCAGGTGTGCCCGATGAAATTGTTCCCAAGGGCAATGTGTGGGAGAATGAAACATTCTTTGAAGAGAATAAAGAGCCTGCCCACGCAACCTATATGCCCTATTCTTCGGTGCAGAAGATGAGGGCCGATGAGAAGTACAAATTCCCGTGGCTGAATCCCCAGAATGCAGAATACCTCTCGCTCAATGGTGTGTGGAAACTTAATTGGGTAACCTCGCCCGCCCAACGCCCTGGCAAAAATGATTTTTGGGGTGATGATGTAGATGTCTCCTCTTGGGACAATATCGATGTGCCTTCGTGTCTCGAGATGAAGGGCTATGGCGACCCCTACTACATAAACGTGAATTATCCTTTCCTGAATAATCCTCCCTACATATCTATGAAGAGCGGCCTTTTGAACTCCGTGGCATCTTATCGTCGCAATTTCACACTTCCTGCGGGGTGGGGCGAAAAGCGTGTCTATCTGCACTTCGACGGAATTTATAGCGCTGCTTTTGTGTGGATGAATGGTGAGTATGTGGGATACACCCAAGGTGCCAATAACGATGCCGAGTTTGATGTTACAGCCTTCTTGCGCGAGGGCGATAACAACGTATCGGTGCAGGTGTTCCGCTGGAGCGACGGCTCATACCTTGAGGGACAGGATATGTGGCATATGAGTGGAATACATCGCGATGTCTATCTTTTTGCAGCGCCCACCACCCACGTGCGCGACCACTATATAACCTCGGAACTCGATGCCGCAAATAATTACACATCGGGCTCTATGAACGTGCAGCTGTGGGTGAACAACGCTAGCGGTAGCGCCGCGGAGAAAAGTGTTGAGGTGTCGCTTCTGTCGCCTACAGGCGATGTCGTTGCCACAAAAACAGCCCTTTTTGCCTTCGCTGCAGGCGAGAAGGAGAAAAGCGTTGTTTTGAATTTTCAGTCATTGTCGGGGCTGCTGCCTTGGACTGCCGAAACCCCCTCTCTCTACACTGTGGAGGTGGTGCAGAAGAATGCTGCGGGAAGCGAGGAGTTTGTCTTCTCGACAAAATATGGTTTTCGTCACATAGAAATAAAAGATGGGCTTGTGTTTATAAATGGTGAGCGTGTTCTCTTCAAGGGAGCCAATGTGCAGGATACGCACCCTCTTACCGGCCGCACTGTAGATGTTGAAACAATGCTCACCGATGTGAAAATGATGAAACAGGCCAATATGAATACCATAAGAAACAGTCACTACCCGCGCCAGGCAAAAATGTATTCGATGTTCGACTACTATGGCCTTTATTGTATGGATGAGGCCGATGTAGAGTGTCACTTTAACTGGGAGAACAGCGGTAGTGGGGGTATCACGTTCCTCGATAGCTGGAAAGCACAGTATATCGACCGTACTGTGCGTATGGTCTATCGCGACCGCAATTTCCCCTCAATATTCTCGTGGTCGCTTGGTAACGAGAGCAACGGCGGCCCCAACTTTACGCACACGTATAATGCGGTGCGTGCTCTCGACAACCGCATAATACACTACGAGGGTGCCACCCGTGCGGGCACCTCTTCAACCGACCTCTTCTCGGTTATGTATCCAAGTATAAGCAGTGCAGAGCACGATGCTAACGCCAACTCTTGGGGACAACCCTACTTTATGTGTGAGTATGCTCACGCAATGGGTAATGCTGTGGGTAATCTTCAGGAGTACTGGGATGTTATAGAGAACAGCAAGTATGGTATTGGTGGTTGCATTTGGGACTGGGTAGACCAGTCGATATACGATGCAGATGACATTGCAAGTGGCTCTATTACAGTGAATGGGCTCAACAAGTATCGCACGGGATACGACTATCCGGGCCCCCATCAAGGTAACTTTGTAAACAACGGCCTTTTGACTGCCGACCGCAAATGGAGTGCCGAACTCACAGAGGTTAAACAAGTGTACCAGTATGTGAAATACCTCTCCTTTGACGCCGCAACAAAAACATTGCAGCTAAAGAACGATTACGACTTCTTGAACTTAAATGAATTTGAGCTGGCATATGAAATACTTGCCGATGGCAGGCCTGTGCTCGCAAGGCGGGTGGATTTACCTTCGGCTTTGCCGGGTGCAACGGTTGATGTGGTGTTGCCCTATGCTTTTGACGCGAAGCCTTCGGTAGAGTATTTGTTGAACGTAAATATTTGCTTGAAAGAGGCTACAAGCTGGGCTTCTGAAGGTTATTCCGTGGCTGCAAAGCAATTTGTACTTGTTGAGCGAGGCGCCCTTGCTGCGGTAGAAGAGGGGGGCGATAGCAAAATAACAGTTGCCGAGGATGCAGGTTATTGGACTATTGCCAACGATAAATTCGAGATAGTCTTTGATGGCAACGGCAACCTCTCTTCCTGGGTGGTGGATGGCTCGTCGCTCATAGCAGAAGGTCCTGAATACTCCAACTATCGTTGGGTTGAAAACGATGGCCCCACAGAAAGCCTTGGAGGCTATTCGGCCGATAATGGCGTGAGCAACAAGCGACTCTCCGTGGAACAAGATGCCGATAACGGGTGTGTTATAGTAACTGTCTCTGCCGATGGAAACCGTTGCCCATACACGTTTACATATACCATATATCCTTCGGGTGTTATGGAACTTGATGCCGTTTACACGCCGGTTGCCGCAAATTTGCGTCGTGTGGGCCTTGCGATGGCATTCCCCGAGAACTTTGAGCAGGTCGAGTACTATGCCCGCGGCCCCTGGGAAAATTATAACGATCGCAAGAGTGGGTCTTTCATAGGGCGTTATTACACAACGGTTACCGATATGTTCGAGTGTTACCCCAAGCCTCAGTCGATGGGTAACCGCGAGAATATGCGTGAACTTCTTCTCACCGATGCTGTTACCGGCAAGGGTGTTAAAGTAGAGAGCGAGGGCGATGTCTCTTTCTCGGTTTTGCATTATACCGACGAGGCTTTGAAGAATGCTTCCCACACTTGGGAACTTTCCAAGGGTGGCAAGGTGTATGCTCACTTCGATGCCATACAGCGTGGCTTGGGCAATGCTAGTTGTGGGGCCGAGAGTGCTTTGAGCAAGTATCAGATACCATCGAGCGGGCTTTATAGCTACAAATTGCGTTTCTCACCC
Source organism: Bacteroidaceae bacterium (assembly GCA_045612305.1). GTDB lineage: Bacteria > Bacteroidota > Bacteroidia > Bacteroidales > Bacteroidaceae > HGM04593. The sequence goes on from JAZKYU010000038.1 coordinate 43,687, forward strand.
GTTGAGGCGCCGCTCGCCGACGAGCTTGTCAGAGGTGATGTAACCGGTGATGGTGCGGTTGATGTTGCCGATATAACCGCAGTTGTGGCAATGATACTCGCTTCGGAAAACAACGAGCTGGGCGACGTTAATGTCGATGGCGGAGTTGATGTTGCTGATGTTACTATGATAATCTCCATTATTCTTAGAAAAGCGGAATAATCTCCTCTAGTTACGGATAATTACTCCCACCCCTTCACAAGAAAAACAGGCACCTGCTTTTCTTGTGAGGGGCTTTGTGTCGTTCTTTTCTTTTTGCTGAAAATAGTTTGTGGCTACATACGCCGATACTCAATTAGTTTTATTATTTTTGCAATCCATTATACAGTGTGTTTATGATTGATAAGTCTGTTTTTAAAGATAAAAAGGCCGTGTATTATACGCTTGGTTGCAAGCTTAACTTTTCGGAGACTGCTACCATAGAGCGCACCTTGCAGGAGGCGGGCATACGTACCGCGCGTAGGGGCGAGAAGGCCGATATATGTGTGGTGAATAGCTGTGCTGTGACACAGGAGGCGGAAAAAAAATGCAGACAAGCTATACATAAATTGGTGCGTCAACACCCTGGAGCTTTTGTGGTTGTTACGGGTTGCTACGCACAGCTTTCTCCCGAAAAACTAGCCAAGGAGATGGGTGTTGATGTGGTACTAGGTATAGACAAGAAGGGTAGCGTGCTCGACTATCTAGGCGACCTTGAGAAGCGCGCCGACGGAGGTGAGTGGTTTGCGCAACCATCGAAGGATGTGCGTAACTTTGTGCACTCTTGCTCGCGTGGCGACCGCACAAGATATTTTCTTAAAGTGCAGGATGGTTGCGACTACTTTTGCACCTACTGTACCATACCTTTTGCACGTGGGCGCAGTCGTAACCCCAAGGTAGAGGAACTTGTAGCACAGGCTCAAAAAGCTGCTGCAGAGGGTGGCAAGGAGATTGTTATAACGGGTGTGAATATAGGAGATTTTGGAAAATCTACGGGCGAGAGCTTTGTGTCGCTTGTTAAGGCTCTCGATGGTGTAGAGGGTATAGAGCGTTACAGAATTTCGTCGATAGAGCCCAACCTCATAACCGACGAGATAATAGATTATATGTCGCAGTCGCGCAGCTTTATGCCTCACCTTCACATACCTTTGCAGGCGGGTAGCGACGAGGTGCTCAAGCTTATGCACCGCCGTTACGACACCGCTTTCTTTGCCGAAAAGATAGCCAAGGTGCGCCAGGTTATGCCCGACGCTTTTATTGGCGTTGATGTTATAGTGGGCACACGCGGCGAGAGTGAGGAGCTTTTTGAAAAGGCTTATAACTTTATAAAAGGGCTCGATATTACACAACTGCACGTTTTTAGTTATTCGGAAAGACCGGGAACACAGGCTTTGAAGATAGACGGTGCAGTATCGCCTGCCGAAAAACATTGCCGTAGCCGCAGACTCATAGAGTTGTCCGAAGAAAAACGCCTTGCTTTCTATGAGCGCTTTATAGGGCGTGAGGCGGTGGTGCTTTTCGAAAAACCGCGTGCAGGTATGCCCATAGGTGGCTTTACAAGTAACTACATACGCGTGGAGACTGAAAACAATCCCGCTCTTGTGAACAAACTGGTGCGCGTGCGTCTTGGTGGTTTCACAGCCGACAAAGAGGCACTCACCGTTGCAGAGTTTCTCTAAAACAGCATCTTTGCGATGAAGAAAGATACAGCAGTTGTAATTTTGAACTATAACGGCGAGGCGATGCTTGGTCGCTTCCTCCCCTCGGTTGTGAAATTTTCGCCCGAGGCCCGTGTTGTTGTAGCCGATAATGGCTCTACAGACAACTCGGTCTCTGCGGTGCGTGCAGCTTTCCCCTCGGTAGAGGTTTTGGAACTAGGTTCTAACTTGGGTTATGCTGGGGGATATAATCGTGCTCTTGCGCAGATAGATGCAACCTACTATGTATTGCTCAATAGCGATGTAGAGGTTACAGAAGGGTGGCTTGCTCCTCTTTTGCAGCTTATGGAGAGCGACAGCAAGGTTGTTGCTTGCCAGCCAAAGGTGCTCGCTTTTAATAATAAAAAGTTTTTCGAGTATGCGGGTGCTGCCGGGGGCTTCATAGACTCTTATGGTTATCCTTACTGCCGTGGGCGTATTTTCGACACTGTAGAAGAGGATAAAGGGCAGTACAACGATGTGTGCGATATTTTTTGGGCTACAGGTGCTGCGCTTGTGGTGCGTGCCGAGGCCTTTAAGGCTGTGGAGGGGCTTGATGCTCGCTTCTTTGCCCATATGGAAGAGATAGACCTTTGTTGGCGTATGCTTGCAAGGGGTGGAGCTATAAAGGTTGTTCCCTCGAGTGTGGTCTACCACGTTGGAGGTGCTACACTTAAAAAGAGTAACCCGCAAAAAACATATCTGAATTTTCGCAACAATTTGTTGCTGTTATATAAAAACCTACCGTGTGAGGAGTTGTGTCGCGTGATGCGTGTGCGCACTCTGCTCGACTATGTGGCAGCGTTTAAGTTTCTTCTTTCGGGCTCTGTGGCAAACTTCCGTGCGGTGCTGCGTGCCCGTCGCGACTTTAAACGTATGAAGGGCGAGTTTGCCCCATCGCGTGCCGAAAATATTTCAAAAGCAACGGTTGATGTACCTGCAGGTGTGTCTGCCTTTTCTCTTTTGTGGCAATATTATGTAAAGGGCAAACGCCGTTTTTCGCAACTGCATTAAAAGAGTGCTTGGCGAGGATAGCCAAGTGAGAAAGCGATAATTCTATCTTTTCTATCGTTGGGGTATAATAGCTCTTTTTTCACTTTATGTGGTTCTTTTTTACTGTTTTTACAAAAAAATGTAAAAAGAACTTGCTATTCAAAAGTAATATTTCTATAATTGTCTCAGGTTCTTGTGCCGGGCCAGAACTCTAATAATTAAAGTGCCTGGCAAAACTAAATTTTTATAACTATGAAAAAGTTGTTTTTCTTGGTTGCTTTTTTGGCAACATCAATGTTTGCAAGTGCTCAATTTTATGTAGGCGGTGGCATTGGGTTTAACAAAACAGACAATAATGGAGAGAAAACTACAACCTTCAAGTTTGCTCCCGAGGTTGGTTATAATGTAAATGAGAATTTGGCCTTTGGTCTTGCGCTTGAGTATAGTGATTTTGATAATGATGTTTGCCAGTATGGCATCCAGCCCTATGCTCGTTATACATTCTATAGAAATGGTGCGTTTAGCGCATTTGCTGATGGATGTTTTGCTTATTTGGAAGCTGAAGCCGGTGACGTGGATGCTAAAGGTTGGGGCATTGGTATTGAACCTGGTATTGCCTATAACTTAAGTGATAAATTCAGCATTATTGCTAAATTTGGTAATTTGGGCTACACCGATATTGAGGAAACAAAATCCTTTGGTTTTGAACTTGATAACGAATTGACTTTTGGTCTCTACTACTCTTTTTAATGTAGAGGTTTATTAACACACAAAAAAGGCAACGAAAATTCGTTGCCTTTTTTTGTGTTGTCAGCGTTGGTTGGGAGTGTTTGTTTGTGATTATTCTTTAGTTTTCTTCTTTTTTGACGCGCGGTTGCCACTTGCCCACTTGGAGCTCTTTTTTTTCTCTTTTTTAGCTTTATTTATGTCGCCTTTGTTAGTTTTGAATGTGATGGGCAGGGTGAAGTGGGTGCGTACAGATATTCCATTCTGTGTACCGGGGTACCAATAGGGCATTGCACTCACAACGCGCACCGCCTCATTATCGAGTTCTTTGTTGCCGCTGCTTTTCGTAATTTTAGCGTCGCTTATGGAGCCGTCGGTGTTCACTATGAAATTTACAAATGAGCGACCCTCTATACCATTTTCTTCACATTCTTTTGGGTAGCGTATACTGTCTCTCAAGTAGCGCATCATAGCACTCATCCCTCCCTTAAATTCTGGCATCTTTTCCACTATATGTACTGGTGTTTCCTGTGCCTGTGCGGAAAGTGATAATAAACCTGCGATTGCAAAAATTGACATTAAAAGTATTCTTCTCATTACGTTTGAATATTATGTGGTTTTTATTATGTTACAAATGTATGTGAAAAACGAGCTTGGCACAAATTTCTTCTTTCTAATTTCTTTGCTAGTATGAAAGATGTGGGTTAGTATGCACAACTCCGTTGAATGGAGCTTTTAAGGCTCACCAATAAAGTCTAGGGGGATATGCAAAAGTTTTGTTAATTTATTCCTTGACACTTATCCCCCCTTAAAAGCTCGACTCTTTACTTAATCGCACAGCAAGAGTAACACCTTGTTTGTATAGTCTTGCTTTAAAATCCTCGGTGGCCCGAGAGATATTCTCTCAATATGCTTATTCTTTTCTCCTTCTTTTCGTGCGACGAAAAGGAAGCAAAAGGCGCAGCACGCGAGTAAGATTAGTCGCTCCCTCCTCTTGCTCGTGAATTGCCCTGTGAGGGCAATATAACTCGTTCGTCGGTCACTTGTCGCGCGTCTCTTTCTCACATTTACAGGGTGCTGCGCAACTCGTTCAGTTATCCGCGCTATGCACGTATAACTACACACTCAAACAATGCTCGCACTTTTTCCTGTAAATGCTCGGATACACGCTCAAATCTAAACGGTGCTGCAAGGGTTAAAAATTACCCTCATCAGCGCAGCCCAGAGGTGCGCATTAAAGCTTTTAGAAAAACAAGTGTCAAAGTTTTTGGGGAAAAGCGAGGACCTAGCGAGGTATGCCGCTATATTTTCTACAAAGCGCAATACCGAGCGCTTCCGGAGCCCCAAAAACTTCAACTATGTTTTTCGTTAAAAAAGCGCCCTATGCGCA
>JAZKYU010000039.1:0-33565 GCA_045612305.1 Bacteroidaceae bacterium
GCAACCCTCAAACACCGGTTTACATGAACTTGCAGCCTCCAAGACGCACGGCTCGTACATCGCTGCACGACCGGTGGGCTCTTACCCCACCTTCTCACCCTTACCCTTGCGGGCGGTTATTTTCTTCTGCGTTACTCCGCCCTCGCAGACAGCTTTCTGTTAGGAAGTGGAGTGCTCTGTGCTGCCCGGACTTTCCTCTTTTGTCTTGCGACAACAGCGACAAGCCGGTCGACTGTGTTGTTTGTTTTCCGGGTGCAAAGATACTCTTTTTTTGCAAAAGAATAAAATAAAAACGTGCTTGCGTTTAACAAATGTGAAAAAAATATCGTAAAAGTAAAACGACTGTTAAAAGTGCATCGCATCCGTTAATTATACTCAAAAAAGAGCATCAAGGTATTGCTTGCAAACATACTTACGCTATATTTGCGCCACGGAACACAGCAAACGTGTGTGTTCTGTGTAGTTAACATTTAACTCGTAAATTAACCAAAAAATAATATGTGATTATGAAAAAAGTATTTATAAAATTCTTTTTTGGAGCTACGGTGGTTGCTGCAAGCGCACTTGTAGCCGGCTATACCGCGTATCGCGTGTCGGCAAGCTCTTTTGTGGCAGAAAACGAGCCTGCTCCTTTGGGCGAAGAGAGGACTTTTGTCACAAAAGCTGCGTTGCCTGCGACAACAAACGGCTTGCAACGTACCGACCTCACTGCTGCCGCCGAAAAATCGGTGCACGCGGTAGTGCACATAAAATCTACCGCAAAGGGGAAAACTGCGGTTGTGCGCCGTGCTCCCGATATTTATGACTTCTTTTTTGGCGACGGCATGGGGCGTCAACAGCGTGTGCAGACACAACCTCGTGTGGGCTTCGGCTCGGGAGTTATTTTGAGCGACGACGGCTATATTGTAACAAACAACCACGTTATAGATGGTGCCGACGAGATACAGGTGACGCTTAACGACAACCGCACATACCCGGCTCGCCTTGTAGGCACTGATGCAACCACCGACCTTGCGCTAGTAAAGATAGATAGCGAGGATAAATTGCCTTTCCTCTCTGTGGGCGACAGCGATAATCTTAAAATAGGAGAGTGGGTGCTTGCCGTGGGCAACCCATTTAACCTCACATCGACGGTTACTGCGGGTATTGTGAGCGCAAAGGCTCGTTCTCTTGGTGTTTACGACGGGGGTATAGAGTCGTTTATACAAACCGACGCTGCTATAAATCAAGGAAACAGCGGCGGCGCACTTGTGAACGCCAACGGCGAGCTTGTTGGCATAAACTCGGTGCTTTCTTCACCCACAGGGTCGTATGCAGGTTATGGTTTTGCTATCCCCACATCTATAATGACAAAGGTTGTGTCCGACCTAAAGGAGTTTGGCGCAGTGCAGCGTGCCGTGCTTGGTATTGTGGGTGGTACTGTGACGGCTGAACTTAACGAAAAAGAAAATCTGGGTACGGTTGACGGCGTTTATGTGTCGGACGTGATAGAAGACGGAGCAGCAAAGGCTGCCGGCATAAAAAAAGGTGATGTTGTTGTGGCCTTTAACGGAAAACCTGTGAAAACTATGCCCGAGCTACAGGAGACTCTTGCAAAAACAATGCCCGGCACCAAGGTTAAGGTTAAGGTTGTACGTGATAAAAAGGAGAAAGAGTATGATGTTACGCTTGTGAACGTGCAAGGCAACACAAATGTGGTTAAAAACATAGACATCGACCTTCTTGGCGCATCGTTCAAGCCAATCGATGAGAAAGAAAAAGCCTTCTTTAAAATAACCTATGGTCTAAAGGTTGTGGATGTGAGTGAGGGACTTTTCTCTAAGTATGGCGTGAAAAAAGGTGTCGTGATACAGAAAATTAACGGCACAGCAGTGCGCACTATAGAGGAACTGCAAAGGATAGTAAAGCAGGCCAACAGCTCCACCGAGCCCGTACTATTTATATCGGGTTATAACGCCGCCGGCCAACGAGTATTTTACTCCGTGCCCCTGCAGTAACAACCCGCACAAAGAAATTCGACCTCCAAGGCTTGGCTTTGGAGGTCGAATTATATACAGACAAGATGTTTGTCGTTAGAAAGAAATTTGCAACTGCGATATAACCTCGCGTGAAATTGCACCAGCCTTTGAGCGGGTGTAAACAAAATGTGCCGAAAGGCGGCAACGCTTGTAAATCCAGTATTGTGCGCCTGCGGTGTAGGTGTTGAGCTCGGTCATCCAGCCTTCTTTATCTATAAGTTTTTGTTCCGCTTTGCTGCAATTTATGTTCTTGTCGAGATAGTCCCAGTTAAGTATAAGGTCGAACTTCTTTATAGGTGTGTATACAAAATTTATATATCCTCCCTGTGAGTGTATGCCTCCATCGTAACCTTTTATGTACTCGGCACGCAGGTATAGGGGAGAGTATGCGGCTTCGACACCCACGTTCCAGCGATGACGCGAATAGTCCTCACCCAAGTTTGCGTTGCCATAGAGCGATGTAGCTTGTGCGTGGCCTGTGCCTACGAGGAAAGAGCCCTCTATCAACAACTCCTTTGTGGGCATATATTTGAGCATACCTATAATATCCTTTTGGCTGTTGTTCTCTTTTTGATTCATACCAGGCCCGTTGAACACACCAAGGCTGTAGTTCATTAGATAACGCCCGTTTTTGTTCTTCCAAAAATCTCCGGTGAACATAACGCCCATATCGCGCGCTACGTGGTTGCCCACAAGCGGGTCGCTTGCTATGCCTGCAAGGTAGAGCACCGAGGGGTCGAAGAGAATGGTGCTTAAATAGGTGGGCGAGAAAAGGCTCTCGAGCGTGAAGGGCTGCTTGAACTGTCCTACACGCACCTGCAACCAAGGTTTAAAAGCATACTGTGCATAATATTCGTGCAGCTCAGACACTGCAGCGTCGTACATAAGGAAGAAACTCAGCTTTTTTGTTATCTGCGCATCGGCCATAAGGATAATGCGCTTCACCTCGCCACCATTTGTGTTCTGCTTGTTCACTCGCTTGTAGTCGTACCACATTTGCCCGTAACCGAAGAGTTTTAAGCGGCTTAAACCTATCTCCAAGTCCAGCGAGTTTATTGCAGCTCGCGTCTCCATAGTTTTTGCAAGAGAAGCGTCGGGGTAGGTTGTTGTCGATACGCCAAAATCCACACTTTTGTTTATAGCTTCCATAATGCCGTCGTCGGCCTTAATTGTGGCTGCGCCGGCAAACATCAATAAAGCAGTTAAGAGTATTTTATTCATAGATACAAATTTTAACAAACGAAGGTAATAAAAAAACGCCACAACTCACTCCTGAGTGCGAAAAATATCATCTATTACCGTTTTTTTACTAATTTTGTACCCGAAACACAATTTACAAGTATAAATGGGAAAAGGTAATCTGAAAGGGCACTTGGCTTGCTTTGTAGCTTATGTGATATTCGGGCTTAATATTATTGTTACAAAGGATATTATGGGCTGCGAAATTATATCGCCTATGGCTCTCTTTTGCCTGCGTTCTGTGGGTGCAGGGTTGCTGTTCTGGTTGTGTTCCCTTTTTATGCCCAAGGAGAAGGTTGCTCCGGCCGATTTTGTGCGCATATTTGCAGCGGCGTTCACAGGTTTTTTCCTCACTCAAATAACCTTCTTGGTGGGAATTTCCCACATAACCCCTATGGACTGTTCTATAATGACCTCCTTGTCGCCCATCTACACTATGTTTATTGCAGCTGCGGTGCTTAAGGAACCCATAACCTTGAAAAAGGCGGGAGGTGTGCTTTTGAGCCTTGCCGGCGTTCTCTTTCTCATTTTGAACGGGGCTGTTACAGCAAACGGGGTGGTGGCTACCAAACCCTTAGGTGTGTTTATGATTTTTCTCAACGGCTTCTGCTTCTCGGTCTATTTGGGCGTGTTCAAGCCATTGATTATGCGTTACTCCGTTGTTACGTTTATGAAGTGGATTTTTCTTTTTTCCTCGCTGCTTTCCCTCCCTTTTGCCGGTGGCGAGCTTCTCTCGGTCGACTATGCGGGTGTGCAGCCTCGCTTCTTTGCAGAGTTGTTTTTTGCTGTGGTGTTTTCCACATTTATAACATACTTCCTCATCCCTGTAGGGCAAAAACTCTTGCGTCCCACGCTTGTGAGTATGTACTCTTATATGCAGCCTATTGTGGCGTCGGCTATAAGTATATACATCGGTATGGACACGCTGGGGTTGGGTAAAATATTTGCTGCAGCAACGGTTTTCGCAGGCGTGTTGCTGGTCAATTACAGCCGTGCCGCAAAGCAGTAGGAGAGGCACGATTTTGTCGTTTGCAAATAAAGTGTTACTTTTACAAAGTAATTTTTTAATAGTGTATGATGCCTTCTTTTTTAATGTCACTTATCCGACTGTTTTGGGCAATTGTATTACCTCCCTTAGCGGTAATTGACCAGGGATGTGGCTCTGTCATAATTGTTTTTCTGCTTACACTTTGCGGATGGGTGCCGGGGATTGTTGCGGCGTTGATTATTTTGAATAAATCCAAACAGATACATATATAATATTATGTCACTTATAAGAGTACTTTTATCTATTTTCTTCCCTCCCTTGGCTGTTATAGACCAGGGGTGTGGCTCTGTTATTATTGTTTTTCTGCTCACACTATGCGGCTGGGTGCCTGGTGTTATAGCAGCGTTGATTATTTTAAATAACACAAATAAGTAAGGTATGAAGATTGCTGTTCCGACACGTGAAGGTGTGGTCGATAACCACTTTGGACATTGCGACCACTATACAATATTTACAATAACCGATGGGGTAGTAAAGATGAAAGAAATTCTGCCCTCGCCACAAGGGTGTGGCTGCAAGTCGGGCATAGCTCTTGTCCTTCGCCAAAAAGGTGTGCAGGTGATGCTTGCAGGCAATATGGGTGAGGGTGCAAAGAATGTGCTCGAGGGAAACGATATTAAAGTTGTTCGTGGGCAAAGCGGAAACATCGATGAGCTTGTTGCTGCATACATTGCAGGCAACGTAAAAGACAGTGGCGAGAGTTGTTCGCACCACGAGTGTAACGGGTAATTAAAAACGTATTTATGGAGACATCGACCTATCTTGATACTTTTGAGCAGAAACTTCGCGAGGAGTTGGTGAAATTGTGTCGTTCATATTTGAACATAGAAGGCGTTTTGCCCTCATCGCAGGATGTTGAAGAGCGTTGGGCACTTCTTGCCCCCGAGTATATGCACGACGCCGTTCCGCAGATAAACGACTATCCCACAGTTTCTATAGCTTGGGCAGGTTATCTGGGTATGGCCGTTGCAAACGACTGGGACAGCGACTGGGAAAAGCTCAAAGAGCGCCCTTATAGTGAGTATTACGGCGCCGAGGGCTTCGACGATATGGACGAAAATATTATGCACAATATTTTGGGGTTTGCACCCGACTCGCAAGAGACAAAAGATACCGAGGCGATGATGCGTCGCTTGGCCCAGCTTGCTCTAACCCTGCTGCGTCGCGAGAATATCGAGCCACAAAGCCCTTCGGCTTTTTATGCCTACACACGAGTTATTAAAACCATCTTCTGCATTGGCGCAAGCATAGAACTTATGCGTTTGGGCTATGTGTGCCAGAAAGTTAATATGCCGCTTAATTAAGATTTTATGGAAAATTTATTACAACGAGCCATAGAGATAGCAACCATTGCTCACGAGGGGCAGGTGGACAAGAGCGGGCAGCCTTATATCGACCACGTCTTGCGTGTGATGAACGCCGGCGCTAACATAGAAGAAAAAATTGTGGGCGTGTTGCACGATGTAGTAGAGGATAGTACTTGGTCTTTCGAGGCTCTTGCAGACGAGGGCTTCCCCTCTCACATAATTGCAGCTCTGCGCAGCATAACCAAGCGCTCTGCTACAGAGCCCTACGAGAAGTTTATAGAGCGTGTAAAGAAAAACCCTCTTGCGACGGCAGTGAAGCTAAACGACCTCACCGATAATATGGATATACGCCGTTTGCCCTACTTGTCGGACAAGGATGTAAAACGCCTCAAACGCTACCTCAAAGCATATAAAAAGCTCACCGGCGAGCCTGTCTACTCGCAAGAAGCTACAAAAACAGAGTATCCCAACGCCTACAAACCGTGGGAAGAGGAAGAAGATAGTGCCTTGCGCGACTTTGTGGCCGAACAACTCTCATATGACGAGATAGCCGACCACTTTCAGCGCAAACGCGGAGCTATAATTTCGCGCATAAAGCACCTTAAGATAGAAAAGGAGCAAGAGTAACTTCTCTAAAACTTTTCCCTGCTACACAAAAAGAATAAAAAGAATTTGTATTCTTTAAAAGAATATTTAACTTTGTGACGTTGGGCGTTGTGCCGACAAAGTTTTGGCTATAAACAAAATTTAATAAACCAATAAAATAAAACAAAAATGAAAATTCTATTAACCGGTGGTGCAGGTTTCATTGGAAGCCACACCTTGATTGAGCTCACAGAGGCAGGTCACGAGGCTGTAGTTGTTGACAACTTGGACAACTCATCTCCCATCTCTTTGAAACGTGTTGCTAAAATTATCGGTAAGGAGGTTCCTTTCTACAAGGTAGACATCCGCGACCGTGAGGGCTTGCAGAAAGTGTTCGACGAGCACAAGTTCGATGCTTGTATCCACTTTGCAGGTTTGAAGGCTGTAGGCGAGAGCTGTGCTAAACCCCTCGAGTACTACGAGAACAACATGAACGGTACTTTTCTACTTGCCGATGTTATGCGCAAGAACGGTTGCAAAAATATGATTTTCTCTTCAAGTGCTACCGTTTATGGCGACCCCGCTATCATCCCCATAACAGAGGAGTGCCCCAAAGGTAAATGCACCAACCCCTACGGACAGACAAAATCTATGCTCGAGGAGGTTCTTATGGATATCCAGAAAGCCGACAACGAGTGGAACATCGTTCTTCTCCGTTACTTTAACCCCATCGGTGCTCACAAGAGCGGTACCATCGGTGAAAACCCCAACGGTATCCCCAACAACTTGATGCCCTATATAACACAAACAGCTGTAGGCAAGCGTGCTGAGCTTGGTGTGTTTGGCGATGACTACGACACGCACGACGGTACAGGTGTGCGCGACTACATCCACGTTGTTGACCTTGCTCGTGCTCACGTTGCTGCTTTGAAAGCTATTGTTGAGAACAAGGGTATTGCTATCTACAACATCGGTACCGGTCACGGTTACTCTGTTTTGGATGTTGTTAAGGCTTTTGAGAAGGCTAACGGTGTTCCCGTTCCTTACGCTATCAAGCCCCGTCGTCCGGGTGACATCGCTACTTGCTACTGTAACCCTGCAAAAGCCGAGGCAGAGCTTGGCTGGAAAGCACAGTTTGGTATCGAGGAGATGTGCCGCGACAGCTGGAACTGGCAAAAGAACAACCCCAACGGTTTTGAAGAATAATAAAAACTTCAATACAACAGAAAAGGCCGCTTTTTGCGGCCTTTTCTTGTTTTAAATTCTTTTTTTTAATAAGTTTTTTACTTTGTCTCGACGCGACCGGGGTACTGCTCAAGAGCTTTGCCCAATATGAAGATAGCGCGTTTAAGGTCGGCTTTGTCGATAGCGTATGCTATGCGTACCTCGTTTTTGCCGTAACCCTCGTTTGAGTAGAAACCCGACGCAGGTGCCATCATAATAGTCTCTCCTTCGTATGAAAAGTCGGTGAGGCACCACTCACAGAATTTGTCGCTGTCGTCGATGGGAAGGCGTGCTACAGTGTAGAAAGCGCCCATAGGGATAGGGGAGTACACCCCAGGTAATTTGTTAAGCTCGTCGATGAGACAGTTGCGGCGCTCTATATATTTTTCGTATGTGTTTATAGCATACGAGCGAGGTGCGTCGAGCGATGCCTCTGCAGCTATCTGGCCAAGAAGCGGGGGACTCAAACGTGCCTGACAGAACTTCATAACTGCTTGACGCAGAGCTTTATTCTTTGTTATAAGCGCACCGATGCGCAAGCCACACTCTGAGTAGCGCTTTGATACAGAGTCTATCAACACAACGTTCTCTTCTATACCTTCGAGGTGGCAAGCCGATATATAGGGCGAGCCTGTGTAAATAAATTCGCGATAAACCTCGTCGGAGAAGAGGAAAAGGTTGTGCTTCTTCACAAGGTCGCGTATGCGGTTCATCTCGCTGCGTGTGTAGAGGTAACCTGTGGGGTTGTTGGGGTTGCAGATGAGGATACCGCGTGTGCGCTCGTTTATAAGCTCCTCGAAACGCTCCATAGGAGGCAAAGCAAACGACTCTTCAATAGTTGAGCGTATGGGGCGAATAACAGCTCCGGCCGATATCGCAAAGGCCATATAGTTGGCATATGCGGGCTCGGGAACAATTATCTCGTCGCCGGGGTTTAGGCACGACATAAAGGCAAAAAGCACAGCTTCGGAGCCGCCAGAGGTAACGATAATGTCGTCGGCCTTAAGTTTTATTTGGTATTGGTCGTAGTAGCCGACGAGCTTCTCGCGCAAAGAGAGAAAACCATCGCTCGGGCTGTACTCAAGAATCTTGCGGTCGATTTTCTTTATAGCCTCAATAGCAACCTCGGGAGAATCGAGGTCGGGCTGGCCTATATTAAGATGGTATACTTTAATACCACGTTCTTTTGCAGCGTTAGCAAAAGGTGCCAACTTTCTAATTGGCGACGAAGGCATAAGTATAGCTCTTTCTGATAATTCGGGCATAAGAATATTCTATTTTTTAATTAAGGTTGCAAATATATATAATTCCTTATTTATTTAAATGCATTTTGCACAAAAACCTATTTATAAAATTTACACACTATTCGTGGATAATAAATATTATGTTAAATAGCGTTTTACGGAAGCGTACTCTACTTTGCAATGTGAAGCTGTTTTTTACACACATTACTGCACTCGCTGTGAAAAAATTAAAGCAAGCTTCATATTTCTCGCTCGTTTGTTGCTCTTTGAGCTAAACTCGAAGATAATACTGCACTCGCTGTGAAAAATATTGAAGCAAGCTTCATATTTCTCGCTCGTTTGTTCGTATCTTTGTTGGTGGAAAAAGAAAGACGATGGAAATTTATTCAGCACCCTTACAAGGATTTACCGAGGCTGTGTGGCGCAATCTGCACAATGAGGTCTTTGGTGGCATTGATACATACTTTACACCCTTTATAAGGTTTGAACACAACGAGATACGCAATAAGGATGTGCGCGATGTTGAAAAGAAAAACAACACCGTGGGCTCGCTTGTGCCGCAGATTATTGCTGCGACACCCGAGGAGATGCGCCCGCTGTTGCAGTTGCTGAAAAACGAGGGATACACGCGTGTCGACATAAATATGGGTTGCTCTTTTCCGTTGCAAGCTCGTCGCCAGCACGGCGCGGGTATATTGCCGCATCCCTCTATGGTTGAAGCTATTATGCAAGAAACTAAGGCTCACCCGGAGCTCTCTTTTTCGGTCAAGATGCGTTTGGGCTGGGAAAGCAAAGATGAGTGGAAAGCGCTTGTCGACACCCTAAACGATGCTCCTTTGGAATATGTAACTATGCACCCTCGCTTGGGGCGTGAACAGTATAAACAGCCGGCCGACAGGGTTGCTTTTGCCGAGTTTTATGAGCGTTGCAAACACCCTGTAATATACAACGGAGATATTGAAACTATAGAGGATATAAAGGCTCTCGGTGTGGAGTTTCCCAGACTAAAGGGGGTGATGATAGGGCGTGGTCTGCTTGCAAACCCCGCTCTCGGGCGTGAGTATCGCTTGGGCACTACCCTCTCGCACGAGGAGATGCGCACTCTTGTGCAAACGATGCACGACAAATTTTTGCACGTCATGCAGCAACGTTTGCAGGGTAACACGCAGTTGCTTAGCAAGTTAAAGCCTTATTGGGAGTATCTCTTACCCGGTCTTGAAAAGCGTTACCGCAAAGCGATAATAAAATCAACTACCACCGAGAAATATATATCTGCTGTGAACACAGCATTAAGTGCGTACTAATAACAAAATAACAACATAGAAGATGAGAAAACTATACCTTTTTATCCTTTTACTCCCCCTACTTGCGGCTTGTAACAACGGTAAAAAAAACGAGCCTGCACCGGCAGCACCCACACAACCGGTTGTGTATGAAAACCAGTATCTTGTGCAGGTTGGCGACCCTGCCCCCGACTTTTCTTTAAAGCAAACCGATGGCACAATCTTTCAGCTTTCGGCACAGCGCGGCAAGGTTGTGATGTTACAATTTACAGCAAGTTGGTGCGGCGTTTGTCGTCGCGAGATGCCACATATTGAAAAAGAGATATGGCAACGCCACAAGGATAACCCCTCTTTTGTGCTTGTGGGTGTGGACCGCGAAGAGAGTAAAGAGGTTGTAGATGCCTACACGGCAAAGGTGGGAACAACCTACCCTATGGCGCTCGATAGTGTGGCCGATGCTTTCTCTTTGTATGCCGAACGTGGCTCGGGTATCACCCGTAATGTGCTTGTAGGCAAGGATGGGCGCATAGTGAAACTTACACGTTTGTTTAACGAGGAGGAGTTTGCAGGGCTTGTTGCTGCCATAGACAGCTTGCTAGCCGAGTAAAATAAAAAACGTAATTTGTATGAAAGTTTTAAATATTGAGGAGATAAAGGAAATTCAGCTCAACATACTTGAGGAGGTGGCCACCTTCTGCAAGATGCACAATTTGCGATATACCCTCGCTTACGGTACCCTCTTGGGCGCGGTGAGACACAAAGGCTACATCCCTTGGGATGATGATATTGACATACATATGCCTCGCCCCGACTACGAAAAGTTTATAAAGCTCTACAGCAACGCTCACACAAGCTACAAAGTAATTACTCACGAGGCCGATAAAAGATACAATATGCCGTTTGCAAAGGTACACTACCCCGCAACCATCGTCAGGGAGTTACATTTAAAACCCGGAGTTTTTGGCGTTTACATAGATATCTTCCCCATAGATGCCTTGGTGTCGCCCTTGCAAGCAACCATATGCGCCCAGTGCAAAAGGTTTCTTTTTGTAAAAAGCCGCATTTTTTCAAAGAATATGCCGTTGCAAGAAAAGGCCCGCCTTGCACTCACCAAACTTTTGCTCCTACCCGTGCCCGAGAGGCTTTTGCTTTGGGTTGTTAAAAAGTGTATGTTGCACAGGGAGTATGACTCGTGCGAGCTGGTATGCAGCCTTGCGTCGCGCACTGCAAAGAAAGAGGTCTTTCCCCGCTCTATGTTCGACAATTTGACAATGCTACCCTTCGAGGGAAAAGAGTATTGTGCTGTTGAGGATTACCACACATACCTTTCTAAACAATATGGCGATTATATGCAACTACCGCCCGAAGAGAAGCGTGCATCGACACACAATGCGGTTGCGAGCTATAAATAACCCTTTTATTTTATGCAATAAGGTATAATAAGGTGTTGGGAATTTGCGTGTTTGCAAAAAATGTACTACCTTTGCCGCGCCGATACGAGTTATCGGCTAACTCAAATCTATTAACAATTTAAAACTAAATTAAAAATGGCAACAAAAATCAGATTGCAGAGAAGAGGTCGTAAACACTACGCATTCTACTCTATCGTGATTGCAGATTCGAGAGCTCCACGTGATGGAAAGTTCACCGAGAAAATCGGTACTTACAACCCTAACACAAACCCTGCTAGTATCGACATCAACTTCGAGAGAGCTTTGTGGTGGGTTAACAACGGTGCTACTCCCACCGACACTGTTCGCAACATCCTCTCTTCACAGGGCGTTTACATGATGAAACACTTGCAAGGTGGTGTTAAGAAGGGTGCATTTGACGAGGCTACAGCACAGGCTAAGTTCGACGCTTGGAAGACCGCTAAAGAGAACGCTTTGAACGGTATCAAGAGCGCTGAGGAGCAGGCTAAACGCGATGCTAAGAAGGCTCGTTTGGAGGCTGAGAAAGAGGTTAATGCTGCTATTGCCAAGAAGGTTGCCGACAAGAAGGCTGCCGAGGCACTTGCAAAAGCTGAGGCTGAGGCTGCTGCTGCAGCAGAGGCTACTGAGGCTCCCGCAGAGGAGGCAACAGAGGCTCCTGCAGAGGCATAATTCACCTTTTAGATTAAAAAATAGAGCAAGTTTTAACAAACTTGCTCTATTTTTTTGTTTATCATAGAATTATTGTCGTGTCCAGATTGTTATGCCTTCTTCGCCACGCATCTGCCATATCAACTCATTATCAATAATATAGTAATCACAGATGATAATTTCTTCATCAGGCCAACAAAGGTTTATAGAATAAAAAAGCTATCACTCTTTGTATTTGCCCAGAAAAGGAGTAAATTTGCCACATTATGAAAAAGAACAAAACATTTATATTACTTACAATCTTCGCTATGCTGTTTTGCAGTTGCGGAGAGGATAGAACGGCTGAATTTAACGAGCTCACAAAGGAGAATCAATGGATATACTCAAAGATGAAAGAGGTGTATCTATGGGCTGGAGAGATAGGAGATGTTTCACAGAAAAACTACTTCTCTACACCGGCACAATTCTTTGGAAACTTGCTCAACAAGAGCAAAGACAACGCATCGTTCTTCTCAAGCGACGAGGAAGAGAGCGTTCCCGACTACGGAATTTCCTACACGATGCTTCGCGACCCGCTAGGTGTGTCGCCGTCGAGACAATATGCTCTCATAAGCTATGTAGAGCCCAACTCAGTGGCAAAGGCTGCAGGCCTTGAGCGTGGTATGTGGGTTGCCGAGATTGACGGTAAGAGAGTAAACACCACAAATATAAAGAAGATAACATCGGGCACAGGTGCCGAGCTCAAGATAGATGCTATAGAGTACAACGATGACACCGAAGAATATTTTTGGGAGAACGTAGAAAACATCACCCTTCCCGCATCGGCCGACTACGATGTTACACCCGTTCCTGTTGTGACTATAATAGACGAGATAACAAGCAAAAGCGGCTATATATTGTGCAATAAATTCGACAACGAGAAGATGTCTGCAGCGCTGTCCGAGGTTTTGTCGGGCGAGGTTGACAACATAATTCTCGACCTTAGATACAACACATCCACCTCTCTAACCGACGCAGCACAGGTTGCAAGCGCATTTATCCCCGCCGACAAAGAAGGCACCGCGTTTTGTCTTTTGGATAGAAACATCGATGCTGAGGAGAAAGAGAGCATCGCCTTGCCCGCAGCAAGCACAAACGCAAGCGACAAGCCTCTATACATAGTAACTACACAAAAAACAGGCGGCGTTGTAGATGCATTTATTAAAGGTATTCAAACTTTGCGTGGAACAACAAACGTGATAATTGTGGGGCAACCTTCAAGTGGCACACACCTCTATACCGAGTGTTACGAGTCGCCTTATCTCTTCAAGATAAACCCGGCCACAGCATACATATGTGACCCTGCAGGCGAGTTTCTCACCACCCCTCTCCCCGACTATGTGGTAGACGAGTATAGCGATTATCGCCACGTTTACCCTCTCGGCAACAGACAAGAATACATTATATATAATGTGAATTATATAATTGCAAACGGCACGCTCCCTCCTGCTGCCGAATAACAGAACAGATCTAAAATATAAAAAGACAATTACCTGCAACTTGCAAGTAGTTGTCTTTTTTGTTTTATTTAAGCAAAAGAGAGAAACCTACATTGTTGTTAAAGTGTTATTCTGCTAAATTAACCATAAAAAACAACAACAATGAAAAAAGAAATTATTCTATCAACTGCAGCCTTGTCGCTACTTTTTCTCTCGTCGTGCAACTCTTGCAGCAACCACAATCAGCCCCAAGGCGTGGTAATTGAGAGCGATAGCATCTTTATGATAAACGACTCCACGGTGGGCGACCTTCAAACATTTATCTACGAGGGCACCCTTCCTATGACAGGTGGTAATATGGGCGACGTTATTCTAACGATGCAAACCCTTAGCCTAAACGATGACGGCACCTACACCCTGACCACCGATTACATAGACGAGGGTATAGCCACAGAAAACGACAAGGGCGAAACTGTGGTTATAATAGGTGTTCCCAACGATAGTACGGCTGTTATTTACGAATTTGTATCTTCTATGGGTATGCCCAAGATGAACTTTATGCTATCGAGCGACAGCTCTCTTGTGAAGCTCAACAGCAATATGCAACCAACTGCGGGCAACCATAAATTAACACCTAAAAAGAACTAAAAGCGTATGAAACAGATTTTAATACTGTCGTTTATTGCGTCTGGTCTACTGTTTGTGTCGTGCGAAAAAGACCCCGATACCGACAAGCTCGATAACGATTATCTTGTTCTCACAAACTACGACAGCAACACCGATTTTTCGACCTTCGACACATTCTATGTGATAGACAGCATACTCATAATGGGCGATGCAACAACAAAACCCACATATTGGAAAAACGAAAACTCTCAGCGCATAATAGATGCCTTTAACGACAACTTTGTACAACGTGGATACACCGAAGTTGAAGGCGTGGAAGAGGCTGATATTGTGCTGCAACTGAGCTACGTGAGCACCACATACTATTTTAGTGGTAGCACAGCCGGGCCGTGGTGGTATAACTATCCCGGATATTGGAATTGGGGCGGAGCAGGTTGGTACTACCCTTTCGCTTTCTACTACTCATATAGCACGGGTGCTATAATAGGTGAGCTTGTCGATAATATGGATGTGCGTAGCGATAATAAGTTGAGTATAGTTTGGAACACCTTTATATCGGGCTTGCTCAGCGGCAATAATTTGAGTTACTCTCGCACGATGAGTGCTATAGGCCAAGCTTTTACACAATCGCCTTACTTAAAAAAATAAAGTGTTATGAAACCTGTTTTTAAAATATTATTTATTGCTGCCACAGCCTTGCTTTTGTGCCCGGTGAACACAAAAGCGCAAATATCGCTCGATAGTTATTACAATATTGACTGGCAGTTTAATATACCTATAAACAACCGCTTTTCTAACGTTTCGAGTGGTTGGGGTATGAACTTCGAGGGAGGTTACTACATTACCTCCGACATTGCGATAGGTGGTTTCTTGTGCTACCACACCAACAACGAGTATTTGTCGCGACGCACAATAAAGTTGGGCAGCACTCAATCGATAAGCACCGACCAGCAACATCAAATGTTTTCTTTGCCCTTTGGCGTGCTTGCGCGCTACCGCTTTATAGAGAGCGACTTTCAGCCCTATGTGGGTATGAAACTTGGCGCCTGCTACACCAAGTTTAGTAATTACTACTATATTTATCTGACGCAAAAAGAGACCTGGGGACTCTATCTGCAACCCGAGATAGGCTTTAACTACTATCCGTGGGCCGATAGCATAGGTTTTCACTTTGCGATGTACTATAGTTACTCTACCAACAAGTGCAATATTATGACCTATAAACAGAGTGGTCTTGACAACTTTGGTTTCCGTGTGGGCATAGCATTCTAAATAGAAGAGAGACGAGGCGCTAAAAAAACACCTCGTCTCTCTTCTATACTTTTTAAAAAACGTTGTTAGTTTTCGGGGACCATGCTCACCTCTATAAAGTTTCCTTGTTTCAAGATGTAGGCAACAAATTTGCTTATATCCTCGGAGGTTATGCTTTTTACAACTTTCTCGTAGTTTGTGTAAAAGTCTTTCTCGTGGAAGTAATATGCAAGAAGCCACTGCATCCAAGCCTCGTTCTCTCTCTTGCTCTCCTCAAAGGTCTTTAGCATATAGCTGCGCACCTTCTCAACGTGTTCCTGCGATGGGCCTTGTGTCGCAACCTTTTCAAACTCTGTAATAATTATACGAGAAAGTTCCTCGCGACGTTCGGGGGCCATATTAAACTGTATTGTGAAGTCAAACTCACCCTTAGGCAATTGCTCAATATTGCCTTGTACACCCACACCGTATGTTCCACCCTCTTTTTCGCGCACCTCCTCGGTGTATACAAGGGTCATAATCTGTCGCAAGAAGCTCATCTTAACGGTGTTCTCCAAGGTCGCCTCTATATCGCCAGAGTAAACAATAACTTCTGTACCGGTGGGTGTTTCCATTGCTCTTTTAAAGTTGTTTACATAAACGCCTTTGCGCACTCCCAACTTTTCGTTGTAGAAGAGTTCCTCTTTGCGACCGTTTGCAGGGAGGCCACCAAGATATTTCTCTACAAGAGGTTTGAGTACCTCGGCATCTATATTACCCACGATAACAAACACAAAATCGCTTGCATCGCAAAAACGGTCGGCATAAATTTCGAGTATGCGGTCGTAGTTTATGCTGTCAACATCGGTTGCTGTCAAGGGCTCCATACGGGGGTGTCCGCTGTAGAGAGCTTTGTTAATTGTGTCGCTCAGGGCTGTTAAAGGGTTGAGGTTGCGATCCTTCAAAGAGCCATACATGCGGGTTTTAAAACCATCGAGCGCAGCTTCGTCTTTTCGGGGTGAGGTAATTTTCAAATATAATAACTTGAACATATCCTCAATATCCTTGGGCGAGCAAGTTGCTTCTACTACATCGTTGTAGGTAGATGCTCCTGTACTTGCATATACTGTGCTGCCGGCAAGTTTCTTGCTCAACTGCATAGCGTCGAACGAGCCCGCACCACCCAACTGTGCTACAGAACGGAAAAGAGCAAGGTTTACTCTGTCGCTGTCGGGGTAACGGCTTGTTCCACCAAAGCTTATACCTTTGAGCTTAATATCGTCGGCTTTAAAATCTGTGGGCTTTACAACCACCTTTATACCATTTGAAAGGCTCCATACTGTAGAGCCCCAAGCGCCCTCCTCAGTTGAGAGCACCTTGCCACCCTCAGGCTCCTTCTCCAACAAGGGAGCATCGTTTGTTGTGTCGACATAAGGGGTGATGGGTGCCTGCTCAAGCGCAGTAATAAAAATCTCGATGTGCTCCTTTGCAGGGTATTTTATGCTGTCGTTCTCGGGTGCCAAAGAGATTGCTACTCTATTTTCTTTTGTGCATATAGCGGGAAGCACATCGTTTACATCGTTGAGCGTGATGTTTGCAAGTATCTCTTTCAATAGTATGCACTCATCCTCAACAGACTGCATAGGGGTGTTGTCGAGGAAGTTTCTTATGTACTCTTGTGCTCGCTCGTCGTTGGAAATCTTGTTGCGCTCGGCATAGCTTTTATCAATTGCTGCAAGCAACGATGCTTTTTGACGCTCAAGCTCGCCTTCGGTGAAACCATAACGTTTTGCACGCTCAAACTCACTAAGAGCAGAGAAAAGAGCCTCGTTTATATTCTCCACCTTGCAGGCTGTTGCCAGGTAGAGAGCGTTCTTTGTGTTAGACAAGATGAACGAGCCGTTGCCAACACCCGCACCCAGGTAGGGAGGGTTGTTCTTCATCGCAATCTCGGTAAAACGTGCGTTGAGCATCTCTGTTACCAACATCATCTTGGTCTCGTTTATCACATGCTGCTTGGTGTTGCGTAGCTCGCGAGGTGTTGCGTCGTATTTGTAGTATAGCTGCAGAGTGTAGTTCTGTTGCTCTTTGTCGGTGCCCTGTGCAAAGATGAACTCTTTGTTGTCCGACACGGGATAGTATACTCTCTCGGCAGGTTTCTTAGCTTTTTTTATTTTGCCGAACAATTTCTTTATCTTCTTTTCAACCTCGTCGACATCAACATCACCCACAACTATAATGCCTTGCAAGTCGGGACGATACCACTTTTCATAATAGTCGCGCAGAGCCTTATGGGGAAAATTATCGATAACTTCCATAGTACCGATGGGCATACGATAGGCATATTTCTCGCCCTGATAAGCGATGGGTAACACTTGGTCGAACATACGCGATGTAGCGTTGCTTCTCTGGCGCCACTCTTCGTGTATCACACCACGCTCTTTGTCTATCTCCTCGGCATCGAGGGTTAGTCCGTCGGCCCAATCGTGCAAAATGAGCAAACAAGAATCTATGGCTCCCTCTTTCTCCACGGGCACATCGTTTATGTTGTAAACGGTCTCCTCTATCGATGTATAAGCATTCAAGTTTACACCAAACTTTACTCCGATGGTCTCTAGGTAGTTTATGAGCCCTTTACCGGGGAAGTTCTTGGTACCGTTGAAACACATATGCTCGAGAAAGTGTGCAAGGCCACGTTGGTTGTCCTCCTCCTGGATAGAGCCAACCTTTTGTGCTATGTAGAAGTTAACCTTCTTCTCGGGCTCGGAATTGTAACGTATGTAGTATGTCAGGCCGTTCTTCAACTTGCCCACACGCACAGCAGGGTCGGCAGGCAACTGCTCCACCTTTTTTTCTGCCACAGACGGCAAGGCCAAGCACACTAGCAACGCCGTCAGTAATAAATTTTTAATATAAATTCTCATCTTTTATTTAGTGTTTTTTATTCTGTAGAATATTTCTGCGAAGATACTTAATAAAATCCGTATCCCCTGCCCATTATTGCTAAATTATTTAAATTTGCACCATTTTAAAACCCTTTAAGGGTTGCAATAGTATTTTTTATCTCCTAACTTCGCGAAAAAATAAAAAGGATGGACAACGAACGCATAGAAAAGGTACTAAACTTCCTTGAGAAGAACAATATAGAGCACTCTTGGTACACCCACGACGAAGCTCCCACTATTGAAATCGCACGCACACAGTGGAGAGCCGACGGCTCAAAACACTGCAAGAATCTTTTTTTTAGAAACCACAAGGGCAACAAACACTATCTTGTTGTGCTCGACTGCGAACGCGACCTTGCTATACGCGACCTTGAACAACTTTTGCACCAAGGGAAGCTCACCTTTGCCTCGCAACAACGTATGGAGAAGTATTTAGGGTTGCAACCTGGGTCTGTTTCTCCCTTTGGGCTTATTAACGACACAGAAAACCACGTTCATCTCTTTCTAGACGAGAACTTAAAACACGAAAAATCTTTAAGTTTTCACCCTAACGACAACCATGCAACCGTGGTTATAACGCAAGAAGAGTTTATGCGTTACCTCTCCATCGTGGGCAACAGCTACGAGTTTATAACCCTTTATTAGTTACAAGAAAAAGGATATTACCGGCACTGCGGCAAACGTTGCATACATAAAAACAAGAAAAAGATAAATATCGGAAACCTCGTAACCGCTTCTTGTGTAACGCATACTCACCCAGTCGCGACGTATCCTCTGCTTTTTTAGGCAGTAACGAAAAACCCTGTATGCGATAGTGCTGCACAACACACCGAGCAAGATACCTGCCACAATATCCCACGGGTAGTATACTGCCATATAGACACCAGCAAAACAGCTTATACCGGCCCACAAGGCAAGCGACACGTTCATCGCCTTGTGACGCACAAGTAACATAAGAAAAAGAGCAAGCGATGTAACCGCTGCCGAGTATGTGAGGAGCGAGCCGTTACCCGAACGATAGCTATTCAGCACATCGAGAAGGTGTAGCGTACCGTCGTCATACAAAGAACGCAAATAGTCGGATAAGGGCTGCAAAGCACACATTGTGAGCAGATAAGTGAGAGCCAGCATACCCGCCATCAACAATATTATTGTAAAAAAGTTTACTATAGTATTATTCTTTATAAGCACATATAGCAACACAATAGCTAGGGGCAGCCACACAAGAGGTGTGACATAAGCACTTATGCAACCATCTATAAAAGCGGAGTTTCCGCCATTAACCGACTGCAAAAGATAGTTGTCGAGGTCTAGTATCTCCTGTATTGTGTACATATTCTCTTATTCTTTAAATTTTTTCGAGTGCAGTTGTTGGCACCCAGCCTTTTGTTCCATCTTCCAGCTCAATCTCCTTCCACCCTTTCATTGTGTCATCGGCTATGTTCACCTTTCTGCCTTCGTGAATAACAAAGAGGTCTGTTCCCGAAGCATCGGGGGTGCTCTTTGCTGTAACACTAGGCTGCATAATAATTGCAGCACATCTGTTGCTGAGGAAGTTGTAATGATGTAGCGCCGACAGGTTTGCAAATATAGTTACAAACAAAGCTATAATTGCAACAAAGAACATACTCTTTTTAACAGCCACACTCCTGCTGAAAAGAAAAAGAAGCACAGCCGCCAGCAAGCAAATGAAACCCGTGATAGCTATAATCGACCAAGCATCCATACTCATAAGGTTGGCAAAGTTTCTGCCCCAAGTAGTAAAGAACATCTCGTAAGGCTCCGAAATTTTGTCAACTGTTTTGCTTCTTGCAAGCGCAAGGTTAAACTTTATATCCTCATCGGCAGGCGCAAGCAACAGGGCTCTTTCGTAGTTAAGTATAGCTTTTGCTATATCGTTGCTTTTGTAATATGCGTTGCCCAGGTTGTAATAAAGTGCCTCAGATTCTCCCTCGGCAAGCAGTTGCTCGTATACTTGTGCTGCCTCCTTGTAATTGTTTGCCATATAGGCGCTATCGCCCGCAGCTTTTGTAAAGTTTTCTTGTGCAACAGCTACACTACAAACAGCCGCAAAAACTATATATGCTAATATCTTTTTCATCGTTAACGTTTAATAGAGTTTTCCATTTTGCTTATTGTGGTTATGGACATATTATAAACCTTGTCCATAGCCGCGCTTGCATCACCTGGAGCATAACGCGCAAACTCACACTCGTTGAGCAAGTTGTGCAACTCGGTAACAAGCTGTGCATCCACGCCCTTCTCCTCAAGCTCGGTAGCGATATTCTCTTTAGAGAGCTGCGACACTGGTATGTTTAATTTGTCGCTCATATAGCCCCACAGAGTTTTTAAAATCTCATCGTAAAACTCTGTTTTCTTATTCTCTTTGAGTAGTTTTTTCGCAACCTTCAAACGCTTTACAGCTACTTTGTTGGCCTTCTTTGTGCGCATAGCTGCTATATTTGCGTTCTCGGCAACCTTTTTGCGGTACATAATTATATATGCGACAAACAACGCGAGAGGGAGTAGATAGCACATATAGTATATGCCCGACGCAAAGAGGTAGTCGCCGCGTTTCTTAACAACCACATCGCCACGCTTAATGTATCTTATATCCTGCCCTATCAGCTTAAGCTCTTCTTTGCTCACATAAGCTGCTACGGCTGAGTTTGTGTCGTTCTCTCCTTTCTCCACCTTCAAGGTATAGCTCTGGGTCTCAAGTACCTTATATTGCTTGCTTGCAACATCGTAGTACGAGAATTTAACCGATGGTATTGTGTAGTCGCCTCCGAAGCGAGGTATCACAAGATATTCAATAACCTTATTGCCTGAAAAACCATTACTTTTGAGCGTAATTTTATTTTCAATCTTGGGGTCGTAAATTTCAAAATCTTCGGGGAACTGAACTTCGGGTGTCTTTATAAGTTTCATATTTCCTGTACCCGAAATTACAAGGCGCAGAGTGACAGCCTCATTGGCCTTGAGCTCTGTGGTGCTTATCGATGACGAAATTTTAAAGTTACCCACTGCGCCCGAGAAACCTTCGGGCTTGCCTGCAGGGAGTTTCTGCACATTAAGTTTTAGTTTCGGTGTGCGTAGCTCTTTTTTTATCTCAACTACGTTGCCGCCACCAAAAAAATCGAAGGGGTCGTAGCTGCGCACCTGCTTTGTAACCACACCCTCGTACACAGCCGAAGGTATCTCAATCTCCCCAGTCTGTTGCGGGAACAAAACATATTGTTGCCACAATATTGTGCGATAGTTGCGCCCGTTATAATGCTCCATCTGCCACTCTTTTTCGTGAGGGAGGTCCACCTCTTGTATCTGAAAGCCTTTAAGGTCGGGTATCTTTCCGTTAAGTGCGGTGAGGTTTACTGCCGAGTACACTTTAAAGGTGAGCAACACAGCCTCCTGCTCAACAACTGTTGTCTTGTTGAGGGTTGCTGTCATAAAAAGGTCGTCGGTTGCAATATCCACAGAGCTTGAATTTGTGCGTTGCCCCTGTCGCGACGAGCGTTGTTGCGTAGCTGCACTGTTTTTATCTTGCGGCAACACCTTCACGTTTACCTTGTTCGAGGTTATCTTTTTACCATCTACGGTGATGGTTGCACCGGGTATGGTAAACTCTCCCTCCTCTTGAGCCAGGAGTGTGTATGTGAAGGTTACCGACTGCGACGATGTAACCGTTCCGTTTATAATCTGTGTGCTCGATTGTTCGGAGCGAGAAGGGCCGAACAAGATTGAGAAATTCTCAAATTCCGGCACTAGAGGCTCTTTCACATTTCGACGGTTTATAGTATACTTCAGCCTAAATTGTTGGTTTACCACAACCGCTTTAGGGGCCGATGTGGTAAATGTTATATCTTCGGCAAAAACCGACAGAGTTATTAAAAATAATAGTGTTGACAGAAATATTTTTTTCATTCTTTTTTGTTTTTCTCCTTAATTATCCTCTC
Organism: Bacteroidaceae bacterium; assembly: GCA_045612305.1. Lineage (GTDB taxonomy): Bacteria > Bacteroidota > Bacteroidia > Bacteroidales > Bacteroidaceae > HGM04593. Next base: position 22,266 of record JAZKYU010000039.1, read on the forward strand.
ACGCAAGCCTTGGCGAGGCTCCTCTACCGGGTTTCTCACCAATCTTTGTCGAGCTTGCGACCGCGTATTTGCATCATCTTTTTAACCTTCTCTTGCACCTCTTTTTCATCTTGCATAGCCGACTCGAGCAACTGTTCGGCGTTCTCTTTAGACATCTTTTCTTCCTCTTCTTGTGCCTGTTGTTGCTGTTGTTGGTCTTGCTGCTGTTGCTGTTGCTGTTCTTGCTTTTCTTGTTGTTGCTCCTTTTCTTCCTGCTCGTTCTTGTTCTCTTGCTGCTGTTGCTGTTGCTGGTCTTTTAATTGTCTAAGAGCGACAGCCAGGTTATATCGTGTTTCGTTGTCTGTGGGGTTTTCGCGTAGCGACTGTTTGTAATACTCCACAGCGCGAGCATAGTCCTTCGAAGCCTGGCAAATAACTCCCATATTGTGGTGTATCTGCGCAAGATTTTGCTTGCTCGTTTCGCGTTTTTCGGCCATCATATATTGGTCCATAGCATCTTGTGCCTTGTTCTGATAGAGCAAAGCGTTACCAAGGTTGTAGAGCGCCTGGCTACCGTTGGGGTCTAGCTCAAGAGCCTTTCTATACTCCACCTCTGCTTTGTCGTAGAGACTGTCGGTGTAGAGTTTGTTCCCACTCTTCAGATACTCGCGATAACTTTTTTGTGCCGATGCACTTAAAAAAGATATTGCGGCAAAAAGCAATATTATATATCTTGTTTTTAACATATTACACACTTTTATTTGTCAAACAACTTGAACCCTTTTGTTAGTCGGCTCTTACCTGTTAAAATCAAAACTTCAAGAGTCAGGAGTATGAGAGCTATCCAAGTTATAAATTCAAACTGCTCGTTGTATTCTGTATACACCTCGGTCTCAACATCGGCCTTTGCAAGCTTGTCCACCTCGCTCTCGAGAAGTTTTTGTGCGTTGTTTGTGTTGTCGACACGTATGTAGGCACCACCTCCAGCTTGAGCTATAGTTTGTGCCATCTGCTCGTTGAGCTTTGTAACAACCACATTATTCTCTTTGTCGCGACGATAATCTTTTGTGCCTGCCACAGGTATGGGAGCACCCTCGAGCGAGCCTATACCTAATATATATACATTCATACCTTTTTCGCTTGCAAGCTTGGCTGCTTCCTCGGCACCGCCCTCGTGGTTTTCTCCGTCTGTTATCACTACGATAGCCTTGCCCACCCCTTCTTTAGATGTAAAGCTCTTTGTTGCAAGGTCTATAGCTCCACCTATATCTGTGCCCTGACGAGTTATAAGTTCGGGAGAGATAGTTTCAAGAAACATCTTGGCCGATATAAAATCGTTTGTTATGGGCAACTGCACAAAAGCATCACCGGCAAAAACTATCAAGCCTACCTTGTCGCTCTCAAACTTGTCTATGAGGCGAGATATAATCTTTTTAGCCTTTTCCAAACGGTTGGGGGCAATATCCTCGGCTAACATAGAGTTTGATATATCCAACGCTATAACAACCTCTATACCTTGTCGTGTGATAGTCTCTTTCTTAGAGCCAAATTGCGGGCGCGCAAGAGAAACAACAATAAAGAGAAGCGCCGTGAGTGAAAGCCAAAATTTTATACCAGGGCGATAGTCGGACACGTCGGGCATTAAATTTCTCAATAACTGCACATCGCCATATTGCTGCAAGTTCTTTCTCCTTCTGTAGTTGGAGTATATGTAAACTGCCAATATTATGGGGACGACTATTAACAGATAGAAATATTCGGGGTTTGCAAACTTCATTTTAATATCTCCTTATTTTTTAAGGTATTTTCTTTAGTATGGTGTTGCGCAACAAAAGTTCTAGCAAAAGCAAGGCGAAGGCTACGAACGCAAATATTTGATACTCTTCTTCGCGTGTGCTAAACTCCTTGACACTCAGCTTTGTGCGTTCGAGTTTGTCAATTTTTTCGTACACCTCTTTAAGTTTAGAATTACTTGTTGCACGATAGTAGTTTCCATCGGTAATTGTGGCTATTTTGTTTAGCGTGGTTTCGTCTATCTCCACAGGAACATTTACCACACGCCCGCCATAGGGGTAAGGGGCTGTGCCGTTTGTTCCCACACCTATCGTGTATATTCTTATTCCAAATTTCTTTGCAATATCTGCAGCAGCTTCGGGCGATATCTCGCCGCGGTTGTTCGATCCGTCGGTGAGCAATATTATAACTTTAGACTTAGCTTTGCTCTCTTTTAAACGGCTCACTGCGTTGGCTATACCCATACCTATAGCTGTGCCGTCCTCAATAATACCTTGTGCAGCAATATCGCACTTTACAGAGTTGAGCATGTTGAGCATAACACTGTGGTCGGTAGTCAAGGGGCACTGAGTGAAGCTTTCACCTGCGAATATAGTGAGGCCCATATTGTCGTTGGGGCGGCTATTTACAAACTCTGTTGCCACCTGCTTGGCAGCTTCGAGGCGGTTGGGGGTTAAGTCCATCGCCAACATACTTGTCGACACGTCCATCACCAACATAATATCTATACCCTCAACCTCAGTGTTTTGCCATCGATTTGTGCTTTGCGGCCTGGCAAGGACTATTATCAACATAGCCATTGCTAGCACACGCAACACAAAAGGCAGGTCTATAATATAATTTTTATAGCTCTTTACATTTTTCAGGAAAGGAGCTACGCTTGAAACCTTCATCGAAGGCTCCAACTTACGTCCCTTGAGTAGATACCACACAACGTATGCTGCAAGTGGAATGAAAAGAAGCAAATATCCTATTTTAGAGAAAAGCATACTTCAATACAAATTAGCTTAACAAATAATAGAGGTCGCAAATGAGCAGCACAAAAGTTGCTACAACACCTATTGAGAGAAGCACTATAGCTGCTAACAACAATCTTTTTGCACGCAAAGAACGCTCGTTCACAACTCTTTTTTCTGTAGGTTGCTGGACAGTCTCCTCCTCGCTGGGTTTTGTCTCGTTAACAAATTCCACAGCGCTTAACAAGTTGCGGTCGTTCTCGTTCATCGGGGGTGTGAACTTTGCAAACTTCACAAGGTCCGACGTCTCGAGTAGCTCGCGTACCTCTTTTATACTCTCTTTATCTTTTATCTGTAACAAATGCTCCACAATCTCCTCGGTTGTCATCTCGGTTGCATTAAAGCCGAAGCGCTCGTTCATATAAAGACGCAAAGCGTCGGTGAGTGCAGTGTAATACTCTTTACTACTCTCTGTTGTTCTCCAGCTTTTGTCGTTCTTCAGGCGGTCGAGCTCGCCGAGAGCTACCACGTGCGCAGGCGTTTTAGGCTTAATCTTAATTATGCGTATAATGGGCTTGTTCTCTATGTATCTTATAGTTATCCAAGCAAGCAATGCCGCTAACGCAATTAAGAGAAGGAGGTAGAAAACAGAGCTTTTATAGTCGCTCCACCCAAGCTCTATGGCCCAAATATCCTTTGGAGGGAAAAAGAGCTCCAGGTTTGTTGTGTCTACGGGTACCATATACACCGCAAGCGCAAGTTCCTCGGAGTAAAAGGGCTCGCCGTCGACAAGCACCTCGAAAGCTGGGATAACGTATAACGCGCTGTCGAAAGAGGTTACGACATACTCCTGAGTTATGAGCAAGCGCTTGCCATCGTTCAAGAGTTGTGTGTCATTGGGCATACTTTCCACTATCTCCACGCCCTCCACAATCTCTTTATCGAAAAGGGGCAAAAGCGCTCTTTTCTCGGCATCAACCCCCACCTTAAGCTTAATCCTCGCCTGCTGGCCTATAAATCTCTGGCAAGAGTCTATCTCGGCACGTACCGAAACATTCTGCGCTGCAAGCACAGCACAAGAAAGGGTCAGCAGGAGTGTGAATAATTTTTTTTTCATCATAAATGCAATAAAAACTTAAGCACGCATCGCAAAGAGCGACATCAGCGCTTTTACAAAATCCTGGTCGGTGCGCACCGAAACAGCATCGACACGGCTCTTTTTGAAAATATCCTCAATAGCAGCCGTTTGTGCGTTCCACCACTCTCTTTGAGCCTTCTGCACCTTTGTCGACGATGTGTCTATGTAGAGTTCTTGTCCGCTTTCGGCATCTTTCACCTTCATAAGCCCCACCTTGGGAAGCTCCACAAGACGACGGTCGTAAACACGCACTGCAACAACATCGTGTTTCCTGTTTGCTATGGTGAGAGCGTTCTTGTAGTCGTGAGGTGCTATAAAATCGCTCAACACAAAAGCAGTACACCTCTTTTTAATAGCGTTTGTGAGAAACTGAAGCGGCACCTTTATATCGGTTTTGTTGCTCTTGGGCTCAAAATTTATCAGCTCCCTTATTATATAAAGGATGTGTTTGCGCCCTTTCTGTGGGGGGATAAACTTTTCAACTACATCGGAGAAAAAGATTACACCTATCTTGTCGTTGTTCTGTATTGCGGCAAAAGCTATAGTTGCAGCAATCTCGGTGAGCATGTCGCGCTTTGTCTGCTTCACGGTACCAAAGTCGAGGCTCTGCGAAACATCGACCATAAGCATAACCGTGAGCTCGCGTTCCTCCTCGAATACCTTTACAAAAGGCTTGTTGAAACGAGCCGTTACGTTCCAGTCTATATCGCGCACGTCGTCGCCATATTGATACTCACGTACCTCGCTAAAGGACATACCTCTGCCCTTAAAAGCAGAGTGATACTGTCCTGCAAAGATGTTGTGAGAGAGACCGCGGGTCTTAATCTCAATTTTGCGAACTTTTTTTATTAGTTCACTTGTCTCCATAATACTCTATTAGGGTACCTCAACGCGGTTAAGTATAAGGCTTACAATCTCGTCGGCGCTCATATTGCTTGCCTCAGCCTCGTAGCTCAAACCAACGCGGTGACGCAACACATCGTGAGCAACTGCGCGCACATCCTCGGGGATAACGTAACCGCGACGCTTTATAAATGCGTAAGCACGTGCAGCAAGCGCAAGGTTTATCGACGCACGGGGAGAAGCTCCAAAAGATATCATATCTTTCAAATCCTTCAAGCCATACTTTTCGGGGTAACGTGTTGCAAACACAATATCGGCAATATATTGCTCTATCTTCTCGTCGATATATACCTGACGCACAACCTTGCGAGCCTCAATAATCTCCTCGGGTTTGAGAACGGGCTTCACAGCAATCTTTTCGCCTGTGATATTCTGTCTTATAATTCTCTTTTCCTCTGAAAGTTCGGGGTAACCAATAACCACCTTAAGCATAAAGCGGTCTACCTGTGCCTCGGGCAAGGGGTAAGTACCCTCCTGCTCTATAGGGTTTTGTGTAGCAAGCACAAGGAAGGGTGTGGGCAACTTAAATGTATCTTTACCTATAGTTACCTGACGCTCCTGCATAGCCTCGAGCAACGCACTCTGCACCTTTGCCGGTGCACGGTTTATCTCGTCGGCAAGTACAAAGTTTGCAAATATAGGGCCACGTTTGGGCTTGAAATCTTCGTCCTTCTGGCTGTATACCATAGTACCTATAACATCGGCAGGGAGAAGGTCGGGAGTAAACTGTATGCGGCTAAAGTCGGCGTCTATAAGATCGGACAAGGTTTTTATAGCAAGAGTCTTGGCCAAGCCGGGAAGTCCCTCGAGCAACACGTGTCCATCGGCTAAAAGACCTATGAGCAACGACTCTACAAGGTGCTTCTGCCCCACAATCACTTGGTCCATACCGGTAATCAGATTGGTAAGAAAACCACTCTGTTTCTCAATCATCTCATTTAATTCTCTGATGTCTATTGCACCGTTCATAATTGTATATTCTCTTTTTAATTGTTTTTATTCCAAAAGTAGTGCTTTGTGTTAATCTATTGTGTTAATATTTTTAAAATAGATTTAAGCACTGTTACATTAAAGAAACTTTAACACTATGCAGGTTATTTAATAGGCATAAGTCGGGGAATACCCAACTCCATACCTTTGCACAAACCATTGGGGTTATGCAGTTTGTTATATTGCACAATGTAGGGCCACAAACGCTTGTCGCCGTAATACTTTAGAGCTATGCGTGTGAGGGTTTCGTTCTCGGCAACTATGTGCTGCCCTATCGCTCCGTCGGCGGTGTACAATAAGGTGTCGCTCGCAGTAACGCTACCTACGCTTTTGGCAGCAAGTTCCTCAACCATCTTAAATTCATAAGTTTCGGGTGCTACGGGCGCTACGGCTACAAGAGTGTCGGGTGTTGCGGTTGCAACAGTATCGGCAACGTTTGTTGTGGTTGTGTCGGCAACAACAAGCGTTTCTTGGGGCTCAACAACCTCAACAAAAGAAACTTCCTCCTCCACGGGGGCAACAAGATTGTTGCTCTTGCCGGTTAGCATAAGCAAGAGAGAAGGCACAGATATTGCCGCAAGAGCTACCACAAACAACACAAGCAAGAAAAGGAGGAAATATTTTACCTTGTTCTTTTTCTCTTTAAGTTGTTGCTCTTCTTCCTTCTCTTCGGTAGGCTCTTCGGCTGCGGGTGCAAGGGTTTCTTGTTCTTCTAGCTTTTCTTCAACAACAGCAACCACTTCTGCAACCTCCTCGGTTGTAGCTATAGTTTCTTCTTCCTGCACAATATTCTCGGGCAAAGCCTCTTCTTCGGGGGCTGTAGTTTCTGCCTCTTCCTCAACATAGTTCTCGTCGACCTCAACAGGCTCAAACATCGCAAAAGGCTTGTTTACAGCATCCTTAAGTGCATCGGCGGGGGTGAAAACAAGTTTCTTGTGACCTTTAATTTCTATCTTCTCGCCTGTGTTCACATTTACGCTGCCACGGCTAGCAACGTCGGTTATCTTAAACGTACCCAGCCCGTTAATCTTCACGAGGTTGTCCTTCTCGAGCCCCTCTATTATTATGTCGAAAAAAGCCTTTGTGAAAGTTTCGGCTTTCGCACCAGAAATTTCTGCCTTTTTGGCCAACAGAGCCGAAAGGTCGGAGTGGTTTAATTTTGCTTCCATATCTCCTTAATCTTTAAATTTATCCTTGAGTTTACTGCTGGGACGGAAGGTGGGCACCACTTTGGGCGGCACAAGAAAACGCTGTCCCGTTTTAGGGTTTACTGAAAGACGCTCACCGCGCATCTTCACCTCGAAGACACCAAAACCCGAAACATTTAATTGGTCGTTGTCTTTCAAGCACTCTGTCATCACATCTACAAACGATCCAACAGCTGTTGTAGCCTCGGAGGGTGTAATACCACATCGCTTGGCCAATTTGCCGATAAATTCTTTGTTGTTCATAATGTATATGATATTATTTTTTCATAGTTCCCATAAGGTCAAACTCTGTCGCGTCGGTTATGAGTATATCGTAAAACTCACCTATCTTCAACTCGCCTTCGCTTTTGTGCACAAGCACCTCGGTGTCTACATCGGGAGAGTCAAACTCTGTGCGACCTATATAATAATCGCCTTCAATCCTGTCGATGATGGTTTTAAAGTTTTCACCAACCTTCTCGTCGTTAAGGCGTGTCGATATTCTTTGCTGTATCTCCATCAAGCGGTCGAGGCGTTCTTGTTTCTTCTTCTTCGACACGCTGTCGCGATAATTTTCGGCAGCATAGGTACCCTCTTCCTCGCTGTAGGCAAAAGCACCTAAACGGTCAAACTTAGCCCACTTTACAAACTCTACAAGTTCCTCAAACTCCTTGTCGGTTTCACCAGGGAAGCCCACCATCATCGTGGTACGTATGCAGATACCGGGTACCTCACTACGCATCTTCTCTATGAGAGCGTAGGTGTCCTCTTTTGTAACGTGGCGCTGCATCTTTTTCAAAATCTTTGTGCTCACGTGTTGCAGAGCAATATCAAGATACTTGCACACGTTTTTTCTCTCGCGCATCACGCGCAACAAATCTTCGGGGAAGTGCAAGGGATAAGCGTAGTGCAGACGTATCCACTCAACACCCTCTATGTCCGATATTTTCTCAACAAGCTCGGCTATACTCTGTTTCTTGTAGAGGTCTACACCATAATATGTGAGCTCTTGTGCAATTATCTGAAACTCTTTCACACCCTTCGACACAAGATAGCGCACTTCGTCGAGTATATCCTCCATAGGGCGCGACACGTGCTTACCCGTAATTATGGGTATTGCGCAATAAGCACAGTTGCGGTTGCAACCTTCCGAAATTTTAAGATATGCGTAGTGTGCAGGTGTCGACAACTCTCTTTCGTGGGCTATGCTTGAGTTATACTCTTTGCTAAGGTCGGCAAGAAGCTCCTTCCAGTTGAATTTTCCATAAAACTTATCAACCTGTGTAATCTCCTCGCTCAACTCCTTGAGGTAGCGTTGCGATAGACAGCCCATCACATACAACTTATTTAGGTCGCCCTTCTCCTTGCGCTCGCAGAACTCTAAAATCATATTTATAGATTCCTGTTTTGCATCACCTATAAAGCCACAAGTGTTTATCACCGCAATTTCGCCACAAGGCTCCTCGCAGTCGTGTGTGACCTCGTAGCCGCACTCTTTTAATTGACGCATAAGTTGCTCCGAATCTACTAGATTCTTCGAGCAACCCATCGTTATAACATCTACGCAGTTCTTTTTCATTATTTTATCCAAAGAGGGAGTCTACAAATTCAGAACGGTTGAATATCTGCAAGTGGTCGATACCCTCGCCCAAGCCTATATATTTCACGGGTATTTTAAATTGGTCGCTTATGCCGATAACAACACCACCCTTTGCAGTGCCGTCGAGCTTTGTTATAGCAAGCGATGTAACCTCGGTGGCTTTTGTAAATTGTTTAGCCTGCTCAAAGGCGTTCTGCCCTGTAGAGCCGTCGAGCACCAAAAGCACATCGTTGGGCGCGGTGGGCAGAATTTTCTTCATCACGTTTTTAATCTTGGTAAGCTCGTTCATAAGCCCCACCTTATTGTGCAAGCGGCCTGCAGTATCTATAATAACAACATCGGCACCGTTTGCCACAGCCGACGAGAGGGTGTCGTAGGCAACAGATGCAGGGTCGCTGCCCATCCCTTGCTTTATCACGGGTACATCGGCACGACGGCCCCATTCAACCAACTGCTCAACAGCTGCTGCGCGGAAGGTGTCGGCGGCGCCAAGAAACACTTTCTTGCCTGCGTTCTTAAATTGGTTGGCAAGCTTGCCTATAGTTGTTGTTTTGCCCACACCGTTCACGCCCACAACCATAATAACATAAGGCTGGCCGGGTGTTGTGGGGAAGTCGAAGCTTCCGTTATCCTCGGTGTTGTTCTCCATAAGCAGGGCAGCAATCTCGTCCTTGAGCAGAGCGTTAAGCTCACTTGTGCCCATATATTTGTCGCGCGCAGCACGAGCCTGTATGCGCTCAATTATTTTAAGTGTTGTCTCAACGCCAACATCCGATGTAATGAGCACCTCTTCGAGGTTGTCAAGTACCTCATCGTCTATCTCGGTTTTTCCAACTATCGCGCGTGCAATTTTTCCAAACACGCTCTCTTTGGTCTTCGACAAACCTTTGTCGAGCACCTCTTTCTTCTCTCTTGTAAAAAAACTGAATATTCCCATATTCTATCTAAAAAAGTAATTAGTCAAGTTTAAGCACGGCGAGGAAAGCCTTCTGCGGCACCTCTACGTTACCAATCTGTTTCATACGTTTCTTACCCTTCTTCTGTTTCTCGAGCAACTTACGTTTACGCGACACGTCACCACCATAACATTTTGCAGTAACGTCCTTACGCACCTGCTTGATTGTTTCGCGCGCAATAATCTTTGTGCCGATAGCCGCCTGGAGAGCAATATCGAACTGCTGACGAGGTATAAGGTCGCGCAGTTTCTCGCACATCTGACGGCCGAGACCGTAAGCGTTATCAACGTGAGTCAAAGTTGAGAGTGCGTCCACAGGCTCTCCGTTGAGCAAGATGTCGAGTTTTATAAGTTTTGAAGTACGGAAGCCTGCAGGGTGATAGTCAAACGAAGCATAGCCCTTTGATATACTCTTGAGCTTGTCGTAGAAGTCTATCACAATTTCGCCAAGGGGCAACAAGAAACGTATATCCACACGGTTACCTGTGATAAACTCCTGTTTCTGCAACTCACCACGTTTAGAAAGACAGAGTGTCATAATGGGGCCTATATATTCGGCGCGCGTAATGATACTTGCGTTTATGTAAGGCTCCTCTATATGGTCTATAAGTGTCTGATCGGGCATACCTCCGGGGTTGTGCACCTCTTGCACACCACCCTGTTTGTCGTAAACCATATACGACACGTTGGGCACGGTTGTGATAACACTCATATCAAACTCGCGGTCGAGACGCTCCTGCACAATCTCCATGTGCAAAAGACCCAAGAAACCACAGCGGAAACCAAAACCAAGCGCTGCCGATGACTCGGGCGAGAATGTGAGCGAAGCATCGTTGAGTTGCAACTTCTCGAGGCTTGCACGCAAATCTTCGTAATCCTCGGCCTCTATAGGGTAAACACCCGCAAAGACCATAGGCTTAACCTCTTCGAAACCTGCGATAGCCGCCGAGCAAGGGTTTGCTATGTGCGTAATTGTGTCGCCCACCTTAACCTCGCGCGAAGTTTTAATACCCGAGATAATGTAGCCTACATCGCCTGTGCGCAACTCCTGACGAGGAGAAAGATCCATCTTCAGCACACCTATCTCGTCGGCATCATACTCCTTACCGGTGTTAAAGAACTTAACCTTGTCGCCCTTGCGCAACACGCCGTTTGTTATCTTGAAGTATGCGATGATACCGCGGAAAGAGTTAAACACAGAGTCGAAGATAAGAGCCTGCAAGGGAGCATCTTCGTCGCCCACAGGTGCAGGTATGCGCTCCACCACAGCTTTTAGAATCTCCTCAACTCCCATACCGGTTTTTCCCGAAGCCTCTATAATATCCTCGCGGTCGCAACCCAAGAGGTCTATAATCTCATCCTTCACCTCCTCGGGCATAGCGTTTATCATATCGCACTTGTTTATCACAGGGATAATCTCGAGCCCCTGGTCCACCGCCATATAAAGGTTTGATATTGTCTGTGCCTGCACACCCTGTGTAGCATCGACAACCAACAAAGCACCCTCGCACGCCGCGATAGAGCGCGATACCTCGTAAGAGAAGTCCACGTGTCCCGGAGTATCGATAAGGTTGAGAATATACTTCTCGCCGTTGTACATATACTCCATCTGTATAGCGTGGCTTTTAATTGTGATACCACGCTCTTTCTCCAAGTCCATATTATCGAGCATCTGCCCCTCGGTGATGTTTATGGTCTTTGTAGTCTCCAACAGACGGTCGGCAAGTGTAGACTTACCGTGGTCTATATGTGCAATAATGCAAAAGTTTCTGATTTTTTTCATATATAGTTTTTGTTT
>JAZKYU010000040.1:0-14802 GCA_045612305.1 Bacteroidaceae bacterium
CAACGCGCATAATTTCGGTGCGCTCAACAACGCCTGTGAGAAGCTCTTGGTCGGTCTTTGAACAAACGCCACGTGCAACGCTACCGGTCTCGCTCAATGTGTTGCAGATGCGGAAACCTACCATGCTGTACTTGCCTGTGCTGCCCTCGGGGAGGTCGCTCAACCATTTACCCATAACAGCAAAAGCGTCGCGGCCATAGAAGTCGTCGGCGTTGATTACTGCGAAAGGCTCTTTGATAACGTCTTTACCCATGAGCACTGCGTGGTTTGTACCCCAGGGTTTTGTGCGCTCTGCGGGAGCTGTGAAGCCCTCGGGGAGGTTGTCGATAGCCTGGAACACGAGCTCTGTGGGGATGTGTCCTTCGTATTTGCTCAATACTTTCTCGCGGAAATCTTGCTCAAAATCTTTGCGGATAACGAAAACCAACTTACCAAAACCGCCGCGGATAGCGTCGAAGATTGAGTAGTCCATAATTGTTTCGCCGTTGGGGCCAAGACCGTCCAACTGTTTCAAACCGCCATAACGGCTGCCCATACCTGCAGCCAATACAAAAAGTGTAGGTTTCATATAATTAAAAATTTGTTAGTTAAAAAAGCTCTTTTTAAGTTGTGCAGGGGACGGTTGCTTGTGGCTTTGTTCCCAGCTGTGGTTGTTGCTTTGCACAGGGGCTATGCTCCCTTTTACAAATGCGATATTGCAAATATAAATAATTGTTTTCTTTTTAAGCAATATTTTGTATTATTTTTTTAAAACGGGTAGCCTATTGCAAAGTGCCAAGCAAAGCCGTCGCCGAAGGGGGAGAGGTTGAAGTATCCTTTGCGCTTGGTTTTGTAGGGAGCGTGGAGCCCCAAGCCAAAGTCGAGACGCAGCACCAGAAAGTCCAGGTCGTAGCGCACACCAAAGCCTGTGTTCAGGGCAAGTTGCTTGGCAAAGTTTTTCATCTCGAAGAGGCCTCCAGGGCGGTTTTTATCCTCTTTGAGCAGCCACACGTTGCCTGCGTCCACAAAGAGCGCACCGTGTAACTGCGACACTAAACGGAAACGATATTCAATATTGGCCTCGAATTTTAACGTTCCTGTTTCGTCGAGGTAGGAGTAACGTGTTTCTGCTGCGGGGTGGAAGCTGCCGGGGCCCACACTGCGCACTGCGAAGGCTCGCAGGCTGTTGGCTCCTCCTACATAAAATTGTTCGCTGTAGGGGGCATATTCGGCGTTGCCGTAGCTGTGTATTATTCCCGACACTATGCGTGTGGCTATGTAGTTGTTGGCGTTTATCCTGTAGAGCTGTCGCAACTCGGCTGTAAGTTTTATAAACTGCGCATAGGGGTTGCCGAAGAGTGTTTTGTTCTTCTCGCCCCATCTCTCGCCAAACGCATAAAGGGCAAGCGAGGTTACGTTACCGGCTGCGGTTACCGCCCCTTCGAACCAACTTTTGTTGCGGTGTCTTGTATTTGCGTTGTCGTAGTTGTAGATATACTGCATCGCGGGTATAAATTGGTCGCGGAAGCTGTGTTGCAATGAACGGTTTTCGGCCACTATATTATCGAACTTTGCGGTGGTGCTGCGCAGCATATCAAACGTGAGGCGCAAGGGTGTTATGGTGTGCGTGGTGGTGCTGTGCGAGAAAATTTTATATGTGGCATCGCCTCCTACCTGCACCATTCTGAAGAAGCCCGAACGGTTGAGGCGGTTGGAGTATATCCTGAAAGATGTCGACGAGGGCACGCGCAGATATTTGCGGTGCACGATGGGGAGGAAGAGGCGGGGGAAAGAGAGGGTGAGGTCGCCGCCTGTCTCCCACGAATTTATGAGCGTGTGGTCTTCGGTGGTTTTTTCTCCTGTTTGCCACTCATACGAGCCCTTGAGGCTCAGCGTAAGTGTTTCTCCTCCACGGAAGAGGTTTTTGCGCGCAAGGCTTATTTTTGTTCCCGGCCCTATCTGGTCGTTGCTCTTCGATGTGATGTTGAACTCGAAGGTGAGGTCGTAGGGCTTGTCGAGCTGTGCTGTTATGCCCAGGTCCAGGGTGTCGCTCTCGCCACGGGGGGTAAACTTGAAGTTTGTACCGCTAAAGATATTTATCTTGCTCAGCTGTTGCAGGGTTTTCTGCTGCATAGCTTGTGAGTAGCTGTCGTTTGTGCGCATAAATATATTGCGCATAAGTGTTCCCACCCTCACGGTAGGTTTTTTACCGCTATATATATAGGTGAAATTTCTTCGTTTTATGGTGTCGCTCTTTGCAAAGGCACCGCCCGAGTTGTTGAGAATTTGTATCTGTATGTGCCCTATGGTGTATGGGCGGTCTATGCGTGGCGACAACCCCTTTTGTGGCTCTATGCGCATATCGACAAAGCCCGGGTTGTTTATGGTGTCGGCATAAATTTTTGTAAAGCTTGGTTGGTGGTAGTAATAACCGTTGTTGCGCAGCAAGGTGTTTATTCTCTCCCTCTCTTGGTTTATGCCGTTTGCGCTAAACTGCTCTCCTTTTTTTATTACTCTCTCGTGTGCTGTAGCTTTTATAAGGCTGTCGGCACGCCCCTTGAAACCACGGTAGGCTATGCTGTCATATTTGTAGGGCTCGTGCAGGGCTATGCGGTAGCTCACCTTCGCCTTTTTGGGGTTTTTCTTGTTGGTGATAACCTCCTCGCTCACGCTGCCGTTGAAGTAACCATAATGTTTGAGTACGTTGTTTGCAACTTGCGCACGCAGCGTGGGGTTTACTTTTGATATGAGCACGGGCGCTGTGCCGAAGGTGTTGAAAAACCAACGCCCCACACGGCTCTTGCTATTGTAAAAGGTGTTGTACCACCAAAGGCCGATGGGGAAGCCCTTTATGCTTGAGCTTCCTGCGAGGGAGCCGTTGGGCTCGCAGGCGAGGGCGGCTATAACCTCGCTCACAGCTTGCTCACCTATGTCGGTGGATGCATACTCCTTGCCACCTGCAATATCTATGTTTTTTATGCCGGTGTAGAGCTGCTCACCGTCGGGTATGTGCTGCGTGGTGGAGCAGGCTGCTAGTATGGTTGCAAGTACTATGTATAGTATGTTTTTTCTCATCTATCTATCTTTTTTTTGTTGAAGCGTATCAGCTCGTCAAGTGTGTTGAGCTTGCGCTTGTATATATAACCCACGCCTGTCTCGGTTATCTCTCCCTCGAGTATAGACTCGTAGTTCTTGTCGTAGAAGAGGCGTAGGTAGCGGTTACCCTTGTCGTTTATCTTCCACTCTAGAGATACGTTGTTTATGAAGCTTTGGTTGTTTTGGGGGTGGTCGCCGCTGTTCACCTCGCCGCCTACTATGATGGTGAGGCGGTCGTTCCAAAATCTTTTGGCGAAGCTGAAGCTATAGTTCATATAAGAGCCGCCTGTTTCGTCGTTCTCAACATCGGCTATACCCACGTTTATGCTCACGTTCTTCATAGCGTCGCCGGCTATGTCGTTTATCTTTGCGTCGAGGAACGATGTGAGGGCGTTGGAGACGGTGAGACCGCCCTTGCAGCCCACATAGGCTCCTGTTATGAGCATAGTTACAGCATACTTGTTCATAGTTTCGGCGTCGAGGCTGTTGAGCTCGTCTTGCACAACTGCGTTCTCGGGGGCCTTCATAGTGAAGTTTAGTCCCATATCGTTGAGGGAGTTGCTCAAAACAAGCCCCACATCGAAGGTTACAGGCACGCTGCCTGTGCCGTCGATGCTCACCGGTGTGACAACTCTTTCGAGTGCGGTGATGCTGAGCGTGGGGTTTAGCACGTCGCCTATCCAGTATATGTAGCTGCCCGGGCTTATGCCGAAGGTCTTCAGAGGTATTATGGGCAGGCTATACTTCATCTCACCGTTGTTCAGGGTGTAGCGGCCGGTGAGCGTGAGCCCCTCTTCGTGGTTGTAGTTCATGTTGAGAAGGCCGCCACCTTGCAGTGATACATAGCTGCTGCGGTCGGGGCTTATGTCGGCATTTATCCAGGCGCTCTCCTCTATGTCGAGGGTTATCATCATGGTGATATTGCCCATCTGTGGTACCTCTTTTGCGGCTTGTGTTGCTGTGGAGTCTTGGAAATTTACAAACTCCACAAGGCCGTCAAATTCGTTGTTGTTGGCGATGTTGCTCTCGGGCACCACATATGTGACGTTGCTGTTGCCCAGTATGGTTGCTTTGCCATATATCTTGAGCGCGCTTGCAGGGCCCTTTATTGCGGAGTTTATGTTGAGGTTTAGGTTACCGTATAGTATGGAGCCTTTTTGTCGTGGTGCGTCGACAAGTTTGTAGCTCTTGGCCTTCATACTGAGGTCGAAGAGTGGGTCGGTTGCTCGGGATATATCGATGCTGCCGTTTACATTAAAGGGGGTGCCGTCGTTGGCATAAATATTAAGGTTGTTGAACAACATCTTGCTGTTTACAATCTCCACACGGTCGTTTACAAGCTGCAGGCGGCTGCCAAGTAAGGGCGCATCTATGTGTACAGAGTTGAAGTTTATGTAACCGTCGGAGCGTGGCGCTGTTATGTTGCCATCGAGCGAGAGTTCTCCGTCGATGGTGCCGTCTATCTGTAGCCCGCTGTCTTTAATAAAAGCGTTGGCAACCTTGAGGGGTAGGCGGGTTATTGTGCTCTGGCCTTTTATCTCTTTAAGTTCGTTGTCGTAGTCGCCCCAAAGGTCCAAGACCTCTTCTTGGTTGTGCTGCAAGAGCAGAGAGAGGTAGTGCGAGCCGTTTTTCTTGGGCAGGTACACAACCTCTATGGTGTTGTCGCCTATGTGGGTTTTCTCGTATGTGAGCCCCTCACCGCGTATATCCCCGCTGAACATCTCGCCTCGCGGGTCGTTGCGGTAGTGTATGTCGCTGCTCAAGAAGCCTGTTATCTTTGGCGCAAAAGGAAGGCTTGCTGTGAGGGCCTCGAGGTTTATGTTGTAGAGCTCTAGAGTTACATCGTGCTTTGCTATGCTGTCTTCTATGGTGTATAGGTGCAGGCTAGCTCCCTCTTTATCGGTAGCCTTGAGGTTTGCGCTTAGAGCGTGCTCTTTCCCTATGGTTATGTGGTTGTCGGGGTTTATTTTTATGGGTGTGCCCACAAAATAGAGGTTGGGCGCTATGTGTATGTCGAGCTCTTGCGGTTTTATGTATGTTGTTGTGTTTATGAAGGTGCGGCTGTCGTCGCGATTGCCTGTGAACGACAGGTTTGTTTTCAGGGTGTCTTGTTGCAGGCTGCCGAAGATAGTTGCTGCAAACTGCTCTTTTCTCTCTTTTTCGGTAAGCGCTTTTTTGCTTGCTCCTGCACGGTACTTTATGTTGTCGCCTCTTTGCACAACTTTTAGATAGAGAGAGTCGGTTTTTATATCGGCTGTAGAGAGGTTTTCTATGTTGCTGTTTATGTTTATGCCTTTCACGCTGTCGAGAGTGCAGAGTATGTCTATATCGCTATACTCTATATTGTTTATAGCCAAGATGTTCGACAAGATGTTGCTGCGCCCGCACTTTAGGCTTAAAAAGGTGTTGGGTAGCTCCTTTATGAGGTCGGTTATGCGGTAGGTGGTCTCCTCTCTGCCTTTTGCTTCGAGGAGCATAGTTTGCAGCTTGTCGCACTGTTCTGCAAACTTTTTGTGGCTGCTTGCTATGGTGCCGACAAACGAAAGGTCGCCGTTTTTGGCCTCTACGCGAGAGAGGGTGGGCGATGTTGCAACCTCGGCATAAAGGGTGCCGGGGGTGTATTTTTTCTTCTCGGTTTCAAATTTTATGTCGTTCCCGAGAACTTTTAGGCTGTGTGTGTTGTTATAATTAGTTTCGGCCTCTATGTTTATCTCTCCTGCGCCCGAGAAAAGCTTCTCGCTCAAGCCCAACGCAGCAAGGTCTATGTTTTTTATGCTTGCTTTGGTGTTTGTGGTAAAGAGTTGCGGGGTTATGCGGCTGTTGGCCACTATGTTTGCGGTTGCGCCGTGGTTGTATGAATTAAGCGCTATGAGAGAGAGGGAGTTTGCCTGGAACGCACTGAGCGTGATGTTCTCGAGAGGGGTGTTGCTGTAGCGCAAACTATCTATGTTGGCTATAATCTGGTAGTATGTCTCGTTGGCAAAAACATCGGTGCCGCGCCCCGAAAGCGATGCTCTCATAGAGAGCATGGAGAGCGGTACAAAGGGCACGGAGGCGCTAAGGTTGAAGTTGTTTGCGTCTATCTTGGCGTCGTAGGTGTTGCTCTCCAGGTTGTATGTGGCTGTTATGGTGCTTTCCCCTTCGCCAGCAAGCTCCAAGCTTGTGTAGCATATTTTTTTCTCTATTTGAGCCTCGCCGTTTATGCTCAATGGGGTGCAGGTGGTGCTGTTGTTGTCCAGCAACTTGTTTATCTCTTTTATGTCGCCTGCAAGTTCTATGTGGGCCTCTCGCTTCTTGTCGTCGGTTATGTTTTTTGCATATCCTTTTATGCCGAGTTGCGCTATGGTGGGCAGGGTTACAGCCGCCGTGTCTATGTTTATATCGCTTGGGGTGCCGTGTATGGCTATAGTTGCGTCGAGGAGCGAGGTGGGCAGGGTTTTAAGCTGCTCGCGTTGTGCCGTGCTTGCAAACGCTTCGGCGTCGCGCTTGTCTATGTGCAGAGCAAGGCTTGCGTTGAGGCTCTCTTTGCTCTGTGTGCTAAAGTCGAGGGGTATCTGTGCCTCGCCCTGTATGTATGTGCCGTTCTCGCTTTTTATGTCGACTTGCGATATATTTATGTGGCGAGGGTTGCCCGTCGCTATTATAACGCCTTCGGTTACGGCAAGCCCCCCGTGTTGCGCAAAAGAGAGGTTGTTTATGTTGGCGGTATAGGCTCCGGGGGTGTAGCTTATGTTGCTACCGTGCAAAGCGATGTTTTCCAGCGCTATGTGCTTGGTGGGTGCCTCGCTGCGGGGCTGTGTACCGCTGTCATAAGTTGCGGCGCTCTCATCGAGCAACACATCTTCTATGCTGAACGTGTTTCGCCCTATGTCGGCTTGCGCCTTTTTAAGTGCAAACTTGCCCACCTTGGCGCTTATGTAAGTAGTATCGTGGGGCTGCGACACAGCAATTTGCAGGTTTTCTATGTTACTTTTTTGTAGCTTTATAACCCAGTTGCTCTTTGTGCTATCCTCTTGTTGTGTGTCGTTGTTGCTTGTGCTCGCAAAAATATTTGCGTCGCGCAAGTATAGTTGCTTTATGTTTGCAACCTCATTCACAAGGTCTATATCGCGTGCGACGCTCCTGAAGTTGCCCACATCTCCTCTTATGTGTGTGCCGGGGACAAGTTTGTGTGTGTCGAAGGCCACGCTTTCCAGCGAGAGGTAGTCTATCTCAACCACGCCGCGCAACAAGGGTAGCAAACTCACACTTGTTGCTACCTTCTCGCCGCTTGCTATGGTGTCGCTCCCGGCGCAGAAAACAAAATTTTCTATAACTAATTTAAATGGGAAAGAGAGCCTCACCCTGCCCACGCTCAGCTCAAAGTCGCTGTTTGCCTGTACGGCTTCCGATATTTTGCGTGTGGCATATTCTTGCACGGGCGGCAAGTAGAACATAACAAAGAGTGCAAGCAAAAGAGCAACGGGCACGGCTGCAATAGCGGTCGCGACCTTAAAAAACGTTCCTTTTTTGCCCTCTTTCATAACCTCGCAAAGTAAACCAAAAAATGCGGTTTTTCACCCTTTTTATCGCTCTTTTTTCCAACTTTTTTAGAGCATCGGCTTTTTTAAAATAATTTTCTGCAGTATAATGTTTTTCTGTTATTCAAAAAAAACTTACCTTTGTTCTTTGCAGGGCGGTGGCGTGTGTGCAACCTTGCAGCGCGCGCTCGGTCTCTTGTTTGTTATGTGATAAATTTTTGATTATGAATAAATTACCTTTTTACCTTCTGGTCGTTTTGTTTTTGTTCTCCTGCGCCGGCAAGCAGGGCGATGTTCCAAAAACAGAGTTTGGGATACAACAACTCAACGACAGCAGCCCCGACTGCGACCAATATGTACTTATGCAGACAACTATGGGCGATATTAAGCTCAAGCTCTACAAAGACGCTCCTTTGCACCGCAAAAACTTTGTAAATCTTGTGAAAAACGGTTTCTACAACGGGCAACTCTTCTTCCGTGTGTCGCATAACTTTATGATTCAGGCGGGCGACCCCAAATCTCGTGGCGCGGCAAAAGACACCAAGCTCGGCACCACAGAGGTTAGTTACAACATACCTATGGAGGTCGATGTAACAAAATATTGGCACAAACGCGGCGCTTTGTCGGCTGCAAGCCTCAAACCGGGTATCTCCTCGTCGGGTTGTCAGTTCTATATAATAACCGGCAAAAAGGTGTACGACAAAAACCTCGATGCGCACGAGGTCAAGTACAACAAAACATTGCGCCGCCTTATGTACGAGAGCCTGCAGAAACCCTATGCCGACAAGATTAACAAACTATATGCCGAGAGCAAGAAAAACCCAAAGAAAAAGAGCGAGCTCAACGATATGATACATATGTTCAGCGCAAAAACAGACTCGGCTATGGCGGGAAAAACCTGGAAGTACACCCGTGAGCAGCGTCGTGGCTACAAACAAGAGGGTGGTGCCTTCCATCTCGATGGCTACTACACCGTTTTTGGCGAGGTTGTAGAGGGTATGGATGTTGTTGAGGCTATCTCGGCAGTGGATTTTGACGCCCACGAGCGCCCCTTAAAGGATGTTGTGATAAAAAAAGTAACCCTTCTCGACGATGGAGATAAATAGAACAACGCTTGCCAACGGGCTGCGCATAGTGCATCACCGCAACCCCTCCTCGCAGATGGTCTATGTAAACCTTCTCTACAACGTGGGGGCAAAAAACGAAAGCTATGAATACACCGGCATAGCCCACCTGCTCGAGCATCTTATGTTCGAGGGTACCTCGGCCGTTCCCTCCTTCGACGAGCCTTTGGAGCGTGCCGGGGGTGAGAATAACGCCTACACCAACAACGATGTAACAAACTACTATATATCCCTGCCCAAGCAAAACGCCGAGCTCGCCTTTTTTATGGAGAGCGACCGCATGCGCAACATCTCGCTCCAAGCAAAAAAGATAGATGTGCAGCGCAAGGTGGTGATGGAGGAGTTTAAACAAGGAAACCTTAACCGCCCTTATGGCGATGTGAGCTTTCTGTTGCGTGCTATGGCCTTTAAACAGCACCCCTATCGTTGGAGCACAATTGGTCGCAAACTCTCACACATAGCCGATGTGCCTGCAGCTGTTATACGTAAATTCTATAACAACTACTATGCCCCCGATAACGCCATCTTGGTAGTAGTGGGCGATCTCTCCTTTGAACAGGTGGTTGAGTGGAGCGAAAAATGGTTTGGCCCCATTCCGGCAAAAGGTTTCTCTGCTCCGGCCCTGCCACAAGAGCTGCGTCAGGAACGTATGCGTCGCAAGAGGGTAGTGCGCCCCGTGCCCGAGAACGCCCTTTATATGGTTTTTCATATGGGTGGTCGCCTCGATGCCGATTATTTCCCAAGCGATGTAATATCCGATGTGCTCTCAAACGGCTACTCGGGTCGTCTTCTGCAGCGCCTTGTAAAGGAAAAACGCCTTTTTACAAAGATAGATGCCTTTATATCGGGCAGTGAGCACCCGGGGCTTTTCCAGATATATGCCCGCGTGGCACCCGAGGTCTCTTTCGAGGTTGCCGAGGCTGCTGTGTGGCAAGAGCTCGACGAGCTTAAAACCTCCCTTGTACCCGCCGACGAACTTGAGAAGGTGAAAAACCGCTTCGAGTCGGAATTTTATTTCCGCAACCTTGGTGGCGAGAATCTCTCTAATAATCTTGCCCTTGCCGAGCTGCGTGGCGATGCCCACTTGCATCTCAAAGAGGTTGAAAGCTACCGCGCTGTCACAGCCGAGGCTGTGCGTGCTACAGCACGCGAGCTTTTCCGTCGTGGCAACGCCTCGGTGCTGCACTATGCAAAGAAAGGGTAATTAAGTGTGTGAAACCGCAAAGGGCGATGCAGTATAACGCATCGCCCTTTTATGGCTTTTGGTATGGCTTTATGTATAAAACGCCGGCAGTCTTAAAAACAGCCGGCGATTATTATATCTACTCCCCAAACGAGTGCCACAGTTTGTCGGCGGGCAGGGGCGGTTATTTGTGCTGATAAATGAGTAAATTCATTGTTTCTCTATGGGTATAATTTATCTCATTGCCTAAAAATAAAGAGTGTAGAACTAGCAAAAAAAGTGTTGAATGGAAATAATAAGTAAAATAGTAATCGTTTTTTTCGTTTTGTTGTTTATTTTGTCTTCTAAAAAATATGATACAAAATAGTTGTAGTTTTGATAGTCGCAATTTTTCTTTGTCTGGGAATAAAGATACTTGTAGTAATAAAGATTATTCAGGAACAATATTATATTTGCATTATCCTAATTATAGAAATCATAGTAGGAATACTTTTAGTGGCGTTTTGGGAAATATATGGGACAAAACTTCCTTATCTGGAATAGAGATACAGAGGTAACCATCTTGTCTTATATTGATGTTGAATCGGCCGAAAAGTATATCTTGGAATGTGCTAATTGTGCTATTCGTGAGAGGTATAGCGAAACAAATACTTGTGCTACTTTGGCAAGTGAAGTGGCAATAAAATTTCAAAAACCAGACTATAAAAAAGGGAATAGATTTAATGGTATATATGAATTATTTAATAATCATGAGGGTTATAATACATTAAGCGATATTATGACAATTATCCCATATACTAGTCATAATTATAATGCGGAAATAAGAAATAGGGGTGATGAACCCTTTTATATAGACGAACAATGAAATTACTAAGATTTATATTTATTGTTTTTATTCTTTGTGTAGTGACCGTGCCGGTGATAACTCCTTTGGTTGGGAGGTATTGTTGTTACGATGCAGAAACTGCAGCAAAATACATAACAAAGAATGCTGAGCCACGTTCACGAAATTGTTGCGCTTGGTATGTTATGCGTGCGATGAATGCCGGTGGCTCTCCTGTGTATATATTGCCAGCCTATGGATATTCTTGGCTTTTGCCTTGGTTTGGTTTTGATGAGGTTGATGGTTGCTCTTATGCTCCTAAAGTTGGAGATATTGTGGTTTTTCCAGCGGTGGAAGGACATATTTGGGGGCATATACAAATGTGGAATGGCCGACAATGGGTATCCGATTTTAAGCAGAAGAACTTTTATGCTGCTCGTTCTTATGTGGGAAGCAAGTATAAAATATTTAGATATAAACCTTATGTAAGGTGATGACACTTGTTTTTATATGCGGGGATGGTAGATATAATTATTTTTCTTTGGGGTAGGCAAGGAAGTAGACTGCATCTTCCCAATTGGGCGAGAGTGCTTCTTTGTCAAGGGCTTTATTAATCGCTGTAGCTCTTGTTCCAATTATGTTGCTAAAACAAAACTTTGCATTAAGATTTTGTGGATTGCTTTGTTGCTCATCCATTGAGTATGTTACAAGAGCGCTAAAGTTCATGAGTTTGTTGTTGACTTGTAAATTCTCTCCAACAAAAGGAATATTTTCTAAATAAACATAGAGAACAACTCCTGTGTGATTCATCTTGTATTTTAAATTATAGATGTCGGTGTTTTGTGCTGGGAATAAATGAAGCGTGCCAATCTCTTTTTCCGACATTGGTGGAACGGGTACCACGCGTTGTGCAAAAGTCGTGGTTGTGGCCGACGAAGATTTGCCACCACCTACGTTCACACCATTAGCAAGTGTCCCTAGAGCGCCAGAAACTCCCATCGCGTTTGCTACTGCGCCTATATTTACGCTTGTGCCTATGCTCTGTCCCGATGTGTGCGAGGTTGCCGAGGGTACGTAGCATTGAATGGACTCACTGCCTCTTATGAGAAAACTTTTCCCTAAATCAACGTATATGGTTTCTGTAGACTTGTTCTTGATTGAAACCTTTACAGCGTTAAAAACTGGTATAATGTACTCGAGTATTGTACCTTTATTATCTATGCGTGACGATTTAAATGTGATTTCTACGTTCTTGTCGGCAATTTTGCTTTGCGGGTCTAGCTTGCACAAGCAGTAAAGTAGGTTGGCTTTTTTGCTACTAACGGGTGCAAGGTGCTTTACGTCGATGTTGTTCCAATAGTTTATAGCATCAGCATTTGCTGCGTCGTCGCTATAATCGATGGCTTGCGGCGCGTTCCCGGATGGTTTGCTTGCTGCTTCTGTGGCGGCTTGCAACGAGTTTTCTTCGTCTATTATGAGTTTGCGCCCGTCGCTGTATTTTATCATTAAAAGGTCGCTTTTAGCCACTCTTTTGATGTCGGCGTCGGCTGTTGCGGAGGTTTTGTAGAAGACGTAGTGTTGCTTATCTCGGTTTCAAAAACTTTCAACACGTCGCCTTCTTTGGTTATCAGCACGTCTTGTGCAAGGGTTGTTTGTGCAAAAAACATTATGGCAAGCAGCGCAATTTGTTTTAAAATTTTCATATCTTTTTTGGTTGTGTCAATTGCAACAAATGTAGGAAGAACGCGTGAGAAATACAAAACTTTATTCAGCTCCTTATATTATATGTTCGTGGTTTATCGTAAAGATAATTAAAAAGTGAAAATATTTTACTCCCCAAACGAGTACCACAGCTTGTCGGCGGGCAGGGGGGCTGTAATTTGTATAAGTTCTTTCGATACGGGGTGGATAAACTCCACGTAACGGGCGTGCAGGGAGATGCTACCGTCGGGGTTGGAACGCTTGGCACCATATTTTAGGTCGCCTTTTATGGGGCAGCCTATTGAGGCAAGCTGGCAACGTATCTGGTGGTGTCGTCCGGTCTTGAGCTCCACCTCTACAAGGTTGTAGTTTTGCGACGAGGCTATGTGACGGTAGTGCAAGAGGGCTTTTTTCGCGCCAGAAACCTCTTTTTTGTAGGCAAAACTTTTGTTCATCTTCTCGTTGCGGTATATCCAGCACTCAAGCTCGGCTTCGGGCTGTGCGGGGCGCTCTTTTGTTATTGCCCAGTAGATTTTCTTCACGGCTCCCGTGCGGAACATCTCGTTGAGCCTTTCGAGTGCCTTGCTCGTTTTGGCAAGTACCACCACGCCGCTCACGGGGCGGTCGAGACGGTGGGGAAGCCCCACAAATACGTTCCCGGGTTTTGCATACTTTTCCTTGAGAAAAGCCTTCATTTTGTCACACAGCGACTTGTCGCCTGTTTTGTCGCCTTGTACAATTTCGCCGGCCGCTTTGTTTATAGCTATTATGTGGTTGTCTTCGTATAGAACGTTCATAGTGCGCTTATTCTGTTATGTTTCTGCGGCCCAACGCGTTTAGTACTATGTTCTCGGTAAAGTGCTGCACAAATTTGTCGTCGTTGTTCTTGCTCACGATGCCGTTTATAAAAGGTATCTCTATGCCTTTGAGGCAGAAGTGCAGGAAGCGTGCGGCAAGGTCGGGGCTCTCCACGGTGAAGAGGCCTTGTTGCTTGCCCTCGGCAATGATGGTGCGGAAAAGGGCTATCTCCCTTGCGTCGAAGGTGCGGCGTATGTGCTCCACAATCCACACGTTGTTGAAGTACTCCGAGTGCAGGCCACTGTTGCGGCGCACTATGCTACGGGTTGCGTGCAGACGCACAAAGATGAGCTTTACAATTTTTTTGTCGGCGGTGAGCTCCGATGCAGCAACCTTTGTTATGGCTGCGGAAATTTTTTTAACCTCCATCTCGATGGACGCTTCCAAAAGTTCCTCTTTGCTCTGAAAATATGTGTAGACGGTGCGACGGCTGCGGTTTGCGGCAGTGGCTATGTCGTTCATCGTTATGTTGTCGATGCCATGCTTGGCAAAAAGCTTGCGCGCAACCTTTATAATTTGCTCTCTTGTGTCTATTGTGGCCATAAAGTTGTTTTTTCTGCTGCAAAATTACACACTTTTGCACTGATGTGCAATGCTGGAAGCCTTAAAAAAGTACAAAAAATAGGATGTTTGGAATTTTCTTGCCCTAAAATTTGGATATTCGGGAAAAAGGCTTTACCTTTGCATCAGTTTTGAAAACCGCATCGCGGGGTGGAGCAGTGGTAGCTCGTTGGGCTCATAACCCAAAGGCCGGAGGTTCGATCCCTTCCCCCGCTACTTTAGTTAAGAGAGAAGTTTTACTTCTCTCTTTTTTTATTTCTGTTCGTGCATGTAAAAAAGCCCTCACCAACAAAGTCTAGGGATATGCAAGAAGTTAGGTTAATCTATGAAAAAAACTCCTTGATATTTATTCCCATCTCTTCAATGCGTGATATACCCTTTACTTAATCGCACGGCAAGAGTAACACCTTGTTTGTATAATCTTGCTTTAAAATTCTCGGTGACCCGCGAGTCTTTTTCTCAATATACTTATTTTTTTCTCCTTCTTTTCGTGAGACGAAAAGGAGGCAAAAGGCGCAGCACGCGAGTAAGATTAGTCGTTCCCTCCTCCTGCTCGTGAATTGCCTTGCGGCAATATAACTCGTTCGTCGGTCACTTGTCGCGTGTCTCTTTCTCACATTTACAGGGTGCTGCGCAACTCGTTCAGTTATCCGCGCTACGCACGTATAACTACACACTCACACAGTGCTCGCACTTTTTCCTGTAAATGCTCGGATACACGCTCAAATCTAAACGGTGCTGCAGTTTTTTTAATTACTCTTGCTAGCTCCTGCCGTCGGGGCGCACTTATAACATCCACAGAAGTAATGTACAAAGAAAACCGGCACCGTAAGTAACACAATTAAAGGCCGTTGCAGTTTAGGATATAAGCGAGGACATAGTGCGGTATGCCGTTATTTTACTCACAACGCAATACCGCACGCTCCCGGAGCGCCTAAACTGCAACGAACAGCCTTT
>JAZKYU010000041.1:0-23089 GCA_045612305.1 Bacteroidaceae bacterium
CTTGTGTTGCATATGGGACATATGCTCAACAACACCATACAGGATATTTTGGTACGTCGTGCCCGCATGATGGGCAAGAACGCTTGCTGGGTACCCGGCACCGACCACGCTTCTATAGCCACCGAGGCAAAAGTTGTAAAAAGACTTGCCGAGCAGGGCATTAAGAAGAGCGACCTCACACGCGAGGAGTTCTTGAAGCACGCTTGGGAGTGGAAAGAGGAGCACGGCGGCATCATCTTGCAGCAGTTGCGCAAGCTTGGAGCTTCGTGCGACTGGGACCGCACATCGTTCACCATGGACGAGGTGCGCAGCAAGAGCGTTATTAAGGTTTTCTGCGACCTCTACAACAAAGGACTCATCTACCGCGGCTTGCGCATGGTAAACTGGGACCCCAAAGCTCGAACAGCACTCAGCAACGAGGAGGTTATATATAAGGAGGAGAAGAGCAAGCTCTACTATCTTAAATACTATGTCGACGAGGCTGCAGGCAGCACCGACGGCGAGGAGAGCGATGCTGTAACACTTGCACCCACCGATGCCTTCGACCCCACAGTGAAACACCAGATTTTGCACCGCGACGCACAAGGCCGCCGCTACGCAGTGGTTGCCACCACACGCCCCGAGACCATTATGGGCGACACCGCAATGTGCATCAACCCCAAAGACCCCAAAAACTCTTGGCTCAAGGGCAAGCAGGTTATCGTGCCTCTTGTAAACCGCTCGATACCCGTAATAGAGGACCGCTATGTTGAGATTGAGTTTGGTACAGGTTGCTTGAAGGTTACTCCCGCCCACGATACCAACGACTATATGCTGGGCAAGACACACAACTTGGAGACCATCGATATATTCAACGCCGACGCAACCATAAGCGAGGCTGCCGGGCTCTATGTAGGCATGGACCGTATGGAGGTGCGCAAGCAAATTGCAATTGACCTCGAGCAGGCAGGTCTCTTGGAGAAAGTTGAAGACTACGACAACAAGGTAGGTTACTCGGAGCGTAACGCCGACACAGCAGTAGAGCCCCGTCTCTGCATGCAGTGGTTCTTGAACATGCAACACTTTGCCGATATCGCGTTGCCCCCTGTTATGAACGACGAGCTCAAGTTCTACCCCACAAAATACAAGACAACATACAACAACTGGCTCACAAACATACAAGACTGGTGCATCAGCCGTCAGTTGTGGTGGGGCCACCGCATACCCGCATACTTCCTCCCCACAGCCGAGGGTGAGGCCGAGAAATTTGTTGTAGCCGAGAGCCGCGAGGAGGCACTCAAACTTGCTCAGGCTATCGAGGGTTACGAGAACATCACAGCCGACCAGCTTAGTCACGACGAAGACGCGCTCGACACTTGGTTTAGCTCGTGGTTGTGGCCCATCTCCTTGTTCAACGGTATACTCGACCCGGGTAACAAAGAGATAAGCTACTACTACCCCACTAACGACCTTGTAACAGGCCCTGATATCATCTTCTTCTGGGTAGCACGCATGATTATGGCCGGCTACGAATACCAGGGAGAGATGCCCTTCCGCAACGTATACTTCACTGGTATTGTGCGCGACAACCTCGGCCGAAAGATGAGCAAGCAGCTTGGCAACTCGCCCAACCCCCTCGACCTTATCGAAAAATATTGCGCCGACGGTGTGCGTATGGGTATTATGCTTTCGGCTCCTGCAGGTAACGATATTCTCTTCGACGAGAGCCTCTGCGAGCAGGGCCGTAACTTCTGCAACAAGATATGGAACGCCTTCCGCCTTGTAAAGGGCTGGAACGTGAGCAGCGAGGCCGAGCAACCCGAAAGCTCGAAACTTGCAATACGTTACTTCGAGGAGATGCTTGCAAAATCGGCAGCTCTGCTCGACGACCAATTTGGCAAGTACCGCATAAACGAGGCGTTGATGAACGTTTACACACTCTTCTGGGATGAGTTCTCGGCTTGGTACTTGGAGATGATTAAACCCGCATACGGCTCGCCCATAGACGCAGCTACCTACGAGGCAACACTCAAGTTCTTCGACAGCTTGCTACGCCTCTTGCACCCCTTTATGCCCTTCATCACCGAGGAGTTGTGGCAGTCTATTTACGACCGCAAAGAGGGAGAGAGCCTTATGGTACAGAGCGTAAAAGAGCTCTGCCGCCCCGCCGACGAAGAGTACTTGAACAAGATAACCGCACTAAAAGAGGTTGTCGGTAACATACGCGCTATACGCCAGCAGAAAAACCTCTCGCCCCGCGAGCCTCTTGCCCTGCAAATCGTGGGTGAGTCGCCCGTAGCAGGCCTCGAGACCCTCCTCACCAAGATGGGTAACCTCACAGCTATAGAGAGCGTAACTTCGCCCGACGACACTGCTGTTTCATTCCGCGTAGGCACCACAGAGTTTGCCGTGCCTATGGGCTCGCTCATCGACAAAGATGCCGAGATTGCAAAAATGCAAGAAGAGCTCGCCTACCACGAGAAGTTCCTCAAGAGCGTAGAGGCCAAGCTCGGCAACCCCAACTTTGTGAGCAAAGCTCCCGAAAAGATTATTGCTATAGAGCGCAAAAAGCAGTCGGACGCAACAGAGAAGATTGCGATGCTCAAAGAGAGTATAAAGAAACTATCGAAATAATTTATGGAGAACAAGAAACTTAAAATTGTTCTGATAGCCGTTGTTGGCCTGTTTGTTGCAACAGCCGCAGTGCTCGGTTTGTTGCTTGCGCAAAGCAAACAACAAAACAGCGAGATGCAGGAGCTCTTTGCTATAGAAAAAGAGGAGCTCGAGAGCGAATATTCAACCTTCGCCCTGCAGTACGACGAGCTGAAGGTGCGCATCACCAACGACTCGTTGCAAACAAAGCTCGAGCAAGAGAAACTGCGCACACAACAGCTTCTCGAAGAGCTAAAGCAAACAAAAGCCGAGAACGCAGCCGAGATAACCCGCCTTAAAAAGGAGCTCAAGACCGTGCGTGCCGTGCTACGCAGCTATGTTATACAGATAGACTCGCTCAACGCCTTGAACGAGAACCTGAAAAAAGAGAACAAGCGCGTAAACGAAAAGTACCGCGAGGCATCTAAAACCATCGATGCCCTCTCTACCGCAAAGAAAGAGCTCACCGAGATAGTTACCCTTGCGTCGCAGCTCGACGCTATGGGCATAAAAATGAATCTCATAAAAAAAAGCGGCAAGAAGGTTACAAAGCTAAAGCGTGCAAAACAATTTGAGATAAGTTTCACCATCACCAAAAACATAACAGCCTCTACCGGCAACAAAACAGTGTATGCCCGCATTTTGCAACCCTCGCAGGAGGTGCTCACAAAGAGTTTGAGCAACACCTTCACCTACGAAAACCGCGAGATAGGTTACTCTATAAAAAAATATATAGAGTACACCGGCGAGGAACAGGAGGTTACAATGTACTGGGATATTGAGGAGTTTTTGCAGCCTGGTACCTACCGACTCTACCTTTTTGTAGACGGTGTGATGATAGGCTCAAACAGCTACGAATTTGAATAAAACAATAAATTAAAAAGATACATACAATGAACATTCTAGAATTAAGCGAACAAGAGATAGTACGCCGCGAAGCACTTGCCGAGTTGCGCAATATGGGCATAGAGCCCTACCCCGCAGCCGAGTACCCCACAAACGCCTTCTCGGTGGATATTCTGCAAGAGTTCAAAGACGATGAAGAGCCTCGCGAGGTGTGCATCGCCGGCCGTATGATGAGCCGCCGCGTTATGGGTAAGGCCTCGTTCATTGAGTTGCAAGACTCTAAAGGCCGCATACAGGTGTATATCACCCGCGACGACATATGCCCGGGCGAGAACAAAGATGGTTACAACACACTCTTCAAACGCCTCCTCGACATAGGCGACTTTGTGGGTATCAAAGGTTTTGTTTTCCGCACACAAACAGGCGAGATAACAGTACACGCAAAAGAGCTCACAATTCTCTCGAAGAGCATACGCCCCCTGCCCATCGTTAAATACAAAGACGGCGTGGCTTATGACAAATTCGAAGACCCCGAGCTACGCTACCGTCAACGCTATGTAGACCTCGTGGTAAACGACGATGTAAAAGAAATATTCATAAAGCGCAACAAAATATACAGCTCTATGCGCGAATATTTCAACACAAAGGGATATATGGAGGTTGAAACCCCCGTATTGCAGTCTATTCCCGGCGGAGCAGCTGCACGCCCCTTCATCACTCACCACAACGCGCTCGACATACCCCTTTACCTGCGTATCGCCAACGAGCTCTACCTCAAACGCCTCATCGTAGGTGGTTTCGAGGGTGTTTACGAGTTCTCGAAGAACTTCCGCAACGAGGGTATGGACCGCACACACAACCCCGAGTTCACTTGTATGGAAATTTATGTAGCCTACAAAGACTATAATTGGATGATGACCTTCACCGAGAATATGCTCGAAAAAATTGCTCTCGATGTAAACGGCACAACCGATGTAAAAGTGGGCGACAACATCATAAGCTTCAAAGCCCCCTTCCGTCGCGTAACTATGCTCGACTCTATAAAAGAGTTCACCGGTTACGACCTCAACGGCAAGAGCGAGGAGGAGATTTTTGCTATATGCAAGGAGCTCAAGATGGAGGTTGACGAAACTATGGGTAAGGGCAAGCTCATCGACGAGATATTCGGCGAGTTCTGCGAGGGCAACTACATACAGCCCACCTTCATCACCGACTACCCCATCGAGATGTCACCCCTCTGCAAGCGTCACCGCAGCAACCCCGACCTCACCGAGCGTTTCGAGCTTATGGTCAACGGCAAGGAGCTTTGCAACGCATACAGCGAGCTCAACGACCCCATCGACCAAGCCGAGCGTTTCCAGGAGCAGCTACGCTTGAGCGAGAAGGGCGACGACGAGGCTATGTTCATCGACAAAGACTTTGTGCGCGCACTTGAGTATGGTATGCCCCCCACATCGGGTATGGGTATAGGTATGGACCGTCTTGCTATGCTTATGACAGGCCAGACAACCATACAAGAGGTGCTCTTCTTCCCGCAGATGCGCCCCGAAAAGAAAGTGCCCAAAGACGGTGTGGCAGCGTTTGCAGCTATCGGTGTGCCCGAAGAGTGGGTACCCGTACTACACAAAGCAGGCTACAACCTTGTAAACGACTTAAAAGACGGCAACCCCCAGAAAATACAACAGGAGATTGGCGGTATAAATAAAAAATTCAAGTTAAACTACACTACCCCCTCTGTGAACGATGTAGCCGAGTGGATTAGTAAACTTTCTTAATTATGGACCTCACAAATTCCACCGTAGCAATTATGGGCGGCGGCAGCTGGGCAACAGCTATCGCAAAAGTATTGTTGAGCAACGTTGATAGCATCAACTGGTACATAAGACGCGACGACCGCATAGAAGACTTTAAACGTCTCGGGCACAACCCCGCATATCTGTCGTCGGTGAAATTCGACACAAACAGAATAAACTTCTCGTCGGACATTAACAAGATTGTCAAAGAGTCGGATATTCTGGTGTTTGTAACTCCGTCACCTTATTTAAAAAACCACCTCAAGAAGCTAAAAACCGAGCTTTCTGACAAGTTTATCGTGAACGCCATAAAAGGTATCGTTCCCGACGAGAACCTCATTATCTCGGAATACTTCCACAAGGCCTACAAGGTGCCCTACGAGAACATTGCAGCTATCGCAGGCCCCTGTCACGCCGAGGAGGTTGCCCTTGAGCGCCTCTCTTACCTCACCGTGGGTTGTTCAAGCATCGACCACGCAAAGCAGTTTGCGCAGAAGCTTGCCAACAGCTTCATAAAGACATCGGTGAGCGACGACGTTGTGGGTATAGAGTATGGCTCGGTACTCAAAAATATTTATGCTATCGCAGCCGGTATATGCAGCGGTCTCAAGTATGGCGACAACTTCCAAGCAGTGCTTATGTCTAACGCTGTCATCGAGATGAACCGTTTTATAAATGTCGTGCACCCCATCGAGCGCACTATCAACGACTCTGTTTACCTTGGCGACCTTCTTGTAACCGGTTACTCAAACTTCAGCCGCAACCGCGTGTTTGGTACTATGATAGGAAAAGGTTACTCGGTTAAGAGCGCACAAATAGAGATGGAGATGATTGCCGAGGGTTACTACGGTGCAAAGTGCATAAAAGAGATAAACGAGCACTACCGTGTGAACACCCCCATCATCGACGCCGTTTACAATATATTGTACGAGGGTATTTCGCCCGTAATTGAAATTAAATTATTAACAGACGCATTCAAATAATTAAAACATAAATGGAAAACATTAAACTGAACATAGACAAAGTAACAGGTTTTGTTACAAAAGAGGATATTTTGGCTCTCGAGCCCCAGGTAAAAAAAGCACAAGAGGCTCTTGAGAACGGTACACTGCCCGGCAACGACTTTCTTGGTTGGTTACACCTCCCCTCGGCAACAACAAAAGAGTTTATCGAGGAGATTAAGGCTACAGCCGAGGTTTTGCGTAGCAACTGCGAGGTTGTGGTAGTAGCAGGTATCGGTGGTAGCTACCTTGGTGCCCGCGCGGTTATTGAGGCTTTGAGCAACAACTTTGCTGCTATGATAGGCGACAAGAGCAACCCCCGCGTCATCTTCGCAGGCCACAACATCAGCGAGGACTACTTGAGCGAGCTCACAGCCTTCCTCGCCGACAAGAAATTTGGTGTAATTAACATCTCAAAATCGGGTACAACCACAGAGACAGCTCTTGCTTTCCGTCTCCTCAAGAAACAGTGCGAGGAGCAACGGGGCAAAGAGATGGCAAGCAAGGTTATCGTTGCCATCACCGACGCGGTTAAGGGTGCTGCACGCATCACAGCCGACAAAGAGGGTTACAAGAGCTTCATTATCCCCGACAACGTAGGTGGCCGTTTCTCGGTACTCACACCTGTAGGTCTTCTCCCCATTGCTGTTGCAGGTTTCGACATCGAGGCACTCGTGAAAGGTGCACAAGATATGGAGGTTGCCTGCTCACCCGCTGTTCCCTTCGAGGAGAACATCGCTGCTATGTATGCAGCAACACGTAACGCACTCTATGCACGTGGCAAGAAGATTGAAATTCTTGTAAACTACCAGCCCAAGTTGCACTTCACATCGGAGTGGTGGAAACAGCTCTACGGCGAGAGCGAGGGTAAGGAGAACAAAGGTATCTTCCCTGCATCGGTCGACTTTACAACAGACCTTCACTCAATGGGCCAGTGGATTCAAGAGGGCGAGCGCACTATCTTCGAGACCGTGCTCTCTATAGAGAAGCCCAACAGCTCACTCATCGTTCCCGCCGACGAGGAAAACCTCGACGGTCTTAACTTCCTTGCCGGCAAGCACGTAGACGAGGTTAACAAGATGGCCGAGCTTGGTACACAGCTTGCTCACGTCGATGGTGGTGTTCCCAACATCCGCATCAGCATCCCCCAGCTCAACGCCTACTACATTGGCCAGCTCATCTACTTCTTCGAGATAGGTTGCGGCATCAGCGGTTACGTTTTGGGTGTTAACCCCTTCAACCAGCCCGGTGTCGAGGCATACAAAAAGAATATGTTCGCTCTGCTCGACAAACCCGGCTACGAGGAGGAGAGCAAAGCTATACGCGCAAGACTCTAATGGATTACAAAGAGATTATAAACAACTACACGCAACTGCAAGGCCACAAACCCTTGCAGTTGCGTGCTGTATTGTTCGATATGGACGGCGTGCTTTTCGACTCTATGCCCTTCCACGCAAAAGCCTGGTCGCAGGTGATGACCGATGCCGGTTTCAACTTCAGCCCAGAAGATGTGTATATGAACGAGGGGCGCACCGGTGCCGACACCATAAACACAGCCAGCCTCGCACAATTTGGGAAGCCCGCCACTCAAGAGCTCATCGACCAGCTGTGCCAAGTTAAATGTGACATCTTCGCCACATACCCGCCCACGCCCCGTATGCCCTTTGCTCTTGAACTTGTACAAAAGGTAAAGGCTTGCGGGCTCACCCCTATGATAGTGACAGGCTCGGGCACCCCCACCCTGCTCGACCGCATACAAAGCAACTTCCCCGGACTTTTCGATGAAAACCACATAGTAACAAGCTTCAATGTGAAACGTGGCAAGCCCTTCCCCGACCCCTACCTGCTTGCACTTGAGCGCGGAGGCTTTGCACCCCACGAAGCCATAGTGGTGGAAAACGCCCCGCTGGGCGTTACCGCCGGCGTAGCTGCAGGCCTTTTCACCATCGCCGCAAACACCGGCCCCCTAGACCCACAAGTGCTCTACAACGCCGGCGCCAATATGGTGTTCCCCTCGATTGAGGCTATAAACGACGAGTGGGAAACATTGTTTGAAGCATTGAAGTAAACGCGACTTATACTCCATAAAACAGTGATGACCATTGCTTTTGCAATGGTCATCACTGTTTTTAGTAGCTGTTTAAAATTTATCTCACTATAGTTTGAGAATTATTTTTTTGCCTGATTTTACTATAATATTACATTACCACAAATTACTCCACTCACCGCGATGTTTATTAGAGAGGTCGGGGGTGTTGCCACCAACAGGCTTGTTACCTACATTAGCACTGTCTTGCTGGCCGATATTGTGTTCATCATAGGCTCCGTGTCAAGCATCACAGTAGCCACTATCGGGCTTTTATATTCCTTTCTCATTACTTTACAAATACTTTCTTACCGTTTATAATATATATACCATTAGTGGGATTTACCACCTTGCGACCTTGTAGGTCGTATATGCCGAGTGCAGCCGAGTTTCTGTAAACTGCTCCAAACGGCTTACCGCTTAACCTTTTCTTATTCTAAATGAGGAATGGCTATTTTCGCATCCGAAAACGGGATAAATGATTGACATTGATAAAGTAAATTGGCTCTAACTTTCTGATATCTAATCATATGATAGTTGTAATGCTACAACTATTTTTTTAAAACAAAATCAAATCTCAGTCCTCCATTTGGTCGGTTGCAGGCAAAAATTGTTCCCCCATGAAATTGAACTGCGTGCTTAACTATGGCAAGCCCAAGTCCTGTGCCTCCTTTCTGTCTTGAACGGCCTTTGTCAATTCGGTAAAATCGTTCAAATAGGCGTGTTAATTGTTTTTCTTCTACACCGCAACCATCATCCTCAAAACGGATATGACATTCTTTTTCTTTATTTGCTATAAGTGAAATATAGATATTTTGACCTTCTGAATAAGCAATCGCATTTTCAGTAAGGTTTCGGAATATAGAGCCAATAAGCGAAAGGTTACCTTCTATGATAACACGTTCGTTAAAATCTGTATGCAATATCATACGATTCTCGTCTGGCATTATCGCTAACTCCTCGGCAATTTCATATAGAATATCATTGATAACAACTTCTTCTTTACCAATAATCATACTTCCATCTTCCATTCTTGTAATCAATGAAATATCTGCCAATAATCGTCTGAGTCGTTCATTATTAGCGTAACACCGTTCTATAAGTTCTTGTTTTTTGTCTTCACTTAGATTAATACCAGAAAGTAAGGTTTCTAGACAGACTTGAATGGAGGCTACAGGGGTTTTCAACTCGTGGTTTATATTATTGGTTAGCTGACGCTTGATTCGCATTTTCTCTTGTTCCTCACGCAAGGTTGCCTCATATGCAATATCCCTATCCTTAATGGTTTGTTGCCATTGAGCATAAAGTTGAACTATATGATTTGAAATAGATCCAAGCTCATCATTGGGAAATGGTTCGTTCTCATCAAAAGCCTCTCCATTCTTGGCTTTATTGGCAAATCGATTAAGTCGTTCAATGGTCTTGCCAAGTCTTCTTGTTGCGAAATAAGCCAACACACTCATCACTGAACTGATGATAATAATTATTCCCAAGAAATCCCAGTCAGCCTTAAGCAGCTCACGAAGTGTCGATGAATAAGGAATAGCGGTACGGATTATTGCACGCTTGCCTTTTGTTGCAGAATAGAAATATTCTCGTCCATCACTTGAAGATTGTCGTCCTATATGGTATCCGAATCCGTCATTAAATGCTGTTGCCACCTCGGGACGATAGCGGTGATTATCAAGAGAATCCAATGGAATCATATTGTCATAAATAACAGCACCGGAAAGAGCAATTATAGATATACGAAGATTCTTGAAAGGCTTTTCGTGTCTCGCTATATACTCTTCGTATGACAACCCATCTTCTACAACTTCAAGAAGGTGGCGATTATACATTTGAAGCTGTGCATTCAAGAAATCCGATTTATATTGTTTTTCTCGCAGATATTGAAATCCTATGAAACAAAGAATCAGAGTCCAAGAGAAGGCAAGCAACATCAAAAAGAGTCGCTTATGGTAAGATATTTTAATCGCTGAAGCCATAACCAAAACCTGAACGAGTTACAATGTAAGAACCATATTTGCCGATTTTAGAGCGTAAACGGGTGATATTTACATCAATTGTACGGTCAAGAACTACTACCTCGTTACTCCATATACGGCTGAGTATCTGCTCACGGGAGCAAATTTTTCCTCTATGTGAAATCAAATAAGCTAATAACTCAAACTCCTTACGGGCAAGTTTGACTTCTTCGCCATCTACAGTACAACGCTTAAATTCCAAATCAAGGTGCAAACCTTCAACTTTAAGCACATTTGACTTCTCGGCAGTCGCAGTTGTCTGAGTTTTCTGCCCTGATGTTCGCCTTAGCACACTCTTAACACGAGCTATCACATTACGGATTGTGTACGGTTTCATAATGTAATCATCTGCCCCAAGATTCAGTCCCATGACCATATCATCCTCCGTATCACGTGCGGTGCAGAAGATAATTGGAATATCCGCTGTTGTTACATCGGCCTTCAACATCTTGGCCATTTTGATTCCACTAATCTCACCCATCATTACATCAAGAAGTATCAAAGAATACTTCTTTAAGTCCAAAAGCAGAGCTTCTTCAGCACTAAATGCAGTATCTACATCATACCCCTCATTTTCGAGATTTAGTTTCAAAACTTCACACAAAGTCTCTTCGTCATCCACTATCAATATTCGTTCTGTAGCCATATACATATATATTATTGTGCTGCAAAATTATAGAGAAATACTGTATTGAATACTACATACAAGAAGATTTAATGAAAATGTAATAATTTTTAAAAAAACCGCATTTAATGAAAGCCTAATTTTTTTGAAACTTTTATGAAACAAGAAGTCCGTTCCTTTGCAGTGTCAAATTTAAATACTGATATGACAATGAAAATGAAATTTATCTTAGCAGGTCTTTTAGCCTGCATCGGTATCACTGCGCAGGCGCAGGATACCAAAACTGAGGAGCCGAAAGGCAAAGCGATTGTACAAGTGTTTGGAAACTTCCACACAGGTTTTGGTGCAGAAAATGACGACCGAGGCTTCGAATTAGAAAGAAGTTACTTAGGTTATGAGTATAAACTTGGAAACGGTTTGTCTGTTAAAGGTGTAATGGATATCGGCAAGTCTTCGGATGTAAGCGACTATCAACGCATTGCTTATATTAAGAATGCAATGGTTTCGTGGAAAACAGGAAATCTAACATTGAATGGAGGTCTTATTTCGACCACACAATTCAATTTCCAAGAGAAGTTCTGGGGTTATCGCTACATTATGAAGTCTTTCCAAGACGAATACAAGTTCGGTAGCAGTGCCGACTTGGGTATTTCTGCCGCTTACAAGTTTGCAGATTGGATTTCGGCCGATGCAATCATAGTAAATGGCGAAGGTTACAAGAAGATCCAAAAGAATGATGGTTTAAATTATGGTTTGGGTGTAACACTTACTCCGGTAAAGGGCTTCCAAATGCGTTTATATGGCGGTCTTAATGAAAGCGGTGAAGAAGGCAAAAAAGACATTACGAATTTGGCGGCATTTATGGGTTATAAGCACGAAAAGTTTACCATCGGTGCTGAGTATAACTATATGATGAACGCATCAAATAAGGAGGATGCCGACCAAAGCGGTTATTCAGTTTTTGCCTCTGTAAATCTGCCCAAGAATGTCTCTCTATATGCACGATTCGACGATTTGTACTCAAAGAATGATTGGAATATAGCAAAAGATGAATCTGCTGCAATACTTGGAGCACAGTTCAAACTCGGCAAGTATGTAAAGATTGCTCCTAATTTTAGAATGGCAATACCTAAAGCCGATGGTGCAAAGAATAGTTACTCAGCATATGTAAATTGTTATTTTGGTTTCTAATAAAAATAGACATTTAATAATTAGTATTATATGAAAAAGATTTTCTCGTCAATTATGACATTGACAATCGCCATTGCAATGGTATCGTGTGGTAACGCAACAAATGGTGTTCGTAAGGCTCAAGAACTTTCTGGAGCAGGTGCTACTTTCCCTCTTCCTTTTTACAATGTGGTTTTTGAGAATTTATCTCAGGTAAATGGTGATGTAGTAGCATACGGTGGTATTGGTTCGGGCGGAGGCGTTCGTAACTTACGCGACAAGATTGTGGATTTTGCAGGTAGTGATGCTTTCCTCACCGATAAGGAGATGGCAGATATGGCTCCCGTTGTTCACGTTCCTACTTGTATGGGTGCTGTAGTGGTAGCCTACAATTTGGACGGTGTAAAGGAGTTGAAACTTACAGGTGATGTTGTTGCAGACATTTTCGCCGGCGAGATTAAGATGTGGAACGACGAGCGTTTGGCTGCTCTCAACCCTGATGTAACACTCCCTGCCGAGGCCATCATCCCGGTATTCCGCTCTGATGGTTCAGGTACAACATTCGTCTTCACAGACTATCTTACAAAAGTTAGTCCTATGTGGAAAGAGAAATTCGGTGCTGGTAAATCCGTAAACTTCCCTTCAGGACAAGCAGCAAAGGGTAATCCGGGTGTTGCAGGTGTAATATCACAGACCAAGAACTCTATCGGTTATGTAGGATCTGAATACGCTTTTGCCCAAAAGATTCCTTATGCTCGCATTCAGAACGCAAGAGGCGAATTTGTATTACCTTCGTCAGCAACGATTTCAGCAGCGGCATCGGGCACAATTCCAGCCGACACTCGTACATCAATCACAAATGCAGATGCAGCCGGTGCTTATCCAATCTCAACATTTACTTGGATGATTATCTACAAGGAGCAGAACTATTCTGACCGCAGCAAGGAACAGGCTATGGCGACACTCGATTTGTTGAAGTATATCCTTTCTGACGATGCACAGAATATCACTTCTGAGGTACATTACGCTCCACTCCCTGCAAAGGCTAAGGAGTTAAGTTTGACAAACCTTAAAACTGTGACATACGACGGAGTTTCAATACTCCAGTAAAAACAACAATCTATGAACGATAAACTGTACAGAATAATATTGTTTGTAGCAGCATTGGTTATGCCGATAGTGTGCGGGGGCGTTGTTTACGCCCTCGTCACTGACGCATACGATGCTTTCGAACATTTCGGATTTCTGAAATTCCTCACCTCGTCGGAGTGGAGTTATACTGAGGGTAATGAGCAGTATGGAGCCTTGCCATTCATCACTGGTACACTGATGACCACGCTCCTGGCACTTATCTTCTGTATTCCCTTTTCACTGCCCGTTGCACTTTTCGTGGGTGAATATTTCAAGGGAACAAAGGTCGCATCGGTGTTAAGTACTGTAACCGATCTGTTGGCTGGTATTCCGTCTATCATTTATGGTTTGTGGGGATTCTATACCTTGCGACCTATAATTATGGCACTTAATATCTCTCCACAAGGTTCAGGCATACTAACCGCATCACTTGTTTTGGCAATAATGATTATTCCTTACGCTGCATCGCTTAGTGCGGAATTCATCAAGATGGTACCGAACGACCTTAAAGAAGGAGCATATAGCCTGGGTGCAACTCGTGCCGAGGTTGTTAGAAAAATCATTTTCCCTGTAGCCGGTTCAGGTATATTCTCTTCATATATATTGGCAATAGGTCGTGCTTTGGGTGAGACTATGACCGTAACAATGTTGATTGGAAATACCAATAACATTCCTAATTCTATCACATCTACAGGAAATTCAATGGCATCAATCATTGCAAATCAGTTTGGTGAGGCAGACGACTTGCGTCTATCATCATTGATTGCCATAGGATTGGTTCTGTTTCTTATTACCGCTATTATCAATATGATAGGTAAG
Organism: Bacteroidaceae bacterium; assembly: GCA_045612305.1. Lineage (GTDB taxonomy): Bacteria > Bacteroidota > Bacteroidia > Bacteroidales > Bacteroidaceae > HGM04593. The sequence goes on from JAZKYU010000041.1 coordinate 14,130, forward strand.
ATAATGATAAAACGCGCAAGAATAGCTTGATTATGAATAAATTGAAAATTAAACATCGTTTGGCAAAGGATAAGTTGATGCTTTGGGGCATTTGCTTGTTGGCTGCATTAACTGCAGTTCCGTTGCTTGCCATTTTGGGAGAAGTATTATTGCGTGGCTATGATCAGCTCTCTTGGTCATTCTTTACCGAGCCTACACCAACTGCATATAAGGCAATGAAGGCCATCGAAGCGGGTGAACCTATCCCCGGAGGTATAGCAAATGGTATAGTGGGTACAATGATTATGCTTGGCATGGCTGTAGTTGTTGCCGTTCCGTTGGGTATTCTTTGCGGAGCATTCTTGGCCGAGAATAGCAAAAATCGTTTTGCGCAATTTGTCAGTTATCTGACCGATCTCTTGCAAGGTACCCCCTCGGTAATTATCGGCATCATCACTTACATTTGGGTGGTTGTTCCTATGAAAGGCTATTCGGCAATAGCTGGTAGCGTGGCACTATGTATTATGATGCTTCCGCTTATCATTCGTTCAACTGAAGAGACTCTTAAAATCCTTCCGGCATCGCTTAAGGAGGCAGGATTGGCTCTCGGAGGCAACAAAGCAAGAGTGATGATGAAAGTACAGCTACCTGCAGCGTTCGGTGGTATCTTCACAGGTGTGCTACTTGCTATCTCACGAGTAATTGGCGAGACTGCACCGTTGATGTTTACCGCTCTTGGTTGCTCGCTTATCCGTTTTTCTATTGACAAGCCTATCTCGGCAGTACCTCTGCTTATCTGGGAGTTTTTCAATGACCCTAACCTTCAAGAGTTGATTTGGGGTGCATCGCTCTTCCTTTTGTTGTTTGTACTTACATTAAATCTTACCGCTAAATATCTTGCAAAAAAATGGAATCAATAACACCTATACTTGAATTTAAGAAGACTTGCGTATCGTATACCAAGCAGACAATGGCTGTGAAATATGTATCAGCAGCCATTGAGAAGAATACCATCACAGCAATTATGGGTCCTTCGGGATGTGGTAAATCTACATTGCTCCGTGCTGTGAACCTAATGCACAATCTCTATCAGAACATCCGTGTCGATGGCGAGATTTTGCTTAATGGAGAAAATATCCTTTCAATGGAGCCTATCGACGTTCGTCGTCGTGTGGGTATGGTCTTCCAGCGCCCGGCACCGTTCCCCACAATGAGTATCTATGATAATGTATTGTCGGGATTTGCTTTGAACGGCATCAAACTCTCAAAGTCCGAAAAGGATGCTACTGTGGAGCGTTGCTTGCGTAGCGTTGCGCTGTGGGACGAGGTAAAGGATGTGCTTAACAAGAAGGGTACGTTCCTATCGGGTGGTCAGCAACAGCGTTTGTGCATTGCCCGTGCATTGGCAATGAAGCCCGATGTTCTGTTGATGGACGAGCCAACATCGGCTCTTGACCCCATAGCAACAAAGCACATTGAGGAACTTTTGCTTGAACTTCAAAAGGAGGTAACAATCCTCATTGTAACACATAATATGGGACAGGCAAAGCGCATATCGTCAAAATCAATGTTTATGTACCTGGGCGAGTTAGTAGAGTATGGCGACACCGAAACGATGTTTACAAGCCCTATTGACGAACGAACCAAGGCTTATTTGACAGGAAAGATGGGATAAGTTATATTTTACTTGCCAAAATATATTGCAGCCAAAGATTATTCCTTAGGATACTTTTTGGTTGCATTTGTTTTAATCAAATAGAAGAGATGAAGTGCATTATTGCCTTAACCAAATGAACAATGAAGAAACAATGCAGGCATATTTTAAAAGGAATATTCTTTGTTTTATAAGTAGCTGTTTATACCTTTGTAGAGCGCCACAGGGCTAAATGCAAAAAAACAAATTCACCCAATGAAATACATTGCAAAGATAATACGCGAAGGGTTAAGCAGCCACTACCCGCAAAGCGAGGTAACCGCCCTTGCACGCATTATAGCAACAGAACTTCTTGGGTTTTCACAAACAACATTCTTTTTAAAAGACGATGTTGCACTTACTGCAGAACAGGAAACACTGCTTGCCAACGCTGTTGAACGCCTGAAAAAGCACGAGCCCATACAATACATCCTGGGCTACAGCGACTTTTGCGGCCTGCGTTTTGCGGTAACCCCCGCCGTGCTCATCCCTCGCCCCGAAACAAGCGAGCTTGTAGAGTGGATAGCCGCAGAAAACCCCACAGCCAAGAGCATTCTCGACATAGGCACCGGCAGCGGTTGCATAGCAGTGAGCCTTGCCGCCAAATTGCCCACAGCGCAAGTAACAGCGTGGGATATATCGGCCCAGGCCCTTGCCATAGCGCAAAAAAACAGCGACACCAACGGCTGCAAGGTACATTTCAAAGAACGCGACATACTCACCTACGAGCCACAGGAGAGTGAGAAGTTCGATGTAATTGTGAGCAATCCACCATATATAAAAGAGGTAGAAAAAAAAGAGATGAACGACAACGTGCTACTATGGGAGCCACACCTTGCTCTCTTTGTACCCGACAACGACCCCCTGCTCTTCTACCGCACCATAGCACAAAAGGCACAAAAGATGCTCGCCCCCGGCGGCCGCCTCTACTTTGAGATTAACCGCGCCCACGGCGCCGACACCGTGGCTATGTTGCAAGCTATGAACTACCACAACATAGCCCTGCGCAAGGACTTTGCCGACAACGATAGAATGATTGTTGCCCAGAAAATTTAACCTCAACGCACTATGAAACCCATCTCCCCAGCCGAAGCACTTAACAAAGCCGCAGCCTACTGCACCTTGTGCGAGCGTTGCACTAGCGAGGTGAGCACAAAGCTCGCCGCGTGGGGCATTGCACCTGCCGAGGGTAAAAAGATTATAGAGAGGCTCACAGACGAAGGTTTCATAAACGAGGAGCGTTACTGCCGTGCCTTTGTAAACGACAAGGTGCGTTTCAATCGTTGGGGCAGAATAAAGATAACAGCTGCGTTACGCGAAAAACGTCTGCCCAAGGAGTTTGTTGCTGCAGCCATAGAGCAAATAGACGAAGAGACCTACACACAGGCGCTACGCGAGACGATAGAGATAAAAAGAAGAGAGTTAAAGGGTGCCGACGACTATGCCGCACGACAAAAGATTGTGCGCCACGCAGCTTCGCGCGGTTTTGAGCCTGCAAAAATTTTTCAACTTATAAAATGCGATGGCTATGAGATGGATATCTGACCTTCTCGATATAATACTACCACGTTACTGCGCAGTGTGTGGCAGCATACTATCGGCCAGCGAAAAAGACCTGTGTCTCAACTGTTTGTATCAGCTGCCCAAGGTAGAGCCCATACACGCCACCGAGATAGAAAAGTTATTCTGGGGCATAGTACCCGTGGAGAAAGCCTCGGCCTACATATACTACCGCAAAGGCTCGCCCTACAACAACCTTCTGCACCTTATAAAGTATAAAAACCACCCCGAGATAGCCGAGAGACTTGCAACCGCAGCCGCAACCGACCTCGCCACGCAAGGTTTCTTCGAGGGCATCGACGCTATAATCCCCCTCCCCTTGTCCAAGAAAAAGGAACGCGCGCGTGGCTACAACCAGTGCGACTACATAGCCCGTGGCCTCTCGCACGTAAGCGGTGTGCCTGTAATTAAAAAAAGCGTTGTACGCACCGTGGCCAACGAAACGCAAACACACAAAAACCGCGACGAGAGGTGGAAAAACGTAGAAGGTATTTTTGCAGTAACCGCCCCCGATGCTCTGCAGGGCAAGCACATTTTGCTCGTAGACGATGTACTCACCACCGGAGCCACCATCGCAGCTTGCGCAAAAAGCATCACCGCGTTGCCCGGCACAAAGGTGAGCCTTTTCACCCTAGCCTATTCATTTAACGCTATATAAAAGATAGTTGGGATAAAGGCTGTTTGCTCCTAATTCTGCAATAAAGTTTTGTATAGCTTTTCTTTCAATCTTTTTTATCCCCCGTTCAAGTGTAACCAGCTATTATCAAGCCCTTAATAGCCCCTTTTCGGTTATAACTAATAAAAAACGATGCAAGAAGGTTAAGTCTTGCATCGCATTTAATTAAAGTTCCATAAATTATAAGGGTTATATCTCCTATTTTCTAATAATTCTTATATGATATGGTATCGCATTATAACCTATTACATTCGCACTCACACTATAGGGGATTTTCATGCTTTTGAGGCCGGTACAACCATGGAACGCATACTCTCCTATGCTCGTTACCCTGGGAGGAATATCAACGCTTTTGAGGCCGGTGCAATCACGGAACGCACCGTATCCTATTTTTGTTACGCTGGTGGGGATTTTAACGCTGGTGAGGCCGGTGCAACCAGAAAACGCATCATCACCAATGCTTGTTACGCTATTGGGAATTACGCTATTTTTGCAACCGGCTACAAGAGTATTTGTTTCCGTTTCTATGATGGCGTTGCAATCACCGCGATTATCGTAAATTGTATTATCTGCTGCAACAACTACTCTTGTGAGACCGGAGCAATTAGAGAACGCACCACGTCCTATTGTCGTTACACTGTCGGGGATTTTTAAGTTTTTGAGGCCGGTACAACCATAGAACGCACTTTCTCCTATGCAGGTTACGCTGGTGGGGATTTTTATGCTTGTAAGGCTAGAGCAATAAAAGAACGCATACTCTCCTATGCTCGTTACGCCGTTGGGAATAGTAACACTTGTTATAGTTTCACATTCTTTAAAACACTCTGCACCAAACGTTTCAACAGCCTTGTCGAATGTTGCATAAAAACATTGTTCATCTTCGGAATATTCATTACTTACGAGTGTTGCATCACCAAACTTATTATCTTTAAACTCAATTTTAAAGTTATCGTTTGTCGTGTATTTAATAATCCTTTCGGATGGCGTTGAACACGAAGAAATTAACGCAATTGCAAGTAGTAGACAGATGCAAGATTTTAATGTTTTCATAATACTAAAATTTCTAACTTTTGGAGTTCACTTCATTATTTTCTACTTTATTATCACCATAGTAGCGCCGAAGCCATATTTCTGAAACGAAGCGTCCTGCGACAAACAACGTGGATACTTGCGGCGCAGCTCCTGCGATATTGCGTTGCGCAACACTCCCTCGCCCTTACCGTGGATAAAGACTATGCGCTGCCCCTTATTCTTTATATTCTCGTCGAGGGTTTTGCGCACCACATCGAGCTGATAGTTTAATATCTCAAAAGGATTCATACCCGCTGTGGTGTCGAGCAGCTCGTTTATGTGCAAGTCCACCTCGAGTATCTCACCGCTCTTGGTGCTCTTTGCAGGCTGTTGCACAGGCTTGGGAGCATCGGTTTTCTTCTTTTCCAGAATAGCCTTCTGCAACTCGGCGGCATCGGGGAATATCTCTTTAACAGGCTTGTCGTCGGTAACTATATCGTACAAGAGCGCACCCTCGTCGAAGTACGGGTTTTCGCGAAAGAGGTGCAGTTTGTAGAACTTCACGGTGTCTATGCGACGCTCAACGCTCATTGCAGGCTTAAGCGCAAAGGGTTTCTTCTCCTTGTGAGGGAGCAACTGCACACATATGTGCTCTATGTCGTTGAGTTCCTCGCGACCAAACTCCTCGATAAATATTTTGGAGTTAGGCTCAAGAAGGCCTGTAGCACGCATCTGCCAACTGCGTCCCGACGCCGAGAGATAAGTGTAATAAATGCGATAGTTGCTGTCGTTTATAAGATAAGCCTCGAAACGTGTGGTAGAGAGCGCCTTCTCCTCCAAGGGCAAAAAGGCTAGCAAAATATTCAAGCGCTCGCCCTCTTTGCGCTCCATAGGGCGGTAAGAGACAAGCGGCTCGGGCTCTTCCTCGGGCTCGGGCTTTGCAGCAACAGGTTGCGAGCGTTTTTTCACCTCGTCGTCTTTCTCTTTTTGGGCTTTTGTCTTTTTCTCAAAGTTATACTCGTTGGTATCTACAGCTACACATTCGCGCACCTGCATAGGTATCTCAAAACCATCTTCGCCCTCGACCAACACAATATCCTTACCGCGGAAACCGGTGACAACACCCCCACCACGCTCATATATAAAACGTACTTTATCTCCTATCTTCATATTATTCTTTTTTTGCCCACGCGAAGATACTAAATTATTGTCTATGGGCAGATAAAAAGAGAGTATTTTAAAACAATTATATCAACGCTTGAGCGACGAGAGTACCTCGTCGTAGAGCAAAGCGTGAAGCTGGGCTCGTTGCTCTTGAGTAATATCGAGGCGCAGCACAGCATCTACCCAACGATAATCGTCACCCGCTTGCCTGCGCGACATATATGTAATCTGCATCACAGGGTGCAGGGTGTCTATCTCTATAAGCTCTATGTTGTAGAACGAGGGAGTAAAATAATCGACCGACGGCATACGGGTTTCCCCGCTCGTGAAGAAAGCATAGTTCCTCTCCTCGCGCGACAACGGCACAACACCCTCCTTATCGCCCGAGCAGGCAACAAGAGAGAAAGCGAGAAACACTATACTCAAAAAACGATACATTATCCACATTCTTACAAATAGGATAACACATCTGTGTAAAAAAATGTTTAATTATTTTCTATAACATTAGCAAATTTTTCCCACACACGAGCAAAGCCATACTCGGCCACCGCACCTTGGGGCACAACAAGCGTTGCTGCAGAGTACACCTGCGCGTCGGCAACATCGCCCGAACACATAGGAGCCGCGGGGCAAGCAACGTGTAGCTCTTTCAACGAAGAACAACTGCGGAAGGCGTTGTCGCCCACGTTGACCACCGCTGCGGGGATATAAATTTTTTCTATCGAAGAACAATTATAGAAGGCTCCATAACCTATACTCAACACGCCGTCGTGCAACAGCACCGAGCGCAGCGAGGTGCAACCGGCAAGTACACCTTGGTCGAGCATATTAACACCTTGAGGCAAAGAAAACTCCACAAGCGAGGAGCAACCCCAAAAAGCACCCTTCTTAACCGACACAAGCGACTGCGGCAAAGCGATGCTCGCCAGCGAGGAGCAGTCGCGGAAAGCCCACCCCTCGACCGAGACAAGCGAGGAGGGTAATTTAACATCGCGCAACGCAGCACAGCCACAAAAAGCATACTCGCCTATGCTCTCGACAGCCTCGCCCACAGAAAGGCTCTCAAGCGAGGAGCAACCATCGAAGAGTGAAGGCTCTATGTTCAAAAGAGCGTCGGGCAAGAAGGCTCTGCGCAAAGCGGTACAACCAGCAAAAGCCGAGCGCCCTATCACAAGCACCTTGGCCGGGAAGAGCAGTTCCTCCACGGCAGTACACCCCTTAAAAGCGTTCATACCCACCACGTGCAACGCCTCGCCAAATATTACTTTAGCAAGAGCTGTGCACCCCTCAAAAGCACTTATACCTATACACTCTACGTTTGCGCCGGTGCTCACCGCAAGCAAGCCGTCACAACCGGCAAAAGCCTCATCCAGAATTTCGGTCACACAAAACTCCTTGCCTTCGTGGGTTACAACCGCAGGGATAACAACCTCGCCACAATAGGGAGCATCGCCCTTCGCAACAGAGGCCACACCATCGGCTTCGTTTAATATATAATAAAGGTTATCTATCTTCGGCATAGTGTCACAAGTTAAGGAAGCAATAAAGAGCTGTCGCCATAGCTCAAGAAACGGAAGTTGTGCTCCAAGGCGTAGTCATATATTTTGCGCCAGTTACCCTTTACAAAAGCCGACACAAGAAGCAGGAGCGTGCTCTTGGGCTGGTGGAAATTTGTTACTATCGCCTTCACCACGCGGAAAGTGTAACCGGGGGCTATCATTATCTGTGTATGGGCGTGCAAAGCCGCAAGGTTGTTCTTTTCGAGGTAGCACACAAGCGCCTGCAACGCCTCTTTTGTTGTGAGGGTGTGCTCGCGGTTATAAGGCTGCCACTGCCCCACGTGCAAAGCATCGGGCAAAATATCGGGCGTTTCGCTCACAGCCTCGCCCAGGAAATAAAGGCTTTCGAGGGTGCGCACCGATGTTGTGCCCACAGCTACAACACGCCCCTCGGCAACTATAAGTTTTTTAAGCAAGGGGAGGCTCACCTCTATGTACTCCTCGTGCATATCGTGCTCGGCTATAAGCTCGCTCTTCACCGGCTTGAAAGTTCCCGCACCCACGTGCAAAGTAACCTCCTCACACTCTATACCTGCTGCCGCAACAGCCTGCAACACCTCGGGGGTAAAGTGCAAGCCCGCTGTGGGAGCCGCAACAGAGCCTTTTACTTTTGAATAAACAGTTTGATAGGTTTTGTTATCGCTCTCCTCGGTTTTGCGGTTTAAATAAGGAGGGATGGGAAGCTCACCTACAGCCTCTAGAAGCTCGGCAAAAGAGAAACCGCCGTTCCAGAAGAAGCGCACGCTGTTTACCGCACCGCAGTTCACGCGCTCCACCGAGAGCACAACCTCCTTGCCATCGATGTTAACAGTTTGCGACAGCACACCACTCTTCCAGCGGGCACTGTTACCAACAAGGCACTGCCACACGCACTCGCTTGTCTGCTGAAAAACCTGCTGATAATCGCTTGGCATCTCCGGCTCAAGACAAAAAACCTCTATTGTGGCACCCGTATCCTTTTTAAAACGCAAACGCGCCTGAATAACCTTTGTGTTGTTAAACACCATCAAACCGCCTTGGGGCAAGTGTGTGGGGAGCGACGAAAAAACACTCTCACTCACCTCGCCACCCTTGTAAAGCAAGAGTTTCGACGCGTCGCGCTGCGCAAGCGGATATTTTGCAATCCTCTCGTCGGGCAACGGATAATCATACTCGGCTATAGCTATATTCTGAACTTCTTTCATAATACTTTTTTACCGGCGCGAAGATACAAATTTTGCAGGCAAGAAAAAAGCTCCCGGCTCATTAAATGAGCCGGGAGCATAATCTATGTAGAACAATTACTTAATTACTGAGCAAGTTTGTTCTCAGAACCAAG
>JAZKYU010000042.1:0-8340 GCA_045612305.1 Bacteroidaceae bacterium
GAGACACGCGGCAAGTGACCGACGAACGAGTTATATTGCCCTCACAGGGCAATTCACGAGCAGGAGGAGGGAGCGACTAATCTTACTCGCGTGCTGCGCCTTTTGCTTCCTTTTCGTCTCACGAAAAGAAGGAGAAAAGAATAAGTATATTGAGAGAAAGGCTCTCGGGCCACCGAGGATTTTAAAGCAAGATTATACAATTAAGCTGTTCTCTAGCTGTGCAATTAAGTAAAGAGTTTATCGCGCTTTGAAGAGGGGGATAAATATCAGGGAATAAATTAACCTAGCTCTTTGCATATCCTCTGGGGTTTGCTTGTGAGCCACAAAAAGGGCAGGTAAATACCTGCCCTTTTGTTATGTGCTCTGTGCGGGCTGCCTACTCTCGCGGTGCAATCTCAAACGGTACGCGTACCGCCACACCACACTTCATAAGGTTGGTGATGTTGGGGTAGAGGCGTTCTTTGAAGCTCTCCCAGCTGCGTTGTGGCATCTCGGTCCACCCTGCTTCGGCTAGGGCAAGAGCGCGAGGGAAGGCCATATAACACACGCGGTTTATGTCGCGTATAGCTTCGCTCCACAGCGTGCCCATAACTCCTAGAATGTGTGCTTGCTCCTCTTGTGCGAGGTTGTAGCCCGGGTCGAGCTCATAGGTCTTTTCGAGTGTGGTCACGGGCATACCCCAGTTGTTAAATTCGGGCAGGTCGCCGCTGTATTGTGGGTAGTCGAGGTATGCGTGCTCGCCGGGTGCCATAATAAGAGGGTGTCCGTGCTTGCGTGTGAGCTCTATGCACTTGGGTGTTAGCGCGTTGCGCCAAGTTACGAGGGTAACATCGGCGGGGTAGGGGAAGAGGTAGTCGTTTGCAGGTGGCCAAATGTTGTCGAGCTCGCACCACAGGGTGGGTTTCTTGCCGTTTTTGCGCACAAGGTCGAGCATCGTGCCGAAGAATATGTTCATCAGTTGTGCGGGATCGTCGTAGCCCATCTTGCTCATTAGCGCCTTGCAATCTTCGCACTTGGCCCAGTTGTCCTTTATGGCAGCCTCGTCGCCGCCCAGGTGTATGTGCTGCGAGGGGAAAATTTCGGCCACCTCTCTAAATATATCGTCGTAAACCTTGTAGGCCTCTTGACTGCAGGCACATAGCATCATATTAACCGTGCTGCCTAGCGCTATCTGCTCGCCGTGGCGGAAGGCGCAGCCCAGCTGCGGGTAGGCTGCGAGTATAGCAGCCGAGTGTCCGGGTATGTCGAGCTCGGGTATAATCTCAATGCCTCGCTCTGCGGCGTAGCGCACAAGTTCTTTAAGTTCCTCTTGTGTGTAGAAGCCGTTGTCGGGGCCTTGCGTGCCACCTCTCTTGTTGCGGAAGGCACCCACCTCAGTTAGTCGGGGGTGGCTTTTTATCTCCACGCGCCACCCTTGGTCGTCGGTGAGGTGTATCTGCAGGGTGTTGTACTTGTATTTTGCCATTTGGTCAATGAAGAATTTAACATCCTTCACGGGTAGAAAGTGTCTTGCGGGGTCAAGCATTATGGCGCGGTGCCCGAAACGTGGTTTGTCGTCGATGCTGAGGCTGGCGATGCGTTTTTTGGCAGTGTTCGTGTAGTCACCCAGCAAAATCTGGTCCATAGTGCGCGCGGCGTGCAGCAGGGCTGTTTCGCTTGCGCCGGTTATCTTTATTAGCTTTTTGCTTATCTCTATGGTGTAGTGCTCCTTGTTGCTTCTTGCGGTGTCTATGCTCACAACTATGTTACCCCTGCTGCTTGCGGGCAAGGCAACACCCGTTCTTTTTTCTATACTCTTTTGCAGCTGTGTTATGCAGAAGGCGTCGGTGGGTAGGGTGGTTTTTATGCCACATTTGTGGTCGAACACAAAGGTTGTGCCCTTTTCGCATATGTTTATGCTGTTTGGCATAGGTACGAGGGCTGCCGTGGGCGACTGTGCTGTGGCTGCCACGGTGGCGCAGAGCGCAAGTATTGTAGCAAGTTTCTTTTTCATCTTGTAATCCTTAATTTGTTGAGTGCCTGTTGGTAACGCTGGGCGTTCCTGTTGTGCTCGGCGAGGGTAGACGCAAAGTTATGTGTGCCCGAAAAGTCCTCTTTTGCACACATATAAAGGTAGTTGTGCTTTTTGTAATTTAGCACGCTCTCTATGGCTTGTGTTGTGGGTATGCGTATGGGGCCAGGGGGTAGTCCTTTGTGCTTGTAGGTGTTGTAGGGCGAGTCAATCTCGAGGTCTTTTTTGAGTATGCGTTTGCGTGTGGAGTCTCTCAAGGCAAACTTCACCGTGGGGTCGGCTTGCAGAGGCATACCACGCTTCAAACGGTTTATGTAGAGCCCTGCTACGATAGGCTTTTCGGCGTTATTGTTAGTCTCCTCGTCAACTATAGAGGCAAGCGTGGCAACCTCCTCTATTGTGAGTCCTATAGCCTCGGCTTTTTTGCGGCGCTCCTTGTTCCAGAAAAGGCCGTGCTCGCGCAAAATCCTCGACATAAAGTTCTTGGGGCTCACATTCCAGTACATCTCGTAGCTGTTGGGTATGAACATACAGGGCCACGTCTCCTTTGTGTAACCCATATACCTGTAGTAGAAGGCATTTGTCGCGTATTTGCACAGCGTGGCCGAGTCCATCATCAACTGTTTGCTTGCGGCCGAGAGAAACTGCTCCACGGTGCGTGTCGATGGCAAAACCACCATCACGGGGTATTGCTGGTTGCTCACGATGCGGAGGTAGAGGGAGTGCATATTATCGCCATCTTTTATGGCAAAACGTCCGCTCTTCTTCTGCTTGTCGAGGTTGTTGTACATTGCCAGCAACTTAAAGCCGAGTGTTGTGGTGGGGTGGGCCGCCTCCTCAATCTTTTCTATTATGCTTTTAGCGTTGTCGTAATTGTAGATGTCTATGTACACGGTCTCTTTTATGTGGACCACGGGACCCTTTAAAATGTAATAACCCCCAAGGACTACACCTGCTGCAATTGTTGCAATGGTTGCTAGGAGCGGGAAAATAATTCGTAGTTTCATAGTTTGCATAAATATTATTGCGAAGATAGTGTAATTAAAGAAGAAGAGCAAGTTTACGAGGCTTTTTGCGAATAACTCTTTTTGTAGCGGGGTGTGAACTTTGTTTTGTGACTGTGATTTTTTTTTGAGATTACTTTTGCAAATAATTGGTAAAATATCAGCAATGCTTTTTTCGCAGAGTTCTTTGATTCTTTCTGTCGGCACAGAAAGGAGGGTGGTTGTTTCTTTTGTGCTTTTTATTATTTCGCTCGTTTTTGTTAATTTGCGATAAATCGCGAATATTTGTTCACTCGCTGCAAAATAATAAAGCAAGCTTTTTATTATTTCGCTCGTTTTTGTTATATTTGCAAAATATTAAGGCGTGTTATGCGTTTTTTTGTTAAAGTGCTAAATTTAGACAATAGTAATATATTATGAAACTTACAGGTTACAAAAGCTGGTGTTTGTTCGTGTTGCTCGCGATGATGGTTGCAACATCTTGTACATCGTACAAACAAGTCCCCTATTTGCAGAATAGTGACGAGTTGGCCAATATTGTGCAGGCCGATACTGTTTTTGAAAATAAAATTCAGCCTAGCGACTTGCTCGACATCGTCGTTTCATCGCCCAACGATATGGCAGCATCGCTTCCCTATAACCTTGTGGTTTCTATGTCCTACGAGCAACGCAACACGCTCTCGGCACAACCTACCTACCAAAGTTATTTGGTCGACAGGGATGGTAATATAGAATTTCCTGTTGTGGGAACTTTGCACGTTGCCGGTCTCACCAAGAAAGAGCTGGAGGATATTATTCTCGACAAAATAAAAGGTGCTTTCATCGTGCCTCCCATCGTTACAGTGCGCTTTGCCGACTTTAAAATCTCGGTACTTGGCGAGGTTGCAAGCCCTGGCTCTTATAAAATTTCAAACGAAAGAGTCAACATCTTTCAGGCTCTTGCGCTCGCACGCGATATGACCATCTATGGTATGCGCGAGAACGTCAAGGTTATCCGTGAGTCGGCCGACGGCAAAACATCGGTGCACGAGCTCGACCTCACCGACGCCTCGGTTATAACATCGCCTTATTATTACCTGCAGCAGAACGATGTTGTCTATGTAACCCCCAACAAAGCAAAGGCCAAAGGCTCCGACGTGGGTAGCACCACCTCTTTGTGGTTCTCGGCAACCTCTATTTTGGTATCTTTGACATCACTTTTGTATAACATCTTGCACTAATAGATACAACTATGGATACAGAGCGTAATTTAAACCAAGAAGAGAATGGTAGCGACTTTAACATCGGTCTGCTATTGCATCATTTTTTGCTAAATTGGAAGCTATTTGCCGTTTCTATGGCTGTGTGCCTTTTGGTGGCGGCTTTTAAAGTCTATAATTCTACAAAAATCTACCAGGTAACCTCGAAGGTACTTTTGCAAGATGCCGAGAAAGGCTCTTTCGCCTCGCAGATGGATATGCTCTCCGACTTTGGTTACCGAGGAGCAAACACAAATGTGGAGAACGAGATAGAGGTTATAAACTCTATGTCGGTTGTTCGTGGTGCAGTGCTCAATGCCGGCCTTTACGTTTCATACTCTTGTCCCAAGATGTTCGGTGTGCGCCCCATCTACAAAACAGCAAGCCCTGTGAACGCAACCATCCAGGCAAAAGACCTCGAGAAGCTCAGTGCGCCGCTTAACATAAAACTTAGTGCTGTAGACGACTCAACCTACACCGTCTCTTATACCTATATAAATAAAGGCGAGGGTCTCGAGATAATCTCTCCCGAGGAGGCCATAGAGGTGTTCCCCTATCTCTTGCAGACCGAGAAGGGTAACGTGCTTCTCACCAAGGAGGGCAACTTCGAAAAGCTGTTCGATGTAAACATCACCATCTCGCCCTTGCTCTCAACCGTTCTTGCCTATAAAGGCTCTCTTGGTATAGCTCCTGTTTCAAAAACCGCCTCAGTGGTTATTGTGGCAGCAAATACAGCAGTGCCCTCTAGCGGTGTCGACTTTATCACCGCCCTTATCGAGAGCTACAACAACGTAACCAACGACGACAAACGCAAGATTGCGCGCGACACCGAGGATTTTATCAAGCAGCGCATCGAGGTTATAAACGGCGAGCTCACCGAGAAAGAGAAAAAACTTGCCAACTACAAGAAAGAAAACCAGCTTCTCACCCCCGAGATAAACGCTTCTCAAGTGCTTAAAAGCAAAGAGGAGTATGTGAAAAAGATGGAGGAGATGGAGATTTTGATGGAAAACTCCAAATTCTTGAACGCCTATGTAAGCAACCCCAAGAACGACCTTCAGGCTATACCCTCAACTATGGGTATCATAAGCGATGTGTCGCTCTCAAACCTCATAGTTAAGTACAACGCCGAGGTTGCCGTGCGCAACCAGCTTCTTCTTTCGGCAACAACAGAGAACCCCGCGCTTGTGTTGCACACCGAGACTGTGCGTGCTCTCCAGGCCGACATACGCGAGGCGCTTGTGGCCTTCGATAACTCGTTGCAGACACAGTACGAGGTACTCAAGAAGCTTGCAGGCGAGTATACATCGCGTTTGAAGATGTCGCCCGATATGGAGCGCTCGCTCATCGAAATTTCTCGTGAGCGCGACATAAAATCACAACTCTATGTGATGCTCTTGCAGAAGTACGAGGAGAACGCTCTCCAGCTTGCGGTTACAGCCAATAACTTGCGCAGCATCGACCCTGCTATGTGTTCTTCGGCGCCCATAGCTCCCCGTCGTAGCCTCATATATGCCATAGCGCTGTTCGTTGGTTTGCTCATACCCTCGCTCATAGTATATATAAAGGAGTTGTTGCGTACAAAGGTTGCATCGTACAACGAGATAGAGGCCTCTACAAACTTGCCCATCGTGGCAACCGTGCCTGTGAAACACGGCCTTGCTGGGCGTGGCTCGTCTATCGTGGTGCGTGCCAACTGCAACGATGTTATGGCTGAGTCCTTTAGAACTTTGCGTACCAACCTGCAGTTTGTGATGAAAAAGACATCGGGCAACGTAATTATGTTCACCTCAACCGTTTCGGGCGAGGGAAAAACCTTTGTGTCGTCAAACTTTGCGGTTAGTGCCGCTATGCTAGGCAAAAAGGTTCTTATGATGGGTGTTGATATACGTCGCCCCCGTTTGGCCGAGGTGTTTAATATAAGTCCCAAAGCCGAAGGTATCACAAGCTACTTGTGTGCCGACGAGAGTGAAGTAGCTATGCTCGACAAGTTTATAATACCCTCGACCGAGGCGCACAACCTCTACCTCTTGCCCGCAGGTATTGTGCCTCCCAACCCCGCAGAGTTGCTCTCTAAGGCCAACCTCGATATCGCAATAAACTACTTGAGTAAGAAGTTCGACTATGTTATAATGGACACCGCACCCGTGGGCCTTGTGTCCGACTCGTTGATATTGAGCCGCGTAGCCGACGCTGTTGTCTATGTGTCGCGCGTAGACTACACCGAGAAGGCCGCTTTTGAGTTCCTTAACAGCGTGGTTAAGTCGGGCAAGCTCGAGAATGTGTCGGTTGTGGTGAACGGTGTCGACCTCAACAAGCAGCGCCGCACATATGGCTATGCGGGCAAGGGCTACTCGTCAGAGTATTCTTACTACGGCGACGCTTACACTCCCGAAACCGAAAGAAAAGGGCGCAAAAAGTAGTAGCTCGGGGGTGCAGTGCTCCCTTTATGTGAAAATATGTTTAACAGGGTGCTTTTTTTTGAAAATGATGAAAAAAATGCGCGCTGTTAAGAAAAAATAATTACCTTTGCACCTCGAAAAGAGGGTACTGCGACAAGCAGGGCAATTAGAAGATGAGTTTGTTAAAAGAGAAATATGCAAAATATGACCTTCCCCAGCGCTTTATGGCTATGGGTGTCTATCCTTACTTTCGTTGCATAGAAAGTGAGCAGGATACCGAGGTCTTGATGAGCGGTAAAAAGGTGCTTATGTTTGGCTCAAACTCCTATATGGGCCTCACCAACCACCCCCGCATAAAAGAGGCTGCTATCGCTGCCACACGCAAGTATGGCACAGGTTGTGCAGGCTCGCGTTTCCTCAACGGAACGGTCGACATACACCTGCAGCTCGAAAACGAGCTTGCACAGTTTGTGGGCAAAGACGAGGCTTTGGTCTACTCGACAGGCTTCCAAGTGAACTTGGGCGTTCTCTCTTGTATAACAGGCCGCCGCGACACCATAATATGCGACGAGCTCGACCACGCTTCAATTGTAGACGGTCGCCGTCTCTCCTTCTCCACAGTGCGTAAATTTCGCCACAACAATATGGAGGCGCTTGAAAAAGAGCTGCAAGCTTGCGCCCCCGACACTATAAAACTTATCGTTGTCGACGGCGTTTTCAGTATGGAGGGCGACATAACCAACCTGCCCGAAATTGTGCGTCTCAAAGATAAGTACAACGCAAGCATAATGGTCGACGAGGCTCACGGCTTGGGTGTTCTTGGTAACCAGGGACGCGGAACGTGCGACCACTTTGGCCTCACAAAAGATGTAGACCTCATTATGGGTACTTTCAGCAAGTCGCTGGCAACTATAGGAGGTTTCATCGCAGCCGACAAAGAGGTTATAAACTACATACGCCACAACTCGCGTTCCTATATATTTAGCGCAAGCAACACCCCCGCAGCTACAGCAGCAGCCCTGGAGGCCTTGCACATTATACAGGAAGAGCCCGAGCGTTTGGAAAACCTTTGGAAGATAACAAATTACACTTTGCAAAACTTCCGCGACCTCGGCTTTGAGATAGGTAACACATCGACACCCATCATACCTCTCTATATTCGCGACACCGATAAAACTTTTATGGTGACGAAGATGTTGTGGGAGGCCGGCGTGTTTGTAAACCCTGTGGTGCCGCCTGCTTGTTCGCCTCAAGACACGCTCATACGTTTCTCTTTGATGGCAACACACACCAAGGAGCAGGTCGACAGAGCACTGGAGGTTATGGTGCCCATCTTCAAGCAGTTGGAGATTATAAAGTAAGAAAATACACGGTTACGGGGTGTAGCGCAGTCCGGTAGCGCACCTGGTTTGGGACCAGGTGGTCGCAGGTTCGAATCCTGTCGCCCCGACAGACGAGTTTTTGATACGAAAGGTGTCGAAAACTCGTTTTTTTTGTGTGGCGTGTGGTGGGGTGGTGTGCTATCTTTTTGAAAGAGGGGCGAGAAATTTATTTAATCTCCTTTCTGTGCCGACAGAAAGGAGCAAAGAGCTCTGCGCATAGGGCGCTTTTTTAACGAAAAACATAGTTGAAGTTTTTGGGGCTCCGGAAGCGCTCGGTATTGCGCTTTGTAGAAAATATAGCGG
>JAZKYU010000043.1:0-32382 GCA_045612305.1 Bacteroidaceae bacterium
TGCAGCACCGTTAAAATAGCGATTTAGCGAGCGTAACGCAAGTATACTTGCAAGTTACAAAGCGAGCGCAAGCTATTTCGCGAAGACAAGATTACAGCGTGTATCCGAGCATTTACAGGAAAAAGTGCGAGCATTGTGTGAGTGTGTAGTTATACGTGCGTAGCGCGGATAACTGAACGAGTTGCGCAGCACCTTGTAAATGCGAGAAAGAGACACGCGGCAAGTGACCGACGAACGAGTTATATTGCCCCTTATGGGCAATTCACGAGCAGGAGGAGGGAACGACTAATCTTACTCGCGTGCTGCGCCTTTTGCTTCCTTTTCGTCTCACGAAAAGAAGGAGAAAAGAAATAAGTTTATTGAGAGAAAAACTCACGGGTCACCGAGGATTTTAAAGCAAGACTATACAAACTCTTGCTGTGCGATTAAGTAAAGAGTTTCTCACGCTTTAAAGAGGGGATAAATATCAAGGAGTTTATTTTTTCTATAGATTAACCAAACTTCTTGCATATCCCATAGACTTTATTGGTAAGCCTGTTTTTTATCTGTCGGCTTGTTTTTTATAGATGTAGGCTGTGAGCGGGTATAGAGCTATGCCGCTTGCAACACCTGCTATGCCGTCTATAAGGTAGTGTGCTTTAATATAGACTGTGGCGCAACATAGCAACACGTAGAAGGGGAGAAGCGTGAGTGCAAGCCCCTTTTTTGCCCTGTAGGCTAGCAACATAAGTATGGTCGACATACCTATGTGTGAGCTTGGGAAGGCTGCTGTGGGGCGCTCGCCCGAAGCTTGTGCAGCGTTCACGAGGTTAGTGAAAAACCACCCTTTCCCCTCTTGCGGTATAGCTATCTCGGGGTTAAGGTTGAACCAATTGCCTATCTCGGGGTACAGGCCGTTTGCCGCGTTAGCCTCGCCTATAACGGGGAAATAAAATTGTGGCCCGGCAACAGGGAGAAAGATATATATAAAGTAGTATATGAAGAACGAGGCCATAATTATGAAGGTGCAACGCTCGCTCTCCTGCTCTTTTTTGAAAAAGTACCAAAGGGTTACGGCCACAATCATGGGGTAGTAGGCCCAGTAGCCCATATTGAACGCCTCGCGCCACAAAGGGTGGCTGCACACCTGCTCGAAGAGTTGTGCAGGCTGGCAAGCAAAGAGGCTGTACTCTGCCGAGGCAAAAATGTGGTCGAGGTTGGGGAATATGCGGTTAAACTCAAAGGTGTCGGGGTACCAATAACCCAGCAGAGCCATCTGCCCCACAAGGCGCACCAGCCGTGTGGCGGGCGAGGGGTAGAGGGTGTACAAATATATTATAGCAAACGTGCCGAAGGCTATGAAAAACCTCTCCAGGAGCATCTCTTGTGGGTTGTTAAGCCTGTCGAAGAATATTATTATTAGCAGGGTGGTGAGCAGGTTGTAGAGAAGGTTTAGTTTCTCCACGGCAAGGAAGCTTCTCTGCTCCTCTTCGCGCTTTAAAAATTTTACAGCCATAGTTTTTGTTTGTACCATTCTATAGTTTCTTTTGTGCCTTTTTCCAAATCGTAGTCGGCGGTGAAGCCGAGCTCTTTTTCTATGGGGGTTGTGTCGCAAAGCCAGTTGCGTTGTTTCATAATCTTGTACTTGTCGCTGTTGAGGGTCGAGGGTTTGCCGGTGAGGCGAGCGATGTTCTCTGTTATCAGCGAGATGGTTTTAAGTACCCACAGTGGTGCGGTTATGTGCAGCACTCTTTTTATGCCTAGGCTCTCTTGTATGTAATCGCTAAAACTGCGGCTGTTGTAGCCTTGTGGCTCGCTCACAAAGTAGCTACGGTTGGTTATATCGCTCTCTGCGGCAAGGTACACGGCTTTTACAAGGTCTTTCACATAGATAAATGTGATGGTCTGCTTTTTATACCCCACGGCAAAGTCTATATGTTTTTTTATGCTCACCGCCATTTGGTAGTAGTCGCGTTCGCGTGGGCCGTAAACACCTGTGGGGCGTAGTATTATGTAGGGAATGTTGCAGTTCCTTATGTAGGCCTCGGCAAGTAGTTTGCTCTCTCCGTATGCGGTGTTGGGCTTTGCGGTGTCGCTCTCTTGTATAGGGGTGTGCGGCTCCTCTTCTCTTGCCGGCCCAAAGACTGAAAGAGAACTTAAGTACACAAGCTTTTTAGGCGTTGCACCGGTGGCTTTTAACGCCTCCACAAGGTTGCGCGTACCGTCGAAGTTTATTCGCATAAACTCCTTTTTATCGATACATTTTGTAACGCCTGCTGCGTGTATCACATAGTCCCAAGAGCCGTGCTCGCGAGCAAAAGCCTCAACCTGTGTGGCTAGCTTGTCGCTGTCGCCCAGGTTTAGGTTTATGAGGTTTATTCTCTGGTCTTGCAGATATTGCAGGTTGCTGCTTTGGCGCACGCTTGCCCACACTTCGTAGCCTAGTGCAAGCCCCTGCTCCACAATGAAGCTGCCTATGAAGCCGCTTGCACCTGTTACCAAAATCTTCTTTCCTGCCATATATGGTTGTTTTGCCACAAAGGTACTCTTTTTTGGCAAAATAGCAACCTTGCGGCAGGCTTGTGTGGGTACTTTTGCGCGGTATTTGTTTTACATATGTTTTTTAGTTATGGTGGAAAGGTTAAAATCGCTTCTGTCGCTTTTTGGTGCGTCGGGCTACAGGTACAAGTTTTCTCTCTTTGTGTTCGATAATATTCACGGGGTAGAAGATGCTTTCCCCGACGAAGGGGCGGTTTTTCTTTTTGCTCGCAGGTTTTTCAATGCCTTGCGTCTCTGTTTCGACTATAAGTTACTCTATTGTGGCGCTACGCGCGACCTTTCGGCTCTGTCGGTGGGCAACTTGGCAGGTAAAAACCCTGGCCTGCGCGATGCAAACTGCATAGGTGTACTCTACGAGGCCGATGCCGATGTGCGTGCCCGTGTGCTTGCCGATGTTTCGAAGCGTAATTTTAAATAGTTTGCAGCAGCGCTCCTCACCTTTTCCCTTTTGTTGCTTGTAATCTCTTTTTTTATTCGTAATTTAGCGCATCGCATATTTTAAACGTATAATTATGGCAAAAAAAGGTGGAAAAGGGCGCATGAACAAGCAGGTGCTTGTGGATATGTTGGTTGAATTGTTCAATCGTCGCGACGGCGAGCAGGTGAGTACAAAGGAGATTTTTAAGGAACTTGGGCTTACATCCTCGTCGGCACGAACACTTTGCGTGACTATCCTCGACGACCTTGTTTTCGACGGATATCTTGTGGAGCCTGTTTTCCGTCGCTATCAGCTTGCCAACAGCAGCTCTTCGATGATAGGTACCTTCCAGCGCAACAACAACGGTTACAACCTCTTTTTCCCCGAAGACGAGAGCGAGCCTGTGATAGTGTCGGAACGTAACTCGGGGCATGCGCTCACCGACGATTATGTGCGTGTGTCGCTTTTTGCCCGCCGTCGTGGGCGTGGTCGCGAAGGCGAGGTTGTGGAGGTGCTCAAGCGTGCTCACGACACCTTTGTGGGCGAGTTGAGAGTAGAAAAACACTACGCCTTTTTGCTCACCGAGAGCCGCGTTATGCCGTGCGATATATTTATACCCAAAGACCTTCTCAAAGGCGGCAAGAACGGTGATAAAGCTATAGTGAAGATGCTCGAGTGGCCGCTCGAGAGCAAAAACCCTGTGGGAAAGGTTGTGGATATTTTGGGCAAAGCGGGCGAGAACAACGCCGAGATGAACGCCATACTTGCCGAGTATGGCTTGCCCTATACATATCCTGCTGCTGTGGAGGAGGCTGCTGAGAAACTACCCGTGGGCATAACCCCCGAGGAAATAGCACAGCGCGAGGATTTTCGTTCTGTCACCACCTTCACCATCGACCCCGACGACGCAAAAGACTTCGACGACGCCCTCTCCATACACCCCCTCGCCGACGGCTTGTGGGAGATAGGTGTTCACATAGCCGACGTGTCGCACTATGTTACCGAGGGTAGCATCATAGACAAAGAGGCCTACAAGCGTGCAACATCAATCTACCTTGTAGACCGCACCATACCTATGCTCCCCGAGCGACTCTGCAACTTCTTGTGCTCCTTGCGCCCCAACGAAGAAAAACTCGCCTACTCGGTTATCTTCACTATGAACGACAAGGCCGAGGTTAAGAACTTCCGCATAGCACGCACTGTCATAAAGAGCGACCGCCGCTTCTGCTACGACGAGGTGCAAGACATTATAAAACGTGGCGAGGGAGAGTACTACACCGAGATAAACACGCTTAACACCCTTGCGCAGACTATGCGCGCCAAGAGGTTTGCGGCAGGAGCTATAGACTTTCATCAGGCCGAGGTGCACTTTCGTCTCGATGAGGCGGGCAAGCCCCTTTCGGTATACTTCAGCGAGAGCAACGAGTCGCATCAACTTATAGAGGAGTTTATGTTGCTGGCCAACCGCACGGTGGCCGAAAAGATAGGGCGCAAGGTGCCGGGCAACACCCCAAAAACCTTCGTCTACCGCATACACGACCAACCCGACCCCGAAAAACTAGCTATGCTATCGAAGTTTGTCAGCAAGCTTGGTTACAAGATGCGCAGCGGCTCGGGGCGCACAACATCGGCTACAGCTATGAACAATTTGCTCAAGGAGGTGCACGGCACAAAGGAGCAGAACGTGATAGAGCAAATATCTGTGCGCACAATGCAGAAGGCCCGTTACTCTACCGAGAATATAGGTCACTATGGCCTTGCCTTCCGTTACTACACACACTTTACATCGCCCATACGTCGCTACCCCGACCTTCTTGTGCACCGTCTGCTCACCCGCTATCTGTTGCAGGGTGCGCGTTCGGCAAGCCTGCCCAAGTACGAAGATTTTTGCGACCACTGTTCGGGGCAAGAGCAGGTAGCTGCAAACGCCGAGCGTGCAAGCATCAAGTACAAGCAGGTGGAGTTTATGAGCGAGCACATAGGCGAGGAGTACGACGCGGTTATAAGCGGTGTCACCGAGTGGGGCTTCTATGCCGAGATAAACGAGAACAAGTGCGAGGGTATGGTGCCCATACGCACTCTGCAAGACGATTATTACGAGTTTGACGACGCTAACTACTCTCTCGTGGGGCGTCGCAAGCATAAGCGCTACACTATAGGTGACGGGGTGCGCATACGCATAACGCGTGCCAACCTCGACCGCAAGCAGCTCGACTTTGAACTTATAGAACACTACGGCGGCTGATAATTTCAATTTCTTTTCAAAAACACCCCTCATCTTTGCAAAAAACGTACAGCTATGAAACTTCTTATAATTGAAGACGACTCTTCTTTGAGTGAGATTATGTCGCGCGCTTTGTGTGCCGAGGGGTATGTTGTGGAGAGCGCAAAAACCTTCTTCGAGGCGGGTGATAAACTTGCCGGCTACAGCTACGACTGTATTTTGCTCGATATTATGCTGCCCGACGGTAACGGGCTCAAACTCCTCGAGCAGATAAAGGCTGCCGACAAGGGCGACAGGGTTATTATAATATCGGCTCGCGACTCCATCGACGACAAGGTTGCCGGGCTCGACCTTGGTGCCGACGACTATCTTGCCAAGCCCTTCTATATGGCCGAACTTTCGGCACGAATAAAAAGTGTGCTACGTCGTGGCAGCGGTGCTGTCACACAGCAGATGTCGGCAGGTAACATTGTGCTTAACTTGCAGAGCCGCACGGTTGCGGTTTCGGGCAACAGCGTGCAGTTACTGAAAAAAGAGTTCGATATTTTGCTCTATTTTATGCAGCGTCCGGGGCACATAGTGGACAAGGCTGTGCTTGCCGAAACAGTGTGGGGCGACCACATCGATGCTGTCGATAACTTTCAATTTATATATGCGCAGATAAAAAACCTGCGCAAAAAACTCTCCGAGGCGGGCGCCTCTTTCAACGTGAAGGCGGTATACGGTTTCGGGTATAAATTTGCCGAGGTATGAAGCTTATATACAACATAATAGGGCGTATGGCCGTGGCTCTTTTGCCCATACTTGCCTTGTGGTCGGTGGTTTTTTACTTTGTTATGGTCGAAGAGATTAACGATGAGACCGACGACAGCCTTGAGGGTTATGCCGAACTTATAATACGCCGCACGCTTGCAGGTGTGGAGCTCCCCTCGGTGAGCGACGGTAGCAACAACACCTACACCATAGAGCCTCTGCCGGGTGTGGCTGTGCAGCCCTCTATGGTCTACAGCGACTCACTTGTCTACATACACGAAAAGCGTGAAACAGAGCCGGCTCGCGTGCTCACAGCTCACTTTCTCGACAAAGAGGGGCTGGGTTATCGTCTTGTGGTTACTATGCCCACGTTTGAACGCGAAGACCTGCTCTCGGCTATTTTGTGGCACATAATTGCGCTCTATGTGGCGGTGGTGCTCACCGTGTTTCTTGCCACCTTCTTGGTGTTCAAGCGCAGCTTGCGCCCCCTTTACAGGTTGCTTGCGTGGCTCGACAAATATATCCCCGGCAAGGGGCTTGGCGGCTTCCCGCAGACACCCTCGGTGGTGGAGTTTGAAAAACTTATGCACAGTGCAAGGAGTACTATAGCCCGTGCCGAAGGTTATTTCGAGCAACAGAAAGAATTTCTTGGCAACGCCTCGCACGAGCTTCAAACCCCGCTCGCAGTGCTTGGTAACCGCATAGAGTGGTTGCTCAACAGCACCACCTTGAGCGAGGAGCAGGCTGTGGAGCTCTACAAGATGCAGCAGTCACTGCGCTCCCTTGTGCGTCTCAACCGCACCCTTTTGCTCCTCTCTAAGATAGAAAACGGGCAGTTCCCCGCAACCTCGCAGGTGGATATTGCGGCCCTTGTGCAGGAAAATACCGAGGCTTTGGGCGAGATTTATGCCGACAGCGGGGTTGCTTGTTCTGTGTGCTTGCAAGGTGCTTGTGTAGTGGTTATGAACGAGGAGCTTGCGCGTGTGCTTGTTTCCAACCTTGTGAAAAACGCCTTCCTTCACACCCCGGCTGAGGGTTGTGTAGAGTGCCTTGTAGGTGGTAAAAGGTTGGTTGTGTCTAATCGCGGCACCGCCCCTCTCGACAAAGAGCACATCTTCGACCGTTTCTACAAAGCGGGCAAGAGTGGTAGCACGGGGCTTGGCCTTGCGCTTGTGGGCGCTGTGGCTCGCTATTATGGCTACAAGGTCAACTACTCTTTTGCCGAAGGGCGCCACCGCTTCGAGGTGCTTTTTGGTTAGATATTTTCTTTTTTCTATAAAATATGCACTCACCCCTCCTTGCTTTTATGCTAAGGAGGGGTGAGTGGTTTTTAGGGTTGCATAAATATTACTTGCAAACAGGGCGCACCGTGTGACCGTTGTAGCGGTCGTGGTAGCTTATCCATTCGTAGTCGTAACTGTAGAAGTTCGAGTACCAGGCAAGAAAGTTACCATTTTTGTCCAACGTAGACGACCAATAGTAGCCGAAAGCCCCCTGATAGTTGGCTACCGTGGCGCCACGGTAGCCCGCAGCGGGCAGGAAGATGCTATTGCCGTTTGGGCCCGTAACGCGGTAGCCCTTAATGCCGTTAAGGGTGGTCCACTGCCAGGTGCAGTTGATTATGAGTTCGTTTTGCTCGGCTCTGGTGGGCATTCTCCACGTGCCGCCCCATTTAACGGTGGCAACGTCATCCTCGGCCTCAAGGATGGTTTTTCCATCCACGGTGCCAAAACTGCTATCGGTGCAATATTTAGTCATTGTATATTCGCTACCGTTGCAATATTTGTAGGTTCCCCAAGAGTAGTCACTCTTCTCCTCGGTTTCGCCCCAAGCATAGTAGCTACCATACTCCTCGGGGGCTGTGGCACCCACGTTGCAACTTGCCCACTTGACAGAGAGGCCAAGGTCCACAGCCTCGCCTGTGGGGGTGGTGGGTTCTTCGGGAAGGGCGCCTGCAGGGTGGAGTGTTATGTTGTAGATTTTTGCTTGGTCGCTGCCGCTACTTTGGCTGCCATCTTTTGTGTACTTAACGAGCAGGGTGTGGGTGCCTGTTGCTGTGAATGTGTGGCGGTAGCTGCCGCTTGCCACGCCGCTTTTTTTGAGAATTTCTTGCCCGTCAAGGGTTACTATCAACCAATCCCAATTGCTCTCGCAGCTCACCTCCCAGTCGAAGGTGAGCACGTTCCCCTCTGTTACGTTTAGTGTGTAGCTGTTTTGCGAGGTGCTGTCGTGAGAGGTGTTGGTCGATGTCCACGAAGGGAATGTTTCAACAATATTTTCTTCTTCATCGCCTCCTGCAGCCTCGCCGTGGAGAATTATATCCACAATCTCGGTTATGTCAGCCACATCCACAATGCCGTCGCCGTTTACATCGCCACGCAAGGTTTGTGCACCGGCCGCAAGGCTACCGAGTAACATAAAAAAGAGTAGTAGAGTTTTCTTCATAGTATTTTTTAATTCTTTGTTAATAAATGTTTTTGCAAACATAATGTAAAAAGTTGAGCAATTACCCCCCGTTGTTAAAAAATGTTAAAGAAGGCGGGGCGTGCAATTTTTTTTGAAAAAAGGCGAAAATTTCAATTTCTTTTCAGTTTCGGGTATAATCTTTGCAGTGTAAATAGGGCGGAAGGCTTGAACATACTCCCTGTTTAGAGTGTTAAATTAAATATTGAAAACGTTATTAAATTTGAAATTATGAGAAAGATTTTATTTGCTTTGTTTGCGATTTTTTCATTGGGTGTTTTTAACGCAAGTGCCGACAACGACAGAATAGTTTCTAAAGAGATGCTTCCTGCCAAAGCGCAACAATTTATAGATAACTATTTTGCAGGTGTAAAAATTTCTTACGCAAAAGAGGAGCGCGACTTTTTGCATCGTTCCTACGAGGTGCTCTTTGCCGACGGCTCAAAGTTGGAGTTTACACGCAAAGGAGAGTGGAAAGAGGTTGACTGCCGCTACAACGAGGTGCCTGCAGGTATTGTTCCCGCTGCGATAGTAGATTATGCAAAGAGAAACTACCCTGATGCAAAGGTGGTGCAAATTGAGTTCGATGGCTACGACTACGATGTAAAACTTTCTAACCGTCTCGAGCTTACTTTTGACAAGAAATTCAACATCATAGATATTGATAACTAACAGATGCCGGCTTGCCGGCTGAAGAAAAAGTGTTTAGCTTTTATCATAGTTTTTAAACGGTTAACGGCTCCTGCCTTTCAAAAAGCAAGAGCCGTTAATTTGTTTTTAGTCTGTGTCTTTTTTTTATTCGCGGCTGTCGGCACCCCACATAAGTTTTTCGCGCAGGTTTAGAATAAAAGAGTGTTCTCTACGGCGCACAATGAGCTGCTTGTAGCTTGCCTTGCGCACAGTAATTGTGGTCTCTTCGTCGCAGCTCTCGTTGCGTCCATCTATGGCCACAAGGTAGTTGTGGCTGCGGCTGTTAACTTTTATCTCTATGGTGGTGCTGTCGCTCAATACTATGGGGCGCGCGCTCAAGCTATGGGGCGCGATGGGGGTGAGCACTATCACGTCGGCGTTGGGGGCTATGATGGGGCCGCCCACGCTCAATGAGTAACCCGTTGAGCCCGAAGGGGCTGCCACAATGAGTCCGTCGGCTTGGTATATGATTTTTTCCTTGCCATTGAGGGTGGCCTCGAGCGTCATCATCGACGAAGATGCGTGTTTCATTATAGCTATCTCGTTGAGAGCCACGGGGTAAGTTTCAATCTTTCCGTTTGCGGCAACCGCCTCTATGAGGCTTCGCTCCTCTATGGTATACTCCCCAGCGTGCACACGCTGTATTATGTGCTCTATATCGTGGTTTGATGTGCTTGTGAGGAAGCCCAAGCGGCCGGCGTTTATGCCCAAGATGGGTATCCTTTTATCGCCTATGCGGCTTGCTGTGCGCAACAGGGTACCGTCGCCTCCGAAACTTATTGCCATATCGGCCGAAAAATCGTCGCCCTCTATCACGGTTGCGTCGTCGAGCTGCAGGTTGCGGCTCTCGCACAAAAAGTCGTAGAACGGGCGGTCTATAGCATAGCTGTCGCCATAGCTTTTTATAGTGTCGAAAAGCTTGTCTATGCTCTCCGACTTCTTCGATTGATGTATGTTACCAAATATTGCAAATTTCATCTTTTCGATATTTTACTGCAAAATTAAGATAAATTATTATCTAAATATTATTATTTGTAGTAATTTTGCTTTGTTTAATGGTAAATAATTTATTTTGCGCGTGTTGCGCTTGTTCATAACGTAGAAAATATGAAGACAAAGTTAAGTGTAAACATAAACAAGATAGCCACGATAAGAAACGCGCGTGGCGGTAACAACCCCGATATTTTGAAGGTGGCAAAAGACTGCGAGCTCTTTGGTGCCGACGGTATAACTGTGCACCCTCGCCCCGACGAGCGTCACATACGCCGTGCCGACGTACCTGCCCTGCAAGCTATCTTGCGTACCGAATTCAACATAGAGGGCTACCCCTCAAAAGAGTTTATGGACCTTGTTCTGCGTGTGCGTCCCTCACAAGTAACTCTTGTGCCCGACAAACCCGACCAGATAACATCGAACAGCGGTTGGGACACCGAGAAGGAGCAAGACTTTTTGCGCGATATACTCAACGACTTGCGTGGTGCCGGTATCCGCAGTTCTATATTTATCGACGCATCGCCCCGCATGGCCGAGTTTGCCGCAAAAGCCGGAGCCGACCGCGTGGAGCTATACACCGGCCCCTATGCTCACGAGTATGCTCGCAACCCCGAGAAGGCCATCGCTCCCTTCCTCGAGACAGCTACACGTGTGAAGCAGCTAGGTATAGGCCTTAACGCAGGCCACGACTTGAGCCTCGAGAACTTGAAATATTTTACCGATGTTATCTCGTGGGTCGACGAGGTTTCCATAGGTCACGCTCTTGTGTGCGATGCGCTCTACCTCGGTCTCGAGAACACTATAAAGGCCTACCAAGATTGTTTGATTAAAAAGTAAAAAAAGATAAACGACTATGAATTTATTGACAACTGTAGCAACAACGGTGTCGGCAGCACAAGACTCTCTTATGGTGCTTACCGAGCCCGTTCAGGAGAGTATAAACGTGTGGGATATGGCCGTTAAAGGCGGCTGGATTATGGCGGTGCTTGCACTGCTCTCTATTGTGGGTATATACATATTCTTTGAGCGCCTTGCAACCTTGCGCGCTGCAATGAAGAAAAACCCCTATCTCATAGACCGCTTGCACGACAATATTAAGGAGAACGATATGAAGTCGGCTCTCAATTACTGCCACAACCAGGGCACCGTTATATCGCGTGTGCTCGAGAAGGGCTTGAAGGCTTATACCCTCTCAACAACCTATATGCGTCAGGCTATGGACAACTGCGCCGGCCTTGAGATTGCGAAGCTCGAGAAGGGCCTTCCCGTGCTCTCTACCATCGCAGCTGTGGGCCCTATGATAGGCTTCTTGGGTACAGTTACAGGTATGGTGCAGGCTTTCTGGGAGATGGCCAACGCGGGTAACAACATCGATGTGTCGCTTCTCTCGGGTGGTATATACGAGGCTATGATAACTACCGTGGGTGGTCTTGTTGTGGGTATCGTCTCTATCTTTGCCTATAACTATCTTGTAGCACTTGTCGACAAGGTACAGAACAATATCGAGGGTGAAATTATAGCCTTTATGGAGGTTGCAAGCGAGCTTAAGGAGAAACAATAATTTAGTGTAAGACGACGATGATTAAAAGAAAGACAAAAACAATAGATATGTTCTCGATGTCGTCTATGACCGACATTATCTTCCTATTGTTGATTTTCTTTATGATAACCTCGACTATGGTGACGCCCAACGCCATAAAGGTGCTTCTGCCGCAGGGTAAGCAACAGACCTCGGCAAAGCCTTTGGCGCGCATCATCATCGACAAGGACTTGAACTACTACTCGGCTTTTGGTAACGACGACGAGATGCCCATCGTGCCCGAAAACATCGCAGCCTTTTTGCTCGATTGTGCCGCAAAGCAGCCCGAAATGTATGTGGCTCTTTATGCCGACGAGAGTATCCCCTATCGCGAGATTGTGAAGGTGCTTAATATAGCCAACGAAAACCAATTTAAGATGGTGCTTGCAACGCGCCGTCCCGACCGTAGATGAGTATGCAAATAACAAAGGAACAACAATACGGAGCCGCAGCAACCATCATAGTACACTTGCTGCTCTTTCTGCTTTTGTGGTTCTTGGTGATAAACAAGCCGCAGCCGCAAGAAGAGGAGGGTGTGCCTGTAATTCTGGGTAACACAGAGCTCGCATCGGGCGACGCATACCGCTACACAGAGGTTATGGCAGCCCCCAAGCCCTCTCCTACACCCACTGCTGCGCCCAAAGCTCCTACCTCCCCCAAAGAGCCGCTTATAACACAGGCCGACGAGCCTACCGTGGCTCTTAACAGCTCCGAAAAGAAGAAGAGTAAGAAGAAGGTGGAGAAGCCCCAAAAGAGCGCCGAGCAAGTAGAGGCGGAACGCAAAGCGCAAGAAGCCGAGCGCAAGCGCAAAGAGGCCGAGGAGCTTGCCCGAGTGGCAAACTCGCGCATAGCCGGTGCTTTCGGCAAGGGTAGCACTATGACCAACAGCGGCTCTGCCGCCGAGGGACAAGGTACGCAAGGCTCGCTGCAGGGTAACTCGCAAACAGGCGTGGTTACAGGTACAGGTGGTTACGGAACTTTCGACCTTGCCGGTCGCTCGCTTTCAGGTGCTCTGCCTCGCCCGTCGTACAACGTGCAAGACGAGGGCCGCGTAGTTGTGAACATCACCGTGAACTCCGAGGGAAAAGTTATACAAACAACCATAAACTCCCGCACAAACACCGCAAACGCAGCGTTGCGTCGTGCCGCGCTCGATGCTGCACGCAAGGCTGTCTTTAACAAGGTTTCGGCTATGAACAACCAGACGGGAACAATTACTTACTATTTTAAACTAAGATAATTATGAGCAAGATATATCTTTTTTTGGCCGACGGCTTCGAGACCGTTGAGGCTCTTGCACCGGTCGACGTTATGCGTCGCGCAGGGCTCGATGTAGTTACCGTCTCTGTTATGGGGCGCAAGAGTGTTGTGTCGGCACAAAATGTGACGGTTGAGGCCGATGCTCTCTTCGACGAGCCCGACTACGCGCAGGGTGATGCTTTTGTGCTCCCCGGCGGCAGCGTGGGCACCGACAACTTGTCGGCTCACGAGCCTTTGCGTGCTCTTCTCAAAGAGGCGGCTGCGCAGGGTAAGTTAGTTGCTGCAATATGCGCAGCACCTATGGTGCTTGGCCGCACCGGCATCTTGGAGGGTAAAAAGGCAACTTGCTACCCTGGTTGCGAGGGCGACCTCTTTGGTGCAGAATACACCGCCGCGTCGGTCGAGGTGTGTGGTAACATAATCACAGGTTGTGGCCCCGGTGCCTCTTTCGAATTTGGTTTTGCTATTGTTGAACGTTTTTGCGGTGCAGAGGTGGTTGCCACCATGCGTGCGCAGATGCAATTTTAAAACAGACAGATGAAAAAATATATTATAGTTGTTGCAGGTGGTAAGGGTACCCGTATGGGTGGCGATATGCCCAAACAGTTTCAGTTGCTCGGTGGTCGCCCCATAGTTATGGCTACTATAGAGCATCTGCACACTCTCGACCCCTCCTTGAACATAATCCTTGTGCTCCCGCAAGAGCACATAGAGCTGTGGACAGAGTTGAGCAAGGAGTACTCTTTTGCTGTGCCTTTGCAGCTTACTGCAGGTGGCACCACACGCTTTCACTCGGTGCAGAACGGCCTTGCGCTTGTCGACGACATAGACGAGGCACTTGTGGGTGTGCACGACGGCGTGCGCCCCTTTGTGTCGCAGGAGATGTACGACAACGTTTATCGCGAAGCGCTCATAAGCGGTGCAGCTATCCCTATGATAGATATTCACGACAGTTTGCGCCACATAATAGGCTGTAACGGGGCAAGCGAGGTTGTTCCCCGCGACCGCTACCGCCTTGTGCAGACACCGCAGGTGTTTAAGTTGTCGGTTTTGCGTGCTGCCTATGAGCAACGTTTCGTAGAGAGCTTTACCGACGACGCTTCGGTGGTTGAGGCTCTCGGTCACACCGTTGTGGGTGTCGAGGGTTGCCGTGAGAACATAAAGCTCACAACCCCCTACGATATGATGATTGCGAAGACCATAATGGAATGTTGGACACCGCAACAAGGAATATAAAATACTTGCCAGGGGTGGGCGAGCAACGTGCCACCCTGCTCAACAGGGAACTGAAAATCTTTTCCCTGCACGACCTGCTGTATTATTTCCCCTATAAATATGTCGACCGTAGCCGTCTCTTCAAGGTGCAGGAACTCACAGGCAACATGCCTTTTGTGCAGTTGTGTGGCGAGATACGTAGCTTCGAGGAGATGGGTGAGGGTGTGGGGCGCAGGCTAGTAGCCCACTTTACCGACGGCACAGGCTTCATCGATCTTGTGTGGTTTCGCGGTATAAAATATGTAAAAGGGCGTTACAAAACGGGCGAAAAATATCTTGTCTTCGGCAAGCCCACAATGTTCAACGGCAGGGTGAACATTGCTCACCCCGACATAGATACTGCCGCCTCGGTGCAGTTAAGTGATATGGGGCTACAGCCCTACTACAACACCACCGAGAAGATGAAACGCAGCGGTCTCAACTCCTCGGCTATGGTAAAACTTGTGCAAAACCTCTTTGGGTTGCTGGGCGAGGGGGTGGAGGAGACGCTTACCCCCGAAATTATACGTAAGCACAATTTGATGCCTCTTGCCGATGCACTGCGCGCAATACACTTTCCACGGGACAACCGCGAGCTTCAGGCGGCGCAGCATCGTCTCAAATTCGAAGAACTTTTCTACATACAACTAAATATTCTGCACTATGCCAAGGAGAGGCAGATGCGCTATGTGGGTCACCGCTTTTCCAAGGTGGGCGATACATTCAACCGTTTCTACAACGAGAAACTTCCCTTCGAGCTCACCGGTGCGCAAAAAAGAGTGGTCAAGGAGATACGTCGCGATGTAAACACGTCGCGACAGATGAATCGCCTCGTGCAGGGCGATGTGGGCAGCGGTAAAACCCTTGTCGCGCTTCTATCTATGCTCCTTGCCAAGGATAACGGCTACCAAGCCTGTCTTATGGCACCCACAGAAATTCTTGCCGAGCAGCACTTTGCCACCTTGAGCCGTATGCTCTCGGGGCTCCCTGTGCGCGTGGAGCTTCTCACGGGCAGCACAAAACAGAAGGATAGGCCTGCGATACTGCAAGGGCTTGCCGACGGCTCGGTGGATATTCTTGTGGGCACGCACGCTGTGCTCGAGGATAATGTGCAGTTTCGCAACGTGGGGCTTGTGGTAATAGATGAGCAACACCGCTTCGGCGTGGTGCAAAGAGCTAAGATGTGGGCAAAAAACAACATACCGCCCCACATACTTGTGATGACGGCAACCCCCATACCCCGCACCCTTGCGATGACTCTATACGGCGACCTCGATGTCTCGGTTATCGACGAGCTTCCTCCAGGGCGCAAACCCATAAGCACACAGCACATCTTTCGCAACCGTGCCGACCAGATGTACTCCTTCATACGCCGTCAGCTGCAAGAGGGGCGTCAGGTCTATGTGGTC
Source organism: Bacteroidaceae bacterium (assembly GCA_045612305.1). Lineage (GTDB taxonomy): Bacteria > Bacteroidota > Bacteroidia > Bacteroidales > Bacteroidaceae > HGM04593. The sequence continues at coordinate 15,582 of JAZKYU010000043.1, forward strand.
TACCCACTTATAAGCGAGAGCGAGAAACTCGACCTTAAAAACCTCGAGGAGGGTTACAACCATTTGTGCAACATCTTCCACGACTACCGCTTGAGCAAGCTCCACGGCAAAATGAAACCCAAAGAGAAAGACGAGGAGATGCGCCGTTTTGCACAAGGCGAGACACAGATGCTTGTGTCGACCACCGTTATAGAGGTGGGTGTCGACGTGCCCAACGCCACGGTTATGGTTATAGAGAACGCCGAACGCTTCGGTCTCTCGCAGTTGCATCAGCTGCGTGGCAGGGTGGGGCGCGGAGGCTCACAGTCGTACTGCATACTTGTTACCGACTACAAACTTTCCGAAGATACACGCAAGCGTATGGAGATTATGGTGGGCAGCAACGACGGTTTCGAGATAGCCGAGGCCGACCTTAAACTGCGTGGCCCTGGCGATATAGAAGGTACACAGCAGAGCGGCATAGCTCTCGACCTTAAGATAGCCAGCCTCTCGCGCGACGAGAAGCTCTTGCAGTATGTGCGCGAGGTTGCCCGCGACATAGTAGAGGCCGACCCGCAAGGCGACAACCCTCTCTACCGCGTTTTGTGGGAGCAGCTACGCGCTATAAAGAAGCGCAATAATTGGAGTTGGGGCGCAATATCGTGATAACTAAAAATTACTAAATAAAAAATACTATGAAAAAACCTTTGCTTCTAGCATTTGTAATATGCGCCTTCATCTCCTGCGCTCAAGAGGAGGTGTTGATAGAGAAACGCAACCTCTCTGGCGTGGAATATTTTTCCTTACAGCAGGGGCAGTATCAGGGGTGTATGACCCTAGATGGCAACGTGGTTATACCCTTGAAGAGAAAATACACATCGGCCTATCCTTCGAAAATGCAGCCCGAGCATCCGCTCTATTATCAGGTGGGCAAGGATGGGTATAGTGGTATTTGCGATGAGGCCGGTAGTGAGGTTATATCGCCCGATAGGGAGTATAAAGCCGCTTTCTATGTACAACAGGAAGAGTTTCCACCCTTCTTCTTTGTTGAAAATGAGGATGGCTTGTGTGGTGCTTGCGACATTGACGGCAAGGAGATTGTGCCCACAAAATACAAGATTATTTTCCACAGCCTCACGGGTTTCACCGTTCTCGAAACCGAGGATGGCGAGTATAAGAACTTGGGCATAACCTTGAACTCCGAAGGCCGTGTCGACAGCAATGCAATTATAAGAGAGAAGGAGACCGAAGACGATGGTTTTGTGTGGTACAAGGTGTATCAGAACGGGGTGTTCGGTGCCGAATCGTCGAAAAAGAAGACAATAATACCTCTTTCACGCGGTTACACCGATATTTACTACGTAGAAAGAGGACAGGGGAAGAAAGGCTATTTTGAGTGCTCTAAGGGCGAGAAAGAGGGTGTGTGCACCATCTACGGCACAGAGATAATAGAGCCCAAATACGCCTCGGTGCTTTTTGGCGAGATTAATGGTTTTGAGGTGAAGAGAGAGGAGGAAGATGGTAAGTTCGTAGAAACAGGTATAATGCTTGCTTCAAACGGTAGTGTAACATCGAAAGCTGCTCAAAAGAAGAGTACCTCGCAAAAAGTAAAGGCGCAGAGCTACAGTAAAAGTCATCATTCAGCAGTAGAAGAGAAGAAAGGCAAGAAAAAGGGCAAGTGGCGCAAATGGCTCTCGAATGTGGGCAAGGTTGTGGGAGCAGTAGCTTCGGTAGCAACAGGTGTGCCTGTGAACACCTCTACCTATAACGAAAATTCTCCCGTGCCGGCAGGTGCCGAGCGCGTAAAAAACCCTATGGGAGGCTATACCGACCGCATCCCTCAAAAGGATGGTACAACCTTGATGATAAATCACGCTCAATGCTATATGTGCAAGGGTACAGGCCGTTGCTCAATATGCGGTGGCAGGGGCGGTATAGTGCACCCCTATCTTGGCAAGCAGGTCAACTGCACCGGTTGCGCAACTTCGGGTGTGTGCAAGTATTGTCGAGGCACCGGCGAGCAGGTTACTCGCAGTGTTGTCGATAATCAAGGAAACGGCTATAGTGTGGATATGAACGGAAACGTTGTCACCACAGGCGGCGGTGGTGGTTATTCATCGAGTTCTTCCTCAAGCTCAAAATCATCAAGTAGCAGTAATGTTAAAAATTATATTGAAACTATAGAGTATGCTCCCAATTACACAGGGAAGGATAACAGCGAGTGGTGCGATGTTTGTAAAAAAGTGTCACCGGCTCACAAGCACATAAAGAAGTTTCACTAATCTTTTTAACAAGAGATAAATATTTAATATTCGCGATTTTATCAATAATTTTTGCTATCTTCGCGGCATATAAACCAGCTCGCTGCCTTTCTCCAGCGGCACAATAAAAAACAACGATGGAAAAAACACTTATTCTTATTAAGCCCAACGCTATCCAGCGTGGCTTGACGGGCGACATCATCACCCGTTTCGAGCGTAAGGGTCTACGCTTTGTAGGCATTAAAATGATGTTTATGAGCGACGACATTGTGAACGAGCACTATGCTCACTTGAAAGAGCGTCCCTTCTTCCCCTATTTGAAGGCTTCTATGCAGGCAGGTCCCATAATCGCCTGCTGTCTCGAGGGTGCCGAAGCTGTGGAGACTGTGCGTCTGCTTGTTGGTGCCACAAATTCTCGTAAGGCGCTTCCCGGAACAATACGTGGCGATTTTTCAATGAGCGGCGAGCAGAACGTTGTTCACGCTTCCGACTCGGTGGAGAACGCGCTCATAGAGATTAACCGTTTCTTCAAGGAGGGTGAGTTGTTCGATTATAAATCGGCGATTACAGAGTTTGAGTACGGTGGCGAAGAGAGCCTTAAATTCAAATAATAAAGTGAGAATATTGCGTAAGTTTGTAGTTGCCTCTTTTTTAGTGGCAGCCCTTGTGGGTGTGCAAGCGCAGGACGCTATGCCCTCACCCGCCCCCTTGGATATGCCTATGGAGGCGAGCGACTCGGTGGAGATACACTACTCTCTGCTGAACGAGGCGCTTATGATACCCTCGAACGAGCTCTATCCCACTTGGGAAAACCACGGTGTGCACTATGCGGCCAAGATGCCCGACTCTTTGCGCATAGACCTGCGTAACTTTGTTATGCCCACCACAAACACAAAGGTTACCGATGTTTTTGGTTATCGCCCCCGCCGTCGCAGAGCACACAACGGCCTCGACATAAAGGTGCAGCGTGGAGACACCATACGTGCAGCCTTCGATGGAAAGGTGCGCATAACAGCCTATCAGCGCAGGGGCTATGGTCACTATGTTGTCATACGTCACAACAACGGCCTTGAAACGGTTTACGCCCACCTGCAGTCTAAACTCGTTACACAAGACCAGAAGGTTAAGGCAGGTGACCCTATAGGGTTAGGCGGAAATTCGGGGCGCAGTACAGGCCCTCACCTCCATTTTGAGACTTTGTTGATGGGTAAAGCGCTGAACCCTGCGTTCTTCTTCGACTTTAAAAACCAAAAGACTACAGGTGATCAATACACCTATTACAGACCGGGTATCCGCCGTTACGACGCAAAGAGCGGCAAGATGATTGTAGAGGGCCCCGAGCCAAAATATCACAAGGTGCGTAGTGGTGAGTCGGTTTCTACCATCGCCCGCAAGCACGGTGTAGCGCAGCGCACAATCTACAAGCTCAACGGTATAAACTCTAAGACTGTGTTGCGAGTAGGGCAGAGCTTGCGTTATCAGTAACGCGCGTTCCATATTATATATAAACGAATAAAGGGCGGTTTTTACCGCCCTTTATTCGTTGTATGTGTGTGCATCGTTTTAGTACTTTGCAATCTTTTTTATAATCTTGGGTATGTCGGTGTTGTCGATGATGCCGTGGAACTCATCGGCCTCCTCGCCTATGGCAAAGAGAGGTACAAAGGTGCCCGAGTGGTTAGGGCCTGCCCAGCTTACAAGGGCTATGCGGTTTACGGCGTTTTTGGCAACGGTGGCTATAGCCTCGAACTTTTCTACACGTTTCTGGGGGTTGTTTTCTCCCTCCTCAAAGAGAGCTTTCATCCTTTCCTCCTCGTGCTTGTTGGGCGTGAGGGCGCTCCAAAGCCCGGTGTTCTTGCTTATGATTGCTTTTATATCTTCCCAGCGCAGGGGCATGCGTTGCATTGCTTTTGTGCGCATTATGCTCTTGAGCTGGTCTTCGCTTGCTTTTTGGTGGTCGAGAGCCTTTAGGTTAAGTGCGTATGCTCCGCTGTAGCCAAGTACCAGGCCGCCTGTTTCGTGGTCGGCTGTGACGATGATGAGGGTCTCGTCCTTGTGTTTTTTGTAGAACTCCAGAGCCTTGGCTATAGCAGCGTTAAAGTCGAGTACCTCTTGAAAAACGGTGGCTGCGTCGTCGCTGTGCGATGCGTAGTCTATCTTGCCACCCTCAACCATAAGGAAGAAGCCTTTCTTGCTCTTGTCGGCAAGAAAATCTATGCCGGCCTCGGTTATTTGTGCAAGGGTGAGGTCGTCGGCCGTGCGGTCTATAGTATAAGGTATGCCCTCGTTCACATCTTTTTGGTAGAGCATCATCTTTTTTGCATCGTTGGCTTTTGCAAGGTAGTCTGTGTAGCCGCGTGCTATGGTGTAGCCTTGTTTCTGGGCGTCGGCATAGAGGGCGTTGCGCTGTGCTTCGTTGCATTTTGCATCGCCTCCGGCATAAAAGTCGTAGTCGGCGGTGAGCATCTCGCGGGCAATCTCGTGGTAGTTGTTGCGGCTCTTGTTGTGGGCATAGAAGGCTCCCGGGGTTGCGTGGTTTATGCAGACTGTGGTTGCCACGCCCACTGCGTATCCGGCTTTCTTTGCAGCGTGAGCTACGCTGTAGACGGGGGTGCCGTCGGGGGCAACGCCAAGGTGTCCGTTTGTGGTTTTGTGCCCTGTGGCAAGCGCTGTGCCCGATGCAGCCGAGTCGGTAACCCCGTTACTTGCCGAGAAGGTTGTTACAAAGGCCGTGTGGGGGAATTGTGTGAAGCAAAGAGGTGTGGGGCGCCCTATCTTGCCCTGTTTCTCGCCGAGGAAAAGTTCTGTGCCTAAAACGTGCGAGGGGCCCATACCATCGCCTATAAAGTAGAATACATATTTGGGGCTTTTGCCGGCCACGCTTGCGGCTAAGGCAAAAAAGAGAATGAGGGTTAGTAGCTTTTTCATATTGTTGGTTTTTTGTTTTTATTGTTTAGGGTTACCCACTTTGCCGATGAAGAGAATTTCACCTGTGGCATTGCTCTTTATTGCGTATATGAAGGGGCGGTCGAGGGTGAGAAATTTAAGCTCTTCTCGTGGAAGGCCTGCAGCCCTCATTTGCACGGCGGTTACAGCAGCTGCTTCGGCACCATCCTCGTCGACCGATATATAGCTTTTTTGTATTACATCGTTGATGAGCAACGGGGTTTTTGATATTTTTGAAAAATCGGCGTCGGCTGTAAATGCGTCGTCTATTCCCATTGCATTGAGCATAGGTTTCAGGCTCGTACCGAACTCTGTGCGGAAGCGGGGCATAGTGAGGTGTACATTATATTTTTTATTGCTAAAGAGCCCTTTCTTGTACATCTCGGCAATGTGGTCGATAGCCTCCGGCATAGATACCCACTTGCGCGGCAGAACGAGCAGCATCGAGTATTCTCCATTCTTAAAGCTCTTCTCGGTGGCCTGTATAATGCTGTCCTCGTAATAGTTGGTAATTTGTTGCCTCCACATCATTGGCACTATGACTTTCTCTCCGTTGGCTTTTGTAAAGGTGTCGTCTTTGGTAGCCTCCTTGTAGAAGGGTTTGCTCCATTTTGCCTTAAAGTAGAGGGCGTTTATGAGCAGGAGCTGTGTTGCGGGGGCGGCATCGTTGAGTATCGATTTTATCTTTCCCTCGGTCTTGTCGCTGCACCAGGAGTTTATCTCTTTTATGGCCTCGGTGTCGAAGTTTGTGTTTTTTACCGTTGCATTGTAGAAACGGGTATTCTCCTCGATGAAACTGCTTTTTAGCTTTATCTCTTTGTTCACCCAAATTGAGTTTGCAACCGATACTTTGGCTTCGTTGCTGTTGTTGAGTGTTTTTATATTACTTTGTTGCAGAGTGTTGAAGGCTGTGCGCTCTTCTGCGGCATCGGGGTAGCCGAGCGCCTCGTACATCTGCTTGGCTGTCTCGCCGCGAGCACCGTTGGCGGTCATCGCAAGAGCCCACTCCGCGCTTGCGGGCGAGATGCAGAAGTTCTCAATATCCTCGGCGCTGCTATTTACCGCCGAAAATAGAGAGAAAGCAAAACTTTGTGTGCTGTCGATGCTTGCTGCGGGTGTATTGTTGCACTCTGTTGCAGGCTTGTTGGCCGCGCAGGCGGTTACAGCCAAGGCTATGAGGCTATATAGAAACTTTTTCATAATACATTTAGAATATAAAACGCATAGCGTCGTTATAGGTTGCGAGGATAAAAAGCCCAAGCAGTATGAACATACCCACCATCTGTGCATATTCCAGCACCTTGTCGCTAGGTTTACGTCCGGTAATAACCTCTATGAGCAGGAACACAACGTGCCCACCGTCGAGAGCCGGTATGGGAAGAATATTCATCACGGCGAGTATGAGCGATAGCATCGCTGTCATCAACCAAAACTGATGCCAGTCCCAAGTAGCGGGGAAGAGGCTTCCTATGGTGCCAAACATACCTACCGACTGTGCACCCTCCTTCGAAAATATGTATTTAAGGTCGCCCACATAGCCTTTGAGCACGTTCCAGCCATATGCTACGCCGGCAGGGAACGACTCTGCGAGGTTGTATGTTATTTTTTCTACAGGGTAGTTGGGGCTGCGGGGGGTGATGCCAAGTTTGTATGTGTCGTCGAGCGCAGCGGTGAGGTTTACAGCGCTGTCGCGCATAACAACTATCTCTACCTTGCCTGAGTTGTTCTCTTTAACTTTCTGCATAACGTTCATAAGCCCGTTCCACGATGTAATGCTCTCGCCACCTATGCTTACGATGCTGTCGCCTTTTTGCAAGCCGGCAACTTGTGCTGCCGATGCGGGTAGTATGCTGTCGACCACAGCGGGTATGCGGTACTGCATAAAGGGTATCTCTTTGCCCATATCCAGGAGCCCAAAGTCTGCGGGTATCTCAATCTTCACCTCGCTACCTTTGCGCAGCACGGTAACCTCTTTGCCGTCGGCTATAGCACGCAGAAGATCGACGCTGTAACGGTCTACATCGGCCTCATCGACCTTGAGTATAATATCTCCGTCGACAAAACCCAGGGATTTTGCGTTCTCGTTGAACTCCATACCATATGTAGCCTTGCGTATATCGGTGTAGCTCTCGCCCCAAGTGAACATAATCATAGCGTAGATGAACATCGCAAGTATAAAGTTGAAGAGCACACCGCCCACCATTATGAGCAAACGTTGCCACGCGGGCTTTGCACGAAACTCCCAATCCTCCACGGGTTTCTTCATTTGCTCGGTGTCCATAGACTCGTCTATCATACCCGATATTTTGCAGTAACCGCCGAGAGGTATCCAGCCCACACCATACTCTGTGTCGCTGTTTTTGGGCTTCCACTTAAAGAGCGAGAAGCCCCAGTCGAAGAAGAGGTAGAACTTTTCTACTCTCACCTTGAATAATCTCGAGAAAATAAAATGTCCAAATTCGTGTATAAGCACCAAGAGGCTCAGTGCCATTATCAACTGCAACGCTCGTATAAAAAATACTTCCATCTTCGTGTGTGTAAATTATTTGTTAGTTTAAATCCAACTCTCTACCATTTTGCGCACAGCCTCGTCGCTTGCGAGGTAGTCGTCGAGTGTGGGTTTCAGTATGTAGTCGGCCTGCTGCATAGCACGCTCTATGAGGCGTGGCATATCGTTGAAACGTATGCGGTCGGCGAGGAAGGCGGCTACGCACACCTCGTTGGCTGCGTTTACTACGCAGGGAATGTTACCACCCATAGAGAGGGCATCGTAGGCGTGGCGCAGGTTGGGGAATTTCTCCATATCGGGCTTCTCGAAGGTGAGCTCGCCCAGAGTGCCAAAGTCCAAACGCGAGAACGACGATGTGAGGCGCTCGGGGTAAGAGAGGGCATACATAATGGGCAGACGCATATCGGGTGTGCCGAGTTGTGCCTTCACGGCGCCGTCGGCAAACTGCACCATAGAGTGAATAACCGACTGCGGGTGTACCACCACCTCAATATCTTCAGCACCTACGCCAAAGAGCCACTTAGCCTCCATAACCTCGAAACCTTTGTTCATCATAGAGGCCGAGTCGATGGTGATTTTCGCTCCCATACTCCAGTTGGGGTGTTTAAGGGCTTGTTCTTTTGTCACGTTCTCGAGCTGTGCTATGTCCCAAGTGCGGAAGGGGCCACCCGATGCGGTGAGTATGAGCTTCTCCACCTTGTTTTCCATCTCACCGGCGAGGCACTGAAATATTGCCGAGTGCTCCGAGTCGACAGGTAGTATGGGCACGTTGTGCTCTGTGGCAAGGGCGTTTACAAGCTCGCCTGCAACCACCATAGTCTCCTTGTTGGCAAGGGCTATCTCTTTACCTGCTTTTATGGCCTCTATTGTGGGGCGCAGGCCCGAAAAACCTACCATAGCGGTTACCACAACATCAACCTCAGGCTCTTTTACCACCTCGCAGATAGCCTCGTAGCCGCCGCAAACGCGTATGGGCAGGTCGCCTAGAGCCTCCTTAAGTTGCTGGTATTTTGTTTCGTCGGCAATTACAACTACGCGAGGAATGAACTTGCGTGCTTGCTCTATGAGCTCGTTTACGCGTGTGTTTGCAGTGATGGCAAACACCTCGAAGCGTTCGGGGTGTTCCTCTACAACTTGTAGTGTTTGTGTGCCTATAGAGCCTGTGGAGCCTAATATTGCGATTTGTCTTTTTTGTGCTGTTTTCATATATGGAATTATGTTAGAATGCGATGTAAATAGTGGGGTCGAGAGCTTTGCTTCTGTGCCAAAGTTCAAAGTGTAGATAGGGCTTTAAGACGCTGTTGCCGTTTTTGGGGTCGTTGCCGGCAAGTGATGCAATAACCTCGCCTCCGCTCACCTTGTCGCCCACGTTCTTTAGCAGGCGATAGCAGTTCCTGTAGACCGACACTAGGTTTTCTTTGTGCTGTATGGCTATGGTGTAGCCGTCGTTGGCGGTGTAGTCGCTCATAACCACAGTGCCGTCGTGTATGGCAAGAACGCTTTCGCCGGGGTTTTCGGCTATGTCTATGCCGTAGTGCTTCTCCACGGGATTGAAGCTTTTTATTATCACGCCTCGGGTGGGCAGGTACAAGTTGAGCTCTTGCAGAGCACCCACTCTGGTTGCCAGCGATGTGAGGTTATATTTTTCCCTCTCCTCGAACGCTGCGGCAAACTCCTTCTCGAGCTCTGTGGTCACGATAGAGATGCCTTCGGTCGAGGGTAGCTCGGGTGCGTTCATTATGCTGTCGGCGGGTACGTTGCCTTCGAGAAGGTTTTTTATGTTACCAAGGTAGCGGTCCTGCTTGTCGACAGCCTCTTTCAGAGAGTCTATCTTTATGTTGTAGCTCACGAGCATCTCGCGGGTTTTGTCGTTGATGCGTCCGGGGAGATACTCGCCCACGGGTGTGAAAGCGAGAATAAGGTATATAACTCCCGCAACGAGCATAAACGAAAAGAAGAGCGAGAGTATCACCCAAAGGGGCGATATATAGAAACCGAGCACGTTCTCAAGCTTGTTCTCGTTGTGTATGGTGAGCCTGTATTTGCGCATAAGGCGGCTGCGGAACCCTTTTTTGCTCATAACGTTTGGTGTTTATAGTGAAACAAGCCCTTCGGGCAGGTCGAAGGTTATCTCTCTCTCTCTTTGGTCGATGCCGGCAATAAACTCCTCTTGTGCAGGGATGAGTGTCTCCTCGCCATCTTTTTCAATAACAAAGAGGGTGTTTATGGTGCTGTCGTCTACGTCGACAACCTCGCCTATGTACCCCATCTTTGTGTCTGTGGCTTTGAAGCCCTTAAAGTAGCCCCACGAGATATTGTCGCTCTCCTCGACCCACTCGCGAGGTATGTATGCGTCGCGGTTGGTGAGGAAACGCACCTCGTCGGCGCTGTTCATCCTCTCGACCTTTACAATTATTGCATCGTTGTTCTTTGTGCGGCAATATTCAAAGAAGAAGGGCACCAAGATACCGTCGATATCGCAGGCTACAAAGTCGCAGTCGTCGCCCAGCGTGTAGCTGTCGCCCTGCAGGCCTATCTCCCCCTTTGTGCCGTGAGGCTTGAGGAACTTGCCAAAGTGTACAAAATCTTCTTTCTTGAGCATCTTTTTATGAACGTGTTATTTTTGCACCAAGTTGGTTTAGTCGGCTTTCGAGGTCTTGATAGCCGCGGTCTATCTGTTCTATGTTGTCGATGCGGCTCACACCGTCGGCGCTCATAGCTGCGATGAGCAGGGCTATACCCGCGCGTATGTCGGGCGAGCTCATAGAGCGGGGTTTTAGTGTGAAGCGGTGGTTGTGTCCTATGACCACAGCGCGGTGGGGGTCGCAAAGGATAATCTGTGCGCCCATATCAATGAGCTTGTCGACAAAGAAGAGACGGCTTTCGAACATCTTCTGGTGTATGAGCACGCTGCCCTTTGCCTGTATGGCGGTCACAAGCATCACGCTCAAGAGGTCGGGGGTGAGGCCGGGCCACGGTGCGTCGCTTATGGTCATAATAGAGCCGTCGATGAAAGAGTCTATCTGGTACTCCTTTTGTTCGGGTATAAATATATCGTCGCCTCTCTGCTCAAAATGTATGCCGAGGCGGCGGAAGCTATCGGGTATTATGCCGAGGTTTTCGAACGACACATCCTTTATGGTTATCTCGCTCTGTGTCATAGCGGCCATACCTATGAAGCTGCCAACCTCAATCATGTCGGGCAGGGCGCGGTGTGTGCATCCTCCAAGCTCTTGAACGCCCTCAATGGTGAGCAGGTTACTTGCTATACCCGAAATTTTCGCTCCCATCTTGTTGAGCATGCGGCAAAGTTGCTGTATGTAGGGCTCGCAGGCAGCGTTGTATATAGTGGTTTTTCCCTCGGCAAGCACGGCGCCCATAATTATGTTTGCTGTACCGGTAACCGAAGCCTCGTCGAGCAGCATAGTGCAACCCTTGAGTTTGTTGGCAGTCATGCGGTATATTCTCTTCTCTTGGTCGAAGCTAAACGCTGCACCAAGTTTCTGCAAGCCTATGATGTGTGTGTCGAGCCTGCGACGCCCTATTTTGTCGCCTCCGGGCTCCGACATAGTAGCCTTGCCGAAACGGGCAAGCAACGGGCCTATAAACATAACCGAGCCACGCAGACGCGAGCAACCGTTTATGTACTCCTCGCTGTCTATGTACTCGAGGTTTACATTGTTGGCCTGGAATGTGTAGCAGCCCACGCCGTTGCGGGTAACGCTCACACCCATATTCATAAGCTGGTTTATGAGGTTGTTAACGTCGGCAATATCGGGGATATTCTCGATGGTCACCTTTTCGGGGGTGAGCAACGTTGCACATATCTCCTGCAGCACCTCGTTCTTTGCTCCTTGCGGGGTGATGCTACCTTTGAGTTTGTGTCCTCCTTCTATGATGAAAGATGCCATAGTATCTGTCTTTTTAGTGTTGTTTTTTCTTGAATATTTTTTTGCCTCCCTGGCGCTGTTTGTTGTTTGTGCGGGGTGTGTGGTTGTTTGTTTGCCCGCCAAGTTTTATCTCACCCTCGGTTATGTCTATAGCGCCTTTTGAGTAGGCTTTCAGGTCTTCGAAGATCTTTTTGTCCTCAACCCCGTCTTTGTTCCAAGCGATGTAGTTTTTCTTCATCTGTATGGTTATGAGCTCCACAAGCTTGTTGCGCTCCTCGCCCTCCTCTAGTGTGCAGGCGTGTGCTATCATCTCCTCTACAATGCGGCCATAGTGGCGGTGGCGCACCTCTCCTGTTTGGTATGGTATTCTCTGCGGCGGCTCGTTGAAGGTCTCTTTCTTTATAACATCAAAGGGGTAGTCTATATCGAGCTTAAAGTCGGACATAATTGCAAGGTGGTCCCAAAGCTTGCGCTCAAAGTCGGGCAGAATGCGCAGGTTGGGGAACATACTTGCCATAATGTTCACTATAGTGTTTGCGCACTTTTGACGCTCCTCGCGACTCTCTATCGTCATCGCGTGGTCGACCATCTTTTGCACCGAACGCCCATATTCGGGCAGGGGCAATCTTTTTTGTTTGGTATTATATTCCATCATAATGGTTGAATTTTTAAATATTCTTCAAAAGCTCTTTGGGCTTTGTTGCGATAAAATTTTTCAAATAAAAGGGCTCAAAGTATGCTATATCTTCGAAACGCTCTTCCCACGCAGCACGTTCGGCAAGGGGCATCATATTCTTTGCGAGCGGGTTGCGGAACTTTTCAACAAAACGCGCGTTAGGGTGGGTAATTATCTTGCTACACTTTGCAGCACCGTTGCCAAAGAAGTACACGGGGTGCTTCTCCAGAATATCGGCAAAGCTCTCCTCGGTAACAATTTCGGCTGCTGTGGGCTTTACAACGTTCAGCGCGCGGTCGTACACGGTAGCATAAACCTCGTTGCGGCGTGCGTCTATCATAGGGCACAGCAAGGCGTCGTCGGGCAGCTCCTCGCCAAGCAACAAAGGCACACACATAACGGCTGTTGTGGGTATGGCTATGAGGGGTATGTTGCGGCCATAGCACACACCCTTTGCGGTGGACGATGCTATGCGCAGGCTTGTGTATGAGCCGGGGCCACAGCTCAGGGCTACGGCGGTGAGGGGCATACTGCGGCTGTCGACCATGTTTATAGCCTCCTCGACAAAGGGTGCCAGCACCTTTGCGTGCGAGCGCTCCTCCTCGTTTACACGCTCAAAAAACACTTGTCCGTCCTCGCTCAAAGCCACCGAGCATGTCTCGGTCGAAGCCTCTATGTGTAGTATAACTGCCATCTTCGAAAGTTTTTATGTCTGTTTGCAAAGTGCAAAAATAAGAATTTAATGTTATTCTTGCTAATAAATAATATTTTTTAATATTACAAAGCCTCATATTACTGCTGTAAAAGCAAAAAAACGGCTATTGTCTTTTGGGTTTTGCGGGAAATGGTTATTTTTGTGGAAAATAGGAACCAAGATGATACTTTCAATGACTGGCTACGGCAAGGCTGTGGCGCTTTATCAGGATAGAAAAATTTGTGTAGAGATACGTTCGCTTAACGGCAAGGCTATGGACTTGTCCACTCGCATAGCACCACAATTTAAGGGTTACGAGATGGAGATACGCACTTTGGTGACAAGTGTGCTGGAGCGTGGAAAGGTAGATTTTGCCCTTTGGGTAGAGCAGAACGAGAAGGCCGAAACGCCTTCGATAAATGCCGAAGTTATGCAGGCCTATGTGGCGCAGATGCAAGCCGTGTCGGCTGCAACATCGGTTCCTCTGCCACAAAATATGTTTGAGGTGCTGTTGCGCCTGCCCGACGTGGTTACTCGCAAAGAGGTGTACGAGGTGGGCGAAGAAGAGTGGGCTTTGGCTCTTGCTGCAGTGAAAGAGGCGCTTAACGATATTGTAGCTTTCCGCAAGCAGGAGGGCGAAGCATTGCGTGCTAAATTCCTCGATAAAATCGAGAATATTTCGGCTCTATTGGCAAGCGTGGAGCCCTACGAAAAAGATCGCATAGAGAAGATACGCAACCGCATAAAGGAGAGTCTCGAGAAACTTGCAGGCGTCGACTACGACAAAAACCGCTTTGAGCAGGAGCTCATCTTCTACATAGAAAAACTCGACGTTAACGAGGAAAAACAGCGCCTCACTAATCACCTTAACTACTTTGTAGAGACCATCGATGGCAACTACGGCCAGGGCAAGAAACTCGGTTTCATAGCTCAAGAGATGGGGCGCGAGATAAACACCCTTGGAAGCAAGAGTAACCACGCCGAGATGCAGAACATTGTGGTTAAGATGAAAGACGAGCTCGAGCAGATAAAAGAGCAGGTGCTTAACGTTATGTAACGCCTTGTGCTTTTGGTATTTAAACTAAACAACGCTTAAAATATGAGTAACGGGAAAGTTGTTATTTTTTCGGCGCCGTCGGGCTCGGGAAAATCCACATTAGTGCACTATCTTATGGGGCAAAACCCCTCGTTTGGTTTTTCGGTGTCAGCAACTAGTCGCCCTCCTCGTGGAGAGGAACAACACGGCGTGGACTACTTCTTTTTCACCCCCGACGAGTTTCGTGCAAAAATCTTTGCAAACGAGTTTGTAGAGTACGAAGAGGTTTATCCGGGGCGTTTCTATGGAACGCTAAAATCGCAGGTCGAAGAGCAGCTTAAAAAGCAGAATATCCTTTTCGATGTCGACGTAAAGGGTGGTTGCAGCCTCAAGAATTTCTATGGTGCAAGAGCTTTGTTCATCTTTGTGCAGGCTCCCTCTATCGAGGTGCTGCGCGAGCGTCTTATAGGGCGTGGCGACACTGCCCCCGATGAGATTGAAAAACGCATAGGCAAGGCCGAGTACGAGATGACCTTCTCAAAATATGCCGACTGTGTGATTGTCAACGATAATCTCGACAAAGCAAAAGAGGCCGTGCTTGCGGTTGTTAACAAGTTCCTTAATGAGTAGGATACCCACAGTTATATTTGGCGGTAGTTTCGACCCCATACACAAGGGGCACCTCTCGCTTGCCGCCGAGGTGTGCCGCCGGGGCCTTGCCGCCGAGGTGTGGTTTATGGTGTCGCCCCTCAACCCCCACAAAGCGGGTAACAACTTAACACCCGAAGAGTTACGCCTTCGTATGGTGCAGCTTGCAACCGAGGGAGAGCCCTCGTTTGCTGCGTGCGATTTTGAGTTTAACCTCCCCCGTCCCTCCTACACGGTAAACACCCTTGCAGCCCTCGCCGAGGCCTACCCCGAGCGTGAGTTTCTGTTGCTTGTGGGTGCCGACAACTGGGAAAAATTTCACAAGTGGTATAAGTGGGAAGATATTCTCGCGCAGTACAAAATAATTGTTTATCCGCGTGGTTGCGAGGAGGCTCCCGCCCTCCCTGCCAACGTTTTTTGGCTTGCAGCTCCCCTGCACAATGTTAGCTCCACTATGGTGCGCGGTGCCGTAGCTCGTGGTGAGGATATCTCCTCGTTTGTTCCGGCGGCTGTGCAGGAATTTATAGAAGAAAATAATTTATACAGATAAATGAAGAAGATACTTTTTGTTGTTTTTTGCACATTTTCATCGATGCTTTTTGCCCAAGAGACGGTGAAGTTCTACCCCGAACTATGCGACCCTCTGCAGGCTGTTTTTTGCGACTATGTAACCCACGAGGGCGAAGTTAGGTACATATCTACGCGCGACGGGCAATTTATTGGTAATCTTATAGATAACAAAATCTATGGTTGGGGGTACTTCCTCTCGAACAACGGTGCTCAAACCTTTGGTCAGTATCGCAACGGCAAGCATGTTTTTGGCATAATTCTCACCGATGCTATGGCACGTGTGGGTAGCGAGGAGCACTTCGTGGAGTATGATATGGAGACTGGTTGTATACTGCGTGTACACACTGCCGAAGGCGATTTACGCCTCCCCGCACAATATATCCCCACGCCCGAAAACCCCACCCCTGCCTACGCGTTCAAGCGTTTGCGCTACGAAAACGGCGATGCCTACTATGGTGAGATGCTCGACGGTCGTCGTCACGGCTACGGGGTCTATTACTGGGCAAACGGAGATTTCTGGTATGGAAAGTACGAGAACGGTTATCGTCAAGGTTATGGCGTGCTCTTTAAACCCGACCGCCGCATCTTCTTTGGTAAGTGGATAGGCGACAGCAAAGTTGAGTAAATCCTTGAAAATATCGCCGTTTTGCTTTCTTTTTTAATTTTTTATACATATCTTTGCGAAGATGATGCACTCCAAGCAATCAATTAACTTACTAAATAAAAAACTACACAGTATGAACTTTAAGAAATTTTTCAGTTATGCTTTTGCCGCGGTGATGGCTCTTTCGGCTACAACCGCACAGGCACAATCCCTCTCTCCCTCTACAAAGTGGCATTGGGACAAGGGTACTATCGTTGTTGAAACTCCAGAGCGTCCTGCAGGTCAGGAGCATGTTCTTAACCTCGCTGTAGCTCCAATCAAGACAGTTCGCGTAGCGTTCGTTGGTCTTGGTATGCGTGGCGACGGTGCAGTTATCCGTTTCTGCCGTATCCCCGGTGTTGAGATCGTTGCTCTTTGCGACTATGAGTATGAGCGTGCCGAGGAGTGCAACAAGTTCCTCCGTGAGCAGGGTTTGATGCCTGCCGACATCTACTATGGTGCCGAAGGTTACAAGACTCTCTGCGAGCGTCCCGACATTGACCTTGTTTACATTGCTGCCGACTGGAATCACCACTATCCTATTGCAAAGTATGCTATGGAGAACGGCAAGCACACAGCTATTGAGGTGCCTTCTGCAATGAACCTCGAGCAGTGCTGGAGCCTTATCAACCTCTCAGAGCAGAAACGTCTTCACTGCTTCATCCTTGAGAACTGCTGCTACGACGACTATGAGATGAACGCTCTTGCAATGGCTCAGGACGGTGTCTTCGGTGAGATTATCCGCGCCGAGGGTGCTTATATCCACAGCCTCGAGTGGTTCTGGGATGCATACTGGAAGGACCCTGCCGACAACGATGTTGACAACCTCCACTGGCGTCTGAAGTACAACAAGGAGGACCGTGGCGACCTCTACGCTACTCACGGCCTTGGCCCCGTTGCACAGTGCCTCGACATTCACCGTGGTGACCGTTTCACAACATTGGTTGCA
>JAZKYU010000044.1:0-10378 GCA_045612305.1 Bacteroidaceae bacterium
ATAAATTTTAAATAAAATGGCAAAGAAAGAAGAAACAATCAGCCTTCTTGATACATTTCAAGAATTCAAAGAGTCGAAAAACATCGACCGTACAACAATGATCAGCGTGCTCGAGGAGAGCTTCCGCAAAGTGTTGATAAACATGTTCGGTACCGACGAGAACTACTCGGTTATCGTAAACCCCGACCGTGGCGACTTTGAGATACAGCGTCGCCGCACCGTAGTTGCCGATGCCGATGTAAAGGACAGCAATATGGAAATTTCGTTGAGCGAGGCACTGCAGATTGACGACTCATTCGAGATTGGTGAGGACGTGAGCGAGATAGTAAACTTTGCCGAGTTTGGCCGCCGTGCTATCCTTAACCTCCGTCAGACACTCGCTTCAAAAATTCTCGAGCTCGAGAAAGACAGCCTCTACAACAAGTACATCGAGCGCGTGGGACAAATTGTAAGCGGCGAGGTTTACCAGATATGGAAGAAAGAACTTCTCCTTGTCGACGATGAGAACAACGAGCTCATACTCCCCAAAACCGAGCAGATACCCTCGGACTTCTACCGCAAGGGCGAGAACGTGCGCGCGGTGGTAGCACGTGTTGACAACCAGAACAACAACCCCAAAATTATCCTCAGCCGCACATCTCCCATGTTCCTCCAGCGCTTGTTCGAGCTCGAGGTTCCCGAGATTAACGACGGCCTCATAACAATTAAAAAGATTGCCCGCATCCCCGGCAAACGCGCCAAAATCGCCGTTGAGACATACGACGAGCGCATCGACCCCGTAGGTGCTTGTGTGGGTGTTAAGGGCTCACGTATCCACGGTATCGTACGCGAGTTGCGCAACGAGAATATCGACGTAATCCCCTACACTTCAAACATAGAGCTCTTTATCAAGCGTGCTTTGAGCCCCGCTAAAATTTTGAGCATCACTCTCGACGAGGAGAAGCGCATAGCCGATGTAAACTTGAAACAAGAAGAGGTTTCACTCGCTATCGGTAAAGACGGTCTCAACATCAAGCTCGCAAGTATGCTCACCGAGTATACCATCAACGTTTACCGCGAGATAGAGAGCCAGCAAGAGGACGACATCTACATCGAAGAGTTTGCCGACGAGGTAGATGAGTGGGTAATTGCAGCAATTAAGAAAATAGGTCTAGACACAGCTAAAGCTGTTCTCAACACTCCCCGTGAGGTGCTCGTAGAGAAAGCCGACCTCGAGGAGGACACAGTCGACCACCTTATCTCGGTGCTTCAGGCCGAGTTCGAGGAGGACGAAGAATAAACAGTTTTAAGTAGAACCTAACAAAAAACAACGAATGAAAATAAGACTAAATAAAGTACAAGGAGAGCTTAATCTGGGGTTATCCACAATTGTGGAGTTTCTCCAGAAAAAGGGCTTCGAGATAAAAGAAGACCCCAACGCTGTAGTCCCCGAGGAGGGTTATAAGCTACTCATCGAGGAGTTCAGCGCCGACAAAAAAGCTCGCATACAATCGGACAACTTCACAAAAGAGCGTCAGCAGAGCAAGAAAGCTTCTGCACCCGAGGTTGAAGCTCCGGTTGCAGCAACACCCGAGCCCAAGAAAGAGCCCGAGCCCGTTGCTAAAGAAGAGCCCAAGCAAGAGCCTGTGAAAAAAGAGGAGCCCAAGCCCGTAATCGAAAACAAAATAAAGGTTACAGGCAAAATAGACCTCGACGCTCTCAAGCGCAAAACAGCAAAACCCGAGCCCCAAAAGGAGCCCGTTGCTAAGGAGGAGCCCAAGCCCGAGCCTGTGAAGAAAGAGGAGCCCAAACCCGTTGTAGCAGAGGAGCAACCCCAAGAGAAGCCCGAAGCCGACAACACAGCCCAAGCAACTCTCACACAAGTTGAGGAGGTAGCCCCCAAACTCAACATCATAGGCCAAATAGACCTCTCGGCTATAAACCAATCGACACGCCCTAAGAAAAAGAGCAAAGAAGAGAAAAGAAAAGAGCGTGAAGAGAAAGACAAACAACGCGAGGAGCAGCGCAAGCAACAACGCGACGCGCAACGCCAGCAAAACAACAACGCTGCACAAGGCGACGGCAACAAGAAAAAACGCCAACGCATAAACAACCAACGTGTCAACATAAACGAGGTAAGCGAGGGTAACCAGCAGGGCGGCAACAACAATAACGAGTGGAGCGCCAACCGCAACAAGAACAACAACGGCAACAACCCCTCACAGGGTAGCCGTCGCGACCGCGATCGTCAGCACCAACGTTACGACAAGAACGACGTAAACGAGGAGGACGTTTCAAAGCAGATACGCGAGACACTCGACCGTCTCACACAGCGTGGCAAGAACAACAAGTCGGCCAAATACCGCAAAGACAAGCGTGAGCAAGCAGCCGAGCGTCAGCAACAAGCCTTCGACGCCGAGATGGCCGAAAGCAAAGTACTCAAACTCACAGAGTTTGTAACAGCCAACGAGCTTGCCAGCATGATGAACATTTCGGTTACACAGGTTATTGCAACCTGCATGAGCATAGGTATGATGGTATCTATCAACCAGCGCCTCGACGCCGAGACCATAAACCTCGTAGCCGAAGAGTTTGGTTACACAACCGAGTATGTGAGCGCCGAGGTTGCCAACGCAATCGAAGTTGAAGCCGACGCCGAGGAAGACCTCGAGTCACGCGCGCCCATCATCACAGTTATGGGTCACGTAGACCACGGTAAGACATCGTTGCTCGACTACATACGTAAAGCCAACGTTATCGCCGGCGAGGCCGGAGGTATCACACAGCACATCGGTGCCTACAATGTAAAGATGGAGAGCGGCAAGCACATCACCTTCCTCGACACCCCTGGTCACGAAGCCTTTACAGCAATGCGTGCCCGCGGTGCCAAGGTAACCGATATAGTTATCATCATCATCGCTGCCGACGACAACGTGATGCCCCAGACAAAAGAGGCCATCAACCACGCTATGGCTGCAGGTGTGCCCATCGTATTCGCCATAAACAAGTGCGACAAACCCGCCGCCGACCCCAACCGCATCAAAGAGGAGCTTGCACAGCTCAATATGCTTGTCGAGGACTGGGGTGGCAAGTATCAGTCGCAGGAAATTTCGGCAAAGGTTGGTATGGGTGTAGAGGAGCTTATGGAGAAAGTTCTACTCGAAGCCGAGTTGCTCGACCTCAAGGCAAACCCCAACCGCAAAGCTACCGGCTCTATTATCGAGTCTACACTCGACAAAGGCCGCGGCTACGTTGCAACAGTACTTGTGCAAAACGGTACACTCAAAGTAGGCGACATCGTAGTAGCAGGTACACAATGGGGTAAGGTTAAAGCTATCTTCAACGAGCGTAACCAGCGCATTAAGAGCGTTGCACCCGCAGAGCCCGCACTTATACTTGGTCTCAACGGAGCACCCACAGCAGGTGATACCTTCAACGTGGTGGACAGCGAGCGTGAAGCACGCGAGATCACCGGCAAACGCGAGCAGTTGCAGCGCGAGCAAGGCCTCCGCACACAAAAGATGCTCACCCTCGACGAGGTTGGTCGCCGCATAGCACTCGGCAACTTCCAAACTCTCAACATCATTGTCAAGGGCGACGTGGACGGCTCTATCGAGGCTTTGAGCGACTCACTCATCAAGTTGTCGACCGAGACCATACAGATAAACGTTATCCACAAAGCTGTGGGACAAATATCGGAGAGCGACGTGAGCCTTGCTGCTGCGTCCGACGCTATCATCGTAGGTTTCCAGGTGCGCCCCTCTGTCACTGCACGCAAGGTGGCCGAGAACGAAGGTGTAGATATACGCATCTACTCTATCATCTACGACGCTATCGAGGAGGTGAAAGCCGCTATGGAGGGTATGCTTGCCCCCATCGTCAAGGAGGAGATTACAGCAACCATCGAGGTACGCGAAACCTTCCACATCAGCAAGGTGGGTACCGTAGCCGGTTGTATGGTGCGCGAGGGTAAGGTTAAACGTACCGACCGTGCACGCCTCATACGCGATGGTATCGTTATACACACAGGTAACCTTGCAGCCCTCAAACGCTTCAAGGACGACGTGAAAGAGGTTGGTACAAACTACGAGTGCGGTATCAGCCTTCAAAACCAAGACGATATTAAGGTGGGCGATATAATCGAGACCTTTGTAGAGGTTGAAGTTAAACAAAAACTTTAACACACCGCGATGAACACACTTGATTTTGCCCTTGTAGCAATATTGCTCATAGGCTTCATCTACGGATACTTCAAGGGAATAATAAAACAACTATCGTTTGGAGCAGGTATAGTATTAGGCCTGCTCCAAGCAGTGTTGTTCTACCCCACTGTAACCGTGTGGATAAAAGAACAAACCCAGTGGACCGACCTTGTGGCAATACCCGTAGCCTTCGTAGCTATACTTGCCAGCGTGGTTATCATCTTCAAGATAGTAGGAGTTATTCTTTCGGGCATACTAGAAGCGTGCCACCTAAGATATATCGACAGCATACTTGGTGCAATATTTTCAAGTTTCATCACTATGTTTGTTTTTGTTGGTGTCGTAACCCTGTCAGAAAAATTTCTGCCCGAAAACGACTACACAGGCAAAACTACGCAAAATAAATCTTTGTTATATAAACACACCAAAATATTGACCTCTTTAATCATCGACGAGGCTGAAAAGAAGATATAGAATATAGATGAAAAAGAAGAACAATATATTCAAAAAGATAGCCAACAAAGCATACGAGTTTGGCTTCATCACAAATATAAAGACCGACATAATCGACCGCGGCCTTAACGAGGATGTAATAAGACTTATATCCCGAAAAAAGAACGAGCCCGAGTGGTTGCTAGAGTTCCGTCTTAAGGCATACGCCTACTGGCTCACACAAAAGATGCCCACCTGGCCCCACCTTGATATCCCCCCCATAGACTATCAAGCAATATCATACTATGCCGACCCCCTTAAAAAGAAGGAGAACAAAAGCACCGAGATAGACCCCGAGCTTATGAAAACCTTTGAGAAGCTTGGCATACCTTTGGAGGAGCGTTTGGCACTAAGCGGCACAGCCGTCGACGCCGTTATGGACTCTGTGTCGGTAAAAACAACATTCAAAGAGGAGCTCAAAGAAAAGGGAATAATCTTCTGCTCTATGAGCGAGGCTGTACAAGAGTACCCCGACCTCGTACGCAAATACTTGGGCACGGTGGTCAACTACCGCGACAACTTCTTCGCAGCACTAAACAGCGCTGTATTCAGCGACGGCTCCTTCGTGTACATACCCAAAGGGGTGCGTTGCCCTATGGAGCTATCGACCTACTTTAGAATAAACGCAGCCAACACAGGACAGTTCGAACGCACACTCATCGTTGCCGACGACGACAGCTACGTATCCTACCTCGAAGGTTGCACCGCACCTATGCGCGACGAAAACCAACTACACGCCGCCATAGTAGAGATTATCGTGTGCGACAACGCCGAAGTAAAATACAGCACCGTGCAAAACTGGTACCCCGGCGATGCCGAGGGCAAGGGAGGTGTCTACAACTTCGTTACCAAGCGAGGCGACTGCCGTGGTTGCAACAGCAAGCTATCTTGGACACAGGTCGAGACCGGCTCGGCAATAACTTGGAAGTATCCAAGTTGTGTACTGCGCGGCGACAACTCACAAGGTGAGTTTTACTCCGTAGCCCTCACCAACAACTACCAGCAGGCCGACACCGGAACAAAGATGATACACCTGGGAAAGAACTGCAGCAGTACCATCATAAGCAAAGGTATATCGGCAGGACACAGCCAAAACTCCTACCGCGGCCTGGTGCGTGTGAGCAAAAACGCCGACGGAGCGCGCAACTACAGCCAGTGCGACTCTCTACTCCTTGGCAGCAAGTGTGGAGCACACACCTTCCCCTACATGGACATACACAACAATAGTGCGATAATAGAACACGAGGCCACAACCTCAAAAATATCCGAAGAGCAACTATTCTACTGCAACCAGCGCGGCATACCCACAGAAGAGGCCATAGGTCTCATTGTAAACGGTTATGCCAAAGAGGTACTCAACAAACTACCTATGGAATTTGCCATAGAGGCACAAAAACTATTGAGCGTATCACTCGAAGGAGCAGTTGGATAAAAATAAAAGCACATTATGGAAAATTTATTGGAAATAAAAAACCTACACGCCACCATAAACGGCAAAGAGATACTCAAAGGCATAAACCTCACCGTGAAAGCAGGTGAAGTACACGCCATAATGGGCCCTAACGGCTCGGGAAAAAGCACCTTGAGCAACGTTCTTGTGGGACACCCCGCATACACCGTAACAGAAGGCGAAATTATATACAAGGGTAAAAACCTTTTGGAACTTTCACCCGAAAACCGCAGCCACGAAGGCATCTTTCTCTCGTTCCAGTACCCCGTGGAGATATCGGGCGTGAGCATCACAAACTTTATGCGAGCTGCAATAAACGCGCAACGTCAATACAAAGGACTCGAGCCCATGAACGCAACAGAGTTCCTCAAGCTCATGCGCGAGAAACGTGCCCTCGTAAACCTCGACAGTAAGCTAGCCAACCGTTCGGTGAACGAAGGCTTCAGCGGTGGCGAGAAGAAACGTAACGAAATATTCCAGATGGCTATGCTCGAGCCCACTTTGAGCATACTCGACGAGACCGACTCGGGCCTTGACATCGATGCTCTGCGCATCGTAGCCGAGGGTGTAAACAAGCTTAAACGCGACGACACATCGACACTTGTAATTACACACTACCAACGCCTGCTCGACTACATAAAGCCCGACATTGTGCACGTGCTCTACAACGGCAAAATAGTTAAGACAGCAGGTCCCGAGCTTGCACTCGAGCTCGAAGAGCGCGGATACGACTGGATTAAAAACGAAAACCAATAATCAATGAGCAACGAACAAGAATATATTGCGCTTTACGATAGCAACAAGGAGCTTATAGAGGAGCCTTGCAGCACGTTGCTCAACGAGGCACGACGCAAAGCCTTCGAAAAGTTCAAAGCCACAGGCCTCCCCACCACAAAGGAGGAAGAGTGGCTGCACACCGATGTTGCCAAGCAATTTGCTGCCAACTACGGTATGAATCTTGGACGCATCGCCACACAGGCCGGCACGCACGACATCTTCACCTGCGACGTGCCCAACCTCAAGACACATAGAGCGTTCATCGTCAACGACTCCTTCCAAGCTGCCGAAAAAGCAAACACCCTGCCCGCAGGAGTAATCCTCGACAGCCTTAATAAGATAGCCGATAGCCACAGAGAGCTCCTCGCGCCCTACTACAACACGTTGGTAACCGAGGGCGACAGCATAGCACAGTTCAACACCGCCTTTGTACAAGACGGCATAGTGCTCTACATACCCCGTGGCATAGAGGTTGAGGAGACTATACAAATTGTGAGCCTCATACAAGCTAAGGTCGATATGATGTCGAACCGCCGCCTGCTCATCATACTCCAAGAGGGTGCAAAAGCCAGCCTGCTCATCTGCGACCACTCTTCTACCGAGCGTAAAACACTCTCCACACAAGTAACCGAGATATTCTTGGGACAAGGAGCATCGCTCGACATATACGAGCTCGAGGAGACCAA
Organism: Bacteroidaceae bacterium; assembly: GCA_045612305.1. GTDB lineage: Bacteria > Bacteroidota > Bacteroidia > Bacteroidales > Bacteroidaceae > HGM04593. Next base: position 7,587 of record JAZKYU010000044.1, read on the forward strand.
CCACAGCAACAGCCACCTGGGGCACCTCTTCGTGCGTCAAGAGGCCGACAGCAGCTTCAATCACTGCAGCATAACACTCACAAACGGCTTTACACGCAACCTTGTAAAGGTTACACTCGAGGGGCGCGGCGCCGAAACCAACATCACCGGCCTTGCCATAGGCGACCGCAAACAACACATCGATAACCGCACACTTGTAGAGCACAAGGTGAGCAACTGCAAGAGCAACGAGCTCTACAAATACATCCTCGACGAAGAGTCAACAGGTGTGTTCACAGGCAAAATGCTCATACACCCCGATGCGCAACAAACCACATCGGAGCAGACAAACCGCAACCTCTGCCTCACAAGCTGCGCCCGCATGTATGCACAGCCACAGCTCGAAATTTATGCCGACGACGTAAAGTGTAGCCACGGCTCCACCGTGGGACAGCTCGACGAGAGCGCACTCTTCTATATGCAGCAGCGCGGTATACCCGCCGACGAAGCACGCCACCTACTTATGTACGCATTTGCAGGTGAGGTTATAGAAAACATAAAAATCGACGCCTTACGCGACCGTCTGCACCTTTTGGTGGAAAAACGTTTCCGCGGAGAACTGAACCGTTGCAAAGGTTGCTCACTCTGTAAATAACACGAAACGATGTTCGACCCACAAGAAATACGCAAAGAATTTCCCATACTCTCGCAAAAAGTGTATGGGAAGCCCCTCATATACCTCGATAACGCAGCAACCACACAAAAACCACGCTGCGTCATCGAGGCAATAAGCAACGCCTACTGCACAATAAACTCTAACGTGCACCGAGGCGTGCACCACCTCTCACAGGTAGCAACCGAAGAGTTTGAGAAGGCCCGCCGCACAGTACAAAAATACCTCGGCGCAGCACACAGCCACGAACTAATCTTCACCCGCGGCACCACCGAGAGCATAAACCTCGTGGCAACAACCTTCGGCAACACTTTCCTTAAAGAGGGCGACGAAGTTATAATATCAACCATGGAGCACCACAGCAACATTGTGCCCTGGCAGATGTTGCGCGACCGCATAGGCATAAACCTGCGCATCGTGCCCCTTAAAGAGGATGCCACCCTCGACCTCGAAGCCTACAAAGCACTCTTCAACGAGCGCACACGCCTTGTGAGCATCACCCACGTATCAAACGTACTTGGCGTTACAAACCCCATAAAAGAGATAATCGATTTTGCCCACAGCCACAGCGTGCCCGTGCTCATAGACGGCGCACAAAGCAGCCCCCACATAAAAGTTGATGTACAAAGCCTCGACGCCGACTTCTACGTTATGAGCGGGCACAAAGTATACGCCCCCACAGGTATAGGTGTGCTATATGGCAAAGAGAGCCTGCTCAACGCCCTGCAACCCTACCACGGCGGCGGCGAGATGATACAAACCGTACGTTTCGAGAAAACAACCTACAACGAGCTCCCATACAAATTCGAGGCAGGTACCCCCGACTATGTAGGAGCCATCGCCCTAGGCGCAGCCCTCGAGTGGGTTATGCAGTTAGGCATAGAAAACATCGCAGCACACGAGCACGCACTCACCACATACGCCCTCGAACGACTGCAGGAGATACCTGGCATACGCATCTTCGGTAAGCCCGACGGCGCAGCAATCTCCTTCCTCGTAGGTGACATACACCCCGCCGACCTCGGCACCATACTCGACCACCTGGGCATAGCAATACGCACCGGGCACCACTGCGCACAACCCCTCATCGACCACCTAGGCATCCCCGGTACAGTGCGCGCATCCTTTGCCGCATACAACACCCACGAAGAGGTTGACATACTCATCGAGGGCATTAAACGCGCCGCTAAAATGTTTGCCTGATGCTAAAGCCCTACCAAACAGAAGGAGTTATCGAAGCCGGGTGCGACGAAGCCGGCCGCGGTTGCCTTGCCGGCGACGTATACGCCGCAGCCGTTATCCTGCCCCCAAACTTCGAAAACACCCTCCTCAACGACTCAAAACAACTAACAGAGACACAACGCTACCAACTACGCGAGATCATCGAACGCGAAGCCATCGCTTGGGCTGTAGGTATCGTCACCGCCGAAGAGATAGACAAAATAAACATACTGCGAGCATCCATCCTTGCTATGCACCGCGCCGTCGACGGTCTTAAAGTGCGCCCCGATCACCTGCTCATCGATGGTAATAAATTCAGCCCCTACCCCGGCATCACACACAATACCGTGGTAAAAGGCGACGCCACCTATATGAGCATCGCAGCAGCGTCCATCCTCGCAAAAACCTACCGCGACGACTATATGTTAGCCCTCGCGCGCGAGTACCCCATGTACGACTGGCAAAGCAACAAAGGCTACCCCACAGCCAAGCACCGCGCCGCCATACGCAAGTTTGGGACAACACCCCACCATCGCATCTCCTTCAACCTCCTGGGCGAGGAGCCCAAACAGCTGGAACTTTCGTTCGAGTAAGAAACAAAATATATGGCCGTAACTCTAGTTACGGCCATATATTTTACCCCAAGCACATTATAACGTTTTTATAAAAACCCCTCGCCTAAAAAATATAAATTACCGAAACATCTATAACATTCGAGAGAGAACAAAAAAGCAGGGCAACCTTTCGGTTGCCCTGCCTGCGTTATCGTGTGTAATATAAATTACTCAGCACGCAATGTGAAACGCTGGAAGCCTGTTGCTGTAAGCTCCTTGTCGAAGCCTTTCAAGAAATCGGCAACAGAAATCTTCTCGTTCTGGCAGTAGCCCTGCTGCAAGAGGCAAACCTCTTTGTAGAACTT
>JAZKYU010000045.1:0-19778 GCA_045612305.1 Bacteroidaceae bacterium
CTAATAGCTTTAATGCGCACTTCTGGACTGCGCTGATGAGGGTAATTTTTAACCCTTGCAGCACCCTGTAAATGCGAGAAAGAGACACGCGGCAAGTGACCGACGAACGAGTTATATTGCCCCAGGGGCAATTCACGAGCAAGAGGAGGGAGCGACTAATCTTACTCGCGTGCTGCGCCTTTTGCTTCCTTTTCGTCTCACGAAAAGAAGGGGAAAAGAACAAGCTTATTGAGAGAAAGACTCTCGGGCCACCGAGGATTTTAAAGCAAGACTATACAAACAAGGTGTTACTCTTGCTGTGCAATTAAGTAAAGAGTATGTCGAGCTTTGAAGAGGAGATAAATATCAAGGAATAAATTAACACAACTTTTACTGGTAAACCATAATACCTATGTGGTGTAATATAATATAAGCAGCGACCGCAAGTGCGGTCGCTGCTTCTGTTATAATAGTAAACTTTTCTTACTTGTTTACGAAGTGTACGGTTTGGCTATTCTCGCCCATATCCTCGGTTTTCACAACCAGTCTGTCAGCAGCGATAGAGTAGCGCTCTACGAGTATTTCCTTAACCTTGTTGGCGCGGCTCTCGGCAATGTTGGCTTTTGTTGCGTTTGTGTTACCGATAACCTCCATAGTACACTCGGGGTTACTCTGCATATATTTTGCAACATTTGAGATGTTTACCATCTGCAACTCCTTGTTGAAGGTGTCTTTGCCATCGTGGAACACTACGTAGGGAGTGTATACGTTGGTCTTCTCTGCGGGGAGAATAACGATTTTCTCCTGGGGCTTGCCCTTTTCCATCTGCTCGGTTTTAACCACGGCAAGGTAGTTGTTGAGAGCTGCATACTGCTCGGCGGGTATTGCGTGCACGGTTCTGAAACCTTGCTTGCCTATCTTCCACTTTAAACCTAACTTGGCCGAGAGGATACCGTCGAAGTCGGTGCACATACCGTTCTGCCCGTCGAATGTGGAGCTGGTCATTGCTGCACCCAGGTCGAAGTTGAGGCCCAAGCGGTCGGTGAAGTTGTAGGTTGTGGAGATACCGGCTCTTCCTGCAAAAACTGTGCGGCTGTCGATGCCTTTTCTCTCAATGGTGGTGAGCGCTGCTGCACCCAAGTAGAACTCTACATCGAGGGGCTTGCTTGCCTTCTTTTCGTCAGAGAAGAGGTTGATGAGGTCGAGCATAAGGTCAAAGTTCAAGGCATAGTATTTTATATCCTGTGTGTAGCCGTTGCTTGTGTCTACACCTTTCGACTCGAGGTACTCTTTTCTGGGGTCCTCGGTGTGGTTGGGGTATATACCACCGCCGGCGTTCCAGCCTTTGAGACGGTTGCCGTCTACGCTCAAGCGCAAGCCTATAACGGGTGTGAGCTGCTTGCCGATGGCAAATGAGAAGCCGTGGCGCACGCGTTTGCCAAACGAGAGTTGGGTGTCTTGCTCACCCATAAGCATATTACCAGCGAATGAGCCCTGGATGTAGATGTTGTCGAGGAACGACGACTTGTATTTTGTTTTGTAGTCGATGCTCACAGTCTCTGTTTTTGTTGTGGTCTCAACTCGGTTGTTCTGTGCGTTTGCCGAAAAACCAACTGCCAACAATAGAGATAATATTATTGTCTTTTTCATATTATTTCCTGTATTTCAATTCTTAATTATTTTTCGATAATGCTCATCACAACAACACGGTTCCAACGGAAGTCCTCGTCGTAGACGCGCTCTGTGTCACCCTTGGCGTTGGTCTCGATGCGCTCTTCGGCAATGCCGCACTCGTTTATGAGGTATTTCTTTACAGAGTCTACTCTTCGCTGGCTCAAACGCATGTTGTACTCGGGGTAAGCAGTCTCTTTGTCGGCATAACCGGTGAGCATAACTTTGGCATCGGCGTTGTTCTTGAGGTACTCGGCAATTTTGTTGATTTGAGGTTTCTGGCCTTTCTCTATGTAAGACTTGTCGATGAGGAAGCGCACTGCAAAGGGTGCAAATACATCTTTTGCGGGAGCCTTAACCTCTTTGACAATTGTGGGCTGGGGCTTGTAGATGTCTTGGTATACCACGGGAATTTCCACGTTGGCCTTTGATGCTGCACCGCCAAAGTGGTAGCTCAAACCTATTGTTGCAGCGCCAAGGAAGTCGAGGGTTTTGTTGCTGCCGTTGAGCTCACCGCCCTCAATACCGTCGAACGATTCGTTGAGGAAGTTGGCTTGAAGGTCGGCCATAAGAGAGAGGCGCTTTGATATTTTGTAGTCGACTTGCATACCTGCCTCCACACCCCAAGTGTTGTTGTGGTGGAAACCTTGTTTCTTGAAAGAGTAGGTGTATGTGGGGCCTGCATAGAGCTGAACACCCCATTTGCTCTCTTTCTCGAACCATTTTACAACGTCGGTCATTGCTGCAACGCTCAAGTCCATATAAATGAACTTGCGGCGGAAGTATGCCAAGCCGTCTTTGTTGATAATGTACTGCATGGTGCTTGCGGGGTAGTCGAATGAGTTAAGGGCTTGGCCATAGATGGCACCTGCCAAGTAGTATGCGCTTACTTTGCCTACACCCACCTGGCCTCTGATGCCCAAATAGCGGTTGAACCAGTAACCTACGGTTACGTTCGCGCGGGCTCTTCTGCGGTCGAGAAGGTTGTTCACTTTGTCGTTGCCCTCGGCTGCGATGGCGTTTATACCGGCACCGAATGATACAAACCAATCTTTTTGGTTTATTGTTGCGTCGTCGGCCACGATGTTGTCGGTTGTTCCACCCAACACGGTGGCAAGGTTGCTTAAGCGCGATTCGCGGATTGTATCCGTTTTAATTGCCTGTGCATAAATTTCGTTGCTTGCGAAAATAAATGCTACGCCAATCAAAAGCGCTTTGAAAAAAGTAGATTTATTCATTTTCTTGTGATTAAATATGAATGGTTGTTGTTTATTTGCTTAAGTCAATGAGACAAAATCTTGGCAAAGATAGGGAAAAAATATAAAATGCCGAAATTCAAGTTAATAAATTTAAAAAATCATCTCAACTTGACCTCGTCACCCACCCTTATGCCTCTCTCGGCTGCGGCAGCGTTGCGCTTGTAGAGTTTGTCGAGTTTTACACCATATTTTTGCGATATAGAGTGCAGGCTCTCGCCCGTTTTAACGGTGTGCGTGGGGTGCTCTTTGCTACTCTTGTTGTTCTTCTCCTCTAGGTAGATTATATCCCCGGCCTTTATGGCATACTCCTTGTATAGGTCGTTGTATTTTATGAGTTTACGTCTCGACACGCCAAGCTCTTTGCTCAAGGATTTAAACGTGTCGCCCGTGTTACCGAAGACATAGATGAGGCCGTTTGCTTTGTAGATAGTTCTTTTGTCGTTGCTGTTGTACGATTCGAGTGCTATGCCGTCGTAGTTTTTGAGGTCCTTCATCGTGTAGGAGTCGTAGCGGTAGAGCTCGTATCGCTCTATTATGCTTATGAGTTTCGAGGGGTAGGCGGGGTCTTCGGCATAACCGGCTTTTTTTAGCCCCTTGGCCCAGCCCTTGTAGTCTTTTTTGTTTAGCTTAAAGAGGAAGGCGTAGCGCTGGCGCCCGACAAGGAACGACGAGTGGTCCTCATAGGAGTCTCTCACGTTCTCATATTTTCTAAAGTAGCACAGCTTGCCGTTGTCCATAGACGAGGTGCGCTTCCCTTTCCAGCTTTTGTCGGCTTTTATGCCAAAGTGGTTGTTGGAACTTCTCGATAGTTGGCTCTTGCCGGCACCCGACTCCAAGAGGCCTTGCGCGAGTGTTATGCTCGCGGGTATGTGGTGTCTCGACATCTGTTCCACCGCTATGGGGTAGAAGGTGAGTATGTATCTCTCGTAGTCGTCTCTAGCCTGCGACAGTTTCTTTGCGGGTGTCTTGTATGTGCTTTGCTTGCCTGTGCTGCACGCCGAAAGGGAGAGCAGAGCTAAAAGTGTATATATGTATATGTGTTTCATGGGCTTGCTTTATTGCGCCTACAAAATAAATGAATAAATTGCTTTTACGCAACAAATTTTATATCTTCGCCCAATAAATGTGGCTCTCCCTCTCCTTTTTTGCTATATTTTATTTAGGCATGCAGGGCGTGGACGGCTAAATGAAAGATATACATTATGAAAGAGTTGGTTTTGCAGACAAAGGTAAAGGTGTGTGTGTATGATGAGCTGTCGGCCGCAGACAAAGAGGTTGTCGACGCTGCACGTGCTGCCACAGCAAATAGTTATGCTGTTTATTCGGGTTTTAATGTGGGTGCCGCGGTGCGCTTGGCCAATGATACAATTGTGAGGGGTACTAACCAGGAGAACGCGGCCTATCCGTCAGGTCTTTGTGCCGAGCGCACAACTATCTTTTGGGCAAATTCCCAATACCCCGACCAAGCAGTGCTCACCCTTGCTATAGCAGCCCGCACCGAGGCCGGCGAGCTCGAAAAGCCCATCCCTCCCTGCGGTGCTTGTCGCCAGGTTATTCTGGAGACAGAGAAACGTTTTAGCAACACAATAAGAATAATTCTGTTTGGAACAAAAGAGATTTATATTATCGAAGATGGCATTAAGGCTCTTCTCCCACTCTCTTTCGATGCAGCTTTTCTTGAATAGATGAAAAAAATACTGTTTGTGTGCCACGGGAACATTTGTCGTTCCCCGATGGCAGAGTTTGTGATGAAAAAGATGGTGGAGGAGCAAGGTCTCTCCGCCTCGGTATATGTGGAGTCGGCTGCAACAAGTTGCGAGGAGATAGGCAACGCGGTCTACCCCCCTGCGGTGCGCGAGCTTGCGCGCCACGGTATCTCGTGCGAGGGTAAGCGTGCCCGTCGCATCGCCGCTGCCGACTTTTCTGCCTTCGACCTTGTGGTGGTTATGGAAGATTACAACATAGGCAATATGCGCTCTTTCTTGTCGGCCGACGCCGAAGAAAAGGTGTGGAAATTGCTCGATTTTGAGGGTTGCAAGGCTGCTGGCGAGGCGCGACGTCGTGCCGGCGGCGATATATCGGACCCGTGGTACCACGGAAACTTCTCGCAGACGTATGCCGAGATTGAGCGTGGTTGCAAAGGGCTAATCTCTTATCTTGGTTTGTAATATGCAGCAGCCCGCCCCCACCGACGACAGAGTGATTATGGGCATAGACCCCGGTACAAATATTATGGGCTATGCTTTTATAGGCGTGAACGGTAACAAGGCACGCCTTATTGCAATGGGTGTTATAGACTTGCGTAAGTGTCACGACAGCTACATAAAGCTTGGCGAGATATTCAGCCGCGTACAGGGGCTCATAAAGTCCTTCTTGCCCGACGAACTTGCTATAGAGGCGCCCTTTTTTGGCAAGAATGTGCAGAGTATGCTGAAGCTGGGGCGTGCGCAGGGTGTTGCTATAGCGGCTGCCATAAGCCGCGATGTGCCCATACACGAGTATGCTCCTCTAAAGATAAAGATGGCGATAACGGGTAGCGGCTCTGCATCGAAGCAGCAGGTTGCCGATATGTTGCGCCGTATGCTCAATATATCCAACGACGATATGCCACGCTTTATGGACGCGACAGATGCCTTGGGTGCTGCTTTTTGTCACTTTTTGCAGCGTGGCAATCCGGTGCGGGAGGTAAAGTATAGCAGCTGGGCCGATTTTGCAAAAAAGAACAGCGACAAGGTGAGGTAACCCTGTCGCTGTTCTTTTTATCTTTCCCTTGTTTAATACTTGTAAAGGTTGTATGTGGTACGCAACACCTGGAACTCTGTGCGGCGGTTAAGCTGGTTGCATATCTCTTTCTGCTCCTCGCTTTCGAGATTGTTTATAAAATCCTCGGTAAGAACATCGTTTTCTTTCAAGAAGGCATACTTCTCGGTGAGTTTCTTGTGCACAATTTTAGGTTTCTCCTCGCCATATCCCTTGGGGGTAAGGCGCTCTTTCTCTATGCCGTGCTCTATGAGGTAGTTTACAACCGACTCGGCACGGGCCTGCGATAGCTTTATGTTGTACTCGTCGCTACCCTTGTAGTCGCAGTGCGCGCTGAGTTCTATGGTTACGTTGGGGTTGAGGTTGAGTAACTTTACAAGCTCGTCGAGCGACGCCACAGACTCGGGGGTGAGTGAGGCTTTGTCAAACTCGTAGAAGATGTTGTCGATGAGCACAGGACGGGTTATCGAGGGCAGCGCAAAGTCGCGTTGGTATGTTACTGTGCCTTCGAGAGTGTTGGCCGACAGCTCTTGCATAGTGTTTAGATAGCCCTTGCAGCTGCCGAGCATCACATAGTCTACGCCCGGGGTTACACGCACAGAGTAGGAGCCGTCTTTCATCACGCCGAAGCTTGTGTTTGTGCCATCTTTGCCCACCATATGTATCACGGCTTCGGGTAGCTCGTAGCCATCTTTTTCGTACACCCAACCATAGAGAGTGTGCACGGTCTCGGGTAAAAAGAAGGAATAAATGTGGTCCCAGCCGCGTGCGTCACCACGGTTTGAAGAGAAGTAACCGCGGTAAAGCCCAGGGGCAAAGGTCATACCAAAGTCGTCACCGTTGGAGTTTATGGGTGCCATCATATTTTCCACCCTCCACACCGTGTCGTTTACTTGTGTGGCACAATAAATGTCGAGGCCGCCCATACCGGGGTAACCGTCCGACGAGAAGAAGAGCTCGCCTTGCGGCCCGAAGGTGGGAAACTGCTCGTCGCCCTCGGTGTTTATGCCCTCGCCAAGGTTTTCCACAATGTCTTGCAGGGCTTTATTCTTGCCTATGTAGTATCTCCAGAGGTCGAGCCCGCCTACGCTACCGCCCATGTTTGAGGTAAAGTAGAGCCACTCTCCGTCGGGCGATACTGCAGGGTGGGCAAACAAGGTGAGGGTGTCGCTCGATATCTCCACCTTTTTTGCTCCGCCCCACGAGGCGTCGCTTCTGTCGCTTTTGTATATTGCTGCGTAGCGTGGGTACTGGTCGTCGCTCACACAGCGTGTGAAGTACATTGTTTTCCCGTCGGGAGTGAAGGCACAGGCTCCATCTTCGTGCTCGCTGTTAACCTCACCCTCTATAATCTCGGTTTTTTGCCACTTGCCTTTGTCGTCGCGCTTGGTGAGGAAGAGGTCGGCCTTCTTCTGCCCTGTGATGCCGCTTACATCGTCTCCCTTGGCCTCTTTGCGGGTGGATGTTGTGACTATGAGTGTGGTGTCCTCGCCCACATACATGGGGCAGTAGTCGCTGCGTTGCCCGTTGAGTTCCTTGGAGAACTTTACAATGTAACGGTTGGGGTTTTTCTTCCACTCTAGCGACTGCTTGGCAGCTTGCAGGCCCACCAGAGCCAGGCGGTCGGTGGCGTTTAGCTGTAGGTAGGCTTCGTAGTTGTTTATAGCATCTTTGTAGTCTCCTTTTTCGAGTTGTGCGTCGGCAAGGTGGCGCAGGGCAAGCGAGTCGGGGTATTTGTAGCGCACGGCGTTGCCGTAAGCACCTACAGCGCGCACAGCGTTGTGGCTCTTGCGGTAGCACTCGCCCATCTTCCAAGCGACCTCAGCGCGCTTGCTTTTCTCCTTGGGCGATATTTTGCGGTAGGCTTTTCTGTATTGTCGTGCAGCTTCGTAATATTCGTTCACGGCGGCATACTGGTCACCTTTTCTTATGGCTCTGTCGCTGCCGCAAGATATTATGGCCGTGATTGTAAATATCGCGATGCTGTATAGAAGTACTCTCTTCATATAAAAGTGTTGTTTCCTTTATATAACTCACTTTTTGCCCATTTATTATATCGAGATTAAGGCTTTTGGGTAAATTCGCTCATTGTGGCGGTGTTGTCGCTCAACACATCTTTCACAATTTTGTCGAGCATAACCTTGAGCTCCTCGATAAAGTTTTTTGCGTTGTACTCTCGTTTTTCTATGTCGCGCAACTTTTTCTCCCACTGCCCGGTGAGCTCGGCGCTCTTTAGCAACTCGTTTCTTATGGTGTTTATAAGCTCTGTGCCCGTGGTGGTGGGTTGTATGTTTTTCTTCTCACGGCGCATATAGTTGCGCTTGAAAAGGGTCTCTATTATGTTGGCGCGGGTTGAGGGGCGGCCTATACCGTTCTCCTTCATAGCATCGCGCAGTTCCTCGTTGTCGACGAACTTACCGGCGGTCTCCATAGCACGCAAGAGTGTGGCCTCGGTGTAGGGCTTGGGAGGCGTGGTCCACTTTTCGGCAAGGTCGGGGGTGTGGGGGCCCTCCTCACCCTTGGTAAAGTGGGGCAAGGTCTTCTCGTTTTCCTCCTTTTCATCGTTTGTTTCGCCCGAAAAGACAACCTTCCAACCTTGCTCGGTTATCTCCTTGCCGGTTGTTTTGAAGGGCACTCCGGCGCTATCGCCTTGCACGGTGGTAGTGCGGAACTTGCAGTCGGGGTAGAAGACGGCTATAAAGTGCAGAGCTATGAGGTTGTATAGTTTCTTTTCGAGGTCGGTGAGCCCTTGCGGGTAGACACCTGTGGGTATTATGGCGTGGTGGTCGGTAACTTTTTTGTTATCGAACACTTTTTTCGATTTTAGCAAGGGCTTGCCCTCGAGGGGGGCGGTTAGGGCTTGATAGTCGCGCAACCCTTTGAGTATTGCGGCACACTTGGGGTATATGTCGTCGCTCAAGAAGGTGGTGTCAACACGGGGGTAGGTGGTGAGCTTCTTCTCGTAGAGCGACTGTATAGTTTGCAGGGTTACCTCGGCCGAAAGCCCAAACTTTTTGTTGCAATCGACCTGCAACGATGTGAGGTCGTAAAGGCGGGGCGGTAGCTCGGTGCCGCTTTTTGCTGTAACATCTGTAACTGTGAAAGGTTGCCCTGTGATGCTTTGCAGCGCTTTTTGAGCCTCCTCCACGCTCTCGAACTTCCCTTTTGCTGCACTAAATTGTGTGTCGCGGTAGGTTGTTTTCAGCTCCCAATATTGCTTGGGGATAAAGTTCTCAATCTCTTGCTGGCGTTTTACCACAAGCGCGAGGGTTGGTGTTTGTACGCGTCCTATGGAGAGCACCTGGCGGTTGCGGCCATATTTTAGCGTGTAGAGGCGGGTAGCGTTCATACCAAGGAGCCAGTCACCTATGGCGCGTGAGAGCCCTGCTTCGTAGAGTGGCTGGTACTCGCTTTGGTCTTTGAGTGAGGCAAAGCCTTCGCGTATAGCCTCCTCGGTGAGCGATGATACCCACAGACGCTTCACCGGGCATTTTGCCTGCGCTTTTTGTATAACCCAACGCTGTATGAGCTCTCCCTCTTGCCCGGCATCGCCGCAGTTTATTATGCTGTCGGCCTGTTGCATAAGTTTCTCTATTATGGAGAACTGTTTTTCTATACCCTTGTCGTCGATGAGTTTTATGCCGAAGCGAGGTGGAACCATCGGCAAGCTGCCGAGGCTCCACCTTTGCCACATGGGGGTGTAATCTCCGGGTTCTTTCAGTGTGCAGAGGTGACCGAATGTCCAGGTTACGCAGTATCCGTTACCCTCGTAAAAACCGTCGCGTTTGTTCTTTGCGCCTATAATCTCTGCTATCTCTTTTGCAACGGAGGGTTTTTCAGCTATGCATACAATCATTCTTTCCCCCTTCTATTTACTCTCTGTTGAGGAATATGTTCATAAGCTCGCAAGCGGCTTTAGCAACACTTGTGCCGGGGCCGAAGATACCTATAACGCCGGCGCGGTAGAGGAAGTCGTAGTCTTGTGCGGGTATAACACCGCCGGCAAAAACCATAATATCCTCGCGGCCAAGTTTTGCAAGCTCCTCTATGAGCTGCGGCACGAGAGTCTTGTGTCCGGCAGCAAGCGAAGAGACACCCACGGCGTGAACATCGTTCTCAACAGCCTGGCGTGCAACCTCGGCAGGTGTTTGGAACAACATACCCATATCTACATCGAAACCGCAGTCGGCGTAACCCGTAGCTACCACCTTTGCGCCGCGGTCGTGGCCGTCTTGTCCCATCTTGGCTATCATAACTCGGGGGCGGCGTCCCTCTTTCTTTGCAAACTCTTCGGTCAAGTGGCAAGCCTCTCTAAAGGTCTCGTCGTCTTTGCTCTCTGCTGAATACACTCCTGATATAGTTCTTATTATTGCTTTGTAACGGCCGGCGACAGCTTCGCAGGCGTCGGAAATTTCTCCAAGTGTGGCGCGCTTGCCGGCAGCCTCTACGGCAGCCTCCAAGAGGTTGCCCTCGCCGCTTCTCGCGCACTCTGTTATCTTGTCGAGCGCTGCTTTTACCGCCTTTTCATCGCGGTTTTTGCGGTTGCGCTCTATGGCTTCGAGCTGTTCTTTGCGCACTGCTGTGTTGTCTATCTCCAAGATGTCGATGGGCTCTTCCTCCTCGAGACAGTAGGCATTTGTGCCAACTATTATCTGCTTGCCGCTGTCTATGCGGGCTTGTGTGCGTGCTGCGGCCTCCTCGATGCGCATCTTGGGAAGGCCTGTCTCTATGGCTTTTGCCATACCGCCAAGCTCCTCAATCTCTTGTATTAGTTTCCACGCCTTTTCGGCTATCTCCTTTGTGAGGCTTTCTACATAGTACGAGCCGCCCCAAGGGTCTATCACACGGCAGATGTTTGTCTCCTCTTGCAAGTATATCTGTGTGTTGCGTGCGATGCGTGCCGAAAAGTCGGTGGGCAGGGCGATGGCCTCGTCGAGAGCATTGGTGTGCAGCGACTGTGTGTGTCCCATAGCCGCACTCATAGCCTCTATCACTGTGCGGCCCACGTTGTTGAAGGGGTCTTGCTCGGTGAGCGACCAGCCCGATGTCTGGCAGTGTGTGCGCAGAGCCATCGACTTGGGGTTCTTGGGGTTGAATTGTTTTATTATCTTGGCCCACAACATACGTGCTGCACGCATCTTTGCTATCTCCATAAAGGGGTTCATACCTATACCCCAGAAGAAAGAGAGGCGGGGCGCAAACGCGTCTATGTCGATGCCGGCTTCCACGCCTGCACGCACATACTCCAAGCCGTCGGCAAGGGTGTAGGCAAGCTCTATGTCGGCCGATGCTCCAGCCTCCTGCATGTGGTAACCCGATATTGATATTGAGTTGAACTTGGGCATCTTCTGCGATGTGTAGGCAAATATATCGCTTATTATGCGCATTGAGAATGCGGGAGGGTATATATAGGTGTTACGCACCATAAACTCTTTGAGGATGTCGTTTTGTATGGTACCGGCCATCTCTTCGAGCTTAGCACCTTGCTCCAGCGCTGCGTTTATGTAGAAGGCGAGCACGGGTAGCACGGCACCGTTCATAGTCATCGATACCGACATCTTGTTAAGGGGGATACCGTCGAACAACTGCTCCATATTCTCCATACAACAGATTGATACTCCGGCTTTTCCCACATCGCCCACCACGCGTTCGTTGTCGGGGTTGTAGCCACGGTGTGTGGGCAGGTCAAAGGCTACAGAGAGTCCTTTTTGCCCCGACGCGAGGTTGCGGCGATAGAAGGCGTTGCTCTCCTCGGCGGTAGAGAAACCTGCATACTGTCTTATGGTCCACGGGCGGAAGGTATACATCATAGAGTAGGGGCCGCGCAGGAAGGGCGGTAGGCCGGCTGCGTAGTCGAGGTGCTCCATCTCTTTAAGGTCGTCGGCGGTGTAAACGGGTTTCACGTTTATGTGCTCGGCGGTCTCCCAAACGCTTTCGTATGTTTGGGGTGCGGTTGCTGTGTTGCTCGCAAATATATCTATGTTGCTAAAATCTTTTCTCATAGCTCTTTTTTGTGTTAGATGCCAAGTTTGGCGTTAAGCGCTTTAAGTGTCTCCAAAACGTTAACTCTCACGTGTATAAAGTTTTCTATGCCTGCTTTTTCAAGCTCCTCGCTGCAGGCGGGTGCGCCGGCAACTATAAAGATGGCTTTTTCCTTGAGAGCTTCGTATGCAGGTATTGCGTATGTGGCATATTCGTCGTCGCTCGAGCAGATGACAACAATGTCGGCTCCTGCTGCTATGGCCGCCTCCGCGCCCTCTTCTACGCTCTTGAAGCCCAGGTTGTCTATAACCTCGTAGCCTGCAGCAGCAAGGAAGTTGCACGAGAACTGTGCTCTCGCCTGGCGCATTGCGAGGTTACCTATTGTGAGCATAAAGGCTTTGGGGCGTTTGCCGCTTGCCTCTGTGGCAAGGCGCAGTTGCTCAAACTCCTCGCCCAAGCGTGTGGGTTGCAGGCCGTTGCATCCGTCGGTGGGGGTGCTGCAGCCGCAAGCGTTGCTCGTGGGGCGTTTCTCGCCTGCTGTTTCGGTGAAGTTGGGGTATTGGTTTGTGCCAAGCAATATCTCTTTGCGGCGAGCGAGCGCGGTGCGTCGAGCTGTGCCCGAAGCCTCGATGCTCTCTTTTATTTTGCCGTTCTTCACAGCTTGGGCAAAGCCGCCCTCTTTTTCAATATCGATAAATTGTTTCCACGCTTCGGTGGCGATAGATGCTGTGAGGCTCTCCACATAGTACGAGCCGCCTGCGGGGTCGGCAACGATGTCGAGGTGGCTTTCGTGTTTCAGTATCAGCTGTTGGTTTTTTGCTATGCGCTCGGCAAAGTCGGTGGGTGTCTCGTAGACCGAGTCGTAGGGCTTCACGCTTATCGACTCTACGCCTGCAATAGCCGCGCTCATAGCCTCTGTCTGTGTGCGTAACATATTTACATATGAGTCGAAGAGGCTGAGGTTGAAGGCGGTGGTCTCGGCGTGGATAATCATCTTGCAAGCCTCCTTGTCGTCGGTGTATTGCGATGCTATTTTAGCCCACAGCATACGTGCTGCGCGGAATTTTGCAATCTCCATAAAGAAGTTACTCGAGATACCCATATTGAACTTAATGCTCTTTGCGGCTTTGCAGCCGTCTAGGCCAGCCTCTGTGGCTGTGTGCATATACTCGTTGCCCCACGCAAGTGCGCAACCAAGCTCTTGTGCTATGTAGGCTCCGCTGTTGCATAGTTTTATGCTGTTTACACCGGTGCTGCGGAATTTGGGCATTGAGCTTGTGATAGCTTGTAGCTCCACTATTGTGGCGGCGTAATTTTCGGCCTCTACACCTTTGCACAAA
Source organism: Bacteroidaceae bacterium (assembly GCA_045612305.1). Taxonomy (GTDB): domain Bacteria; phylum Bacteroidota; class Bacteroidia; order Bacteroidales; family Bacteroidaceae; genus HGM04593. The sequence goes on from JAZKYU010000045.1 coordinate 12,992, forward strand.
GCCTTGCCTATGGGGTCGTAATTTATAGAGCCGCCTATCTTTTCGAGCGCGTAACCCTTCTCCTTATAATATGTAACAAGTATTTGAGCAAATTCAACCGCACGCTTCAGGCACACATCGAAGTTTAGTTCTGTGGTTGTGGGGTCTATGTCGCCCAGCAGTTGCTCCACAAAAGCCTTGCTCACCATCTTGCCCTTTATTTTGAAGCCCACAGAGGTTGCACCCTCCTTTACCATCTTTTTAGCCTTTTCGTTGGCAACTTGTGCATCGTCGGCCTGTATGTCGACTCTTATAAACCATTGATTGTCGGCTTTGTTTCCTCTTGTGTAGGGGTACTCTCCTGGCAACGATGTTGTGGGGTGGGTTATATCTTCTTTGCGATAGAAGGGTTGCACGCTGAATCCTTCAGAGGTTTTCCAAATCATCTTTTTATCATAATCGGCACCTTTGAGGTCTTCAACTATTTTGTCTTTCCACTCTTCTGCGGTGACGGGCGGAAATTCACTGAATAGTTTTTCTGATGTGTTCATAAATATGTTTTTTTATGTTTTCTAGTTTGGTTTTTCTCTTTTTGCGACAAATTTTTCCTTTATCGCCAAGAGTAACTATCGCAAAGTTATAAATATATTTTAAATGAGTGCACTATTTAAAATAAAAACGTAACTTTGCATAAATTTTGTTTAACACACACACATAACGGCGGCTTGCTTGCCGTTTGAAAATAACTACTATGCGTTTTTTTAGTAAAATTTCTCTTTTAGCCCTTCTTCTTTGCTGCAATATTGTTGTTTTTGCACAAAAGGAGTATTACACCTCCATTAACGGTGTTAAGGGTGGCGCAACCTTGAAGGATGCTATCTATAACCTTGTAAAGAACCACAAAAAGATATCCTATGGTAGCGGAACCGACAAGACCTGGGGCGCTTTTTACACAACCGACCGCGACCCTGCGACCAACAAGGTCTACGATATGTACTCGTCGGAGGTGCGCTACTTTGGTAGTAAGGGTAGCGCCATCGGTGGTATGAATATCGAGCATAGTGTGGCAAAAAGCTGGTGGGGTAGCACGCAAAACAACGCCTACTGCGACCTTCACCATCTCAACCCCTCGGACCAGACTGCCAACAGCCGCAAGAGCAACTATCCCCTTGCCGAGCTCGAAAGCGTTTCGTGGGAAAACGGTGTTACTTTTGTGGGCAAGGCAACCATAAACGGTAGCTCTATCAACGCCTACGAGCCTTGCGACGAATACAAAGGAGACTTTGCGCGAACATTTATGTATATGTTCACTTGCTATCAGGACCTCACATACGAGTACACCTGGATGAACTACGAGAGTAGCACGTACCCCACCTTCAAGCCGTGGGCTGTGGAGCTGTTGCTCAAGTGGCACAAGCAAGACCCTGTGAGCGAGAAAGAGATTAATCGCAACAACGCCGTGTATGCTGTTCAGGGTAACCGCAACCCTTATGTCGATTTTCCCCAACTTGCCGAATATGTGTGGGGCGACTCTGTTAACTATGTCTTCAATCTCGACGGTGCTGTCATCGGTGGTGGCGACACAGGCGGTGGTACAGGCGATGTTGCAGGCGACGGCTACCTCATAAACGAGTCTTTCTCGGCTTCTTTGGGCAACTTTACCACCTACAATGCTTTAGGCGACTATACTTGGACTACAAAATACAGCTCGGCCTATGTTACAGCCTATGTTTCAAGTGTTAACAATGCAGCCGAGAGCTGGCTCATATCTCCCTCTGTAGACCTTACAGCTATGGACAGCGTGTACATCTCGTTCGATTATGTGACAAAGTACAACGAGACGGGCAAGGTGGCCGAGTGCAACCAACTGCTTGTGAGCAGCGATTATAGTGGCGATGTTTCGGCTGCAACTTGGACTGTGGTAGACTTCTCTGCCGTAGAAAACAGCAGCGACTGGACATTTACCAACACCGGTAAAATTTCTATGCCCCAGGCGTTTATGGGCAAGAAGAACGTAACCCTAGCATTTAAATATACCTCTACAACCAGCAAGGCCGGCACTTGGGAAGTTAAAAACCTCCTCGTTGAGGGCGTAGAGGGCAACGCTACAGGCGGTGACGATAACACTGGCGATGGTGGCAACACCGGTGACGATAACACCGGCAATAACGGCAACTATCAGGCTGGTAACTTCCGTCTTGTTACCGATGCCGCAAACCTCACTGTGGGCGACTCTTTGATAATCACCTACAGCACGTTTGTTATGGGTGAGTCGTCGAGCAACGGTAACTTTCGCACAAGCATCGAGAATGGTGCAGTTTTTGAGAACGACGAGATAAAATCTTACCCCGCAGGTACACAAATTGTGGTGCTTGCCGAGGGTACAAAGGAGGGCTCTTTTGCCCTAAAGGTTGGCGACCTCTACCTTGCCGCCGTGTCAAGCAGCAGCAACTATCTGCGTTCGGTCGACTCTGTTACCGATGCCGCAAGCTGGGTGATAACCATAGGCAGCGAAGGTGCAGCCGATCTGGTGTCGCAGGGTAGCTTCACACGCAACACCTTGCAATACAACACATCTTCGCCACGCTTCTCTTGCTACAAAAGCGGCCAGAAACCTGTTAATCTCTATGCAAAATCGCCCAAGAGCGATGTGGCTGCGGGTGACAGCAACGGCGACGGTGTAGTCGATGTGGCCGATGTTACTATGATTGTTTCTATAATTTTGGGAACAAGCGAAGATGTGGACACAGCCGATGTTAACGGCGACGGTAATGTAGATGTAGCCGACGTTACAACAATTATTGAAATAATCCTGAGCACAACCGAGCAATAAAAACTTAAAAGATATTAGTTTTGAAAAGCGTAATTCATCCCAAATATGCCGCTCTTGCACCCGCATTTATGGAGGTGCTCAACGGTAATTATACCCCCGATGTGGTTTACTGCAACCGCCGCAACGTGGTGGAAAAAGTTACTATCGGTGGGGTGCCCTTTGTGGTTAAGCGATACAAGCGCCCCATTTTTGTAAACAAGGTGGTCTATAGCTTTTTTCGCAAATCCAAATGCCGCCGTGCCTACGAGTATGCGCTCCGCCTCTTGCAGAATGGGGTAGAAACACCCTTTCCTGCCGCATATTTTGAGTGCTACAAGAATGGCCTTTTCGACTATGGAGTGTTTATATCGGAATACGTCCCCTACAAGCTCTTTGAGAGCGTTTACGATGCAACGGTCACCGAAACCGAACGACAGGAAATTATCCACGCCTTTGTGAGTTTCCTTGTCTCGGTACACAAAAAAGGCATACTCCCTATGGATTTGAACGCAGGCAATGTCTTTTATTATAAGGATGCCGACAGCGGGTGCTACAAATTTGCCCTAACCGACATAAACCGTATGAAATTTGCGGCCTCACCCACTATTCGCGATGTCGCCCTCTCGCTAGAGCAATGTTTCATAGAGCTCGATAGGTTGATGGACCTTGCCCACGCTTACAGTAACATCACAGGCACATCCATGGTAAACATACTCCACCACATATTGTGCTGCCGCATAAAGAGAGAGCGCAAGTGGGCGGCCAAAAGCAAAATAAGAAAGAGAAAAAGCTAACCCGCTCTTTCTCTTATGAAAAAAAAGATGTATCGATCGATACATCTTTTTTTGCTGCTAAACAAGTGTGTTCCAAACAGTTATTCTGTATTTGCCGTAAAGCTCACCACGGCCTTGGCGATATTCGCACTCAAACTCGCCTTCAACCACAACTTCATCGCCACATCTCTCTATCGATTTTACTATATGCTTGCTGCGTTGGCCATCAATGTGCTCTCTGTCTTCGCCGTGAATAGTTATATCAAGGTCTAGGTTTGCAGGCTCTCCCGCGGGGTTTATTCTGTATACTTTGTCAATGTCAGATGAAGCAAGCTTGCCGAGGTCGGAATATGTGGTGAGCATAAAATCGACACCTTCAACTTCGTCACTTTGTATAAAATTATATTCTCCGTTTCCCGATATAATTATCGACTCTAAAATAGTTGTGGTGGTTTCCCCGTCGATAGTAATTTCAAAATAATCATCACCTGTTTAGCCCTCACCGCTGTTGCTACTGCAAGCCACCAGGCCAAATGCCGCAGTTGCGAACAAAAACATTACTAAAATTTTATCTGCTGTTTTCATATTATTTGTAGTTAAGTTATGAGTTTTTCTTATAAAATATCAAACAAGTTCATAGAGGATGTGGAGCGTTTTTACTGACACCGTTACTCAAGTCTTGCATTGTCTATCTCGTCGGCGTGAGCTGATAGACGCTTGGCTATGTCGCGTAAAGCTTCGGCAAGTTCATGGTATTCATTGTCCTTGAAGGCCATTTTCTTGTTCCTTACAGTGCAACTGTGTATGCGTTGAGAAAGCCACCCCGAAGACTTTTCAAAATACTGTGTGGCAAGCGCAGACTTGTTGATTAAACCCTCTAGTTCTGTAAACGTGTTCCACGCCGCACCGCTCTTCTGGGCAATTATTTCTGCGCGAGTAGTGTTGTACTTTTCTAATTGTATTATATTCCTCTTGCCTAAATACATAGTTTCTGATTTTAAATGAATGACGACATAAACGTATAATAAAATCATTATATCTGCAATAAACGATATCATTTAAATGCAAGTAGGTAACAAACTCTGTGTATAATATTCACAGCTATGTTTCAAAATAAGAATGTATCAAAGTAATCAATAAATAGACTACCTTGATACATCCTTTTTGTGTTATTCTAATCTGAAAGATATTATTTATCAATTTGTATATGATTGTTTGTAATATTTATTTTTTTGCCATTTTCATATACATTCATCTATTGTAATAACACCAAATGTCTTTTTGGCGTGACAATTTGGACATAACACTAGTAGATTGTTTATATTTTCTCCTCCACCTTTAGACTTTTCTATAATATGGTCAACTTCTATTATCCATCTTTTTTGTCCATTAGGGTTTATATAATGTTGGGAGAAACCGCATATTTGACAAGTGTGATTTTCTAAAATAGCAATTCTCTCTTTTTGAATTCTACTCTCATTTCTAAATTTAACATCTTTTGTTTTGTATTTATATTGTTCCTCAAAATCAACAAATTTTTTAGCATCTTTGAAAATTTTTTCAATATTTTGATGTTCTAATAAATCTTTATAAGAGTCATCTGCTTCATCAAATTTATAAGGTCTAAAATATTTGTTAATGTCTATATCGTCTTGGCTTGAATGATGTAAATATAACTTATTGTTTATCTCTCTTATTCTTATATAGTATCTATTCCCTTTTGAATATACCTTATAATCTGCATATTTAGCATAATGTAGTAATATTTCCATAGGTAAAATAAGAATTCCTTTATTTGAAATTGTAAAAGAAACCTTGTTTATCCCATCATTTTGCAAGTTGTAAATGTATACGCCGTACCAATACCAGCAACCATCATATTCTCTTGAATGTGCAAAGCATATTTTCTCTCCATTTTCGGTTTTATATACACCGTTGTCTATTTTTATAGCAGGTTCTTCTCCTTTAGGAAATAAACTGCAAACTTGATTAAAATCTAAATACATATTTGTGCTTGTTTGGTATTATTTCAGCAAATTTCGCCTTGTTAGCAAACTTGCTAATTTTGATAAAGTAAATTATCAATTTTATTAACTATTTAAGCAAGTTCTCTAATTCACTCCTACAGTTGAATTGATATATCTTACCTCTTATCTTAATAAATCCCTCTACAGCCTCATCGCCCATTGGTTCAAACAGTGATTTTACGCTAACACCCAAAGCAACTGCCATCTTTTCTATGGTATCAAGTCGAGCGTTGCCATACATCGTTCGTGTTAGACTTGAAGCATCTATATCCATATCACTTGCAAGGTCTTTCAGTTGCTTGCCTTGTTGCTTGCAGAGGCGTTTTACATTTTCTGCCAATATTTTCTCCATATATATAATGTTTGGGTGCAAAAATAGCGAAATTGTTGTAAAAAGCAATAATATTTTAAAATAATTGCTTTTGTGTTAATTTAAATTTGTTTTTTAATTTTCTTAAATGTATTATTGCGTTGCAATAATTGATATATAAAACAAATAAAGAGGTAAAACGATGAAAACAGTAATTTTTGCAAGAGTTTCGACAAATATACAAGAGTACGACAGACAAGTAAACGAACTGACTACACTTGCCAATAGTAAGGGTTGGAGCGTTGAGGCTGTGTTTGCAGAGAAGATTTCAGGAGCGAAAGCCAACAAGGAGCGTGCCGAATTGCTGAATATGGTTGCTTATGTTGAGGCAAACGCTATCGACAAGGTGCTTGTAACAGAACTCTCTCGCTTGGGTCGTGATACCTTGCAAGTGCTTGAGGTTATCGAAATGCTGAATAGCAAGGGCATAAGCCTCTATATTCAGAACTATAACATCGAAACGCTGACAGCAGATGGTAAGGTAAACCCAATGAGCCAATTCCTAATTACCATACTCGCAGAGGTGGCAAGAATGGAGCGCAAAACCATTCGTGAGCGTGTTGCAAGTGGTTACGCCAACTATCGCAATAATGGTGGCAAAGTTGGTCGTAAAGAGGGTTATCGCAAAAGCGATGAGGCTATGCGTGAGGAATACAGTGAGGTGTTCAAGTTGCTGAAAAAGGGTATCAGCCTCCGAAACATCAGCAAGATTACGAATGTGAGTGTAAATACAATAAGAAAGTGTAAAGAGTGTGCAAGTGTATGAGAGGATAGGACAAGAGCAAACCCATCGCTTGAGGTAAGTAGATTGTTGGCAAATCGAAAG
>JAZKYU010000046.1:0-11738 GCA_045612305.1 Bacteroidaceae bacterium
AGGGAGCGACTAATCTTACTCGCGTGCTGCGCCTTTTGCTTCCTTTTCGTCTCACGAAAAGAAGGAGAAAAGAACAAGTATATTGAGAGAATAACCCACGGGCCACCGAGGAGCTTAAAGCAAGATTATACAATTAAGGTGTAACTCTTGCTGTGCGATTGAGTAAAGAGTGTGTCGCGTTTTGAAAAGGGGATAAATTAACATAACTTTGGCATACCTCTAGACTTTTGCTGGTGAGCCAAGAAGAATACAGAAATAAAAATCCCCGTTTGCCTCTTTAAAAAGCAAAACGGGGATTTAAGATCTCCATAGAAAGCAACTACACCTCTATGCACAAACCATCGTAAGCAAAAAACATATTTGCAGGCAAACACTTTTCAATCTTTGCGTGCAAACCTATGTGGTGCATGAGATGAGTAAAATAAGTTCTTTGGGGAGCTATCGCCTCAACCGTTTTAAAAGCCTCGAGAAGGGTTTGATGGGTGGGATGAGGTTTAGAGAAACGCAGCGCATTTATCACAAGCACCTCTACCCCACGCAGCTTCTCAAGCTCCGAGGGCTCTATATAGCTCATATCTGTAATATAGGCCAACTTGCCGAAACGGTAGCCCACTATGGGATACATACCGTGAAAAACACGGATAGGCGTAACCTCGACACCAGCAACCTTAAAAGGTGTTGCAGAATCTATTGTATGCAGAACAACGTTGGCTACGCCCGGATATTTTTTATAACTAAAGCAGTATGGAAACATAGAACGCACCTGCATCTCTGTTTCGCGGTCGGCATAGATAGGTATCTCTTTTACACGAGAGAAGGGGCGCAAGTCGTCGATACCGCCTGTGTGGTCGTAATGTTTATGCGTGAGCAACACAGCGTCTATCTTCTTACACTGTGCGCGCAATATTTGTGTACGAAAATCGGGGCCGCAATCTATCAAGATTGTTGCGTCGTCACTCTGCAAGAGTGCCGAGCAACGCAAACGCGCATCACGAACATCGGTCGATGTACACACTTCGCACGAGCAGCCAATCTCGGGCACCCCTGTCGATGTTCCTGTTCCTAAAAAAGTCAACTTCATCCCGCTCTACTCTATTACGTTTACCTCCATATTAAGCTCCACTCCAAAACGTTCCCTAACCGAGCAACAAACCTCTGTTGCAAACTTCAGGACATCGCCGCCGGTAGCACCGCCACGGTTTATAACCACCAAGGCCTGCTGCTTGTACACACCAACTTTTTCGTGTGGTTGCTCCTTCCAGCCACATTGTTCAATGAGCCACCCCGCCGACAGCTTTACGCCCTCGGCTACACGGTATTGAGGCATAGTGGGATAGAGAGAAGCTAGCTCTGCAGCCTTTTCTGCCGAAACCACAGGATTCATAAAGAAACTGCCTGCGCTACCCACCTCCGAGGGGTCGGGAAGTTTTTCGGCACGCACCTCACACACAGCTTTGCGCACGTTGGCAAGCGTTGCACCACCAAGTGCCTCTACACGCTCTTTTATGTTCCCATAGGAGAGTTTAAGCTCGCCCTGTTTCTTTAGTTTATATGTAACGTAGGTTATAATATTCTTGCCTTTCTCCTCCTCTTTAAAGATGCTTTTGCGATAGGCAAAACGGCACTCTTCTTGGGTGAAGATGCGCTTTGTTGCATCGGCTACAGAGAGGGCTTCGACCTTGTAGATGACCTCGCCGGCTTCTACGCCGTAAGCACCCACATTTTGCACTGCGCTTGCACCCACCTCGCCGGGAATGAGAGATAAATTCTCGAGCCCGTACCAGCCGTTAGCCACGGTGTACTCCACTAATTTATCCCAGTTGACACCGCTACCCACACGCAAAAAAACGTAGTTATCGTCTTGGGATAGAATAGAAATATCACTTATCGAGGAGTGCAATATTGTGCCTTTATAATTACCTATAAAAAGTAAATTACTGCCGCCACCGATAACAAACAAAGGGGGTGCAATACCCTCTGCCAACAAAGAGCGCAACTCCTCCTCGCTTTCAAAATCTACAAAACGGTTGGTTTGCACATCTATCCCGAAGGTATTGTGTTTCAACAGCGAATAATCTCTATAATCCTTTATCATAGCGCGTGCTTAAAATCTTTTAATAATCACTCTCCTACAACTATCTCAAACATTTGCTCGCGGCAAAGATACTTGCTTGCAACCTCTTTGAGGCGTGCAGGAGTTATGTTCACCACTGCGTCGATATATTTATTCACACTCTCAAAACTTTCCCCGGCAAGCCAAGCATTCACAAAAACTTCGGCTTTTGCGATAACGCCCTCATACTCGCGGCAAAGCTCTCCCATAATATAGTTGCGCACAAGTTCCACCTCCTCGGCAGGTATCTCCTCAGCGTGCAAACGGCCTATCTCGTTATACACCTCACGAAGAAGAGGCTCTACATACTCGGTTGCAGTCTGCGAACTTATCATAAAAGCGTTTCGCTTGCCGTAGGCATCAATCTCCGAAATTATGTCGTAGGTGTAGCCCTTATCCTCGCGTATGTTTGTCATGAGCCTGCCACCAAAATAACCGCCAAAAAGCACGTTAAGTATGCGCAGGTCATAGATATCGGGGTGCGAGGGCGGCAGAGTAAAACACCCTATCTTCACAGCGCTTTGCAAGGTCTCTTCGACCTTTACAAACTCCTTTTTTATAGTTGTGCACGGCTCGGGGATAGTATATTCTACCGGCGCTGCAGTTCCCCAAGCATCGTTGCCGAAGCTTTTTTGTATAACCTCTACAACGCTTGGTGTGGTGCTTCCGGTGAGAAAAAGCGTACAATTATGGCTCGAGTACACCTTGTTGTAATAGTTCAACAAGTCGGCGCGTGTGATGTTGTTATAATCCTCGGCCTCTACTATGTGCCCCAGATTGTGCTCACCACCCCACAAGAGATGCTCAAAGTGGCGTTGAGCCACAACATCTACCTTGCGACTGTTTATGAGGAAGTGTGCTCTGTTGTTGTTGCGCACCACCGCCAAATTATCTTCGGGGAAAGTAGGGCGCTTTATAAAATCCTCTACCACGGGTAAAAGGCTGCCAAAATGCTTTGCAAGCACATAGAGAGTTATGTGGTTGGCCTCTTGCGATGAGTACATATCGACCCAAGCGCCGTAAAAGTCGAGTTTTTGCGATATCTCCATAGAGGAAAAACCGCTACACCCCTCGCGCAACATACGGTTGGTAAAGAGAGCCTGCAAGGGTTTTTCTTGCACAGAGTAACCACCTTTAAAAAGTATATCGAGGCGCACAACGCCCTTATCCTCCCCCTGCAAACAATGCAAGGAGATACCATTTGGCATTACCGTTGTTATGGGCAACGCCAAATATTCGGGCTTCACAGGTTTAATTTCGGGCTGTGGAAACATTTTAATCGTTCCAAGAGAAACCTATGGATGCGGCAAATTCTTTTGCACGCTCAAGGTCCTCGGGTGTGTCTATACCTATAGTCTCAATATCGGTAACGCCAACCTTTATCTTGTAACCGTTCTCCAACCAACGGAGTTGCTCGAGCGACTCGGCTTTTTCCATAGGCGACTGGGGCAAACGAGTTATAGTTTCGAGTATGTCGGCACGGTAGGCGTAAATTCCAAGATGCTTGAAGAAGGTGTGGTTTGCAAGCCAATCTTTCTTCTCCACCCCGCGCAAGTAAGGCACTACAGAGCGGCTAAAGTAGAGTGCAAAACCCTCTTCGTTAAGCACCACCTTGGGCGAGTTGGGGCACTCGAGGCGCTCCAAGCCATCGGCAACCTCGAAAGGTTTAACAAGCGTTGCAATATCGGTATCGGGGTTTTCGAAACAAGCTATTAAGGCCTTTACCTGTTTTTGTTGGATAAAAGGCTCGTCGCCCTGTATGTTTACAATTACATCGCAGTCGAGATTTAAGCGTTTGTAAGCGTCAAGACAACGTTCTGTGCCGTTCTTGCAATCTTCCGATGTCATAACTACGTTGCCACCAAAACCCTCGACACACTCTTTTATGCGGTCGTCGTCAGTTGCTACATACAAATCGTCGAAACAATCTTTTACTTGTTCGTAAACTCGCTGAATTACTGTTTTTCCTCCCAGCATCGCCAAAGGCTTACCCGGGAAACGGGTCGAGGCGTATCGTGCCGGAATAATTCCTACAAATTTCATATATATTTATTATTGAAAAAAATCGTCAAAACCACCCATCTTCACCTCTTCCTCCTCGTCGGGTTGAACGAGCAGAGAGCTACCGCAAGGGTTAAAGTCGTGGGGAATATCAAATGTATCGGCCTGTGTGTAAGGCAGAGTTTTGTCGGCATAAACTTTGTTCATATACAAGCCCCAGATGGGAAGAGCCATAGAGGCACCCTGTCCATCGCTCATACGGTCGAAGTGTATGTCGCGCTCCTCGCCACCTACCCAGCAACCGGTAACAAGCGAAGGTGTAAAGCCCATAAACCAACCGTCGGAGTTGTTTTGTGTGGTACCTGTTTTTCCACCCATATCGGCGTTAATCTTGTAGATACGGCGTATGCGGCCACCGGTACCTTCGTTTATAACAGCACGCAGCATCTCTATCATTTTATATGAACTCTCCTCGCTTATAACCTCGTTCTTTTGAGCCGAGAAGGTTGCTATGGTGTTTCCTTGATTATCCTCGATGCGTGTAACATACAAGGGCGCTGTGCGTATACCCTTACCTATAAATGCAGTGTAGGCACTCACCATCTCGGCAACAGAAGCGTCGCACACACCAAGGCAGAGCGAGGGTGTGGGCTCTATCTCTTTATTGCGCAAGCCATACTGGTGTATAAGCTTTTGTAAAGAGTAAGGGCTTAACTTGCTCATAAGATAGGCCGATATCCAGTTGTTTGAGTTTGCAAGGCCCCAACGCAGAGTAACCATCTCGCCATAACGTGCCTTCGATGTATTTTTTGGGCTCCAGAGTTTGTTATCCTCTGTTATCAAAGTTTGCTCTATATTGCGTGTCTCGTCGCAGGGTGTAAAGCCGTTCTCCATCGCAAGTGAATAGAGAAAAGGTTTTATGGTAGAGCCCACTTGACGACGACCTACACTGGCCATATCGTACTTGAAGTAGTTGAAATTTGGGCCACCCACATAAGCTTTAACCTCGCCCGTGAGAGGGTCCATAGACATAACACCTGTGCGCAAGAAATATTTGTAGTAACGCAAAGAGTCCATGGGCGACATCAAAGTATCCTTCATACCCGAGTAGCTAAAGACGCGCATATCCTCTTTTGTGTTGAACGCTTTCTTTATCTCCTCTTCGCTTGCACCACCCTTCTTCATCTCTCGATAGCGGTCGCTCTGGCGCATAGCGCGGTCCATAATCTTGTTCACCTCTTCAACAGTGAGCTCGTCGGTAAAAGGCGCGGTTTTCTTGTTCTTTTTTGCAGCAAAGAAACGCTCTTGCAAGTAACCTGCAACGTGCTCCTGCACCGCCTCCTCAAGGTAACGCTGCATGCGAGAGTCTATGGTTGTGTAAATTTTCAAGCCGTCGGTGTAGACATTATACTTGCTACCATCGGGTTTCTCGTTCTTGTTACACCAGCCAAAAAGAGGGTTGGTTTCCCAGTCTATGGAATCCTCGTAGAATTTCTGCATTTGCCAGCCACGATAGTTTTTCTTCACGGGCTTTTTTGCGGTCATAACTCCGCGCAAATATTGACGCAAGTAGGTTGCAAGGCCCGCTTTGTGGTCGGTTGAGTGAAAATCGAGCTTCATCTCGGTCTGCTGCAAAGCCTCGCACTCTCGCTCGCTTATGTAACCAGCTTTGCACATTTGCGAGAGCACTACGTTACGACGGTCGCGTGTCATCTCGGGGCGGCGACGAGGGTTGTAGAGCGAAGAGTTTTTGCACATACCCACAAGCATAGCTGCCTCTTGAGTATTCAACTCGCTGGGCAGCTTGCCGAAGTAAACGTTTGCAGCACTTTTTATACCCACAGCGTTGTAACCAAAGTCGTACTTATTGAGGTACATAGTAACTATCTCCTCCTTTGTGTAGTGACGCTCGAGTTGCACGGCAATAACCCACTCTATAGGTTTCTGATAAAGGCGCTCCATCTCGCTGCCCGACACTTCGGAGTACAACAACTTGGCAAGCTGCTGGGTGATGGTGCTACCACCTCCTGCATTCTTCTGCATCAGAATACCGCGCTTTATAATTGCGCGCAAAACAGAACGTGCATCAATACCCGAGTGAGATGTAAAACGCTCGTCCTCTGTTGCTATCAACGCTTTTATGAGGTTGGGCGATATATCGTTATAATCGACATATACACGGTTTTCCTTGCTATAGGACCAGGTACCTAGGGTTACACCATCGGCCGATATAATTTGCGAAGCAAACTTGTACGAAGGGTTCTGCAGTTCGTCGATATCGGGCAAGTAACCAACCCACCCCTTTGATATTGCAAAGAAGAACGAGGCTACCAAAAGCAACACCACAGCAAAAGCACTCCAGAGGAATATAAAAAATCTCTTTACCATATATTTGTCGTGTATTTAAATCAAAAAAAGGCAACACGCAAGCACAGTGCGCCACAAAAACAAATAGGTTACAAATTTATGAAAAATATTTCAATTAGTAACTATGATTAAAAAAAAGAAGAATTTATACCGCAAGGCTCTATAATTTTCAATTATATTTCCTTACCTTTGAGGAGAAACTCTAAGATACACCGCACTCGCTTTGAAAAATATCGAAGTAAACTTCATATTTCTCACGTGTTTGTGTCTTTGAAAAGACTACCGCAACAAGCGGCAAAACAAGAAATTTAACCGACAAAAGATATAAAACACATATTCCGATGAAAAGTAAAAGTTTAGTATCAATCAACGACTTGTCGCGCGAGAAAATACTCTCGCTCTTGGAGGTCGCCGAGAAGTTCGAGGAGAACCCCAACCGCAATATCTTGGCCGGCAAAGTTATAGGCTCACTCTTTTTCGAGCCCTCGACACGCACTCGATTGAGTTTCGAAACCGCAGCCATGCGTCTTGGTGCAAGAGTTATTGGTTTCAGCGATGCTGCAACAAGCTCGGCAAGTAAAGGCGAAACGCTAAAAGACACCATAATGATGGTATCGAGCTATGCCGACGCAATAGTTATGCGCCACCGTCTCGAGGGTGCGGCACGGTACGCAAGCGAAATATCGCCCTGCCCCATTATAAACGCCGGCGACGGAGCCAACCAGCACCCCTCGCAAACGATGCTCGACCTTTACTCTATTAAAAAGACACAAGGCACGCTCGAGAATTTGCACATACACCTTGTGGGCGACCTTAAATTTGGCCGCACCGTGCACTCACTCTTGCACGCGATGCGCCACTTTAACCCCACGTTCCACTTTATATCGCCCGAAGAGCTACACATGCCCGAAGAGTATCGCGAGTTTTGCCGCAAGAACAACATACCCTTCACCGAAACAACCGAGTTCAACGAAGAGGTTATCGCAAGCGCCGACATCATATATATGTCACGTGTGCAGCGCGAGCGTTTCAGCGACCTTATGGAATATGAGAAGGTTAAAAACTGCTACCGTCTAACAAGCGCAATGCTGGAAGGCAGCAAGCCCAACCTTAGAATTCTTCACCCCCTACCCCGCGTTAACGAGATTGCGCACGATGTAGACGACAACCCCAAGGCCTACTACTTTCAACAGGCACAAAACGGCCTTTATGTGCGTGAGGCACTAATATGCGATGTATTGAACATAACCATCTAAAAAGTTGAGCTATGAACACAGAAAAACCCGCTCTGCAAGTTTCGGCATTGTGCAACGGCACAGTTATCGACCACATACCCGCGAATAAACTTTTTGCAGTTGTAAACCTGCTCGACATCCCCAACATGGAGAGCAACATAACCATAGGAAACAACCTCGAGAGCAAGAAACTTGGCAAAAAAGGACTCATAAAAATTGCCGACAAATTCTTTACCGACGAGGAAGTAAACCGCATCTCACTTGTTGCGCCCAAGGCCATACTAAACACCATACGCAACTATCAGGTTGTGGAAAAGAGAGAGATAAAGATGCCCACCGAGATACATAACATTGTAAAATGTGCCAACCCGGCCTGCATCACCAACAACGAGCCCATGGCCACACATTTCACCGTTATAAATGCCGAAAAAGGCATAGTTAAATGCCGTTACTGCGAGAAAGAGGCCAAGGTGAGCAAGTTGGAGCTTCTGCAACCACACACGCTGTAAAAAAAAGAGTATGAAGATTAACTGGAAACCGGGCACTATGATATACCCCTTGCCCGCAGTAATTGTGAGCTGTGGCGACAAGGAGGAAAACTACAACGCACTCACCGTGTCGTGGGTGGGCACAGTGTGCACCAACCCCGCGATGTGCTACATATCGGTGCGCCCCGAAAGACACTCATACCCCATAATAAAAGAGAACAAAGAGTTTGTGATAAACCTCACCACAGCCTCTATGGCCCGTGCTACAGACTGGTGCGGCGTACGTTCGGGCAAAGACTACGACAAGGCTAAAGAGATGAAGTTTACATACGGCCCCGCAAAAGAGGTTAAAGCTCCAATAATAATGGAGTCGCCTTTAAGCATAGAGTGCAAAGTTAAGGAGATTATCCCCTTGGGCACACATGATATGTTCCTTGCCGAGGTTGTAAACGTTCAGGCCGACGACAAGTACCTAAACCCCGAAACGGGCGAGTGGGACCTCTCGGCTGCCGACCCCTTGGTCTATGCTCATGGTAAATATTTTCATTTAGGAGAATTTATTGGAAAGTTTGGCTGGAGTGTGAAAAAAGAGAGCAAAAAATGATGAAACGCCACCTCTTTACCATCGTTGCCTTGTTGTGTGTTTTTGTCTGCACAACTGCGCAGGAAAAAGCATCGCCAGTAAAGTTCAATTACGGCGTGAAGCTTGGTTTCCAAGGCGTCACATACAACACCACAGACTTTAGCATCGATGGTTACACCCTCAACGGCAACACTATACAAAGTAACAAAGTAGGCTACACGGTAACCCCTTTTGCGCGCCTCACAAAGAATAAATTTTATTTACAAACAGAAGCAAGTTTCGGTATAGCATATTACAACTACGATTTTACTGATGCTTCCGCCCCATCGAGCAGCGCAGAATACAAGCTCACCACCTATTGTATTAAAGTGCCTCTGCTTTTTGGATACAACTTTATAAGCTACGACAAGTATGGTATGAGTTTCTACACAGGCCCGAGAGTAAAATTCAACATCACCCCGCTGTGCGACCAAAAGTTTACAGGCTTCAAATACAACGATATGCGCGAGGAGCTTGAAAAAAGAGAGTGGTTTTGGGAGACAGGCTTGGGAATAAGAATTTACAACGTTGTTATTGATATAGCATACGATTGGGGCTTCCTGCGCGGGAAGAGCAAGATACACACTCCCGACGACGACCTTCTCTTCGATACAAAAAGAAACAGCAATATCCTGAGCTTTTCGGCCGGCTTTATTTTTTAAGACAAATATTTACAAATGCGGAAGGACAAAAGCTCTTTCCGCATTTGTTTTTACACAAAACAATTTGACGCACAACCCTCTGCAGAGTTGTGCGTCAAATTATATAAAAAGTTCACGTACTTTAAATCAATAAGCAAACAAGGGATACTCGGCCATAACCTCGTTAACCTTGCGGCGCACTGCAGCTATCACCTTCTCATCCTCGGGAGCGTTGAGCACAGTCTCAATCATCTCGGCAATGAAGGGCATCATATCATCCTTCACACCACGAGTTGTGATAGCGGGTGTACCAAGACGGATACCCGATGACTGGAACGCGCTACGTGTATCGAAGGGTACCATATTCTTGTTAGCTGTAATATCGGCAGCAACAAGAGCCTTCTCGGCTACCTTACCGGTGAGGTCGGGATATTTGCCACGCAAGTCTACAAGCATTGAATGGTTATCGGTACCACCCGATACGATACCGAAGCCACGGTCCATAAGTTCCTGTGCAAGAGTTGCAGCGTTGAGCTGAACTTGTGCCTGATACTCTTTAAACTCGGGTTGCAAAGCCTCGCCGAAAGCAACAGCTTTTGCAGCTATAACGTGCTCGAGCGGGCCACCCTGAACACCGGGGAACACAGCAGAGTCGAGCAACTGCGACATCATCTTAACCTCGCCTTTAGGTGTAGTCTTGCCCCAGGGGTTGGGGAAATCTTTACCAAGAAGAATAACACCACCACGAGGACCACGAAGAGTCTTGTGAGTTGTAGAGGTTACAATGTGGGCATATTTCAAGGGATTGTCGAGCAAACCTGCTGCGATGAGACCTGCGGGGTGAGCCATATCGACCATAAGTATAGCACCTACCTTGTCGGCAATCTCGCGCATACGTTTGTAGTCCCACTCACGTGAATAGGCCGAGCCACCACCGATAATCATCTTGGGGCGCTCGCGCAGGGCAACCTCCTCCATTTGGTCGTAGTCTACACGGCCTGTCTCGGAATTCAAGTTATACTCACAAGGAGTGTATATGAGGCCCGAAGTATTTACTGCCGAGCCGTGTGAGAGGTGACCACCGTGAGCAAGGTTCAAACCCATAAATTTGTCACCGGGGTTGAGCACTGCAAGGAACACTGCCGCGTTGGCCTGCGCACCCGAGTGAGGCTGAACATTCACCCACTCTGCGCCAAAGAGCTCTTTAAGACGCTCGCGTGCAATATCCTCGACAATATCAACAACTTCGCAACCACCGTAGTAGCGCTTGCCAGGGTAACCCTCGGCATATTTGTTGGTCAAACAAGACCCCATCGCCTGCATAACCTCGTTACTAACGAAGTTCTCCGAAGCAATAAGCTCAATACCTTTAAGCTGACGGCGATGCTCCATCTCTATCAGCTGAAAAACTTTATCGTCGCGTTTCATTTTCTTTTTTATATTTTTTAGTAAATTCTTAAGTTTAGGGCGCGAATATAATCAAATATCTGTTAATCGGATAGATAATTTTAAAAATATTATCAACAACACCACATTTTTCTCTTTTCAGGACAAAAGTCCCTATTTTATAGGGGATCAACCCTTTACATCCGTGCCATAATATTCGTTCCATTCTTTTAGCACCTGTTGCCAGTCTACCACCTCGCCGTCGGCTATTGCCTCGGCTTGGCGCATAGCTTCGTCGTGCTGTTTCTTTTCGGCGTGGCGCATCTTCATCTCCTCTATCGTTGCCTCGTCGAGTATGTGTATGCGACCGCGACGCACGCACTCGTCGAGGTCGAGCGGGCCAAAAGCCTTGCCTTGGATATTAAAGTCCGATATATTAAACTCGAACACGGTGCGCAGGGTGTGGCGCACCATCTTCTGTTGCCCGCGATTGCCCGACATTTTGCTACCCAGCAACTTGCGTATAATTTTTATCTCGCGTTCCGAAAACTTTTTTCTTCCCATATTTTTGCCTGTTTTTCTTCGATAATTACCTCGCTTGTTTCAACGGGGTAACAAAAGTACAAAAAACGCCGTAACTTCTATACTTTCTATAATATAAAAAGTTGGCTCACCAGCAAAAGTTGGTGGAGTAAAAAGCCTTTAACTCAAATTCTCGGTGTTGTTTGGCGGTAGTTATTTATAAATTTATTTAATCTCCTTTCTGTGCCGACAGAAAGGAGCAAAGAGCTCTGCGCATAAGGCGCTTTTTTAACGAAAAACATAGTTGAAGTTTTTGGGGCTCCGGAAGCGCTCGGTATTGCGCTTTGTAGAAAATATAGCGGC
>JAZKYU010000047.1:0-5880 GCA_045612305.1 Bacteroidaceae bacterium
CATCGCTAAACGTAATAAAAGGGGCCATAGAGAAACAAGGCCACATAGCCGTTTTCTGTCAAAAAGACCCGTCGGTGGAAGCCCCCAAGTTTAACGACCTATACGACTATGGAGTTGTAGCCAAGGTACTCCGTATTTTCGATATGCCCGACAAAAGAACTACCGTCATATTGCAAGGCTTGCAGAAGATTAAATTGCTGGACACCGCAGTTGTAGACGGTACACTTATGGGCCGTGTAGAGAGCATAAGAGAGGCTATCCCCTTCAAGAGAGACAAAGAGCTTTCTGTTTTGATAGAAAACTGCCGCTCCACAGCCTCTAAACTGTTCAGAATGTACAAGCCGCCCCACCCCGATGCCGAGTTTGCACTCAAAACTCTGCAAGAGGAGCTTTTGCTTGTACACTACCTCTGTTCAAACCTAAACCTCTCTCTCGAGGATAAAATAGACTTAATAAAGATTGACGGTATAAAAGAAAAAGCCTACAAGCTACTTACTCTGATGAACAGAGAAAAGAACTACCTCAAGCTACAGGAGAAGATACACAAGCGCACAAACGCAGAGCTCAACCAGCAGCAAAAAGAGTACTTCTTGCAGCAACACCTCAAGAACATACAAGAGGAGCTTGGTGGCAGCCCACAAGACCAAGACGTGGCCGAGCTTAAGAAAAAAGCAGCCGAGAAAAAGTGGAGCAAAGAGATAGACGATATCTTTAAGAAAGAGGTCGCAAAGCTCGAGCGCATACCGCCACAGACCCCCGACTACCACGTACAGCTCAACTACCTACAATTTTTTGTAAGCCTGCCGTGGGGCAACCACACAACCGACAACCTCGACATAAACAACGCTCGCAAAACCCTCGACAAGGACCACTACGGGCTCGACAAAGTTAAAGAGAGAATACTCGAGCACCTTGCTGTGATAAAGATGCGTGGCGACCTTAAATCACCCATAATATGCCTCTACGGCCCTCCCGGCGTGGGAAAGACCTCGCTCGGGCGCTCTATAGCCACAGCTCTCAAACGCAAATATGTGCGTATGTCGCTTGGTGGCGTGCACGACGAGTCGGAGATACGCGGACACAGAAAGACCTACATAGGTGCTATGCCCGGCCGCATACTCAAAAACCTTGCAAAGGCCGGTAGCGACAACCCCGTCTTCATACTCGACGAGATAGACAAGGTGGGGCAAGCCTCTAACCACGGCGACCCCTCGTCGGCTTTGCTCGAAGTTCTCGACCCCGAGCAAAACAACACCTTCCACGACAACTATCTCGACGTAGACTACGACCTCTCGAAGATAATGTTCATAGCAACCGCCAACAACCTGAGCAACATCCCCGGCCCTCTGCTCGACCGTATGGAGCTCATCGAGGTTAGCGGCTACCTCACCGAAGAGAAAATTGAGATTGCAAAGCGTCACCTCCTCCCCAAAGAGAAAGAGGCCAACGGTATAGCCGATGAAAAAGTAACTATAAACAAGGCCGCTATAGAGCGCATTATAGAGGACTACACCCGCGAGTCGGGCGTGCGCGGCCTCGAGAAAAAGATAGGCAAAATTTTCCGCCGCCTTGCCTGCCAAAAAGCAAGCACAGGAGCTATTGAGATAGGTACCGTAAAACCCGGTAACCTTAACGAGCTTTTAGGCCCCAAAGAGTTTTCGCGCGACCGCTACCAAGGCAACGACTACGCAGGCGTTGTAACCGGCCTCGCTTGGACTGCTGTGGGCGGAGAAATTCTCTTCATCGAAACAAGTTTGAGCCAAGGAAAGGGAGAAAAACTCACCCTTACAGGTAACCTTGGAGATGTTATGAAAGAGTCGGCAGTGCTTGCACTAGAGTATATAAAATCGCACGCCGAGGAGCTTGATATTCCGCAAGAGATATTCGAAAAGTGGAACATACACCTGCACGTGCCCGAGGGTGCTATACCCAAAGACGGTCCTTCGGCAGGCATAACTATGGCCACAGCTCTCGCGTCGGCATTGACACAGCGCAAAGTGAAGCCCAACATCGCTATGACAGGCGAAATTACTCTGCGCGGCAAAGTTCTGCCCGTGGGCGGTATAAAGGAGAAAATTCTTGCAGCCAAACGTGCTGGCATCAAGGAGATTATATTATGCAAGGAGAACAAGCGCAACATCGATGTCATACCCGAAGTTTACCTACAAGGCCTCACCTTCCACTATGTCGACGACATAAAAGATGTTCTCGACATAGCCCTGCTCGACGAGAAAATTAAAAACCCCAAGAACTTAATATAACAATCCCTGTGAAATTTCAGTTACTACATACCGACAAGAACTGCAAGGCGCGCGCAGGTGTTTTGAGCACAGCACACGGCGATATACAAACCCCCATCTTTATGCCTGTAGGCACGGTGGGCTCTGTAAAAGCCGTGCAGATACCAGACCTTGTAACAGATGTCAAAGCGCAAATAATACTCGGTAACACATACCACCTGTATCTGCGTCCCGGGCTCGACGTGCTTGAAAAAGCCGGCGGCCTTCACAAATTCAACAGTTGGGAGCGCCCCATCCTCACCGACAGCGGCGGCTTCCAAGTATTCTCGCTCAAAGATATTCGCAAGATGAGCGAAGAGGGCGTTGAGTTTCGTTCGCACATCGACGGCTCAAAACACTTTTTCTCGCCCGAGCGAGTGATGGATATTGAGCGCAGCATAGGTGCCGATATTATTATGGCCTTCGACGAGTGCACCCCCGGCACAGCCGACTACAACTACGCAAAGAAGTCTATGGAGCGCACACATCGTTGGCTCGACCGCTGTGTAGCACGCTTGAACGAGACAGAGCCCAAGTATGGTTACGAGCAAGCCCTCTTCCCCATAGTTCAAGGTTGTGTCTACCCCGACTTGCGCCGCATATCGGCCGAATACATAGCATCGAAGAATTGCGTGGGCAACGCTATAGGTGGCCTTGCTGTGGGCGAGCCCGCCGAGAAGATGTACGAGATGATAGAGGTTGTAAACGAGATACTGCCCACAGAAAAACCTCGCTACCTTATGGGCGTAGGCACCCCGGCAAACATACTCGAGGGCATAGAGCGTGGCGTAGATATGTTCGACTGCGTTATGCCCACACGCAACGGGCGCAACGCTATGCTTTTCACCAAACAAGGCATAATGAATATGCGCAACGAGAAGTGGAAGTACGACTTCAGCCCCATAGAGGAAGATGGAGAGTCCTATGTAGACCGTCAGTACAGCCGCGCCTATTTAAGACACCTTTTTGTGGCGCAAGAATATCTAGCCCTGCAAATAGCCTCTCTGCACAACCTAGCCTTCTATGTGTGGCTCACAGGGGAGGCGCGCAAGCACATACTCACCGACAACTACTCCGAATGGAAAAAAAACATGCTCGAACAAGTAACACGCCGTTTGTAAACAAAAAAAAGACTCTATATTGCTATGAAAAAATGGTTAGAAGTTTTTAGGTTAAAGCGTTTAGACCTCTACATTATGGGCAAGTTTCTGGGAACATATTTCTTCTCGCTTGCGCTCATAATTACAGTTATCGTCGTTTTCGACTACAACGAAAAGATTGATAAGTTCACCAACTCAAACGCCACCTTGAGCGAAATTATCTTCGACTACTACCTAAACCTTGCGCCCTACTACGCAAATACCTTCAGCGCGCTTTTTGTCTTTATCTCGGTAATATACTTCACATCGAAGCTAGCCGAAAACTCCGAGATTATAGCGATGTTCGCTTCGGGTGTCAGTTTCAAGCGTTTAATGCGTCCCTACCTAATATCGGCAGCGCTCATAGCCTGCCTCACCTACTCTATGGGAGCCTATTTAATACCCATAGGCAACGCAACGCGCATAGAATTTGAGGTTAAGCACTACAACGACAAAAAGAAGAAAAGCACATCGGCCGAAAACATACAGCTGCAAGTTGAAGACGACATAGTGGCCTACATAGGTTATTTCCACACCCACAACAACACAGGCACAAGATTTTCACTCGACAAGTTCGACAACAAGAAACTCGTGTCGCACATGACTGCCCAGAGTGTAAAATACAACCCCGACGAGAAGTACAAGTGGACCCTCTACAACTGGATGATACGCGAGCTCGACGGCGACAAGGAGACTATACGCTCGAGCAGAAGAGAGCCTCTCGACACCATCATCAGAATTGAGCCCGAGGATTTTCTCATATCTCAAGGACAGCAAGAAACTATGACAAGCCCCGAGCTTAGCGAGTACATCGACCGACAGAAAGCACGAGGCATGGCAAACATAAAACAGTTCGAGGTTGAGTACCACAAACGCATAGCAATGTCCTTTGCAGCCTTTATACTCACCATAATAGGCGCGTCGCTCTCCTCAAAAAAGACAAAAGGAGGTATGGGCCTCTCACTAGGTATAGGTTTGGGCTTGAGTTTCTCATACATACTCTTCCAAACAATATCATCGGCCTTTGCCGAGCAGATGCCGGTGTTCTTGGCTGTGTGGATACCCAATATACTGTTCAGTTTCATAGCACTACACCTCTACAGAAAAGCACCAAAATAGAAAACTAAAATATGTATTTTACCGATTTTGATTTTGAAGACGAGGTACTCGACGCGCTCGACGCGATGCGCTTCGAGACCTGCACCCCTATACAAGAACAAACCATACAACCCCTGATGGACGGGCGCGACCTCATAGGTGTTGCCCAAACAGGTACCGGAAAAACCGCCGCCTACCTGCTTCCCGTGCTCAACAAGCTATGCAAAGGAGGCTACCCCGACGACGCTATAAACTGCATTGTTATGGCACCCACCCGCGAGCTTGCGCAGCAGATAGACCGTCAGCTCGAAGGCTTCACATACTTTATGCCCTTCTCCAGCGTTGCTGTTTACGGTGGCAACGATGGCCAGCGCTACGAGCAAGAGCTGCGAGGTATGGCACGCGGCGCAGATATAATTGTGGCAACACCCGGCCGCCTCATAAGCCACATAAACCTGGGCAACATCGACCTCTCACGCGTCTCATTCTTCATACTCGACGAGGCCGACCGTATGCTCGATATGGGCTTTTACAACGATATTATGACCATAGCCAACAAACTCCCTAAAGAGAGACAAACAATGCTCTTTTCGGCAACTATGCCACAAGAGATACGCAAGTTGGCAGCCAACATACTCACCGACCCCCTGCAAATAACCCTCTCGCTTGCAAAACCTGCCGACGGCATCACCCAAGAGGCATACATATGCCACGAGGGGCAAAAGATGGGCATAATAAAAAGCATATTCGAGAAGGAGAGCACCGAGCGAGTAATACTCTTTGCATCGCGCAAAAGCAAGGTAAAAGATATATCTATTGCGCTTAAAAAGAAGGGCTACAACGTGGGCGAGATGCACAGCGACCTCGACCAGGGCGAGCGCGACGAGATTATGTTCCAGTACAAAAGCCGCAAGATAGACATAATTGTAGCAACCGACATCCTCGCACGCGGTATAGACATCGACGACATACGCATAGTAATAAACTACGATGTTCCCCGCGACTGCGACGACTACATACACCGCGTGGGCCGCACAGCCCGTGCCAACACAAAAGGGCGTGCCATAACATTTGTTTCCGAGGAAGACCAGCCCTACTTTAAACGCATCGAGGACTTTATGGAGCAAGATGTTACAAAAGTTCCCGTGCCCACAGAGCTGGGCGAAGCACCCGAGTATGCCCCCAAGAAAAAAAGAGAAGGTAATCGTGGCGGTAACAAGCGCCAGCAAGGCGACAAAGGCCGTGGCCGTGGAGGAAAGAGAAGGAACAACAAGGGCGAGAGCAAAAAGCATCAAAGACCCACCCACCCCCCCACCCCAAGCACCGGCCAAAAGAGAGAAAAAAAGCAAAAAAAGCGCCCCCAC
>JAZKYU010000048.1:0-11056 GCA_045612305.1 Bacteroidaceae bacterium
GCTGTTAAGTATGTAGAGGAGAAAGTTGCTGAGAAGTAATAAACTTTCTCTCCTAACAATTCTATAATGAAACGTAGAAGAGTTGTTGTAACAGGTCTTGGTACCGTATCTCCATTAGGAAACAATGTCTCTCAAACTTGGGAGAACGCTGTGAATGGTGTTAGTGGTGCAAGACCTATTACTCATTTTGATACCTATCTGTTCAAAACTCAATTTGCCTGCGAGGTAAAAGACTTCGACGCAACCCAGGTTATGGAACGTCGTGAGTTGCGCAAGGTGGACAAGGTTACCATCTACGGCGTTGCTTCGGCTATTGAGGCTATTGCAGATAGTGGCTTGGACTTTGAAAAACTCAACCGCGATCGTATAGGTGTTATCTATGGCGAGGGTATCGGTGGTATAGGTGCTTTGGAGGATGAGATTCGTGCTTATGCGCTCAACCAAGAAAACGGCCCCAGATTTTCACCCTTCCTCGTTACAAAGATGATTGCCGACATGACTGCGGGCTTGATCTCTATCAGATACGGCTTGAGAGGCCCCAACTATGTAACAACTTCGGCTTGTGCATCTTCGTCAAACGCTCTCATCGATGCTTATGACCAAATATGCTTGAACAGAGCCGACGTGATACTTGCTGGTGGTACCGAGGCGCCCATCTGTCCCACGGGTGTGGGTGCATTTAATGCAATGCACGCCCTTTCTACACGTAACGACGAGCCCGACAAGGCTTCGCGTCCCTTTAGCAAAAGCCGTGACGGCTTTGTTATGGCCGAGGGTGCTGCCTGCCTTGTGCTCGAGGAGTATGAGCACGCTGTTGCACGTGGTGCTAAAATTTATGCCGAGATTGTGGGCTCTGGTCTCACAGCCGATGCTTACCACATAACAGCTCCTCACCCCGACGGCGATGGTGCTATGCGCGTAATGAAGAACGCCTTGGACGAGGCAGGTTTGCGTCCCGAGGATGTTGATTACATCAACGTTCACGGAACATCGACACCTGCCGGTGATATTGCCGAGGTTAAGGCTATTAAGTCGCTCTTTGGCGAGCACGCTTACAAGTTGAACATAAGCTCTACAAAGTCTATGACAGGCCACCTTTTGGGTGCTGCCGGAGCTTTGGAGGCTGTGCTCACTGTGATGGCTATAAAGGATGGTATTGTGCCTCCTACTATCAACCACGCCGAGGGTGACGAAGATCCTGAAATTGACTACGCTTTGAACTTTACCTTTAACAAGGCTCAAAAGCGTGAGATAAAAGTTGCCATCTCGAACACATTTGGTTTCGGTGGCCATAACACATCTATAGCTTTTAAGAAAATTGAAGGCTAAAAGGGTTATTAAGAAAATTATAGACAAGATAAGGCTTTTGTCCTGCAAGGATAGAGAGTCTTATCTTGTCTTGTATTCTATACTAGGCTTTGTGCCGGGTAGTTTGCAACCCTACAAAATGGCCTTCACGCATAGCTCGCAGCTTTTTGGCACGGGGCGTAAACTTGTTTGTAACGAACGTCTTGAGTTTTTGGGCGATGCTGTGTTGAGCTCTGTTATTACAGACTTTCTTTATTCTAAATTCCGCAAGGAGCGCGAGGGCTTTCTTTCAAAATCGCGCAGCAACCTTGTGTGTCGGGAGCGTCTTAATGAGCTGGCCTTGGAAATAGGTATCGACAGGCTTGTGAGCACTTATGGTACAGAAAACCACCACAACAACTATATCTATGGTAACGCGCTCGAGGCGTTGATAGGTGCTATATACATCGATAAAGGCTACGGGCGTTGTCGCTCTTTCCTGCTCGAGAGGGTTTTCTCTAAATTGGAGATAGAGGCTGTTGTGAGGAGCGATAAAAACTACAAGAGCCGCTTGATAGAGTGGTCGCAGAAACAGCGCCGC
Organism: Bacteroidaceae bacterium; assembly: GCA_045612305.1. Taxonomy (GTDB): domain Bacteria; phylum Bacteroidota; class Bacteroidia; order Bacteroidales; family Bacteroidaceae; genus HGM04593. Next base: position 1,889 of record JAZKYU010000048.1, read on the forward strand.
CAGGTAACTTTCAACGTTGTGGCCGAAGAACTGCGCAAAGAGGGTGCCTATTTCGTTTCTGAGGTGCTTGTCGATGGCGAGCCTTATGGCAGGGGTGAGGGCTTTTCGAAACGTGAGAGCCAGCAAAGAGCAGCACAGGTTGCTCTGGAGAAGCTTCTTTAGTGGGTCCTCTTTCTTCTTTTTGGGGCGTGGAGCCCCTTTTTGTGTCTTATCTTTTTGCTTTAAGGCTTACGCAGGCCTTTAGTCTGTCGCCACCCATCGGGGGTGTGTCTTTGCACAGAGTAAATTCTATGGCTTCCACCTGCTCGAAGGTGTCGAAAAGGCGCTCTATAATTCTCTTGCCCACATTTTCGAGAAGGTTTGCGGGCGCGAGCATCTCCTCCTTTATTATCTCGTATACATCGGCGTAGCTCACAGTGCCTTCAATCTCGTCGCTGTAAAGAGAGCTCTTGTCGCTAATCTCCAGCTTCGCATCTATGGTAAACCACGCGCCCACGCGTCTCTCCTGCGGCATAACGCCGTGGTGGGCATAAAGGTGTATCTCTCTTAGTTCAATTATGTAGCTCGAAATATTCATCTTTTTTCTTTTAAAAACGTGTTGCCCGCCTTTTTTTTAGGGCAGGCAACACGGGGAATATATAGTGAGTATAATAAAGTTTCTTATCCGCACTTAGAATATCCACAAGTGGGGCAGTGCAAGCAACCCTCCTCAAAGATAAGCTGGCTTTTGCAGTTGGGGCACTTTTCGGCCGATGTTGCACCATCCTTTATGTAGCGTTTCAAAGCTCTTTCTACACCGTTCTTCCAGGTGTTTATGTTGTCGGAGCCGAGTTGCAGAGAGGATATAAGCTTTATCACCTGCTCTATGGGCATCTTGTAACGCAACACGCCCGAGATGAGTTTTGCATAGTTCCAGAACTCGGGATTGAAGCGCTCCGATAGACCTTCGATGGTTGTTTTGTAACCTATCTTGTTCTCAAATTGGAAGTCGTAGCGCTTGCTGCCGTCCTCGTTTATGTGCTTTATTATTATACCGTGTGTGACGTTCTTGGGCAAGGGGATACCATCTTCGTCGTCCTGCTGTCCGGTAAAAATCTCGTAGGGCTCGCCGTGTAACAAACCAATGAAGGCTACCCACTTTTCTTTGTTGTTCTGGAAGCGTACAACATCGGCTTCTAGGATTGTGGGGCGCACCTCGGTTATCATGGGTTTCATCTCGTCGGCCTTGTCCTCCTTCTTGCTGTCGGTTGATACAAGAACACCTGCGCGTGAGCCGTCGCGGTATACTGTACAACCCTTGCAACCGCACTTCCAGGCTGTGATGTAGAGCTCGTTTACAAGCTTCTCGTCTACGTTGTTGGGTAGGTTTATAGTTACGCTTATAGAGTGGTCTACCCACTTTTGTATGCGTCCCTGCATCTCCACCTTGGCAACCCAGTCTATATCGTTCGATGTAGCTTTTGCGTAGGGCGAACGGGCTACGATGTTGTCAATCTCAACCTGTGAGTAGTGTTTTGTGGTGTCTATACCGTTCTTCTTCATCCACTCGATGAACTTGTGGTGGTATACGATGTACTCCTCAAAGGTGTCGCCGTTCTCGTCGGTAAAGTCAACGTGTACCTCGGGGTCGTTGGGGTTTACCTTGCGGCGGCGTTTGTACACGGGCATAAACACAGGCTCTATACCCGATGTGGTCTGTGTCATTATGCTCACAGTGCCTGTGGGGGCTATGGTGAGGCAGGCGATGTTGCGACGGCCATACTGCTTCATATCTTCGTAGAGCTGGGGGTCGGCCTCGCGCAAGCGGTTGATGAAGGGGTTGTTGGCCTCGCGTTTGTAGTCGAATACTTCGAACGCGCCGCGCTCTTTTGCCATATTTACCGATGAACGGTATGCGGCAAGAGCCACCAACTTGTGTACCTCTACCGAGAAGTCTATCGCCTCGGGGCTACCGTAGCGTAAGCCCATCGCAGCAAGCATATCGCCTTCGGCAGTGATGCCCACGCCTGTGCGGCGTCCCATACTGCTCTTGCGGTAAATCTTCTGCCACAATTTTCTTTCGGCCTCTTTAACCTCCTCGGACTCGGGGTCACTCTCTATTTTAGCTTGTATTGCTTCAATCTTCTCGAGTTCAAGGTCTATGATATCGTCCATCATACGTATCGCCTTCTGTGTGTGCTCGCGCAAGAGGTCAAAATCGAAACTTGCCTCGGGTGTGAAGGGGTTTTTTACATATGAGTAGAGGTTTATTGCTATCAAGCGGCAAGAGTCGTAGGGGCAGAGGGGTATCTCGCCACAGGGGTTTGTCGACACGGTCTTGAAACCGAGATCGGCGTAGCAGTCGGGGATAGACTCACGCTCTATTGTGTCCCAGAAGAGAACACCGGGCTCGGCCGACTTCCACGCGTTGTGTATAATTTTCTTCCAAATATCGCCAGCATTAACCTCTTTTGTGTAGATGGGTGCATCGGAGTCTATGGGGTATTTTTGCAAGTAGGGTTGGTTGGTTGTTACGGCGTTCATAAACTCGTCGTCAATCTTCACCGACACGTTTGCACCTGTAACTTTGCCCTCGGTCATCTTGGCATCAATAAAAGCTTCAGCATCGGGGTGCTTTATCGATACGCTCAACATAAGTGCTCCGCGTCGGCCATCCTGCGCAACCTCGCGTGTTGAGTTTGAGTAACGCTCCATAAAGGGCACGAGGCCGGTAGATGTGAGCGCAGAGTTCTTTACCGGGGAGCCTTTGGGGCGTATGTGTGAAAGGTCGTGTCCTACACCGCCACGGCGTTTCATAAGTTGCACCTGCTCTTCGTCTATGCGTATGATACCGCCATAAGAGTCGGCCTTGCCATCTATGCCGATAACAAAGCAGTTTGAAAGCGATGCTACCTGAAAGTCGTTGCCTATGCCTGTCATAGGGCTACCCGAGGGTACGATGTACTTAAACTTGTCGAGCAGGTCGAAAATTTCCTGTGCCGACATGGGGTTTTCATACTTCGCCTCAATGCGCGCAACCTCGTTGGCTATGCGCCAGTGCATATCGGCGGGTGACTTTTCGTAAATTGCACCGAAAGAATCTTTTACGGCATACTTGTTTACCCAAACTCTTGCTGCGAGTTCGTCGCCGTTAAAATAGTCGAGTGAAGCTTTGAACGCTTCGTCGTAGGTGTAGGTTTGTTTTTCCACTTTGGTTGTATATTTTAGTTGTTTTAAATTCTTTTGATGCGTGTTTTTTTAAGCAGTTACAAATTTATATTTCATTTAGTAAATAACCAAATTTTTTTATTTCAAGTTATCAACAGGTTTTGAAGTTTTCCGAAAAAATTTTTAAAGCATTGAATATTAAGAGTATAAATTTTTGAGAAGGCGAAAAAGTTTTCCAAACTAAAAATTTGATTTGTGCGAAGGCTTTTTTTCTTGTGTTTTTTATGTGACGGGGCTATGGTTGTGGTTTTTATTTTTTGTGTTTGTGCTGAGTGTTGGTGAGCTATGTTTCTTCTATGCTGGGTGGACGAAAAATAAAAGACCTCCCGCAACGTAAAAAGTTGTAGGAGGTCTTTCGATATTATGGTTTTCTTTTTTATGCGCTTTGCAACGCGAGGTCTATCTCGTTAAGCTCGTTGCGGAACTGTTTGTCGGTTTCGGCAAGGTTGGTAATTGTTTTGCAAGCGTGCAAAACTGTTGCGTGGTCTCTCTTGCCTATGTATTGACCTATCTTGGCAGTCGACATATCGAGGTATCTCTTCGAGAAGTACATAGCAACTTGGCGTACAAGTACCACCTCTCTCTTGCGCGAGCGTGTATTAATGCTTTCTGTCTCAACACCGTAGAAGGCCGCAACCTTTTCTATAATCTCATCGATAGTTAGAGTGTGTTTCTCGCATTGCGAAGCTACGTTGCCCAAAATTCTTCGTGCAAGGTCTACATCGATGTCGGCGTTGTTTATGGTAGAGTGTGCCATAATTGAAACAACAGTACCTTCGAGGTCTCTTATGCTAGCGTTTGTGTGTTCGGCGATGTAAGAGATAACCTCTTCGGGGAATTTGAGTCCATCTTTTCTCACGATGTTGCGCAGAATATTCTTGCGCAGCTCAAGGTCGGGTCTTTCAATCTCGGCAGTCATGCCCCACTTAAAGCGGGTGATGAGGCGCTCTTCCATACCCTGCAACTGTGCAGGTGTGCGGTCCGATGTCATAATCAACTGCTTGCCATTTAGGTGCAAGTGGTTGAATATGTGGAAGAAAGCGGTCTGCGTCTTCTGTAGGCCTGCAAATTCTTGAATATCGTCGATTATGAGAACATCTATGCTCTGATAGAACTTCATAAAGTCGTTGAACTTCTTCTGCAGGATAGAGTCGGTGTATTGTACTTGGAAAAGGTGTGCCGAAACGTAGAGCACGCGCAACTCGGGGTGCAATTCCTTAATTTTAGCACCTATAGCGTTTATGAGGTGGGTTTTTCCAACACCCGACGCTCCGTATATGAAAAGGGGGTTAAATACCCTTCCCGGAGAGTTTGCCACGCTCACACCTACAGCACGCGACAAACGGTTGCTTATACCCTCGACAAAGTTGTCGAATGTGTAGCGGTTTATGAGCATAGAGTCGAGCTCCTGTATAGCGGCTTGCGCTGCTGCAGGGGCACTGTTACCCGAGTTGCCGCTCTTTGCACTGTTGCCCGAAGAGTAGTTGTCGGTGTCAATCTCCACGCTCAAGTTGTTGTCCTTGTCGGTAAGTATGCTGTACATAAGTTTTGTGCCGTTGCCCATAACTTTGTACAGAGTAGAACGCAAAAGTCCAAGATAGTTCTCGTCGAGGTGCTCGCACACATAGTTGCTCTTCACTTGTATAGTCAAGACAGAGTCCTCGTACCTGATTGGCTTAATATCGGCAAACCAGGTGGCGTAATTTGCTTCGGAGACATTGTCGCGAATAATCTCGAGGCATTTATTCCATTTCTCTATCAAGTGTGAGTCCATCGACTTTGTTTGTTTCTCTTGTTGTAACTTTTTTAGATAGTAACAACCACCATTTGTGTGTCAAATTTTGGTGGTTGCTAGATGTTAATCTCAGGGTTTTGTGCCCAGTCAATTAAATCTGTTCTCATCTCATTTCCTATGCAAATATCTTAAAAGAAAAATTAAAATGCAAGTGAATAAAAAGGGCGAAAAATTAGGGTGTTATAATGGTTTGTTAATCAGGTGGTTACAAAAGGCGTTCTTGCAAAGCTATTATTTTAACATTTTTTCTTAAAGTGTTGATTATCAATAAGACCTATAGAGCGTTTCGCTTTTTGCAATATCTTCCTTTGTTCTGTTTTGTGCACGTTGAGCCTTTGTGGGAAACGATTTTATCGCTTTGAGTTGGTTGTGGGTGGTTTTCTTGTTTTAATTGGAATGAGTCTATATAAGCGAAAAAATTTTTTTATTAGATAAATATTTCAAGGGACAAAAGTGGCTAAAAAAAGATGCTTTTTTATTTGTTTTTTTCATTTGTAAGGTTTGTGTAGGGGGTACAAAAATAGCGACAATTTTTTTGTCGCTATTTTAATAGTTTTTTAAGAAAGTTCGAGATTTAGTGCTTTTCTCAACTTTTCTATGGTTGGGTTCTTTTTTGTTAGAATTTCAAACTGCTTGGTGCGGTCGTAAACGTGTTTCTCCACGGTAACCTTGTTCACCTCAATTTTCATCTTTAGGCTTGCGCAGCCCAACTGCTGGCTCACCCCTTTTGTTATGCGGTCGGCTTGTTGTTCAAATAACTCGGCAACAAGTTGATTGTCGACCGAAATTTTGAACACGTTGTTCTCGTAGAGGGTGGGGATGATTATCTTCATACGATCGGCAAGGGCTCTCTCTTTTATGGGTAGCTGCATTGCGAATGATGTCCACGCCTGGCACAGTGCCTCATTTGTTATAACCTTGGGTTGCGGTGTTGCTGTGGTGGGTGTGGCCGAAGGTGCCGCCTGTGTTGCAGTGGGTTGTGGCGTGCTTGCGACCTGCTCCTGCTTTAGCGTTACCCTGGCGCGCTGGAACATACCGCCTATATTTTTTGCAGCGGTAGCTTGTGGGCGCAACGCCTCGGGGCGGCCACTTAGAGGCTGTCGGGGGTGCTGCACAGGGGCTGCTTGTACGCTCTCTTTGGGCTCGGTGGGGCTGGTTCTCTCCCTTGCAGGTTGCGGCGCAGGCGCGGCAGGTGTTGTTGTTGGTTGGTTTTCTACTACTTTGGGCTCGGTGGGTTGTAACTTGTTGAATATGGGTTTTAATCTCTTTGGGCCACGCCCACCATCTTCTCCGTCGTCGCCCGAGGAGAGTTGCGAAAGTTGTATAAGTGTAAGCTCTACCAAGAGTCGCTTGTTGCGGCTTGTCTTGTAGTTGAGCTCGCAGTTGTTGCATAGCTTTATAGCGCGGAAGAGTGTCTTGGGCGGTATCTTTGCTGCCTGTTGAACATATCTTTTGCGCAGGTCGTCACTGCCCTCGAAGAGAGGTGCGGTCACGGGGTCGCCGTTTACAAGCAGGTCGCGCATATGCGCGGCCACGCCCTCTACGAATATGTTGCCCTCGAAGCCTTTGCCCAGCACCTCGTTGAAGAGGAGGAGCGCTTGAGATGTCTTGCCCTCTATTATATAATCGGTGAGGCGGAAGTAATATTCATAATCGAGAATATTGAGGCTCTCTATAACTTTGGTATATGTTAGGTTACCCTGCGTGAAGCTTGTCATTTGGTCGAAGAGCGAGAGGGCGTCGCGCATACATCCGTCCGATTTTTGCGCTATTATGCGCAGTGCCTCGTAGTCGCTGTTTATGCCTTCTTTTGTAGCGATGCTTTGCAGGTGGGCTATTATGTCGGCGTTGTCTATGCGGCTAAAGTCGTATATCTGGCAGCGCGACAATATAGTGGGGAGTATTTTGTGTTTCTCGGTTGTGGCGAGGATGAAGATAGCGTGTGCTGGCGGCTCCTCAAGCGTTTTTAGGAAGGCGTTGAAAGCTGCTTGCGACAACATATGTACCTCGTCTATTATGTAAACTTTGTATCGACCGGTTTGTGGCGGTATGCGCACTTGCTCGTTGAGCGAGCGTATGTCCTCCACAGAGTTGTTGCTTGCCGCGTCGAGCTCATATATAGAATATGAACGTTGCTCGTTGAACGAGAGGCACGACTCACACTCGTTGCACGGCTCGCCGTTTGCTGTGGGTGATGTGCAGTTTATGGTCTTTGCAAAAATGCGGGCACAAGTGGTCTTGCCCACACCTCGAGGGCCGCAAAAGAGATAAGCGTGGGCAAGTTTCCCACTTTGTATTGCGTTCTTCAAGGTTGTTGTTAGGGCTTTTTGTGCCACCACCGTCTCAAAGGTGTCGGGGCGGTATTTACGGGCCGATACTATGTAGTTTTCCATCTTTCCAACTTTAATTACATTACAAAAATAGTGTAATATGCCTGCAAAACAAAATATGAGGCTCTATAAATTTGTTTACTCAAAAATTTTTCAAATAAAATGCCGTGTAAATCTTTTTGTATTTAAAGCGCTGTGCTTTGCTGTGCTCTTATTAAAGAGTTGTGGATGTGGTTTTATGTTCTTTGTTGTAAAATGCACAAAAACCTGTTTTGTTTTTCACCCACCTTTCACTACCTTTGCAATAGATGAATATTATATATTGACAAAAATATGAACAACGATAGTATAGCCACGCTCTTTAACTGGGTAAAAAACCACAAGTACCTGTTTGTGACGCTTGCTTTTGTGGTTATTATGGTGTTTTTCGACAAACACAACCTTATAGAGCATTTTAAAAACCAGCGCGAGATAGCCTCTTTGAAGGCCGAAAACAAGGAGCTAAAAGAACAGCTCGACGACCTTAAGCATCGTTCCGAGGAGCTGCACAAGGATGTTGCCATTATGGAGAAGGTGGCACGCGAACGCTACGGTATGCACAAGGATGGCGAAGAGGTGTTTATTATGGAGGACTAATTTATGAAGATACTAAGTCTCTTGAACAAAGCAAGTTGGGTGCTGCTTCTTTGTGGTGCTGCGGGTAAAATGTCTTTTGGTGTGCCTGCAGCTTGTCTTTTTCTGTCGGCAGCTGTGTTGTTGCTTGTGACGCAGTTCTTTTTGCGTGTAAAGGGTGGCTCTGTTACACTGCGCCGCTTGGTGGTGCAGCAGCAACTTGCGGGCGTGGCGCTGGTCATTGCCGGCGTGCTTATGTTCACGCACACTCGCAACGAGTGGATTGTTGCTATGTTTGTGGGTGCTCTGCTCGAGCTCTACACTGCCTACAGAATACCGCAAGAGCTGGGGAAGGGGTGATTCTTGAAACAAAAGCCACTCGGATATGCAAATATCATGGAGTACAATGAAGTAAAACAACTGATTAAGCGAGTGCTTAAAATAGCGCTTTGGGTAATAGGTGGTGTTGGTGCTGTGTGTATAATCGCGCTGACTTTTGCCTTTGTCACACTAACCATATGGTACTTTGCTGAAAAGCCATCTAAAAACAAGTTCGACAGGCGCATAGAGTGGGAATATTTTTGGAATAAGGACAAAAACGGCGAGTGCATCATAGACCTTGCCGAAACTATGAACTTTGAGTGGGACTCATTGATGCATCTCCCACCAAATGAAAAGGGTGTCTTTAATGAAGAGTGGCAAAAATTAAAACCCGAGGAGATATATAGCGATTGCTATAGAATATACTTTTTTAAAGACGGCAATATTGTGTATTATGCCGATTGGTATTGGTATCCGTATGATTATCACCCGGGAGGTGTCTTGTTTTTAACTCCAAAAAGAAAATTTACCATATATCCCCACGATGCGAAGTTCAAAGCGCACAAAAAAGGGAGTAATGGGGATAAGTTTTTGTATTTGGAGAAGATTGAGTAAAAAAGGATAGCCATAGTTTTACATAATCTGCACTTTATGAAGATTTCTTTCCTTTGTTATAAATAGTACAAGTTCCAAAGTTGCCGTTTTTTAGGGCATAATACCGGCTCACCTGCAAAAGTTGGGGGAGTAAAAAAGTCTTTAACTCAAAATCTCGGTGTTGTTCTGCGGTAGTTATTTATAAATTTATTTAATCTCCTTTCTGTGCCGACAGAAAGGAGCAAAGAGCTCTGCGCATAAGGCGCTTTTTTAACGAAAAACATAGTTGAAGTTTTTGGGGCTCCGGAA
>JAZKYU010000049.1:0-91422 GCA_045612305.1 Bacteroidaceae bacterium
TGCTCCCAGCACATTGAAAGAGGGTATGGCTAAGGCAGAGGCTGAGTCTTTGAAGAAGACTATCGAGGAGTCTGGTGCCGAGATCGAGCTTAAGTAAGCAAACCCAAACCCTGCACAAGGGTATAAATGGTTAAGAACCCCAAAATGGGTTCTTAACCTTTTGTGCGTAAAATAAAAGTAAGTTTATAAAACATACAGCCACAATGTCGCTAAAAACTGATAATCAAAGAATTAACTTTGCTTCTATAAAAGATCCGATGCCTTGTCCGGACTTTTTGGAAGTACAATTGAAATCTTTTGAGGATTTCCTCCAATTGGATACTCCTCCCGAAAAACGCGTGAACGATGGTCTTTACAAAGTATTTGCAGAGAACTTCCCCATCACCGATACGAGGAATAACTTTGTATTGGAGTTCCTTGACTATTATATCGACCCGCCCCGTTACTCTATAGCTGAGTGTCTTGAGCGTGGTCTTACCTATAGTGTTCCCCTTAAAGCAAAGTTGAAGCTTTACTGTACCGACCCCGATCATGAGGATTTTGATACTGTGATCCAGGATGTTTTCTTGGGTCCCATCCCCTATATGACCAAGCAAGGTACATTTATTATCAATGGAGCCGAGCGTGTTGTGGTTTCGCAGTTGCACCGTTCACCCGGTGTGTTCTTCGGACAGAGTGTACACGCTAACGGTACACCCCTTTACTCGGCTCGTATCATCCCCTTCAAGGGCTCTTGGATTGAGTTTGCTACAGATATAAACAATATCATGTATGCATACATCGATCGTAAGAAGAAGTTGCCCGTGACAACTTTGTTGCGTGCTATAGGCTTTGAGTCGGACAAGGATATTCTCGAGATATTCGACCTTGCCGAGGAACTTAAAGTTTCAAAAACCACACTTAAGAAGGTACTTGGCCGCAAGATGGCCGGTCGTGTCGTGAAGACAAAGCAAGAGGACTTTGTTGATCCCGATACAGGTGAGGTTGTTTCTATTGAACGTAGCGAGGTAGTTGTAGAGAGAGAGGCTATACTCGATCAGGATCTTGCTGAGCGCATTTTGGATAGCGGCGTTGAGACCATCCTTCTCCACAAGGAGAGCACAGGTTCTGACGCACTCGACTATTCTCTCATCTTCAACACACTCGACAAAGATACAAGTAACTCTGAGCGTGAGGCTGTAAACTACATCTTCCGTCAGTTGCGTAACGCAGAGCCTGCCGACGATGCAAGTGCTCGTGAGGTTATCAACAACCTCTTCTTCTCGGAGAAACGTTACGACCTTGGCGATGTTGGTCGTTACCGCATCAACCGCAAGTTGGGCCTCACAACCGATATGTCGGTTAGAGTTCTTACAAAAGAGGACATTATTGAGATTATTAAATATTTGATAGGTTTGGTTAACTCAAAGGCTGTTGTCGATGATATCGACCACTTGAGTAACCGTCGTGTGCGCACCGTAGGCGAGCAGTTGTCAAACCAGTTTGCTATCGGTCTTGCTCGTATGGCTCGTACAATACGCGAGAGAATGAACGTGCGCGACAACGAGGTGTTCACACCCACCGACCTTATCAACGCAAAAACCGTTTCGGCCGTTATAAACACATTCTTTGGTACCAACGCGCTTTCGCAGTTTATGGACCAAACCAACCCCTTGGCCGAAATTACACACAAACGTCGTCTTTCGGCACTTGGCCCCGGCGGTCTTTCGCGCGAGCGTGCAGGTTTCGAGGTGCGCGACGTTCACTATACACACTATGGTCGTCTCTGCCCCATTGAGACACCCGAGGGTCCCAACATCGGTCTTATCTCGTCTTTGTGTATATATGCTAAGATAAACGAGCTTGGCTTTATTATAACTCCTTATAGAAAGGCTGCCGACTGCAAAGTTGACATAAACAACGAAAACGTTGTTTACTACACAGCCGAGGAGGAAGAGGGCAAGATTATTGCTCAAGGAAACGCGCCTCTCGACGAGAACGGTAACTTCATTCTCAAGAGAGTAAAAACTCGTCAGGATGCCGACTACCCTGTAGTTGCTCCCGAGAGAGTAGAGCTTATGGACGTTTCTCCCCAGCAGATTGCCTCTATTGCAGCTTCTCTTATCCCCTTCTTGGAGCACGACGATGCCAACCGTGCATTGATGGGATCGAACATGATGCGCCAGGCAGTGCCCTTGCTCACCACCGAGGCTCCCATCGTAGGTACAGGTATCGAGAGAAAGCTTGTTGAGGACTCACGTACACAGATTGTTGCCGAGGGCGACGGTGTTGTAGAGTTTGTTGACGCTTCTCGCATCGTTATCAAGTACGACCGCACCGAGGAGGAGGAGTTTGTAAGCTTCGAGCCCGCATCAAAGGAGTACATTATACCCAAGTTCCGTCGTACCAACCAGAACATGACTAGCGACCTTCGTCCTATCTGTGACAAAGGCCAGAAAGTTAAGGCTGGTGACATCCTCACCGAGGGTTACTCTACACAGGCAGGTGAGCTTGCTTTGGGTAAGAACCTCCTTGTTGCTTACATGCCCTGGAAGGGTTACAACTACGAGGATGCTATCGTGCTCAACGAGCGCGTAGTACGCGAGGATGTCTTGACATCTGTTCACGTAGACGAGCTCTCTCTCGAAGTTCGTGAGACCAAGCGTGGTATGGAGGAGTTTACATACGATATCCCCAACGTGAGCGAGGACGCTACAAAAGACCTCGACAAGAACGGTATCATCCGTGTTGGTGCTTATGTAAGCCCCGGTGACATTATTATAGGTAAGATTACTCCCAAGGGAGAGTCTGACCCCACCCCCGAGGAGAAACTTTTGCGAGCAATCTTCGGCGACAAGGCTGGCGATGTTAAAGACGCATCGCTCAAGGCATCACCCTCTTTGCAAGGTGTTGTTATTGGTCGTCGCCTCTTCCAGAAGGCCGAAAAGACCCGTTCTGCGAAGTTGGCCGACAAGGCTAAATTGCCCAAGATCGACGACGAGTTTATGCAGAAGGTTGCTGCCCTCAAAGAGATTTTGGTAGACAAGTTGTTGGTACTTATCAACGGTCGCGTATCGCAAGGCGTTAAAGACTTTATGGGTACCGAGGTTATCGCTAAGGGTGCTAAGTTCGTAAAGAGCGAGCTCGAGGCTTTGGACTTCGATTCTGTACAGTTGAGCAAGTGGACAGCCGATGCCCACACTAACGACCTTATTCGTGCTCTTGTAATCAACTTCTTGCACAAATACAAAGAGCTCGATGCCGAGGTTAAGCGTGAGAAGTTTGCTCTCACCATCGGTGACGAGTTGCCTTCGGGCACAATGAAGATGGCAAAAGTATATATTGCCAAGAAACGTAAGATTGGTGTTGGTGACAAGATGGCGGGTCGCCACGGTAACAAGGGTATTGTTTCTCGCGTGGTACGCCAAGAAGATATGCCCTTCCTTGCCGACGGAACACCTGTTGATATTATTCTTAACCCTCTGGGTGTGCCTTCGCGTATGAACATCGGTCAGATATTCGAGACCGTGCTCGGCCGTGCAGGTAAAGAGCTCGGTGTTAAATTCGCAACTCCCATCTTCGACGGTGCAAAACTCGAAGATCTTTGCGAGTGGACCGACAAAGCCGGCCTTCCCCGTTATGGTAAGACCTACCTCTACGATGGTGGTACCGGTGAGCAGTTCGACCACCCTGCAACCGTTGGTGTCAGCTACATGCTTAAGCTCGGTCACATGGTTGAGGATAAGATGCACGCCCGTTCAATCGGTCCCTACTCACTCATCACTCAGCAGCCTCTTGGTGGTAAAGCACAGTTCGGAGGTCAGCGTTTCGGAGAGATGGAGGTTTGGGCGCTCGAGGCCTTCGGTGCGGCGCACATCTTGCAGGAGATTTTGACAATCAAGTCCGACGACGTTGCAGGTCGTTCAAAGGCATACGAGGCTATCGTCAAAGGCGATGCTATGCCCACGCCCTCGCTTCCCGAGTCACTCAACGTGTTGCTCCACGAGCTTCGCGGTTTGGGCTTGAGTATATCATTCGAATAATTATAGTTCCATCACGTTTGTCAATATACAACTATGGCTTTTAGAAAAGAATCAAAGACAAAAACAAATTTTACGAAGATTACCATCGGTCTTGCTTCACCGCAGGAGATTTTGGGTAACTCGTGTGGCGAGGTGTTGAAACCCGAAACAATCAACTACCGTACATATAAGCCCGAGCGTGACGGATTGTTCTGCGAGCGCATTTTCGGTCCCGTAAAAGACTATGAGTGCCATTGCGGAAAATACAAACGCATAAGATATAAAGGTATTGTCTGCGACCGTTGTGGTGTTATGGTTACCGAGAAGAAAGTACGTCGCGAGCGTATGGGACACATCCAGTTGGTTGTGCCCGTAGCTCACATCTGGTACTTCCGCTCGCTCCCCAACAAGATAGGTTATCTGTTGGGCCTTCCCACAAAGATGCTTGATGCAGTTATCTATTATGAGAAATATATTGTTATCCAGCCCGGTGTTATGGCACGCAAGGCCGACGAGGAGCGTCAAGACGTTCCCGGAAAGGATAACATACTTGGTGGCGTAGATACCTATCAGTTGCTTTCGGAGGAGGAGTACATAACAATTATGGACAACCTACCCGAGGGTAACGAGTATCTCGACGACAGCGACCCCAACAAGTTCATTGCAAAGATGGGTGCCGAGGCTATCCAAGACCTCTTGGCGCGCATCGACCTCGACTCTCTTTCATACGACTTGCGTAACCGCGCCAACACCGATATGTCGCAGCAGCGCAAGAACGAGGCTTTGAAACGTTTGCAGGTCGTTGAGTCGTTCCGTTCTTCTATGGCAGCATCAAACGGTAACAACCGTCCCGAGTGGATGATTATGACCGTAATCCCCGTAATTCCCCCCGCATTGCGTCCCTTGGTGCCCCTGGATGGCGGTCGCTTCGCTACATCGGATTTGAACGACCTTTATCGTCGTGTTATCATACGTAACAATCGTCTTAAGAAACTTATCGAGATTAAGGCTCCCGAGGTTATCTTGCGCAACGAGAAACGTATGTTGCAAGAGGCTGTAGACTCACTCTTCGACAACTCGCGCAAAGCAAGCGCCTTGAAGAGTGATGCTAACCGTCCTTTGAAGTCTCTTTCAGACAGCTTGAAGGGTAAGCAGGGTCGTTTCCGTCAGAACCTTCTCGGTAAGCGTGTCGACTATTCTGCACGTTCGGTTATCGTCGTTGGTCCCGAGCTTAAGATGGGTGAGTGCGGTTTGCCCAAATTGATGGCAGCCGAGCTCTACAAACCATTCATCATACGTAAGCTCATCGAGCGCGGTATCGTTAAGACCGTTAAATCGGCCAAGAAGATTGTTGACCGTCGCGACCCCAAAATTTGGGATATCCTTGAGCATGTAATGAAGGGTCACCCCGTGCTCCTCAACCGTGCTCCGACACTTCACCGTTTGGGTATACAGGCCTTCCAGCCCAAGATGATCGAGGGCAAGGCAATTCAGCTTCACCCGCTGGCTTGTACCGCGTTCAACGCCGACTTCGACGGTGACCAGATGGCTGTTCACTTGCCTTTGAGCAACGAGGCTGTACTCGAGGCTCAGATGCTTATGTTGCAGTCTCATAACATCCTCAACCCCTCGAACGGTGCGCCTATCACAGTACCTTCGCAGGATATGGTTCTCGGTCTCTACTACATTACCAAAATGCGCCCCGGTGCTAAGGGTAGCGGTATGAAGTTCTACGGTCCTGAGGAGGCGCTCATCGCCTACAACCAAGGCCGTGTAGCTATACACGCTCCTGTAAACGTAATTGTTGAGGACCGTGACGAGAACGGTGAGTATGTTCAAGTTATGCGTGAAACATCTGTGGGCCGTATCATCGCTAACCAGGTGGTGCCCCGCGAGATGGGTTATATAAATACTGTAATTTCAAAACGTTCACTCCGTGACATCATCACCGAGGTTATTAAGCGTGTGGGTGTAGCCCGTTCGGCCGACTTCCTCGATGGTTTGAAGAATCTTGGTTACTATATGGCGTTCAAGGGTGGTTTGTCGTTCAACCTCGACGACGTTATCATCCCCGACGACAAAGCAGAGCTTGTTCGCAAGGGTCACGAGAAGGTTGATGAGATTTTGGCAGAGTACAACCTTGGTCTTATCACCGACAGCGAGCGTTACAACAAAGTTATCGACGTTTGGACACACGTCAGCGAGGAGCTCTCTGATATATTGTTGAAGACTATCGCAAACGACGACCAGGGCTTCAACTCGGTATATATGATGCTCGACTCAGGTGCCCGTGGTTCTAAAGATCAGATTCGTCAGCTCTCGGGTATGCGTGGTCTTATGACCAAGCCCCAGAAGGCCGGCTCTGAAGGTCCTCAGACAATTGAGAACCCCATTCTTTCGAACTTTAAAGAGGGTCTTTCGGTGCTCGAGTACTTTATCTCTTCTCACGGTGCTCGTAAGAGTCTTGCCGATACCGCTTTGAAAACAGCCGACGCCGGTTACCTCACTCGTCGTCTTGTTGACGTTTCTCACGATGTTATCATCAACGAGGAGGATTGCGGTACATTGCGTGGTCTTGTTTGCACTGCTATCAAGAAGGGTGACAAGATTGAGTCTAAGCTCAGCGATCGTATCCTTGGCCGCGTATCTGTTCACGACGTTGTTGACCCCACAACAGGCAAGATTATTGTTGCTTCGGGCGAGATGATTACCGAGGCTATTGCCGAGGAGATCGAAAACTCACCCATCGAGAGCGTAGAGATTCGTTCTGTGCTCACTTGTGAGTCGAAACACGGCGTTTGTGCAAAATGTTACGGACGCAACCTTGCAACCGGCCGTATGGTTGAGAAAGGTGAGGCTGTCGGCGTAATCGCAGCACAGTCTATTGGTGAGCCTGGTACACAGCTTACACTTCGTACCTTCCACGCCGGTGGTGTCGCAAGCGGTATTGCTCACGAGGCATCTATCAAGGCTAAACACGCATCGCGTTTGAACTTCGAGGAGTTGCGTACTGTTGACGCTGTTGACAACGATGGCTCACCCATTAAGATTGTTGTAAGCCGTTTGAGCGAGGTTAAGTTTATCGATATAAACACAGGCATCGTTCTCTCTACTCACAACATACCTTATGGCTCAAAACTCTATGCAGCCGACGGCGATGTTGTAGAGCCCAACAAGCTTATTGCAACTTGGGACCCCTTCAACGCTGTTATCGTAACAGAGTTTGCAGGACGTGTTGAGTTTGAGTCGGTAATCGACGGTATAACCTACAAGGTTGAGACCGACGAAAGTACAGGCTTGCACGAGATTGTGATTATAGAGTCGAAAGACAAAACCAAGATACCTACCATCCGCATCGTTGATGAGAACGATGTTGTTCTCCACAGCTACAACCTCCCCGTGGGCGGTCGCGTAATTGTAGACGACAAACAAGTTCTCAAGGCCGGTGACACTATGGTTAAGATACCTCGTGTATTTGGTGGTGCAGGCGATATCACCGGTGGTCTTCCCCGTGTAACCGAGCTCTTCGAGGCTCGTAACCCCTCTAACCCCGCAGTTGTATCGGAGATCGACGGTGAGGTTACTATGGGTAAGGTTAAGCGTGGTAACCGCGAGATTATCGTTACCTCTAAGGTGGGCGATGTTAAGAAGTACCTTGTTGCTCTCTCTAAACAGATCCTTGTTCAGGATGGCGACTATGTACGTGCCGGTACACCCCTTTCTGACGGTGCTGTAACTCCTTCTGATATCTTGGCTATTATGGGCTCTACCGCAGTTCAAGAGTACATCGTTAACGAGGCACAGGATGTATACCGCTTGCAGGGCGTTATGATTAACGATAAACACTTTGAGATTATCGTTCGTCAGATGATGCGCAAGGTGCAGATAAACGATCCGGGCGATACTCGCTTCCTCGAGTTGCAGATTGTGGACAAACTCCAGTTCCAAGAGGAGAACGACCGCATCTGGGGCAAGAAGGTTGTTGTAGACGCAGGCGATTCAGAGAATCTCAAACCTGGTCAGATTATCACAGCTCGCAAGTTGCGTGATGAGAATAGTACTCTCAAACGTCGCGACCTCAAGCCTATCATCTCACGCGATGCACAGCCCGCAACATCGACACAGATACTCCAGGGTATCACACGTGCCGCATTGCAGACACAAAGCTTTATGTCGGCTGCATCGTTCCAGGAGACAACAAAGGTATTGAACGAGGCTGCAATCAACATGAAGAGCGATTACCTCTTGGGTATGAAGGAGAACGTTATCTGCGGTCACCTTATCCCCGCCGGTACAGGTCAGCGTGAGTTTGGCCGCATAATCGTAGGCTCTAAGGAGGATTACGAGCGCATACAGGCTAACAAGAAAGCGTTGCTCGACTTTTCTGACGACGAAGAGTAATAATAAAACACTATAACGAATAACGGGTGTTGTGCACTTGCACAACACCCGTTATTTTTTTTGTAGGGTTACGGCTCACCTGCATTTTTTGGAGGGGGAGTAAAAAGCCTTTAACTCAAATTCTCGGTGTTGCTAGCCACCGTTCTTTGTTTCTATGTAAATTCTTCACAGCCCTTTTATCGCGTAAAAGGGCACAAAACGCCCGGCACACGGGGCGTAACAGTCGCTCGCGCCTCTGCTCACGCTGTTTCAAAGAATTGAAACATCCCTCGTTCGTCCCTCGCTTGTCATTAAAGGCTGTTCGTTGCAGTTTAGGCGCTCCGTGAGCGTGCGGTATTGCGTTGTGAGTAAAATAACGGCATACCGCACTATGTCCTCGCTTATATCCTAAACTGCAACGGCCTTTAATTGTGTTACTTACGGTGCCAGTTTTCTTTTGAAAATAACCATAGCAAGAGTAATTAAAAAACTGCAGCACCGTTAAGATTACAGCGTGTATCCGAGCATTTACAGGAAAAAGTGCGAGCATTGTGTGAGTGTGTAGTTATACGTGCGTAGCGCGGATAACTGAACGAGTTGCGCAGCACCCTGTAAATGTGAGAAAGAGACACGCGACAAGTGACCGACGAACGAGTTATATTGCCCCTTACGGGCGATTCACGAGCAAGAGGAGGGAACGACTAATCTTACTCGCGTGCTGCGCCTTTTACTTCTTTTCGTCTCACGAAAAGAAGGAGAAAAGAATAAGTATATTGAGAGAATATCTCACGGGCCACCGAGGATTTTAAAGCAAGATTATACAATCAAAGTGTTACTCTTGCCGTGCGATTGAGTAAAGAGTTTATCGCGCTTTGAAGAGGAGATAAATATCAAGGAATAAATTAACAAAACTATTGCATATCTCCCTGGACTTTGTTGGTGAGCCCAACAACCCCTTATAATCTATACAGCTAAAAGATTCAAAAAGAGACAATAATAAACTCCCTCGCTTGTGAGCGAGGGAGTTTTATTAACAGGTTACAACACCTTTATTATTTATTCTGCTGAGGGCAAGCACCAACCTTGGGGCAAGCATCTTTTGCTTTAGGGCAGTTGCCGGACATCTTAGGGCAGTTGGCAGGAGCCTTCATACAAGGTTTTTTACCCCACTTTTTACCGTCGCGTTTGCCGCAATCACCTTTCTTGCCCCACTTACCGCCGAAGGGTTTGTCTTCGTTGCAGAAAATCTGCTGCAACTGACGGCCCGACAGGATAGAAGAGAGTTTCTTAAAATATTTCTCCTTAATATCGAGCACCTTCTGCTGTGCTTCCAAGCGTTTGCCTATATTCTCTTTTATTTGCGCGTCGGTGGGGTTTTCACACTTACCACAGGGCTTGAAGCACTCGCCCAGAGCCTGCAAGTACTCTTTGTATATAGGCGCAAACTTTGCTGCAGTTGCGTCGTCGAGCATAAGTTTCTGTTGCATCATACCCACGCGCATCTCAATCATCTGCTCGGGGTTAAATTTCTCTTTTTTCTCTTGTGCAAAAGTTGCGGCGCAGCAAAAACATACAGCTGCAATTAAAAGAATCTTTTTCATAATCTTCTGTTTTAATAGTTATTATCTGTTTTTTCACTTTGCGAAAATAGTGCTTTTCACACGCTCTTCTGGTCTTTTGATTTATAAAAAATCTAAAGGTTTAAGAAAAACGCCGTTTTTTTTGATATTTTAAGATTTGCCCCTAGCAACAAAAAACAACGCAGGGGATGCGTGGCACCCCCTGCGTTCTGTTTATAATTGAGTTTATTATTACTCAAAAGCTTTGAGGTTTTGCTCATTGTAGAGCTGTTTACCCTCGGCTGTGTACATATAGTCGATACGCTCCTTATAGGCCTTCTCAATCTTGGGACGCACCATCTTCATAGTACTGTTAATCATCTGATTCTGCTCGCTGAAGGGCTCGGCAAGCACTGCAAAACAGCTGGGCAACCACACGCCGGGGAACATACCGTCGAACTCACCACCCTTCTTGAACATATCAATGTCGGCCTTTATGATATCGAGAGCTGCCTTGCGACCATCCTCGCTTGTGAGGTCGAGTTTCTTAGCCTCCAAAGCGCGTTTGATGTTGTCCTTGTTGGGAACGATGAGCGCCGATGTGCAGGGCGACTGGTTGTTATAGAGCATAACCTGGTCGATGCTTGCACACTTGCTCACAAAAGCCTCCTCGATGCCCTCGGGGCTGTACTTCTCACCGTCGTTAGAGATAAGAAGACTCTTGAAGCGGCCCTTAACGTAGAGCAAGCCCTCGGGCGACATATAACCGAGGTCGCCGGTGTAGAGATAACCGTCGCGCACGGTGTCGGCTGTAGATTCGGGATTCTTCCAGTAACCGGCCATAACGTTCTCGCCTTTAACAACAATCTCACCCATCTCGCCCACGGGAAGCTCCTTGCCGTCGCTGTCGCAAATCTTAATTTCGATGGGTTTTACAAGCTTACCGCTTGAGCCGAAGCGATAGAGATCGGGACCGTTAGAAGAGATTACGGGAGTTGCCTCGGAAAGACCATAACCCTGGAACATTGGCATACCCACGCCCACATAGAACTTCTGCAACTCCTTGTCGAGCAAAGCACCGCCACCAACAAAGAAGCGCAACTCACCACCAAAGTTCTCGCGTATTTTTGAGAAGATGAGTTTGTCGAAGAACCACACAACAGGCTTTAGAAGATGTCTCCAACCTTTGGGGTCGAGGTTACTGTCTCCAAAATAGATCTGACGTACCTTCATACCTGTGTTAAAGAGCTTAACGGTTGTCTCGCCCTTGGCACGGATAGCACCCTCGATATTCTTCTTAAAGGTTTTTGCAAGTGCAGGAACCGACAAGATGAATGTGGGGCGCACCTCTTTAATATTTGAGGGGATGTTTTTCAAAGTTTCCAAAGGTGTGCGACCAACCTGAACGGTTGCGGCTGTTGCACCACGCGACATCATTATGTAGAAGCCCACAACGTGTGCAAAGCAGTGGTCGAGAGGAAGAATGATGAGAGTGCGCCAAGTTTCGTCTATATCCATAAGTGTGAGCGACTGCTCCACGTTGGCTGTGTAGTTGCGGTGAGTGAGCACAACGCCCTTGGGGTCGGCCGTGGTACCGCTGGTGTATGTGATGGTTGCATAGTCGTCGTTCTGCAAAGAAAGGCCCACCGAAAGGAATTCCTCCATAGTGTGCGAAGCAAGAAACTCGTCGCCCATCTTCAAAACCTCGTCGAGAGCTATCTCACCCTCCTCGAGGCCGCCTTTAACCTCACCAAAGACTATAACCTTCTTAACCTCTTTAAGTTTGTCTTTTATTGCACGCACCTTCTTGAGCTGGTGGTTTGAAACAAGAATAAACTTAACATCGCCGTGGATGAGACGGAACAAAAGGTCGTTGCTCTCCTCGAGCTTTATAGAAAGGGGCACGTTAACAGCACCTGCATAGAACATAGCAAGCTCGCCGATAACCCACATATTGCAACCCTCACTCAAAAGAGCCATATTATCGCCCTTCTTAACGCCAAGAGCCTGATAGCCCGCGCCCAAGCGATAAACTTGTTCTTTCACCTGTGTGTAGGTTGTGGGTTTAAAACCCTCTTTACTTGTTTTCTCCAAGAGGAAGGTGTTGTTGGGATACAAACGCACCGACTCCTCAAAAAGGTCTACTAATGTCTTTTTCATAATTTTACTATTTAGAGTTTGTGTGCCGAAACACACAACTACAGTTTTTATCTGCCGGCAAAGATATATAAAAGTCTAAATATTTCTATAAAAACGTGGTTTTTCTTTCACAATCGCAAAGAAGCCCCGTAGAAAAAGGACAAAAAACGACACCTTATGAACAAACACCAGCCGCTTATTAAAAAAATTTTACATAAAGCGCACCCACAATTTTTACCCCCAAAAGAAGGTTTTTTATTTTTTATTCTTTATATTTGTGCTTTAAACTACCTAAAACGTTCAACTTAAACGAAGGAGAATTATGAAAATATCGAAGATAGAACACTTGGGCATAGCTGTAAAAAGCATAGAAGAGGCGTTGCCCTACTACGAGCAGGTGCTCGGGTTTGAGTGTTACAACATAGAGACCGTTGAAGACCAAAAAGTGCGCACTGCGTTTTTAAAGGTGGGCGAAACAAAAATAGAGCTCTTGGAGGCCACATCGCCCGAAAGCACCATCGCAAAATTTATAGAAAACCGTGGCGAGGGCATACACCACATAGCGTATGCTGTGGAGGACGGTGTTGCCGAGGCACTTGCCGAGTGTGAGCAGAAAGAGGTGCGCACCATAGACAAAACTCCACGCGCCGGAGCCGAGGGCTTGCAGATAGCTTTTCTGCACCCCAAAAGCACAAAAGGCGTGCTCACCGAGCTTTGCGAAAACCCTGAAAAAACAAACATCTAACACAAGAATATACTATGAGCAAGCAATTTGAAAAAATCAAAGAGCTGGTAGCTCTGCGAGCCAAAGCACGCTTGGGCGGCGGAGAAAAAGCTATAGAAAAACAACACGAGAGAGGGAAATACACTGCACGCGAGCGCATAGATATGTTGCTCGACAAGGGTAGCTTCGAGGAGATGGATATGTTTGTGACACATCGTTGCACAAACTTCGGCCAGGAGAAGAAACAGTTCCTCGGCGACGGCGTTGTTGTGGGTAGCGGAACTATAGAGGGACGCCTTGTATATGTTTTTGCCCAAGACTTCACCGTAACAGGTGGCTCTCTTTCGGAGACTATGGCACAAAAGATATGCAAAGTTATGGACATGGCTATGAAGATGGGCGCGCCCGTTATAGGCATAAACGACAGCGGTGGCGCACGCATACAGGAGGGTATAAACGCTCTTGCTGGATACGCCGAAATTTTCCAACGCAATATTATGGCGTCGGGCGTGATACCTCAAATTTCGGGAATCTTCGGTCCTTGCGCAGGTGGTGCGGTTTACTCACCCGCCCTCACCGACTTTACCATAATGACCGAGGGAACATCCTATATGTTCCACACCGGCCCCAAGGTGGTTAAAACCGTGCTTGGAGAGGTGGTTACACAAGAGGAACTTGGTGGCGCAAGCGTGCACGCAAGCAAGTCGGGTGTTACGCACTTTACCGCACAGAGCGAGGAAGAAGGCCTTGCCCTTATACGCAAACTTTTGAGCTACATACCGCAGAACAATATGGAGAGCGTGCCCGACATACCTTGCACCGACCCCATAGACCGCAAAAGCGACATACTCAACGAGATTATCCCCGACAACCCCAACCAAGCCTATGACATGTACCGCGTTATAGGCGAGATAGTGGACAACGGAGAGTTCCTAGAGATACACCGCGACTATGCACAGAACATCATCGTGGGCTTTGCCCGCATGAACGGCAAGTCGGTTGGTATCGTGGCCAACCAGCCTTGCAAATATGCCGGCGTGCTCGACTGCAACTCTTCGCGCAAGGGCGCACGCTTCGTACGTTTCTGCGACGCATTTAACATACCCATTGTTACCCTCGTCGACGTGCCCGGCTTCCTCCCCGGAACAGCACAGGAGTACAACGCCGTTATTATGCACGGTGCAAAGCTCCTCTATGCCTACGGCGAAGCCACCGTGCCCAAGGTTACAGTTACACTGCGCAAGTCTTACGGCGGCTCGCACATAGTTATGGCCTGCAAGCAGCTACGCGCCGACCTCAACTACGCTTGGCCTAGCGCCGAGATTGCAGTTATGGGTGCAGCAGGCGCAGCCGAGGTGCTTTATGCCAAAGAGGCTAAGGAGGCCGAGGACCCCAAGGCCTTTATCGCCGAGAAAGAGGCCGAATACAACCGCCTTTTTGCCAACCCCTATCAGGCAGCAAAATATGGTTACATAGACGACGTTATAGAGCCCCGCAATACCCGCTTCCGCGTTATACGCGCCCTCGCGCAGTTGCAAGGCAAGCGTCAGGAGCTTCCTAAAAAGAAACACGGTAACATACCTTTATAATAAATACTATTATGAAAGAAGAGAAGATAGACGGCGCTACGGTAGCCGCAATAACGATGGCACTGAACGACTACCTCGGGACCAACGTACACGACGAGGAGAGCGGCGTGCTCACCATCACATACATAAACAAAAATTGGAACAACCTTAACAGATAAAAAAAGATTATGAAAGAGTATAAATACAAAATAAACGGTACCGAGTACACCGTTGCAGTAGAAGAAGCCGGCGACACAGCAGCCAAGGTTACAGTTAACGGCGAAGCATACAACGTAGAGTGGGAAAAAGCCAAAGAGGAGAAACCCGTGGTAAAAGTTAAGCCCGCCGCAGCCGCAAAACCCGCAGCGGCTCCCGCACCCGCGGCAGCTCCCGCTGCAGCCCCTGTAAGCGGCAACGCTATAAAGACACCCCTCCCCGGTGTTATCATCGATGTTAAGGTGAGCGTGGGCGACACAGTGAAGAAGGGCGACACAGTAGTTGTGCTCGAAGCTATGAAGATGGAAAACAACATCAACGCCGACCGCGACGGTAAAGTTATCTCTATAGCTGTGAGCAAAGGCGACACTGTGGCCGACGGCGCAGCTCTCGTGGTACTTGAATAACACACTATCGCATATTTGCAGGCTCCCCCTCTTGCTATTAAGAGAGGAGGCTTGCGAGCAAAAAAGCAACAAACAAAAAGCATAAAACCAAACAATATGAAAAAAAGTTTCACACTACTGCTTGCAGCTATAAGCCTTGCACTATCGACAAGCCTCTTTGCTGCGAA
The DNA here is from genome assembly GCA_045612305.1 of Bacteroidaceae bacterium. GTDB lineage: Bacteria > Bacteroidota > Bacteroidia > Bacteroidales > Bacteroidaceae > HGM04593. Next base: position 15,162 of record JAZKYU010000049.1, read on the forward strand.
CAGCGATAAGAACGAAAAACCCTTTGTTATACCCGAACTACGAGAGTGGGCCGGCGGGGTGGGCACGCTTACCATAGACGCAAACACCAAGATTGTCTATAAAAAAGGTGACGCACAGATGGAAAAAGTTGCCCTGCAGTTTGCTGCCGACATAAAAGCGATGTTCGGTTACGAGGTGCAAGCTACAGCCGGCAAAGCCGGCAAGGGCGACATAAGCCTTGCAATAAAAAAGAACAAGAAACTTGGCAACGAGGGCTACCAGGTAACCATCGGCAACAGCGTTGCGATAACCTCACCCACAGCACAAGGAGTTTTCTGGGGCACACGCACCCTGTTGCAAATTTTAGAGCAGAATAACGGCACAACCCTGCCCAAAGGCGCCATCACCGACTACCCCGACTACGCTATGCGTGGTTTTATGCTCGACTGCGGCCGCAAATACATACCCATAGAGTTCTTGCGCGAATATGTGCAGTTTATGTCGTACTACAAGATGAACACTTTCCAAATTCACCTTAACGACAACGCCTTCAAGCAATATTTCGAGCACAACTGGGACAAGACCCCCGGCTCGTTCCGCCTCGAGAGCGAATATTTCCCCGGCCTCACAGCACGCGACGGGCACTACACCAAGCAAGAGTTTATCGACCTGCAGAAACTCGCCGAGGAGCTACACGTTGAAATTATCCCCGAGATAGACGCACCCGCACACGCTCTCGCCTTCACAAAGTACCGCCCCGAGATAGGCAGCAAAGAGTATGGCGCCGACCACCTCGACCTATTTAAAGAGGAGACATACACCTTTATCGATTCACTCTACGACGAGTACCTCAAGGGCGACGACCCTGTGTTCCGTGGCAAACGCGTGCACGTGGGCACCGACGAGTACTCCAACCGCGACACAGCTGTTGTTGAGAAGTTCCGCTACTTTACCGACCACTGCATACGCCTTGTCGAGAGCTACGGCAAGCAGGCTTGTGTGTGGGGCGCGCTAACACACGCAAAGGGCAACACCCCCGTAAAAGTGGACAACGTTATTATGCACGTGTGGTACAACGGCTACGCAAACCCCGTAGATATGATAAACCTGGGTTACGACTGTGTGAGCATACCCGACGGCTGGCTCTACATAGTGCCCGCAGCAGGTTACTACTACGACTACCTAAACTGCAAGCATCTCTACGAGGCGTGGACACCTGCACAGATAGGTGGCGAAAAGTTCCAGGAGAAACACCCGCAAATTACAGGCGGTATGTTTGCAGTGTGGAACGACCACGCCGGCAACGGTATAAGCACAAAAGATATTCACTACCGCGTGTACCCCGCTATGCAGACTCTTGCTGTGAAGATGTGGACAGGTGCAAAGCCTCAAATGCCCTATGCCGATTTTGACAAGGCACGCACCGCCTTGAGCGATGCACCTGCGCTCAACATCGCAGGCCGCTTCAGCGGTGAGAAGCGCACCGTGCTCGAGGTTGCAAACGTTGCACCTGGCAGCGAGAACGAGATTGAGGAGATAGGTTTTGAATACTCGGTAACCTTCGATATTGAGGCTAAAAAAGAGGAGCGTGGCACAGTGCTCTTCGCCTCACGTGACGCAGAATTCTACCTTGCCGACCCCGTATCGGGGCAGCTTGGCTTCTCTCGCGACGGCTACCTGAACACTTTCAGCTACAGCTTCTTCCCCGGCGAGAAGGCTACTGTTACCATAAGCGGCAACCAGCAAGAAACAAAACTCTTTGTAAACGGCAAGCTTGTAGAGACACTAAACAAGCAGACCATATACCACAACGAGGGCAAAGATAAGATGTACTATGTGCGCACTCTCGTCTTCCCCTTGAAGAAGGCCGGAAACTTCAATAGCTGCATAAGCAACCTGAAGGTTACAAACTTCTGCAAGTAAAAAGCAGACTACAAAATACACAAATAGAGGCACGGAAAAACCGTGCCTCTATTGTTTTATAAAAAATAAAAAATATTATCAATCGAGAAGATTTGTACCCCTGCGAGGGAATATAACCTTGGGCTTGTTTGCCGCAGCCTCCTCGGGTGTCATAATAGCGTAGGCCATAATTATAACCACATCGCCCGGGCTGAACTTATGCGCTGCAGCACCGTTCAAGCATATAACGCCCGAGCCACGCTCTCCTTTTATGATATAGGTAACGATGCGCTCACCGTTGTTGTTGTTCACAACGTGCACCATCTCGCCCTCGAGCATACCCGCAGCCTCCATCAAATTCTCGTCGATGGTTATGCTACCCATATAGTTGAGGTTGGCCTCTGTTACCGTGGCACAATGTATCTTTGATTTTATCATTTGCAGGAACATAAACTACCTCCTTAATATTTTATATTATCGATTAAACGTATTTTACCGCAGAAGAGAGCTATGCAGCCCACCGCGTAGTCGCTGTCGCTCCACTCATTTATGGGTTGCAGAGTGTTACCGTCGACTATTTGAAAATATTCGAGTTCGAGCCCCTCGGTACCCATAATAATACCCTCGACAAGGGCTTTTGTTGCTGCAAGGCTATTGCTCTTTGCAAAGTCGAGACTTGCAAAAAGAGCGCTCGATATTGTGAGGGCGCGTTTGCGCTCTTGAGGCGAGAGAAGGGTGTTGCGGCTGCTCATAGCAAGACCGTCGGGCTCGCGCACTATGGGGCAACCCACAATTTCGAGTTTAAGCTCCAAGCGGCGCACCATCTCTCTAATTATAGCCAACTGTTGAAAATCTTTTTCTCCAAAGTATGCTTTGTCGGGCTCTACAGCATAAAAAAGCTTGCTCACAATTTGTGCAACGCCGTTAAAGTGCCCGGGGCGACAAGCACCCTCCATAACAGTGTCGAGGGGCGCAAAAGAGAACTCTCTTGTGTCGGGGGTGGGATACATCTCCTCTACCGAGGGTGCAAAAACTATTGAAGCACCAACCTCGAGAAGCAGAGCGCAATCGGCATCAAGCGTACGAGGGTAGTTTTTCAGGTCGTTCTTGTCATTAAACTGTGTGGGATTTACAAAAACACTCACTACAACAATATCGTTCTCGGCCACAGCACGCTCAACAAGCGATGCGTGACCGCTGTGGAGAGCGCCCATAGTGGGCACAAGACCTATGCTCTTGCCCTCGGCACGACACTTGTCGAGCTCGGCACGCATCTCATTTATAGTGTGAATTATTTTCATTCAGTCAATTATTTACAATAGCAGTTTGCGCTACAAAGTTTGCAGCGTGTCGTAAAATTCGTTGCAAAGTAACAAACAAATTACCACATAGAGAAATAAATAGAAGAAAAAAATGTGCCCCGTATATATTAGAGGTACGCACACGCAAGAGGTGTTAAAAACTGCCAAAAGGAGATTATTTACTGTATATCAACCCCTTTTTAGTTTTAAAAAGCCTTAAAAAAGAGGATAAATTTGCTATAATGCGGCTTTTTTCGTAACTTTGCAAAAGCCGGATAGTACCCCGGAGAGAAAGAGAAAAGAAGATGAAAGCAAACAAAGTATTATTTATCACTCAAGAAATTACACCCTACGTTCCCGAATCTACTATAGCAAACATAGGACGCTATCTGCCGCAAGCCACACAAGACAGCGGTAGAGAGATTAGAGTATTCACACCCAAATGGGGCACCATAAACGTGCGTCGCAACCAGCTGCACGAGGTTATACGCCTCTCGGGTATGAACCTTATAATAGACGAGACCGACCACCCGCTTATAATAAAGGTTGCTTCGTTGCAAGCAGCTCGCATGCAGGTCTATTTTATAGACAACGAAGATTACTTCCACAACCGCATGCTCACAGCCGATGCACAAGGCAACGAGTATAGCGACAACGACGAGCGTGCCATCTTCTTTGCACGCGGCGTTCTTGAGACGGTAAAAAAATCCAACTGGTGCCCCGACATCATACACTGCCACGGCTGGATATCGGCCTTGGTGCCCCTTTATGTAAAAAGTGCATACAAGGAGGAGCCCTCTTTCCGCGACTCGAAGATTGTCATCTCACTCTACGACGACAACTTCAACGGCAACTTCCCCGAAAACTTTTTGCAAAAGACCCTTCACAAGAATATGACCATCGACCTGCTCGACGGCACCGCATCGCCTACATCTTACGAGGAACTCGCAAAACTCGCCATAAGATACAGCGATGGTATAGTTGTGTGTGGCGACAACGTTTCGCCCACTCTTGTTGAGTATGCAAAATCTCTTGGAAAGCCCGTACTCCCCAAAACAACCGACGAAGAACACAACGAGGCCTGCAACAACTTCTACGAAACAATTGTTTGAGAGCACCGAGTATGAAAAAATACATATCATTTTTTCTCCTTGCAACCATAACCATACTCTCTTTCACGTGTTGCGACAACAACACCGAAGAGATAGGCAGCAGCATAGTACCCGACAAGGATATTATAGAGGCCCAAAAGGACACTTTCTACGCAAAAAGCAAGTCCATAAACATAAACAACTCAGTGCTCAACAACTCGGGTAGGCTCTATTTGGGCCGCTACACCGAGCCCGAGACAAACACCACATTCACCGCAGGCTTTGCAACACAGTTTGCAAGCGGTGTGGGGCAGATTTTCCCAAAAAAAGAGGAAATTATAGACGGCGTAGCTGCATATACAAAGCTTCGCATATATTACGACGACTTTGTAGGCGACGAAAACAACGCTATGCAGTGCGAGGTTTACGAGCTCGACAAAACTATTGAGGAGGGCGAGGATTACTACACCGACTTTGATATTGCCGAGTACTACGACACAAGCAAAGCACCCATAGCCACAAGAACATACAGCGCAAAAGACTACGCACAGCCCGACAGCTTGGAGGACGAAGAGTATGCCAAAAACGTGGAAATTATACTCCCCAACGAGATAGGTAACAGATTTATAGACCTATACGACAGCGATCCAACCCTGTTTGCAAACTCCGAGGTGTTCATCGAGAACGTATTCAAGGGCATATATGTAAAGTGCACACAAGGCGACGGCACACTCTTGAGCACCTACCGTGCACGCCTCGAGGTGGCCTTCAGCCATTACATAGAGAGCAGCACTGGCGAGAAAGACTCTGTGGAGACACTTGTGTCGCCCTTCTACTCGGGTAAAGAGGTTATGCAGCTCAACTCCTTCGATAACGGAGACCTAACCGAGCTCGTCGATAACACATCGTGCACCTACCTAAAAACCCCAGCAGGCATATTCACAGAGGTTGAGTTGCCCATAGACGAGATTATGACAAAGTACGCTGGCGATACCATAAACTCGGTGAAGGTAGAGTTTGGTTGCTACAAAACAAGCAACAACAAAGACTTTGCACCTGCCGAAAACCTGCTTATGGTGCGCAAGAAAGATATGGAAGATTTCTTCCTCAAGAACAAGGTGTGCGACTACAAAACATCGTTCTACACCACCCTAACCACCAATACCAAGCGCTACACATTCAACAACATATCGGAGCTTATAAAACATTGCTACAGCGAGTATGAGGCCGGCACTGCCGATGCCGACTGGGAGAAGGTAGTACTCATACCCATTGACATAGCAACAGACTCTTATGGCAACTTGATAAAGGTAAGCCACTATACAAAGATGAGCCACGTGAGATTAAGCGGTGGCGACAACAACGACATACGCGTAGTTGTTGTATCGAGCAAGTTCAAATAAAAAAACTTATATACACACGAGAACAAGGCCCAAAGTTTACTTTGGACCTTGTTGCGTTTTAGCACACCCTATCGGTAGTTAACATCTACCACAAAAGCACACAGCACCCTATAAAACAAATTAAGCGGGGCGTTTTCACGCCCCGCTTAATTTATGCAGAAAAGATGTATTTACTTCTCTTTCTTTGCTGCTTTTGCAGCCTTGGGTTTAGCCTCTTTCTCGGCTTTCTCCTCGGTTGTTTTAGCAGCCTTCTTAGCCTTTGTTGCGAGCTTGCCTTTGAGGCTCTCAACCTCGGCCTGGAGCTGAATAATCTCAACCTCCTGGTTGTCTATCATCTGCTGCAAAGCACCAAGCTCCTCGTTGTCAATATCCTCGGGGTACTGAGCACGCACGCGAGCCATAAAGTCGCCAAGGATGTTCATATAGTTTGTAAAGGCATCGTAGGGCGACTCGTAGATGCAACGCTCTGTTATAATACCGTTCTGCTTTGTTGTCATAAAGCGAAGATTCTCGGCAGCTTGCAGGTAGTCAAAGTCTTGTTTCAACTTCTTGTCGTCCGACAAAGAGATGCGCTCGGCAAGGCTGTAAAGTTTGTCGAAAGCCTCGCGCTGCAAAGTGTTACCCAACCAAGAGCTTGCGTCGCGCTCCTCGTCCATCCAAGAGAGGGGGTAAGAAACTTCGAGAGGGCCTACAGACTTCTGCTTGTCGATAATCTCCGAAGGTGTAGCAAAACCTATACCGCGATCTTTTGCACAAGCGGGGATAGCCTTAAGGAAATCCAAAATGTGCGAAGAGAGGGGTTGCGAAACACCAAGAGCGTGGAGATTCATAAAGATGTTTATCACCTTCTCCTCCTCGGGCAACGATGCTATCCAGTCAACATAAGTCTCGGCAAAGAGAGGATACTCACTCCACTTGGGGTTTGAAAAACGCAAAGAGATATCGTCCGATAGTTTATAGTCGCGGAGCAACAACTTAAGGTTGGGAGCAGTTGCACAATTGTAAACAAAGTGGGGGCTTCTCCAAGCAAGGATGTGTTTTGCACCCTCGGAGAGCATACCCTTGAAGCCCATAGAAGCTGCCATCTCACCAATCTCGTCAGAATAGATGAGACCTGAGTTACGGAGCACTTTGGGTTTCTTGCCAAACAACTCTTTAATTTTGTTGCTCTGGCGCTGTACCTCCTCCATAAACACCTCACGCGAAGCCAACGATGAAAGGCCGTGTGAATAGGGCTCGCAGAGGAACTCGCAGCAACCTGTTTTGTTAATCTCGTGAAGGAGCTCAATTACTTGGGGAGCATAAAGCTCGAGCATCTCAATACCAACACCCGATACCGAGAAAGCTACTTTGAAAGCGCCGTTGTTCTCCTTTATCATCTCCAACATTGTTGTCAAAGCGGGGATGTATGATTTTTCGGCAATTTCGGTGATTGCGCTCTCGTTTGCATAATCGTCATAGTAGTAGTGATCTGTGCCTATGTCGAAGAAACGATAGCGTTTCAACTGTCTGATTTGATGAATCTCGAAATAGAAACAAATTGTTTTCATATTATTCGTGTTTTTTAATTTTACCAACCCATTACTTTCTCATATACCTTACGCAGTTTAAGGGCTACGTTCTCCCAAGTGATTTGATTCACCTCGTTGCGGCCCTCTACTTTCAAATACTCATACAACGAGTCGTTGTTGCAAATTGAGTAGATAGCATCGGCCATAGCGTGAATATCCCAATAGTCGGTCTTTATACACTTGTCAAGAATTTCGGCACAACCCGACTGCTTCGAGATAATTGTAGGCACGTCGCACTGCATAGCCTCGAGAGGCGAAATACCAAACGGCTCACTCACCGAAGGCATTATGTACACATCACTTGCCTTGAGGCACTCATACACCTGGCGACCACGCATAAAGCCCGGGAAGTGGAACCTATCCGATATTCCGCGCTGCGCTACAAGGCGTATCATATCGTTCATCATATCGCCGCTACCGGCCATACAGAAACGTATGTTTTTTGTGCGTTTGAGTACCATAGCAGCAGCCTCCACAAAGTACTCGGGGCCCTTCTGCATGGTTATACGACCTAGGAAGGTTACAACCTTCTCGTTGGGTATCTTCTGCGGCACAATATCAAGAACATCCTGCGACAAGGGAGTTACAGCGTTGTGCAGTGTAGACACTTTGTCGGGGTGCTGGTGATATTTGTGAATTACAGTCTGACGAGTGAGCTCGCTCACACACAAAATGTGGTCGGCATTGTCCATACCGTTCTTCTCTATCGCATAAACTGTGGGGTTTACATTACCACGGCTGCGGTCGAAGTCGGTTGCGTGAACGTGTATCACCAACTTCTTGCCCGACACCTGTTTTGCGTGTATGCCGGCAGGATAGGTGAGCCAATCGTGCGAGTGAATTATATCGAACTCTTCGGTACGAGCCACAACACCTGCAATTATAGAGTAGTTATTTATCTCGTCGTGCAAGTTCTCGGGATAACCGCCTGCAAACTCCATACAACCAAGGTCGTTGGTGTGCATATAGCTAAAGTCGCCATAAATGTGGTCGCGATAGCGATAATACTCATCGGGCGTCATCACCGCACCTATGCGTGAGTTTACATAGTTGTGGTCGACATTCTTCCATACAATAGGTACGGAGTTCATACCTACGATTCTCAAGAAACTGTTATCCTCGTCGCCAAAGGGTTTGGGGATGCAGAACTTAATCTCTACGTCGCCTTGCTGAACAAAGCCCTTAGTGAGTCCGTAGCTTGCCGTACCGAGTCCTCCCGAAATGTGAGGAGGAAACTCCCAACCAAACATTAATACTTTCATATCGCTTATCCCTCCAATTTAGATTCATATTGTTTGAGCAACTGGCTTGTGCGAAGAATTTGCGCAACGTTCATTGCAAACGCCACGGCTCCGCGGCCCTTGAAGGGCGGGTTGCCATCGAACACCTCGGGTATTGAGCCCACGCAGTGCTGCACAATTTCGTCTTCGAAACCAATCATCTGGCGCTCCACGAAAGAGATACCGCTCATCTTGTATATCTTAAGGTACGCCTCGTAGTAGAAGCCGCCCAACCAGGGCCATGCTGTACCTTGATGGTAGGCATAGTCGCGCTGTATCTGCGGGCCAACATAGTTGGGGTTGTAACCCACACTCTTGGGAGAGAGTGAGCGCAAACCGCGCGGTGTAAGCAACTCTCGTGTTACTATGTCGAGGACTTTTTTCTTCTGTTTAGAGTCGAGCGGTGAGTTGTCGAGTGCCACAGCAAATATCATGTTGGGGCGCACACTCCAGTCGACATAATCGCCGTCTACATAGTCGTAGAGATAACCGTGCTCGTTGAGGAACACCTCTACAAATGCCTTGCCTGCAAGGGGTATGAGACGAACAAGTGAGTCGAGCACCTGCTGCTCACGCATAAGCTCGGCCATCTGCTGTATGAAGACAAGCGCGTTGTACCACAAGGCGTTTATCTCTACAACATAACCGGTGCGAGGTACAACGGGACGACCGTTAACTGTAGAGTTCATCCAAGTTGCAGCGGTGTCGCGACCGTTGGTCGAGAGCAAGCCGTTCTGTGCCACGCGCAAGTTGTTGTGGCGGTTGTTGCGTATAAAGTCGTAAATCTTCATAAGCAGCGCACCGTACTTGTCGCGGCAAGCCTCCATGCTGCACTCTTTTGCATATTGTTGCAAAGTCCACACAGCCCACAAAAGCACGTCGGGGTGCTCCATCTCATAAATTTTAACACTGGTGGGGCGCTCGTTCATAAAGTCATCGATAGCAATGCTTGCAGTTTTCATTACGCGCTCAAACTCGTCGTAGTGACCCTGAGCAAGAGCAAGACCGGGCAACGACACAAAGAGGTCGCGAGCACGGCACTTGAACCAAGGATAACCGGCGAGGATGTAGGTGTGCTCACCCTGTACATTGAAAAACTGGTTACCCGCACACTGCATACAGTGCATAAAGTTGTCGCGGGGGTCACGTATCTCCTCCTCGTGCTCGAAGGCAGCCTTCATGGTGCGGGTTGTCATAGGCGACACACCACCAGAGAAGACGATACTCTCACCGGCCTTCATCTTAACTTCGAAGTAACCGGGTACGAAGAGGTCTTCGTTAAAGTCGTAACCACGTTCGAGTTCTTTCACATACTCTATACCGCGGTACCAGTCGGGTTGATAAACAAATTCGTTCTTTTTGTTGAGCTGCATGTAGAGGTCGGGGTAGTCGGCATACATACGCATGCTGACACCATTTTCAACCTCTTTGTAGCTACGGTCGGCAATACTGTTTTCGTGAGTATATTCACGAACACTGCGGAACGCCAAGAAGGGGCGCAAGCGCAAGGTTACCGGCGTAGTTGCCTTCAACAGGGTGTAACGAATCAAAATTCTGTTCTCATGGTGCACAAAGGCTTTCTCTTTTTTAAGCCACACGCCACCCACGTTATAAATGGTGGTGGGGACACGCTCCCAGGCAAACTCTCGGATATACTTGTTACCGCGGGGACTGAAGTTGTCGGCATTATACTTGTGCAAACCCAAGTTAAATTCAGCACCGTGAAGCACCACAGTCTCGTCGAGCGACGAAAGCAGAACGTGGTTTTCATCATCGAGCTGTGGGATGGGCACTACCAACAAACCGTGATATTTACGGGTATTACAGTCGACAATTGTCGAGCAATGATAAGCACCCGAACGGTTGGTCCTCAGAATCTCCTTTTGCAACGACTCTTCCAAGTTCGTCATCAGCGTTTTTTCGAATCGCAAATAACTCATCTCGTATAAATTATTTATTAAACAATTTTACTTATCACTTCCCAAATATAATGATTATAAAATTGAATAACAAAAAAGTGAAGACTTTTTTATAAAAAGTTGTAAAAACTTTTAAAACAATCAGTTTTCGAAGAGCGAAATTGTGACTTTAAAACCAAATTTGTGAAACGAGAAATTCTCGTGACCAACAAAGACACCCACATTAAGGTAGGGGGTTTCCACGCCATAGCCCACCTCGGTGTAAGGGCAGAGGTCCGATATAAAAAGAAGATTAAAGAAGAGCATCTCATTTTTAAAGATATTCACACGAGGTAAAACCTTTTGCAACAACAAGAAGGGAGACTCGTAGGCTGCGTTTGCCCTAAAGTAGCGGTTGGCCGAGTTGTACCACCTAGAGTCGAGAAGATGAAAAACTCCTCCCAGCTCGTCGTCCTTGTCGAGTGGGAGTATATTATCGTGCAAAAAAGTATAGGAGACAAAATAAGAGTCCTTGTCATAGAGGTAACCACCCAAGCCCAAACGCGTGTAGAGCGTAGAGGCACCCGTGAGGCGTCTTTTATACTGCATATCAACCTCGGCACGGGTGTAGACATCTTTCGACGCAAACAAACCTCGCACACCCTGCTCTACATTGAAAGAAAAACGCGGCATACGCGAGCCGATGTTCACCTTCACATCACCATCATAGTAGTGATACATACCAGGGTGCCACACAAGCATCAGATTGGGAGCAAAGTTTTTGTATTTTTCGTTGCGCAATTCAGGAGAAACACCCTCACCAAAAGAGTTTCCGCGCAGGGTGCGATAATAAAAGTTTGCACCAAGACGCACATCGAAACCATTAAAAAGCTCACGCTGCACACTCATATTTACACGCGTGTCGCGAAAGACATCATACCCCTTAACTGTTGTTGCAACTACCCCTTCATTTGTTACAACTTCTTTTGTTGTAGTATATTCGCGATAGATACTGTTGTCGCGCTGCACACCAAACAAGAGCATACCACGGTTGCGCACATCAAAGGTGTAATTCCCGTGCACACCCCAGTAGACCTCCTTGCGTTTAAAACTATAGCCCACCATTGGCTTCACAAAAAAAGTATTCTTGCGTTCACGTCCAAGGCGGCTTTTAAGGTTCATCGCAAGCCTGTAGGTAACACCTTTACTTGTGCTGTAACGCAAATACGAAGGGTTGATAAGAGGATATACCTTGAGGTCGCTATCACCCCAATTTAAATAGTGGCTACTCACCATTCTGTCGCCCGCTTCCCAAAGCCAACGAAGCACCTTGTCTTCCTTCCAACGATGCTTTTCCTTTTCCTCCCTATTCTCAACGGGAGCAACAAGGGAATCACTCTTTATCACCCCACCTTTTATGTAAAGGAGAGAGTCGGCGTGCGAAAGTTCTTTCTTACGATAGAGAGTGGCATATTCATAATCGCGCCCACGATAGTATGAGTTCCAAGATGTGTTCAAAGAGCCGGTGAGGTCGTAACGCTCTTTCTCGCTATACCCCTTTAGCTCGTTCGAAAGGACTTTGTAGTCATAAACAGCTTCGGCTTTTATATCCAGCTTGTTGAAGGCAAAATTATAGTCTATATCGAGCGCGACCTCTTTAACCACATTACGTTCCACGCCGTAGCCACCCATCGTAAACTCCACTTTAAAGTTGCTTTGCTCGTCCCACCCCTCCACATAAAAGGAGCGCACGGAGCAGGCACTATCAAACACCACCCAACCTTTTGTAAAGAGAGAGATATTGTCGTAACGCTCTTTAAAAAGCACCTTACACTCACCAACGGCACCCACAAAAGCCGTGTCGAGCTCATACTTATAATATTTATAATTAGAGGGGTAGATGGGCGACAGATATTGCGCCTTGAAAAGTTTTTCGCGATGCAGGTCGGGAGTCATATAGTAGAGCACGCGGTCAATCTCACCGCTACCGTGCCTAAAGGTGGTGAGGTGAGCTACGCGACGTATGTCGGGGACCGCATCTTTCACATAGTGTACCTCGTAGAAAAACTCCGACAAATAATCACTCTTACGCGAGTTAAAACGTGCAAGGTCGGGAACAAGATTAAGGTATATCATCTGCCGGTCGACATCGACAGCCTCTTTTATGTATAGGTTACCAAAAACTTCGCCTACCACAAAATCCCCGGCAAGCAAACGCTCGCCGTATGCATCCATAACGCGTTTGGCAGCACCATCAAAAGAGGTGCTGCCAAAGATGGGCACAAGCATAAGTACCCATAAGGTTATGAATGACACAAGTTTCTTCATCGCAAAAGAGGAGCGACACACCGCGCCTTTTAGCGCACTGCAGCGCGTATCTTGAGCAGTTGATCGAGAAGATCCTCGAGAAGGTCGAGACGCAACATATTGGCGCCATCACTCTTTGCCACAGCGGGATTCTCGTGAGTCTCAATAAACAAGCCGTCGGCACCCACAGCTATAGCAGCTTTTGCAATGGTCGATATCATCTCCGGAACACCGCCGGTAACACCTGCTGTCTGGTTGGGCTGCTGCAGAGAGTGAGTAATATCCATCACCACGGGATAACCGAAAGAGCGCATCTGCGGTATACCACGGAAGTCTACCACAAGATCCTGGTAGCCAAAAGTTGTACCACGCTCGGTGAGCATCACGCGACCTGCACCACCCTCCGACTCAACTTTCTCGGCTGCAAACTTCATAGCTGCAGGCGAGAGGAACTGTCCTTTCTTTATATTCACCACGCGACCGGTCTTTGCAGCTGCAGTGAGCAGGTCGGTCTGACGGCAGAGGAACGCCGGTATCTGCAAAACATCGACATACTCGGCTGCCATCTCAGCCTCTTCGGCCGAGTGCACATCGGTAACAACGGGTATGTTGAAAGTTTCGCGCACCTTGCGCAACACACGCAATGCGTTCTCATCGCCTATACCCGTAAAAGAGTCTATGCGCGAACGGTTGGCCTTGCGATACGAGCCTTTGAACACATAGGGAATATTGCGGTCGGCGGTCATCGCCACCACACGCTCTGCTATGCGCATAGCCATATCTTCGCCCTCTATAACACAAGGACCTGCCAAAAGAAAGAAATTCTCGGTAGATGTTAAATCTCTTATTGTCATAATAGTATACTATTTTATTTTTGTTGGTATTATCAATTTCACAGCCTCGGGAAGCAGGGTTACCTTCATAGGGAAGGTGGGTGTAAATATACGTCCATCTATACCCGCACGCGCACCGTCGACACCCTCTATAAACACCTCGGTCGAGCGATAAGGCTCCATAAGCTCAAAGTTCATTATGCGGCGACGATAGACCATAAGCAACCCTTGCACCATACCGAAAAATTTAGGCATCTTTATGGCCGACACATCGAGCCACCCGTTATAGGGGACAGCGCTCGGCGTCATACCATAACCTCGAGAGTTACCTATGCAGAGCATCATAAATTTCTTGTCGACAAGCTGGTTGTTGAGCTTGAAACGCATATTAAAATTCTGCCTAAAGAAAAGAAGGTGAAAAACGCCACTTATTATAGAGGTTATCTTAGCAAAAAAGAACCTGCGACGGTTGGCTATCTCAACAACTCTAGCCGAAAGACCTATGTTGAGCACGTTCAAGAAGTATCTTTTTTCCTCTCCTTCGGCACCGTTGTAGCTGCAACACCCCACATCAACCTTGCGGGTGCGATGTGTTATTATGCAGTCGATAGCTGTTTTATAGTCGTGCAACGGCAGGCCCCAATATGTAGCGTAGTCGTTGGCTATACCGTTGGGGATTATACCCAAAGAGACCTTCGACGCGTTCTCCGACGCCATAACTCCGTTTATCACATCCTGCAAAGCACCATCTCCACCTACCACAACAATTGTTTCGTAACCGTTGTCGGCAAGCATCATCGCCTGACGCTCGAGCGAGGAGTAATCTTCCGACTGTATGCAGTCGTACTCCACGTGTTTCTCTTTGAGATACTCCCTTATCTCGCACCAACGCTTACGAGGTGCAAGAGAGCCTATTTTGGGGCAGTATATTATACCCCATCTATGTCTGTTTTTATTACTAGCACTTACCATACAGCACACCCTTTATGGTTTCTACAATTTCGGCACGAGGCAGCGAGCCGTCGACCCAGAGTATGTCGGTACCACGTTTCTCCATACCTCGGAACCACGTCATCTGTCGCTTTGCGAATTGGTGTATCGCTATCTCGAGCCCACGCACCATCTCCTCGCGAGACAACTGCCCCATAACATACATAGTAACAAACTTATACTCTAAACCGTAATATATGAGTTGCTCGGGCGTAACTCCTGAGGCGAGCAAACTCTCCACCTCCTCTATTAGGCCCTCATTCAAGCGCTTGTGCAAGCGTTGCGATATTCTCTCGCGACGCACCTCGCGATCGACCCCCACTCCCACAGTAAGAGTGCGTATCGAGGGGAAGGCACGTTCCTCCACGGGACACGACGCATAGTACTCCTCTATTTCTATGGCGCGTATAGCACGCTTCTTCGTGTCGGTGTCGGTGTTGTTATGCAACTGTTTGTAGCTGGCAAGAATAGCCGTAAGTTCCTCGAGGCTCTTCTCCTCGAGACGGGCACGCAAAGAGGCGTTCTCGGGCACAGGTATAAGCTTGTAGCCCTTCAAAACCGACTCTACATACATTCCGCTACCACCACATAGCACGGGGAAAGCCCCACGCGACTTTATATCGTCGTAGGCTGCAAGAAAATCGCGCTGAAACTCAAAAAGATTATACTTTTCCCCAGCATCCACAATATCCACAAGATGCACCGGTACCTTTTTGCCGTCGCGCACATATTCGTCCAGGTCCTTACCTGTACCTATGTCCATACCGCGATACACCTGACGGCTGTCGGCACTCACGACCTCGCCACCTAAAGCCAGGGCGAAGTCCACCGCAAGCGCTGTTTTGCCGCAAGCCGTGGGGCCCACAACAGCCAGCATATCGTATTTGGGGTAAAAGTTATCCATTTTATTTACATACAAGGCATAATGCGCCATAATATAATTATGAGTGCGAAGTTAAACAAGTTCGTCGCAATAGCAAAATAAATCAAACAATAATTTCACAAAGCCCGCAAAAGCTACACCGCACCGTGTTAACAAAACCTATATATTTAAGTTAAAAAAACACAAAAAACATCACTTGTTTATACTATTTTAGCACGAAAAAAGTTATATATGCAAATAAACTAAAACATATGTACGAAAACCTATTGTGCCTGCCCTACTTTCAAGGGATGGGCAAAGACGACATAACAGCCATACTCGACAAGGTGAAGCTCGAGTTTACCACCAGCAACAGCAACACACTCATACGCAACCGAGGCGAGGAGTGCAACAAATTTATAATACTCACAAAAGGCGCCATAGAAGCCGAAGCCTGCGACAAAGAAGGCACCTACACCATAACCGAGGAGTTTACCGCACCCCACGCCATAGAGCCATACTCCATCTTTGGCTACAACACAAAGTACAAAAAGAAGTACACCGCAAAAAGCGAGTGCACCATACTAGAGATTGAGAAAAACTACTTTTTCAGCGAGTTTTCCAAGCAAAACATCTTCACACTAAACCTCGTAAACCTTGTAAGCCGCAGAGCACAGCTCATTAACGACACAATTTGGGATTTCACCCCCACAACCATTGAGGGACGCATAATTGCGTTCATAGCACAACGCTGCGAAACTGCAAACGGGCGCAAGCGAGTAAACATAAAGATGGAACGCCTTGCCGAGCTTTTATGCGAAACACGCCTCAACATCTCGCACGCACTCAACAACCTGCAAGACAACGGTTTAGTTGTGCTCAACAGAAAGGAGATTGAGATACCCGAGTTTAAAGAACTGCTACCTTTTATTAAATAGCCGCAGGTGTAAACACCCACAGAAAAACTAAATTACACACTTTTAAACAAAAAAAGAGCCTTTTTTTTGGCAAGAAAAAAGAAACACACTATCTTTGCACCCGCAAAGCGAAACATCTTTGCAAAATTTAAGGTTTATACCTTATTAAATAAAAAGGTCGGTTCCGTAGCTCAGCTGGATAGAGCAACGCCCTTCTAAGGCGTGGGTCGAGCGTTCGAATCGCTCCGGAATCACAAAAAAAGGAACTCTGCAGAGTTCCTTTTTTTGTTTTTATGCAAACCGCAAGTCTCTCCTCTGCAGTTTAAAAAGCCCGTCACACCTTCTTTGGTAAATAACGATTTAGCAAAAATACCGCAACAAGAGCCGAAACAAACGAGCCACACAAAATACCAAGCTTCGCCTGCCCCAAAATATTTGTACCACCCGAAAGCGACGCATAAGAGAGGTCGGCTATAAAGATGGATACCGTAAGTCCTATACCACAAAGCATACACACCGATGCAAAAGAGCGCCAGTTACTGCCCTGCGGCAGGCTCACAAGTCCAAATTTCACAGCAACCCAAGAGAAAGAGAAAACACCAACAAACTTGCCCACAACAAGGCCTGCCATCACCGGCAAGCCCACACCGCAAAGCATAGTGTTCAAACTCATACCAGCGAGATCTATACCCACATTGGCAAAAGCAAAAAGTGGTATCACCACATAGCCTATGAAGCTATTCATACCATCCTCAAGATCCTGCAACGGGCTTATGAGCTTGTCGGCAGCCGACTCTATGCTCTTTAATTTATGTATCTCGGCGTGGGTGAGCACCACCGTGTGGTGTTTGCCAGTAACCTCGTGCACAGGGAGGCTGTTTATATTCTCGCGTATGCGCTCTATGTAGTAGGCCGACCCACGACGCAACGATGCAGGCACACAGAAAGCCACAATAACACCTGCAATGGTTGCGTGTATACCCGAGTTAAGCATCGCATACCACAGCACAAGCCCCACAGCAAGGTAGAAAGACTTTTTACCCACACGCTTCATATTGCCATAAACAAGCAACACCACGCACAAAACAGCAAGGAGAAGGTACATAACATCTATGTGCGACGAGTAGAAAAGTGCTATAACAATTATACCACCAAGATCGTCGGCCACAGCAAGAGCTGCAAGAAAAACTTTAAGACCAATAGGTACCCTTTTACCAAAAAGCGAGAGCACACCCAAA
Organism: Bacteroidaceae bacterium; assembly: GCA_045612305.1. Taxonomy (GTDB): domain Bacteria; phylum Bacteroidota; class Bacteroidia; order Bacteroidales; family Bacteroidaceae; genus HGM04593. The sequence continues at coordinate 32,735 of JAZKYU010000049.1, forward strand.
GAGAAGGCTATATCGGTAGCCATAGGTATAGCCGCACCACGCAACATAGCGGCGTCGGCAGGGCATAAAAGCCAGAAAAAGAGCACCGGCACAAGCATACCACCGCACGCGCCTATTATGGGTAACATCGCCTTCTGACGCGACGACAACTCACCCACAAGTATCTCGCGCTTTATCTCAAGCCCCACTGTAAGAAAGAACAAAGCCATCAAAAAGTCGTTGATAACAGCCATAAGCGACATCTGGTGCCCACCGTGGCTAAAGAGGTCAAAAGCGCCCAACGACAAAGAGACCGGGGCATTCCATAGAGCAAAATACTCATCCTTGAGAGGGGAATTTGCACAAACAAGCGCAAGAATAGAAAAAACAACAAGCACGGCACTCGAAGAGACATACTTCTTTACCATACTCTTAAAACTATAATTATGTGTCATAGCATTTATAATATATGTTACACTTTCATTGAAACAACAATGCAAAAATAACCACTTTTTACACAGCAATCACCCACTTATTTATAGACAATTTCAATAATACGAATAGATTTTAACGATACACCACGGCACGCACACGCATCATAAAAGTAAAAAAATAATTGCACGATTATTAGGAATAACAGAAAATGATTGTAATTTTGCGCAATACAAATTTAAAAAAATACACATATGCTAACACTCGACAAAATATACCACGCATCGTATGTGTTGAAGGATGTGATTCGCAGAACCGACCTCATCCAGGCTCCCCAGATTAACCCTGCGGCTACGGTATATCTCAAGCCCGAGAACTTGCAATTGACAGGTTCGTTCAAGGTACGCGGCTCGTACTACAAAATTTCACAATTATCGGACGAAGAGAAAGCAAAAGGCGTTATCGCTTGTTCGGCAGGAAACCACGCACAAGGCGTTGCTCTTGCTGCAACAAAGAACGGTATTAAATCTACCATCTGCCTCCCCGACGGCGCCCCCATCTCAAAGGTTGAAGCAACAAAGAAGTATGGTGCAGAGATATGCCTTGTAGAGGGTGTATACGACGATGCCTACCAGAAAGCGTTGCAGTTGCGCGACGAGCACAGCTACACATTCATTCACCCCTTCGACGACGTGGATGTTATCGCAGGCCAGGGAACTATAGGTCTTGAACTCCTCGACCAACTAAAGGATGTAGACGCTGTTATCGTTCCCATCGGTGGTGGTGGTCTCATCTCGGGTGTTGCTTTTGCAATTAAATCGCTCAACCCCAACGTTAAAGTATATGGCGTGCAGGCAAGCGGTGCTCCCAGTATGTTCAACTCTATAAAGAACAAGAAGATTGAGCGCCTTGCCGGTGTTTCTACCATCGCCGACGGTATCGCGGTGAAAGAGCCCGGACAGAACACCTTCGCTATCTGTAGCAAGTATGTAGACAAGATTGTTACAGTTACCGACGACGAGGTTTCATCGGCTATCCTCTCTATGATTGAGCACCAGAAGCTCATTGCCGAGGGTGCCGGAGCTGTAGCTGTAGCTGCTGCTATGTTCAACAAAGTACCCATCGAGGGCAAGAAGGTTGTATGCCTTGTTTCGGGAGGTAACATCGACGTTACCATCCTCGACCGTGTCATCAAACGCGGTTTGCTCACATCGGGCCGTTCTTGCGCTCTCACCATAGAGCTCCTCGACAAACCCGGACAGTTGTTGCAGATTGCCCAGATTATTGCCGACAACGGTGGTAACGTTATATCTGTTCACCACGAGCGTGCAAACGCAAGCATGAACATAAACGGCTGTTTCTTGCGCATCAACATGGAGACACGCAACTTCGAACAGATTGAGACAATAAAGAGCGCTCTTGTGAAAAAGGGCTTCAAACTTGAAAACAATAAATTTTAAAGCACTATGATAAAGAAAATTCACACAGACAACGCCCCCGCCGCTATAGGCCCCTACTCACAGGCTATCGTTTGCGGCAATATGCTCTTCACATCGGGACAAGTACCCATCAACCCTGCAACAGGCGAGGTTGAGGCCGAAGGCATTGAGGCACAAGCTACACAGGTAATGAAAAACCTTGCAGCCGTTCTCGAGGCTGCTGGCACCACATTCGAGAAAGCGGTAAAAACAACTTGCTTCCTCAAGAATATGGAAGACTTTGCAGCCTTCAACGCAGTGTATGCACAATACTTCACAGAGAAGCCCGCACGCTCTTGCGTTGCAGTGAAACAGCTTCCCAAAGATGTACTTGTAGAGGTTGAGGTTATCGCCGAAATTTAATACACAACATCTATAACTTTAGGCGGCGAGCTCTCGAGAGCTCGCCGCTATTGTTTTCACAAAAAAAGCCGCATAGCCTAATTTTATTAAAAAATGAGCGCTAAAATCTTTGCCAAATAAAAAAAAAGAGCTAATTTTGCACGCTGAATAGCATAAATAGTTTTTCCGAATAAAAACATTAAATAATATAAGACGATGAAAAGAACATTTCAACCCTCTAACAGAAAGAGAAAAAACAAACACGGTTTCCGTGAGAGAATGGCCACAAAGAACGGCCGTCGCGTATTGGCATCTCGTCGCGCAAAAGGTCGCAAAAAGCTCACCGTTTCTGACGAGTACAACGGAAAGAAAAAGTAATTGCTATGCAATGACCAACATTGCAATATCAATATAAGATTTTGCAAGACAAGTGGCTTACCCCAAAAGGTAAGCCACTTGTCTTTTATGCCACCAGCACTGCTGTTACTTAAGCAAGAAACGAAGAACTGCACCCATAAGATAGAAGCGTAGTTGTTCGTTGTCAACTGCCTCAAACGGGAAACTTGTAGAAAGCACGCGATACCTGCCCGCATAGGCCACGCCGGCGCTCTTCTTGTTCTTGTTATAGACAAACGCCACAAAAGCATCCTTCGCGGGCACAAGCACATCGGGGCGCGGCACAGCATAACACTCTTCGTTCACAGTGCGATGTATGGGCAAAGAGAGGTTAGAGCCAAAAACAACGTTTTCCGAAGCATCGACCACAGAGCCCCCATACTCAAATTTCAAAACAGAGCGTATAAATTCCTTGTCGGCATCGTTTTTCGACATATCGCTTGCTATATGCGCTCCACTTACAAAAAGGCGGCCACCACCTGCAAGATAAGCAGCGAGCCTCTCTTGCACCTTTGCTGGGAAAGTTTTGTACGGGTGGTTATACCCTAAAAGAGAGCCGTCCTCACCTTGTTTCTCCACGCCGGCAATATAGTCGACCACATCGTAACCGGCGAGCGACGCATCACTCTCCATAAACGCCTCGCTGCTGCACGAAACAAAAGAGACACCGTTTGCAGCCATAGCCTTGCCATGCACATATGGATAGTCGAAGCTGTTTCCTGCTATGAGCAAACCCTCAAAGTCGTTCCCGCTCAAGCCCAAGCCATCCTCGAAACCTATATTCCCTCGCTCGTAATCGAGCTGACGTCCACCATACTCGGCCGTGCACATATAGGGCACACCCGGGTCGCCGTCCAAGTCAAAACCAGCTTTTGAAACCGTGCACACCTCGCGCGGCCCACTCAAGCGGTGAAAACCGTTAACAATAAGAGCAAAGCCCTTCTCTCGCTTGGCAGCATAGGCCGACAGCACCTCCGAAGGAAAGCTCTCGCCACCATCATTAAGTGCCGCCACCTTGAAGCTATACTGCACATCTTCTAGTATAGGAAAGTTATAACTGCACCCCTCTACAACCCGCCCGTTGTCAAAGTCTCCGTCGTTTATTTTAGTATAAATAATATATGACGTAGGGCGGGCTGTCGGCTCCAGCTTATCCTCTGTGGGCTGCCAACGCAACTGCACACTCTTGCGTTTATCGTCCATAGACAACGAGAAAGAGTTCACCGGCAAAGGCTGCACCACAAACTCACGACCATGCATATAGCACACCTGCTTCAGCAAAGATTTATAGACAGCGCGAGCAAGAGTGAATTTAAAATCGGGGTTATGCCCATAGACCATATCCATATAGTTCTGGTGCGATAGCGACTCAAAGATAAGCGACGGCACAACAGGCAAACGCGACTCGCTATAACTCTTGTCAAGAATACCACGAACAGCCCACTGCTTGCCATAACGCGCCGAAAGGTCGCGTTGCACATCGAGCAAGAGGTTACTCACCAAGTCGCGCGACGCATAACGCGACAGGCCTGCAGCAACCGTGTCGCCGCTAAATTCGGTAGTGACAACACCTAAAGAACCCACCACGCTATCCTCGGGAGAAATTCCCGCATCGGAGTGAAAACCAAAAGAGAGCTCTATGGGCACATTCAAACCCGTGGTGTCGGGGTTATATACAGAGCCGCCCGACAGATGATTTACCGCATGCGAGCGAGAATTTATATCATCGTTATAATCAACCTCGCCACCACTCGGAGTGTAGACCTCATAGGGGAAACCTGAATACTGAAGAGCGTAACGCGCACCCTCGAGATAACGCGGCAAGCCGCTTGTACGTGGCACACTGTCGCCACGCGCAACAAGCCCCATACCACCACCAAGACGCACCGCGTCGGCGGTGACAACGCCTTCAAATTCACTCTCATTTGTAAGAACAACAGCCTGATCCTCGTGCTCCCCGGCACGGAAGCGGAAAGTTCCCAGATAGACCCAAGTTCCGCCGCCCATACGCTGGTTAACCTTAAAATCGGTCACACCACCACTGTGCAAAACGCTGTAACGTGCATCGGGGACAGAATTTTCTAAAGTTTTATAGGAGACATAGACCGCATAAGCACCATCAACCGGGATTTTAGGTTGCCAACGCGCAACAGCACTTGTGCGACGCGCACCCTGCGACGAAGCCACTGCCACAGCTGTGCCGTGAGTAAAAGGATTTTCCCCGTCGACATAAAAACCCTCGCGAGGTTTGAAACCGCCATCGACAACCACCCACTCACGACGCTTCTGCGCCTCTTGAACATAGGTAGAGCCTGGGGAAGAGAGGTCGTTGTCGACAACAACACACTCGCGCTGCGTGTCACGTTCGCGCGGAGTATAGACCAATGCCCCTGCATTTTGCAGCATAGGCATCAAAAAGGGAACAACTATCGATTGAGTAAACAAGTCCTCGGTGGTGCAGAAAAGCGACGGGCGCTGCCACTGCCACATATCCTTTTCGGCCGAGTATATGCGCCCGTGGCTCTGCCACAAAGCAAGATGGCGGCCGGCAAGCCCCCGTTCTACCCTGTAAGGCTTCGAAACGTTTTCAACCCAAGGGCGGCCCTTGTATTCCACCGCGCCCCACAACCTTTTAACATCGATGGCAACCTTGCGCAGGTTGTTTGGGATAAGTTGCTCTATAGGCTTGCGCGCAGCAATAACCTCTATTTTGTATTTAGACAACGACGGAGGCAACACCTTGCGTATGCCTGCATAAATATTGTCGACCACCTCGGGGGTAAAAACCTGCGCAGCAAAAGCGCTGTTCACATATATTACGACCTTGCGGGAAGCCTTGTTTACAATAACAGGGTTGCTCCTGCGCTCGAGCTTGCACTTTTTAAGAGATATATTATCGGATGTGTACTCCGAAAGACAATTCTCTATAGAACGCACAACGGTTTTATCGGCTTTTTGCGCCGACAAAACCGCTACACATAACAGGCAGGCCAACAAGGCCAAAAGCCTTTTAAACATAATCGATTACTTTTTTGCCAATTGAGCTATCTCGTCGAGAAGAGCTTTTGCATCTTTGTTGAAAGAGTCGCACAATGCATCAAAATATTTCTTTGCAGAGATACCGGGCTCCACGTGGCTCACGCGAGCAATATAATCGTTGTTGAGACTGAAGATTTTGTTAAACAAATTCACCCAAGCCTCTGTATCGTTCTTTGCATCAAACGACATGAGGAAAGCCTCGGTTGCGATGTCGTCAACAATGTAAGTAATCACCTTTTTCAAATTCTTTCTGCTTGCCATAATAATACTTTCAAAAAATTATAAATGATATATTGGGGAACGGGCAAAACAAGCCCGCTCTCTACGGCAAATATACGCTTTTCTCTTTAAAGAAGCAACATTTACACAAAATAGAGTTCTTTTTTGCAAATAATTGAGATTATTGGGCATAAAAAACGACAAACCTCTTTTACATCTCATAAAAAAAAGCGAAATTTGCCATTAGTTTGAACCAATCTTATTTTATAACATATGAAAATTAGTGCATTACAAAAAGCAAGAGCTGAGTATCAGCCCAAGTTGCCTCAGGCATTGAAAGAGGTTGTAAAAATCACAGAAGGTGCAGCAACACAGTCTGTTGCCGACCAAGAGGCAATCAAGTCTATGTTCCCCAACACCTACGGTCTCCCCATCGTTACATTCGAGAAAGGTGGCCAGGCTGCTGAGTACCCCGCAATCAACGTTGGTGTTATCCTTTCTGGTGGCCAGGCTCCTGGTGGACACAACGTTATCGCAGGTCTTTTCGACGGTATCAAAAAGCTGAACGCAGAGAGCCGTTTGTTCGGTTTCCTCATGGGCCCCGGCGGTCTTGTTGACCACAAATATATGGAGATCACTCCCGAGATTATGGACGCTTACCGCAACACTGGTGGTTTCGACATCATCGGCTCGGGCCGTACCAAACTCGAGAAAACAGAGCAGTTTGACAAAGGTTTGGAGATTATCAAGGAACTCAACATCAAGGCTCTTGTAATTATCGGTGGTGACGACTCTAACACTAACGCTTGCGTGCTCGCAGAGTACTATGCAGCAAAGAACACAGGCGTACAGGTTATCGGTTGCCCCAAAACTATCGATGGCGACCTCAAGAACGCTTACATCGAGACATCTTTCGGTTTCGACACAGCTTGTAAGGTCTACTCAGAGGTTATCGGTAACATACAGCGCGACTGTAACTCGGCACGTAAATACTGGCACTTCATCAAGTTGATGGGTCGCTCGGCTTCTCACATCGCACTTGAGTGCGCACTCCAGACACAGCCCAACATCTGTATCATCTCTGAGGAGGTTGAAAAGAAAGCCCTCTCACTCGACGACATCGTAACATCTATCGCCGAGGCTGTAGCTTCTCGCGCAGCAGCAGGTAACAACTTCGGTACCGTTCTCATCCCCGAGGGCCTTATCGAGTTTATCCCCGCTATGAAGTCACTCATCGCCGAGCTCAACGACCTCTTGGCTGTTAAGGGTGAGGAGTATGCAGCTATTGAGCCCGCCGCTAAACGTCAGTACATCATCGACCAGCTTTCTAAGGACAACGGCGAGGTTTACGCAAGCCTCCCCGCTGGTGTTGCACGCCAGCTCACTATGGACCGCGACCCCCACGGCAACGTACAGGTTTCGCTCATCGAGACAGAAAAACTTCTCTCGGAGATGGTAGGCAACAAGCTTGCTGCTTGGAAGAAAGAGGGCAAATACACAGGCTCTTTCAACCCCCAACACCACTTCTTCGGTTATGAGGGTCGTTGCGCTGCTCCCTCTAACTACGATGCAGACTACTGCTATGCTCTCGGTTACAACGCAACACAGCTCATCGCTGCTGGCAAAACAGGTTATATGTCATCTATCCGCAACACAACAGCTCCCGCTGCCGAGTGGATTGCAGGTGGTATACCCATCACTATGATGATGAACATGGAGCGTCGTCACGGCGAGATGAAACCCGTTATCCAGAAAGCGTTGGTAGACCTCGAGGGTGCACCCTTCAAGGCTTTTGCAGCCAACAGAGAGACTTGGGCAAAAGAGACTTGCTACGTATACCCCGGCCCCATCCAGTACTTTGGACCTTCTGAGGTTTGCGACCAGACAACAAGAACTCTTGCTCTTGAGCAACAGAAGTAATAAATTTTCACAAGCCTAAATGGCCGAGAAAAAAACAAAACAAAAGAGAACCAGAGGACGGAAGAACAATTCCGCCCGCCGTTCATCATCACCAGCGGTAGCACGTCCTATGCCCCGCTGGATGTATGTTACAACCATCGTGTGCGTAGTAGCCGTTGCGCTCTGCCTTATATACACACTTTTCTTCCGCCCTTACTTCTATCGTTTCCGCCCCTGCTACGGGCACAAGCACTACGAGATATGCCTCCCGTCGGGATACACCGTTTTTGGCATCGACATATCGCATCACCAAGGGAACATAGACTGGCAAAAATTCCAAGACGAAAACCCACCCGAAGCCCCCATATCTTTTGTATACACAAAGGCTACTGAGGGCAGCGACTTTGTCGACGCGAACTTCCACGACAACTTTACCGCCGCACGCAAGCACGGTTTCTTGCGTGGCGCCTACCACTACTTCAGCACCACATCGTCGGGGCTTGCACAAGCGCAAATGTTTATAAAAACAGTAAAGTTAGAGCGAGGCGACCTACCCCCTATGATAGATATCGAAGAGAGGCCTAAAGACAAAAAACAGTTTATCCAAGAACTTAAATTGTTTATCTCCAAGATTGAAGAGCACTACGGTGTAAAACCCATAATATACACCTACCGAAAATACAAAACACAATATTTGAGCGAAGCCTTCTTCGACAGATACCCCTCATGGGTAGCACACTACTACATCGATAGCCTCGGCGAGGATGTTAAGTGGCTCATTTGGCAGTGTTCCGACATAGGCGAGGTGCCCGGCATACCGCAAAATGTGGATATAAACATATTCAACGGCAGTATCGAGCAGTTAAAAAGCCTAGGTATAAAATAAACATTACTGATTATAGGCTGCGCTTGCCTGAGAGTAATTGCGCCACGCCGCCAACAAGTCTTGAAAATCGGCAGGAAGCTCCGAGTCGAAGTACATCATCTCGCCCGTTGTAGGGTGAACAAAACCCAGTGTCTTTGCGTGAAGCGCTTGACGCGGACAAAGCTTAAAACAGTTGCGCACAAACTGGCTGTACTTGCTAAAGTTTGTTCCTTTCAAAATTTCATCGCCACCATACACATCGTCGTTAAAAAGTATGTGACCTATGTGCTTCATATGCACCCTTATCTGGTGCGTGCGGCCTGTTTCAAGGTTACACTCAACAAGTGAAACATAAGAGAGACGTTCAAGTACCTTATAGTGAGTAACAGCGTGCTTGCCCACAGTCTCGTCGGGCGACACACACATCTGCAAGCGGTTACGAGGATTGCGGGTTATGTTCCCTATCACAGTGCCGGTATCCTCCTTTAGAGCACCCCAAACAACTGCGTTATATGTGCGCTTTGTCGTCTTTTTGAAAAACTGCATACCAAGATGGGCCTTCGCAGCTGCAGTCTTTGCTACAACCAACAAGCCCGATGTATTCTTGTCTATTCTGTGCACAAGACCCACCTGCGGGTCGTTAGCATCAAAATCTTTATTATTGCGCAGATGCCACGCAACAGCGTTTATGAGCGTTCCGTGCGTGTTTCCACAACCCGGGTGCACAACAAGCCCTGCGGGTTTGTTCACAACCATAAGGTCGTCGTCCTCGTAAACAACATCGAGAGGTATATCCTCGGGCACGATGCTGTTGTCGTAGACGGGGGTGTTCATCGTAATCACAATGTTGTCACACGGCTTAACCTTGTAATTACTCTTTACCACCTTGCCGTTAACCGAGATAGCACCCGCGTCGGCAGCCTGCTGAATTTTATTGCGCGAGGTGTTGGCTACGTGATCTATGAGAAATTTGTCTATGCGTATAGGAGATTGCCCCTTGTCGGCAACCAAGCAAATCTCTTTAAAGAGTGTCTCTTCGGCCATCGAGAGCTCGTCGCCATCGATCAAAGAGCTATCGTAATCTTCTAAAAAATCAAATTCAGACATAATACTTATTCAAACCAAGACTCCTCAATAACAGCCTCACCCTCTTCCACAATCTCTTCTCCGTTACCTATGCAGAGTGTGAGTGTAGCACCCACAGGCACCATAGCACCGTTCTGCAAGGTGTCGGCACCCTTAAGCACCGCATACACCCAATCGGCCTCGCCGTTAATCTTCACATTCTCGGTAAGTTTAAAACCCGCAGCTGTGATGCGAGCAACAGCTTCGCGCAACGAGCAGTTATCAACTACGTCGGGCAAACGCATCTCGGGCTCCCTGGAAGAGTTTAGTGTTAGCTGTATTTTGCGGCCCTCCTTCACTTGAGAGCCACGCAGAGGTAGTTGTTCCACCACCTCGTCCTCGCGAGCACCCTTTTTGTATTTATAATCAACAATTTCAAAATCGAGTTTTTTGCTGCGCAACAACTCGGCAGCATCTTCTATATTCATACCACAAATATAGGGCACCTCTATCACCTGCCCGTGCAGAGTGTAGCTATCGAGCCACGAGAGGGCAAAATAACACACAGCAACCAGCACAGCAGCCATAGCCGCTATATTTATAGAAAACAACTTTATAAAACCAAGAAATTTCTTCATAGCTCTTTAATTTAAGCAAATTATGCCAAGTAAATCACATTCCCCACAAAGATAGCTACAAACGAGCGAGAAATATGAAGCTTGCTTCAATATTTTTCAAAGCGAGTGCAGCGCATCTTCGAAATTCTATTTCAAAGATAGTTACAAACGAGCGAGAAATATGAAGCTTGCTTCAATATTTTTCAAAGCGAGTGCAGCACATCTTCGAAATTCTATTTCAAAGATAGTTACAAACGAGCGAGAAATATGAAGCTTGCTTTAATATTTTTCAAAGCGAGTGCAGTATATCTTCGAATTTCTATTTCAAAGATAGTTACAAACGAGCGAGAAATTGAAGCTTGCTTCAATATTTTTCAAAGCGAGTGCAGCACATCTTCGAAATTCTATTTCAAAGATACAAAAAAATAGCTACATAACTAATAAGCCAGCGTTTTATCTTCCAAAAAAAAGAGCACCCCCTAAAAAAACAGCAACAAAGCACAAACGAGGGCCTGTTTTGTCTTGTATTCTTTATAGTTTTATATTATCTTCGCACGAAGAAGAATAATATAACAAAACACTATAAGATTATGAAAAAGATAATCCCTTTGATACTCCTGTTCGCACTTACAGCAACAACAGCCCAGGCCCAGCTATTCAAGAGCAAGGATAAAACCATAAAAAAAGAATACAACGTGGGTACCGTACCCGTTGTAAACAACAAGGTAACTTTTGAAGAGAGCATCCCCGCCGAAGGTTTGAGCGCAAAAGAGATAGAAAACGTTGTAAACGAATGGTTTGCCGAGCGTTTTGTAAAACCTGTTGTCATAGGCTTCAAAAAATACGAGCAAGAGACACCCGGAACAATCATAGCAAAAGCCGAGGAGTACATCGTGTTCAAAAAGAAATTCTTCGTGCTTAACCGCACAAGAATATACTACTTCCTCACTATAACCTGCGAGGATGGGTTGTGTAAATTCAATATGTCGAGAATAACATACTGGTGGGACGATGAAGCCGATTTTGGAGGCATAAAGATGACTGCCGAAGAATGCATCACCGACGAAGAGGCCATAGACAAGAAAAACCGTCTGAAACGCTTCAACGGCAAGTTCCGCACAAAGACCATCGACCTCAAAAACCAGCTCATAGAACAACTAAAGAACAAACTCTCAACAGCAAAATAACGTGAACACAATAGACAAAGCAAGATACATACTAAACATTCTATTCCTCATAGGCGCAGTAGTGACCATAGCGCTATACGCCTTCGGTGGCTCAAATATTTTTCTCTACACAGGGTTAGCTGCCATCACGTTTAAAATGATAGAATTTATACTGCGATTTATTCTCTAACCAAATGAAAAAAGTATTCACATACATACTTGCAACGCTGCTCCCCTGCATAGCCATAGCCCAAAACGTGGAAGGCTTCGGCAGCGGAGAGGAGTTTAACCCTTTCTACAAAGCAGAAAAAGACAGTAGCAAAAGGAACCTTAAAGTCCCCATCGAGATACATCAGTGGCACATCGACGAACTTTTTGGAGAGGTTACACCCGTGAACGCCGACACGCTGCAATATATGTACCAAAACTGGCACCAAACCGAAGGGATGAACGGCGAATACAACACCTTGGGTAATATGGGCTCGCCCCGTCAGTCGCGCATATTTTTCAGCCGTCCCACAAACACGGTTTTTGACTTTTTAGCACCCTACGACTACTTTGTAACCCGCCCCGGCGAGCTGTTCTTCACCGACACAAAGTCGCCATACACCAACCTCACCTACCACACATCGGGCAGCAGAGTCGACGGCGACGACCGCTTTAGAGCCTACTTTGCCACAAACGCAGGCAAGAAATTTGGTGTAGGCGGTATGTTCGACTACCTGTATGGTCGTGGCCGATACGACAACCAATCTTCGGCGTTGATGAACTTCTCGCTTTTCTCGTACTACAGGAGCGAGCGCTACAACTACCACTTTATGGGTAGCCGTTACCATATGAAACTTGCCGAAAACGGCGGTATCGAGAACGACGACTACATAAAACGCCCCGAGGAGACCGACGGCTCGAACAGCAACTTCAGCCCGGCCGACATACCTGTAAACTTCGAAAAAACGTGGAACAGAAACGAAGTATACACAGCATACTTCACACACAACTATAACTTTGGTTTCTACCGCGAGAAGGAGACCATTGTTGCCGACAGCATAAAAGAGGAAAAAGAGTTTGTAGATGTTTTACGCCTCATGCACACCATAGAGCTCACAAGCGCTACACGCCAGTATCGCAGCCACGAGCAACCTGCGGACTTCTATGCCAGCAACTTCTTAAGGGCCGACTCTATGGACCAATACAAGAATATCTCTGTAGCAAACAGAGTGGGCATATCGTTGCGCGAAGGCTTCAAAAAGTGGGCGTTTGCAAACATCACAGCATACGCCTCGCACAAATACAACCGTTACACCATGCCCGACACCATATTTGCAACAGGCAAAGAGTATGCCCACAAATACAACGAGCACACACTCTCTGTTGGTGGTATCATAGAGAGCAACCTTAGAGAAAATATAAAATACCGCGTTCTTGGCGAGACCGCAATATCGGGCGACGACCTCGGCGCTTTCTCTTTGGAAGGCACAAGCAAAGCCCTCTTCAAGCTATGGGGCAAAGAGGCCAAAATAGAGGCCAACGCCTTTATAAAAAACAACCGCCCCTCTTTCTACTACCGTCACTTTCACTCAGAGCACTACTGGTGGGACGACAAAGAGCTCGACAAAGAGTTCAAGACAAGAGTTGAGATAAAGGCCGAGATTGAAAAAACACGCACAAAGATAAAAGCAGGCATAGAGAACATTAAGAACTACACCTACTTTGCCTCTGCGCCCACAACCGACAGCGATAAAAAAGAGCTTAGCCGCCTCACAGTAAACCAAGCCGACGAGAACATACGCGTGTTCTCGGCAACGCTAAACCAAGGTTTCAAGCTAGGAGTGCTGAACATAGACACCGAGGTTACATACCAAAAAAGCAGCAACCAGGAGATACTACCCTTGCCCGACCTTAACCTCTACGCCAACTGTTACATAAAGTTCCGCATAGCAAAGGTGCTTAACACAGAGCTCGGCGCCGATGTGAGATACTTCACAGCATACAACGCCCCCGACTACTCTCCCGCACTTGGGCAATTTTGCCTGCAAAACCCAGGTAGCGAGGTAGAGATAGGCGACTACCCCATCGCAAGCGTCTATGCCAACTTCCTTCTTAAGCAGACACGTTTCTATGTAAAATATCAACACGTAAACGAGGGCAGCGGCAACAGAAACAGTTTCTTGGTGCCTCACTACCCTGTAAACCCCGCCATATTATGGATAGGGCTATCGTGGAACTTCTATAACTAAACATATCTATGAACGTTGCGATTAAATGGGGCTTCATAGGCTGCGGTGAAGCGACTGAAAAGAAGAGCGGGCCGGCGTTTAACCTTGTGAAAGGCTCGGAGGTTGTTGCCGTTATGGGGCGCGACAAAGAGAAGACTAAGGAGTATGCACGCAAGCATAATATATCGCACCACTACACCGACGCGCAAGCCCTCATAGACGACCCCAACGTAAACGCAATATACATAGCCACGCCACCCTCGTCCCACGCCACATACGCAATTATGGCTATGAAGGCCGGCAAACCCGTGTATGTAGAAAAACCCCTTGCTGCAAGCTACGAAGACTGCGCACGCATAAACCGTATATCCCGCGAAACAGGCGTACCCTGTTTTGTGGCCTACTATCGTCGCTACCTACCCTACTTTATAAAGGTAAAGGAGCTCTTGCCCTTAATAGGACAGGTGCTCAACGTGCAGATACGCTTTGCCGTGCCTCCACGCGACCTCGACTACAACCGCGATAACCTGCCGTGGCGTGTAAACCCCGAGATTGCAGGTGGCGGATACTTCTACGACCTGGCCCCGCACCAGATAGACCTGCTGCAAGAGATGTTTGGCTGCATACTCTATGCCGAGGGTTACGCCGCCAACCGTGGCGGGCTCTATAAAGCCGAGGACACTGTGAGTGCTTGCTTCCGCTTCGAGAACGGTATACCAGGCTCGGGCTCGTGGTGCTTCGTGTCCGACGAATCGTCAAAAGAGGACAGCATAGAAATTTTCGGCAGCAAGGGAAGCATCAGATTCTCGGTGTTTACCTTCGAGCCCATTGTCTACAAGAGCGAGGAGGGTGTAAAAGAGTTCAGCATACCCAACCCACCGTATGTGCAACTACCGCTAATAAGAAACATAGTAGAACACCTGCAACGCAAGAGCAACTGCACTTGCGACAGCATAAGCGCAACACCCACAAACTGGGTACTCGACAAAATCTTGGGTAAAATAATTTAAATACCCCTTGCGCAGCTATGAGCCCTTCACGCAATATTCCACGCAAGATTATAGCATTATTTATAATGTTTGTGGGCTGCGTTGTGGCAAAAGCTCAAAGCTACGACATTAAAAACCTGCTGCGCTACGACAAGGTTATCGATTACACACAACTTCATCTGCACAAGGCCGAGGAGGTTATCAGCGATAAACTACAAAAAGCCGAGGATATTATTTACGAAACACTCGACAAGCGCGACTCGCTCTATGTAAGCCCTAACATCTACGACATGACCGTTATGACCCAATATTCTTATGGGTATGAATATTACAAGTTTACATCGCGCGACGACAGCCAAAGCCTCTCGCTAAAACCCGAAAACAACAACAAAGTAGGCTTGTATGTTGGTTGGAAGTGGCTTTTCCTTGGGTGGAGTTTCGACATGACCAGAAACAGGGCAAAAAAAGATATAAGCCTGAGTTTTTACACCGCAAAAGTGGGCTTCGACCTGCTCTACCGAAAGCGTGAAGAGGGTTTCAAGATATCAGAAACAAAAGGTTTTGTCGACGATAACGGAGAAAGCGTAAAGGATTACGACCCCTATTTTAGTGGCTTCAGCACCAAGCAAAAGGGGTTTAATATCTATTACATATTCAACAATAAAAGATTTTCATACCCTGCAGCATACAGCCAAACAACAAACCAGCGCATAAGCGCAGGCTCCTTTATACTTGGGCTCACATACAACGAGCAAACGTTTAGGTTCAACTACTCCCAAATAGACCCCAAGCTGCAGCTCTACGTAAACGACAATCTTAAGTTCGACAAGGTTAAATACAAAGACCTTAGTGTAAACTTCGGTTACTCGTACAACTGGGTATTTACAAAAAACTGCCTTGCCAACATATCGCTTACCCCTTGCGTGGGATACAAGAACTCCTCGCTGAAGATAAACGACAGCAAGGAGTTTATATCGAACATAAATTTCGACTTTATATCGCGTGCAGCTATAGTCTACAATAACAGCAGATTCTACATAGGTGCATCGTTTATATCCCACACCTACAGCTACCGCAAAAGCAAGCTCTCTGTGGTAAACGGATACGGCACAATAAGTGTCTACACGGGAGTTAACTTTTGGAAGAAAAAGCCTAAAAATCAGAAGCGGTAACCCAGAGAGAAGAGCAACGAGCTACGCTCGGTCGACACCTCGCCACAAGGGTTATAGTACTCGTAATAATTATAAAAATCGGCATCCTGCTTTGCAAATTTATAGGCTACGTCGAAATAAAAATCATCGCCTCTGTAGCCCGCACCAAGAGTTAATATATTGGTCTCGTACTTATTCATAAATTCGGTAGAGGTATCGGTATTGAGCATCGTAGCTTTCACCGCATCCTTGCGGAAGGGAGTTGTTATATAGTTATAACCACAGCACAGCGAGAAATTATCGGTAAGGTTGAACAAAGCTCCCACGCGGAAGATGTGTTGCGCCTTCATATTAGCATCTATCTCCTCGTTGAGAAGCGACATATCATCGCCGTCGGTATACTTTAGCTTTGCTACAGAGTAGTCGACAAACTCATACTCAGCATCGAGAGCGACATACTTGTCGAGCGTGTAAGATGCCGAAAGATTTAAACGCCACGGTGTCACATAGTCGTAGTCGACATAAAGGTCGCCACCATAGGCCAGGTTGTAGTCGCGGGTATCGAACACATTACCATCGGCGCCTATCATAGTGGCCGAGGTACGGTCTGTGAGGGAGTACCACGTGGGGGTGTGCAAAGCTATACCCAACTTTAACGGAGAGTAGTCGAAGGGGCGATAAATTGCACCAAACTTAAAGTTTATACCCGTACCGCTTACATTATAATTATTCTGCAGTGTGTAGTAGTTGTTGTTTAGTTCGTCAAACTCGGAATATTCACTAAAACGGGTGTAATCGACATAACTTGCACCCATAGTAATTCCCAAATAAAGTTTGTCGTCGATATTACAAGAAACGTTTATATCAACCTCGTTTACACCACCCTTCTCTTTGGAATAATACTCCATCATAGTGGGATAGAGCTCGTTGGTATTAGCGGGGTTGTCGGGTACATAATAGAGGTTATCGTTTTTGTCGAGCAAGCCCGAAGTTGATGTAAGCAAGCCTAGCCACGGGTATTCAAAACTTGTATAGTCTTTATAGTCCCAATATTGAGCAGGATAGCCAAAGTTTTGGTACAATTCGTGTAGTTGATACTGCTGCGAGTAATGATAACCGTCGGCACCTATTAAAGAGCCCATAACTTCGAAACGGTTTGCAAAATTATTGCGACGTCGGTAGTTGGCCGCAACATTCACAAACTTCAACGAGCCCATATTAAACTCACTTGCAAGAACTATACCCATATTATCGATGGTAAACGAGCTTTTATCGCTCTTGAGCGACGAAGCACCAAAAGAAGCGTTGTTTTCAAGAGTATTAAGGCCAGCTGTCATAACCACGTCGTTTGCACGATAAAGACCTATACCGGCAGGGTTTGTCGATATAACAGAGATATCGGTACCAAGTGCACTCATAGCACCACCCATACCCACAAAACGTGCAGTACCCACAGGCTCGCTGTCGACAAGGCGAAACAAATCGTAACTATTCTGCGCGGGAAGGCTCGCCGCCACAAAGAGGGAGATAATAAATATAAGGTTTTTCATAGCAACATCTTTTTCTTAAATCGAACACACATAAATTAACGGCGACCACCACGCGAAGCTCCACCACGCGACACCGGGGTGCGGCCACCACCCGAAGGGCGATGAGAGGGTGATGAAGAGCTTTTTACACTAGTGCTGCTTCGTCTGTTATAGGTAGAGGAAGGCTCTCTTCTATTATTGTTTTGCACGTTACCGCCTCGTTTTTCGCCTCCTTTGTTTTTATCGCGACTAACTTTCCCTGTGCCGGGAACTCGGCCGGTTGTTTTACCGCCCCCGCCTCTTTTGTTTGTGGTAACCTGCTCTTTACTCGCAGGCTTTTTGTTACCGGCAACAGGCACACGCACCTGTGAAGAGCCCGATGGACGCACACTTGTAACCGGTATGCGACGAGCTGTGTTGTGTCTCACATTACTGTGAGAGAAGTGTGCCGGAGGCAACGGCTTGTGCCAAGAATAATAACCCAGAGGCCTGTTCCAAGAGTAGTTAAACCCATAATGCCAATGAACATCCCAGTGCGAGTCCCAAAAGCCATCGTAGCAATAATATGTGGGATAATAAATATCCCAGTGCCAGGGAGAGAGCACTATGCTAACGGGGTTATGGAAACGAACAATACGCGTAGAGTAGTCATACTCTGTGGTATAGTCTTCTTCGTTGTAAGCCTCGTCTACATAATATGTATCATCAACATATACTTCGTCGGCCTTCGAAGCGCTATTGCGCGGAACAACCTTGCCACGGCGATTATATTCGTCGACATCTCTGTTGTTACCGTTATCGGCAACACCCCACTCGTCGTCCTCGGCCGACAGAATTTTCACAACATCCTTCTGTTTTACCTCCTTTTTGGGCACATAAAACATATCGTTCACTTGAGCGCACAACGACAAAGGCAAAAGGAGCAACAAAAACATTAAACTTCTCATAATTATCAAGCGTATAAGGTTTATCGAAAAACTTTGCGAGAGCGACATTGCCACCACCCGACGTTGCAAATTTACAAACTATCCGACAACTAAAAAGGGGGAAACTCCTATCGCAAGGTGGGGAAAACCCTAAAAAACAACAACGGTTGCGCTTTTTGCGCAACCGTTGCATAATATTTCTTTGAGAATAAGATTACTTGTTCTCGGGACGAAGCTGACGAACAACCTCGGCTGTACGCCACATCTCGCTGTCGTGGAGAGCCTGGAGCTCCTCGTTGAGTTTCTCACGATAGTCGGGCTGTGAGTTAGAGTCGATAGAACGCTGTGCCTCTTTACCTGTCTTAACAGAGTCGTACAACTGATACATAACGGGCTTGATTGCATCGTGGAAAGGAGTCATCCAATCGAGAGCACCACGCTGTGCAGTTGTTGAGCAGTTTGCGTACATCCAGTCCATACCGTTCTTTGCGAACAAAGGCATAAGAGACTGTGTAAGCTCCTCAACTGTTTCGTTGAAAGCCTCAGAAGGTGTGTGGCCGTTCTCGCGCAATACCTCGTACTGTGCAAGGAGAAGACCCTGGATAGCACCCATCAAAGAGCCACGCTCACCGGTGAGGTCAGAAACAGCCTCACGCTGGAAAGTAGTCTCGAACATATAACCTGAACCGATACCGATACCGAAGGCCAAAACGCGGTCGAGTGCCTTGCCTGTAACGTTCTGATAGATAGCGTAAGAAGAGTTCAAACCGCGACCCTCGAGGAACATAGTACGCAAAGATGTACCTGAGCCCTTGGGAGCAACCATAATTACGTCGATGTCAGCGGGAGGAACAATACCTGTGCGATCGCTCCAGTTGATACCGAAACCGTGAGAGAAGTAAAGAGCTTTACCAGCTGTCAAGTAAGGCTTAACTTTGGGCCATATAGCGATTTGAGCAGCGTCAGAAAGCAACATACATACGATGGTACCCTTCTCGGCAGCCTCCTCGATAGAGAAGAGAGTCTCACCGGGAACCCAACCGTCTTTAACGGCTTTGTCGTATGTGCTACCCTCGCGCTGACCAACGATTACGTTGAAACCGTTGTCGCGAAGGTTGCAAGCCTGTCCGGGGCCCTGTACACCATAACCCAACACTGCAATTGTTTCATCTTTCAAAATCTCACGAGCTTTCTCCAAAGAAAACTCTTTAGGTGTAATCACGTTCTCGATTACACCACCAAAATTCATTTCTGCCATAATTTTAATTTAATTTGGTTATTTATTATTTTATTGTTTTTCGTTTTGCATCTTCGTCAAAAAGATGGTCACTTAAATTCACATTAACATCGCGGGTGATAGCCACACGACCCGACTTCACAAACTGCAACACGCACTGCTCGGCTACAAACTCCTTGTAGAGGCTCATAACGGCATCGGTTTTACCGGTTTTTTCCACCACGGTATAGGTTGAGTTAACCTCGATAACACGCGCGTTGTTGTGACGGATTATTTTTGAAATCTGCTTGTTTTCGAGCAAGCAGGGGGTTGACAATTTATACAAGGCTACCTCCTGAATAAATATCTCGCTGTCGGTAAAATAGTAGGCACGCAAGATATCAACTTTCTTCTCGAGACGCTTTGTAACACGCTCAATGAGCCATTCTGTTGTCCACAAAGAGATTGTGTAACGGTGAACGCCCTCGACATTTGAAGAGGAAACGTTCAATGTCTCAATATTCATCTGGCGACGGGTAAACTCGGCCGTAACCTGATTCAACATTCCGGCAATGTTCTCGGAATAGACAATAACGGTATATAGTTTCTTCTCCATAGCGATTATTCTAGTATCATTTCATTCACCGACGCACCAAGAGGCATCATAGGCATAACATTATCCTCGGGACGCACAGCCACGTTCAAGAGGTATGCACCCGGAGTCTCCAACATCTCTTTAATTGCATCGTCAAGTTCTGAACGATCTTTCACAAAACGTGTGGGAAAGCCGTAGGCCTCTGCTATTTTGCAAAAATCGGGATTGCTCATAGGTGTCCAAGAGCAACGGTTGTCGTAGAAGAGGTTTTGCCACTGACGCACCATACCCAAATAGCTGTTATCCATAACAACCATCTTCACAGGGCACTTTTGTTCCATAATAGTACCAAGTTCCTGCATATTCATCTGGAAACCTCCGTCACCTGCAAAATAGCATACAGTTCTGTGGGGAGCGCCCATAGTAGCACCCATAGCTGCGGGAAGACCGAAGCCCATAGTTCCCAAACCTCCAGAGGTTATTATGCTGTGGGGCTCTTTATACTTAAAGTAACGTGCTGCAAACATCTGGTTCTGGCCCACATCGGTAACCAGAATAGCTGTGTTGCCTGTAGCCTCACTAACTTTTCGAGCAACTTCGCCCATAAGTATCGGGCCTTCTTTAGGATTTATCGCCTTGTCGATAACCTTTTCTTTCTCTATCGCATCAAACTCGGCAAAACGCTCTATCCACTCTTTGTGCGAAGCCTCCTCCAGCAACTCGGTGAGCATGGGAAGAGTCTCTTTACAATCGCCCAAGACGGGTATATCGATGGGGATATTCTTGTCCATCTCCACCTTGTCTATGTCGAGGTGTATTATTTTTGCCTGTTTAGCATATGTCTCTATGTTACCCGTAACACGGTCGCTGAAACGCATACCTATAGCAATGAGCACGTCGCACTCATTTGTGTTCATATTGGGGCCCAAGTTACCATGCATACCCAACATACCCATACACAAGGGGTGCTCCGACGAGAACGACGAAAGACCAAGCAATGTGCGTGCTGCAGGTATATTAGCTTTTTCGAGGAAGGCAACAAGTTCTTTGTGTGCGTTACCAAGCTCAACACCCTGGCCTATAAGTGCAAAGGGGCGTTTTGCGCGGTTTATGAGACCGGCAGCCTCTTTTATAGCCTCGGCATCGGGTTTCGGGTAGGGGATGTAGCTACGTACACTCTCAACCTTCACCGGCTCGTAAAGAGTCTTTGCTATCTGTGCATCTTTTGTAAAGTCGAGGACAACGGGACCAGGACGACCTGTGCTTGCTATGTAGAAAGCACGAGATACAGCCCACGCAACATCCTCGGCGTTGCGTATCTGGTAGCTCCACTTGCTTATAGGCTGTGTAACGCCTACAAGGTCAATCTCTTGGAAGGCGTCGCAACCAAGCACAGACGAGCTCACCTGGCCTGCGATAACAACCACGGGGGTGCTGTCGAGCAGCGCATCGCTTATGCCGGTGAGGGTGTTTGTTGCACCAGGGCCGCTGGTAACAATACACACACCAACCTTGCCCGAGCTGCGTGCATAGCCTTGCGCCGCGTGAACGGCCGCCTGCTCGTGACGTACAAGCACTTGACGGAAGTTTTCCTTATAATCGTACAAACAATCGAATACCGGTATTATGGAGCCACCCGGATAGCCATAGAGCGTGTCCACGCCTTCGTTTATCAAAGAACGAAGAAGGGCTTCACCACCAGTAATTAGTTCTTTATTCATCGGTTGTTGTTGTTTAAGCTGTTTATTCTATAATTCTTACACCACCTTTATCGGCCGAGCTCACCATGTTGGCGTAGGCCTTAAGGCTCTTCGATATTACTCTGTCGCGTGTGAGGGGGAACATCTCGCGTGCAGCAAGTTCCTCGTCGGTAAGTTTCACATTAATTGAACGCGCAGGAATATCTATCTCTATGATGTCGCCGTCGCGCAACTTGCCTATATTTCCACCAGCTGCGGCCTCGGGTGATATGTGACCGATGCTCAAGCCCGATGTTCCACCACTGAAACGACCGTCGGTGATGAGCGCACATTCTTTGCCCAAGTGGCGTGATTTTATGTATGATGTAGGATAGAGCATCTCTTGCATACCGGGACCACCCTTGGGACCCTCGTAAACAATTACCACAACATCGCCGGCCTTAACATCGCCACCCAAGATGCCCTCTACGGCTGCGTCTTGCGAGTCGAAGACCTTTGCTGTACCGGTAAATTTCCAAATGCTCTCGTCGACACCCGCAGTTTTCACCACGCAACCATCTTGCGCAATGTTTCCAAACAGGATAGCGAGGCCGCCGTCTTTTGTATAGGCGTGCTCGAGGTCGCGTATACAGCCGTTCTCACGATCGGTATCGAGAGAGTCATAATTCTCGCTATGCGAGCCCATAGTGTTGCTGAACACGTTTGCAGGGCCTGTGCTGTAGATGCGCATAGCCTCAGAGTCGATATTCTCGCCCGTGATACAATATTTTGCAATATCCTCGGCAAGGGTTGCGCCGTTCACACGTTTCAAAGAGGTGTTCAAGAGACCACCTTTTGCAAGCTCACCCATAATACCTATGATACCACCAGCACGACCACAGTCTTGAACGCTGTATTTGGGGCCGTTAGGAGCCAACTTGCAAAGACAGGGCACGCCACGGCTCAAACGGTCAATATCGGCCATTTTAAAGTCGACACCAGCCTCCTGAGCAACCGCAAGGAGGTGAAGGATGGTGTTTGTTGAGCCACCCATCGCAATGTCGAGTGTCATAGCGTTGAGGAACGCATCGCGCACAGCTATGCTGCGTGGCAACACGCTATCGTCACCCTCCTCGTAATATTTAAGCGCATTTGTAACAATCTGCTTAGCGGCATCCTTGAGTAGCTGTATGCGGTTGGTGTGTGTTGAAAGTATTGTACCATTACCGGGCAATGAGAGACCGATAGCCTCGGTCAAAGAGTTCATTGAGTTGGCAGTGAACATTCCCGAGCAGCAACCACAACCGGGGCAAGAACGTTTCTCAACCTCGGCAAGCTCCTCGTCGCTCACACTTGTGTCAGCTGCTTTAACCATCGCCGAGATAAGGTCGAGGTTTTCGCCCTTCCAAGTACCCTTCTCCATAGGACCACCCGAAACAAACACGGTGGGGATATTCAAGCGCATAGAGGCCATGAGCATACCCGGGGTTATTTTGTCGCAGTTTGATATGCAGACAAGTGCATCAACCTTGTGAGCGTTGCACATATACTCAACGCTGTCGGCGATAATATCGCGCGAGGGCAAAGAGTAAAGCATACCATCGTGGCCCATAGCAATACCGTCGTCTATGGCTATAGTATTGAACTCTGCTGCGTAGCAACCGAGTTTCTCAATTTCGCGTTTCACAATCTGGCCAGCCTCGTGCAAGTGTGTGTGGCCGGGCACAAGTTGTGTAAATGAGTTGGCAATAGCTATGATGGGCTTGCCAAACATTTCGCGTTTCATTCCGTTTGCAATCCACAACGCTCTTGCTCCGGCCATACGACGGCCTTCGGTGCACTGTGAACTTCTCAATTTATTTTTCATATCTATATTATCTCTTTTGTCGTGCGGGAGCAGCTCTTTTTGCTACGCACCGCAGTATGTATTACATTCAATAAAAAAGCCCTCCTCATTTAACAGAGAAAGGCACATTTGATATTGTACACAGCCCATCTCACCCTACTTGTTCCAATAGGACGACCACATTAACGAGGGTTAAAATGACTGATTGTGACAACATTATTCTCTAATTATTATGCCCTTGCGCTATGGAAGGTATTTGCACGCAAAAATAGTTTCTTTTTTCAGCATAACAAAAAAAATAATAGAAAAATAGCTGTTTTATATCAAAAAAACAGGATATCGCCCCTTTCGTTTTAATAAATAGCAGGTTTTACTGTTTTTTACGAGCAAAAAAGTCAAAAGAGGAGGCACATTTATTACTTTTATCTATCGTTATTATAGAAACACCTTATACTATTTTTAACTTTATTGGGAAATTTTGTGGTATCTTTGCAGGCAAATTAGAAAAACAGAGAAAAAATGGATTTTTTATTGACTTTATTGGAAGGAGTGCAAGGCCAGTGGAGCGGAGGCGTAGCCCACTCTATGATTATTCTGGCCCTCACCATAGCTTTTGGTGTTATGCTAGGACGCATTAAAGTTGCAGGAATTTCTTTTGGTGTAACTTGGATACTTTTTGTGGGTATACTTTTTGCGCATTTTGGTTACACGCTGAACAGCGACCTGCTGCACTTTGTAAAAGAGTTCGGACTAATATTGTTTGTATTCTCCATAGGCTTGCAAGTGGGCCCGGGTTTCTTTTCGAGCTTTAAATCGGGAGGCTTAACCCTCTGCCTCATCACCTGCACCATCGTTCTTTTCGACGTGCTCACCGCTATAGGAGTACATTTTGCAACCGACACACCCATAACCACAGTGACAGGTATCTTGTCGGGTGCGGTGACCAACACGCCCGGCCTTGGTGCTGCACAGCAGGCTTACCGCGACATAACGGGAACATCGGCCACAGACATTGCGCTTGGATACAGCGTAGCCTACCCTCTTGGTGTTATTGGCTGCATCTTGTCTATGCTGGCAATAAAAGCTGCACTATACAAAAAAGACATAACAAACAAAGGCGACGAAAGCAAAAAAGAGCTCAAAGTAGAGCCTTTGACCATAGAGGTTAAAAACCCCACCATCGCAGGAAAATCGCTTGCATCTATACGCCACAGCCAAAATTACGACTTTGTTGTGTCGAGAATTTTTCACGCCGACACCAAGGAGATTGAGATTGCAAACTCAAACAGCACGATGAATGTGGGCGACAAATTCCTTGTAATTGTGAGGCCCTCGCAGCGCGAAAGCATACTCAACCTCTTCGGTAACGAGTGTATTGTAGACTGGGACAAGGCCGGAGCACAGTTCAAGGCCAAGAAACTTATTGTAACAAACCCCAAGCTAAACGGCGTGATGCTGTCGAAGCTCAACTTGCGCAACAATTTCAAGGTTAACCTCACACGCGTAAACCGTGCCGGTATAGACCTCGTTGCAGCCCCCGACCTGCGCTTGCAGCTTGGCGATATTGTAACCGTTGTAGGCTTGGACAGCGCCGTGGGCAACGTGAAGCGCATTTTGGGTGATTCACGCAAACGCCTCGACCACCCCAACCTCATACCCATCTTCATAGGTATAGCGCTTGGCTGTATCTTGGGTAGCCTCCCCATCTTCATCCCCGGAATGTCGCAACCCGTCAAGCTGGGACTTGCGGGCGGCCCGCTCATCGTGGCTATACCCATCAGCTACTTTGGCCCAAAATACAAGCTTGTTACATACACCACTATGAGCGCCAACCTGATGATACGCGAGATAGGTATATCGCTTTTCCTTGCCTGCGTGGGACTGGAAGCCGGCAAGGCCTTTGTAGACACACTTGTAAACAACAACGGTTTTATGTGGGTTGTTTATGGAGCTATAATTACTATACTCCCCTTGCTCATTGCCGGTTGCGTGGGACGTTTTATACTCAAGATACCCTACAACACGCTTATAGGTGTTATGTCGGGCTCTTGCACAAACCCTCCCGCACTTGCGTTTGCCAACGAGCAAGACAAGAACAGCGACAAAGCCTCTGTGGGTTACGCTACCGTTTACCCCCTTGCAATGTTCTTGCGCATACTCACCGCGCAACTTATGATACTCTTGTTCTGCTAGAGTTTATCGCACAAATAAATAATAACGCCCGACAAGAAAACTTCGTCGGGCGTTATTATTTTGTATCTATATTCTTAGCGAACAAGCTTTCTGTTGCCCCCTATGTAAAAACCTTTTGCAGGAGACGATTAAGACTTATTTTCAACGAACGTTTCTCTCCTTAAGCACAACATAAATTATAACAGGAGCGCCAAGCAGAGGAGTTATGGCTGCAAGAGGCAAAAGCCCGCTTTCTCCCGGTAGCTGCGTTGCTAAATTACACAAAAGAGCAACACCACCACCCAACACCATGGTAAGCGGGAGCAAAACACGGTGGTTTGCTGTGCCAAGAGCCAAACGCGCCAAGTGAGGCACTGCAAGACCTATAAAAGAGATGGGGCCGCAGAAGGCTGTAACGGTTGCAGTTATAGCACCCACAATAAGCAGCAAAGAGCCTCGCAACAGCTTTGTATTAACACCAAGATTGCGTGCATACATTTCGCCCAGCAATATCACATTGAGCGGTTTCACAAGAAGCAGAGCTGCAAAAAGCAACAAAAGGAGCACCCCTGAAAAGAGAGGCAACAACTCGACAGAAACACCACCAAAACCTCCCATACCCCATATGAGATAAGAGTGCACTCCCTCGGCTGTGGAAAAATAATTGAGCAGGGTTATCGCCGACGACGCAAGGTAGCTTATTGCAAGGCCGGCTATGAGAAGATAAATATTATTGGACAAAAGATGCGAGAGAGAGAGCACCAAAGCTATAATGAGCAAAGCCCCCAAGAAGGCTCCCGAAAGCATCAGCACATAGCTACCAACGCCTGCAACACCTTGCAGCAGAAGCATAACCACCGCAACGCCCAAGCCCGCGCCACTATTTATGCCAAGTATCTCGGGGCCGGCAAGAGGGTTATTGAAGAGTGTTTGCAATAACAAGCCTGCAACAGAGAGCGACATACCTGCAAGGAGCGCTGTAACAGCCTGCGGCACACGAGATTGCAAAACTATAAGCCTCCACCCTTCGTTGCCTGCGTCGCCACCCATAAGCACGTCGACCACAGCTGTAGAAGGCAGGCTCACCGAGCCACAAAATATATTTGCAAAAAAGAGCATCAGGAGTAACCCTGCCCCTGCAACAAAAAAGAGAATGTATTTATTATGGCAACTTCTCATAATATCTCAAACTATAACCAGGGAGTAACGAGGGATGAAATATCGCAACAAGCTCGGCAAGCAACAAATCGGGGTGAAAAGCCGTCTCCTCGAAAAGAGCCTTCTCTCCCGTATTACACGCATAGATATTACCCTCTTTATGAGGACGAAAGTGAGCATATCCGGCAAACTCCTCGAGCAAAGATGCACGGCTCTTGTTAAAAAGCGAATTATACTTCAAAAGCCAAAAATCGGCATCGGCAGCACAGGCCAGCACCGTTTCGAACGATAAGGGACACGAGCCCGCACCCTTTCTGTCGGCAAACAAATAGCGAGCACCCGCCACGCTATACATCTGCCCCATCGTGCTTTGCCCGGCCGGCACATACCACGCATTGTGGCTCTTGAGTTCACACATAAGTGTTGGGCGATGGGTTACACCATCTGCAAGTGCCGCCAAGCTATCATACCTCTCACACACGGCAGCAAAAATTGAATCGGCCTGGGTTGCACGCCCAAAGAGACGCCCATAGAAACGCACCCATTCGGCTGCAGCAAGAGGCGATTTTTCCATATATTCAGCACACTCCACTATGGGGTAATTCAATTTGTCGAGCTTGCCATACCCCCCGTTCTCGAACGGGAGAGCAAAAACAGCATCGGGAGAGAGCGACACCACACACTCGGCATCAACATCGTACGAGCTGCCACAATCGACCACATCGCCCGCGCCCACAGCAGCTGTCACCCGCGAAGGGGGCATAAAAGCCACATCGCACACACCTTTTATGCTCTCGAAGCAACCAAGTTCCTCGACAAGGGCAACGTGCACCGAGGAGAAGAGAAGCGTTCTCTTCAGGGGTGTGCGCAACACTGTTCCTTGCGGCATATTGCAAGGTAGCGGAGCATCGGCTGGGACAAGTAAGTAGCGGTTTAGCAAACCTCTCCCCCACGGATTTTTCACCTCCACAACAAGCAGGCTGTCGTAGTCTATCATCTGCAAGAGGGTTGAGTAGCGCAAGGGTATGGTATCTCCCGCACCCAACGCACTCACAGGAGCACCCTCTCCCCCGCACGATAGCAAAAGAGAGGCTAAAAAGAGTATTGCAAACAGACGTTTAAGCATCGTTTTTGTTGTTAACAATGAGCAACTGACGGCGTATGCTCTCGGTGTGTATGGTTTCGAAAAGTTCGTGCACTACGTCGGCACTTAAATTATAGGCCTCGCCAAGTGCCGCACAGCGCTCCATTGTCTCCTTGTAACGATAGGGCTGAAAAACCGTCACGCCCATCTTTTTCTTCAGTTCACCTATCTCGCTAGCCACATCCATACGTTTAGAGAGGAGCGCTATAAGCTCGTTATCTATAGCATCTATCTTCTTTCTGTAGGCCGAAAGGTCGACACCCTCGGCAACCGAAGAACGGCGCACAAGAGCCGACAAGACTGCACGCAGGTCACTTGGCGTTATTTGCTGACGAGCATCGCTCAAAGCACACGACGGGTTAGCGTGTACCTCTATCATCAAGCCATCGAAGTTCAAGTCCATCGCTTGTTGCGAGAGCCCCTGCACAAGCTCGCTCTTGCCGGCTATGTGGCTAGGATCACAAATAAGGGGTAGCTGCGGGAAACGGTTTTTAAGTTCCAACGCTATCTGCCACTGTGGCGAGTTGCGAAAAAGTTTCTCACCATAGGACGAGAAACCGCGATGCACGGCACACAAGCGTGTCACCCCACAATTATTAAGACGCTCAAGAGCGCCCACCCACAACTCGAGGTCGGGGTTTACAGGGTTTTTCACAAGCACAGGCACATCCACGCCGCGTAAAGCTTCGGCAACCTCCTGCACTGCAAAAGGGTTGGTTACTGTACGTGCGCCCACCCACAGCACATCGATGCCAGCCGATAGAGCAGCCTCAACGTGCGCTGCGGTAGCTACCTCTGTGCCCACAGGCATAGAAAACTCTTTTTTTACACGCGCAAGCCACTCAAGACCACGCGCGCCCACACCCTCGAAACAGCCTGGACGCGTACGGGGCTTCCAAATTCCAGCACGAAAGAGCTGCACCCCCGCACTTGCAAGAGAAGCCGCAACATCCATCACCTGCGCCTCGTTTTCGGCACTGCAAGGGCCTGCTATCACGATAGGGCGTTTACCACCCGAAAATATATCTATCTCGTCAATCTTCATCTTTCTTTAATTTGGGGAACAAGCGCAACGCATTTTGCGTTGTCACCTCGGCCACACGTTCAACCGAGCAACCATATATTTGTGCCAGCATCTGAGCTATATAAGGAACAAAAGCACTCTCGTTGCGTTTACCACGGAAGGGTACAGGAGAGAGATAGGGAGAGTCGGTCTCCAAAACTATGCGTTCCAGAGGCACCGAAGCAAGCACTGCCGGCAAAGTAGATTTTTTATATGTAAGCACACCACCTACACCCAAGAAAAAACCATCATAGGAGAGAAGCTTTTCGGCCTCTTCGTCGCTGCCCGAAAAACAGTGAAAAACGCCCTGCAAGCCTGCAGAACGGTGCTTGTCCATAACCTCGACAAGTTCTTTAAAAGCGTTGCGAGAGTGTATGGCAAGCGGCAAGCCTGCACGCTTCGCCCAGCCTATCTGCGCCTCAAAGGCCGAGATTTGCTGCTCGCGAAACTCCTCGCTCCAGTAAAAGTCGAGCCCCACCTCGCCCACCGCTATAAAACGGTTGCTAGCCTGCAGCTGTTGTTCCATACCCTGCAGAACGGTTTCATAGTCGGCCGCAACCTCTGTGGGGTGCAACCCTATCATCGGATAACACACCGCAGGAAACTCGTCGCACATCCTCAACAACGAGGGCAGAGTTTCGGCATCTATAGACGGCAAGCATAAACGTGTAACACCGGCCGCAATGGCACGCTCCACAACAGAGGCTCTGTCTTCGTCAAACTCTGTGCAGAACAGATGCGTGTGTGTGTCCACAAACCTACTCATCTTCTATGCTTTTATCCTGCTCGCGAGGTGTTCTGTAATAATATATCACGCCATACTCGGCACACTTTTTTATGCGCGCCTCACCCGTAAAGGCCGAAAAGGCTTTCTCTATCTCGCCCCACACCTCGAAGATAATCTCGTCGCCTTCGAAGCGCATATCCGATATATTGCGCAACGACTCGGCGGTGCGGTTTTGCAGTTGTTGCTGCTTTTCGTACATATCCCTAAAAAGCTCGTAGGCCACCGACACGCGCCCCATCGTGGGGTTGTAGATAGGCACACCGCCCTCGCTCTGACGGCGCCTCTCGCCCTCCATAATTTTCACACCCCACTCGAGCACAGCCGCTTCGGAGAAGAGGTTGGGGATAGTATCTTCGTCTTGTGGCAAGCCGTAATATGGACGTTTGTCGCGCGCTATCTCGCCACGCATTATAGACATACTCAACACCTGAATAAAGTGCGACACATACATACGCGCACGTTTCAAGGCAGCCTCGTACTTCTCGTTACCGCGTTTGGTCGACTGCTCGGCAACACAACGCTTGTAGGTTGCAACCTCGCGCGAAAACCTTTCGAGAAAAGTTTTTGCTTTGTAGTATGTATTATGCGAGAGTACATTTGTGAATACCCCGTTCTGCACACTGCTTTCTACAGCGGTGCGCAAGGCTCTTATGCGAGCTTGGTCGGTTTTTGGTAATCGGCGATAAGGCATAATACCTATTTTATATATTATAGGTTACGGTTTAACAAAGAGTTGGCAAAAGCCTTGAGGTTTTCTTTTTTGTAGGCAGGGATAGAGAGAGCATCCATAAAAGAGTCGCACTTTGCAAAAAACTCGTGTATGCGTTTCTCGCACGCCTCCTTAACACCAAGCGAGGTGTAGAGCTCTGTAAAGTAGGCAACTTTTGCGTCGTCGTCGCAGTTTTCGTTCTTCATCCAAGCCTGCATCTCGTCGCGTTGAGAGGGGCTTGCAAGCTCCATCGCCTTTATGAGAAGGAAGGTCTTTTTGTTGCAACGTATGTCGCCACCTATCTTCTTGCCAAAGAGAGCCACATCGCCATAAACATCGAGGAGGTCGTCTTGCAGCTGGAAGGCAAGGCCCATAGTTTCGCCATAAGCATAAAGATTTTCCAGGTCGCTCTCGGGAGCACCCGCCATAAGACCACCCATCTTCATCGATGCAGCGATGAGCACCGATGTCTTTAGGCGTATCATCTCCATATACTCCTCCTCGGCCACGTTGTCGCGATTCTCAAAGTCGAGGTCATACTGCTGCCCGTCACTCACCTCTTTTGCGGTTTCGGTGAAAAGAGCAAGAGCCGAAGGCAATTTATCGGGCGAAATGTGTGCCAAGAACTCATACGCAAGCAACAACATAGTGTCGCCCGAGAGTATAGCCGCTGTGTCGCCCCACTTAGCACAAACTGTGGGCTTGCCGCGACGTATATCGGCACGGTCCATCACATCGTCGTGTATAAGGGTGTAGTTGTGGTAGGTTTCCATAGCTACAGCCGGATAGAGAGCACCCTCCACACACTCTTTGTACATATTATATGCCATAAGACAAAGCACCGGGCGCACACGCTTGCCACCCTGCTCAAGAGTGTATCTTATAGGTTTGTACAAGTCGAGCGGCTCACGCTCAAACTTCAAATTATCGATAAAGAGATTTACCTTGTCTCTTAATTCTTCCCAAGTATACATAAACTTCTCGTATTAGTATATATTAAAAAAACTACTCAAATCGTTTTTACACGTAAATTCAACCTTTTCCGATGCATTGTTTCTTCTGATGTACCAAGAACGTCCCTTGTATTTAAAATGCAAAAGACCAGGCCCCTTCTTACCGCCAAATATTACAGTATTAAGAACTATCCCACTGTCGACCATTTCGTTCAACACGGCATTGTAGACATTCTCTCTTGGTTGCTTTTGTTCGAGCCTGGTTACTGCAAAGCCATACCAATTGGGCACCTCTTTTTTATATAACCAATAGGCAACAAACTCCAAAGGATAGCCGCAGTAATAGCTTGCGGGGTCGAACATCTCGTATCGGCCTGAAACTTTTTCACACTCAATACCGTTTGATTTTAAGAACTTGACGCCTTTGCTGCACTTCATACCGAATATATCAAACCCGTTATCCAGCTGAAAGGGTTTTTCCAGCAAATCAAAAAGTTTTACATTTGTTTGAGAGGAAATTTGTTTTCCAAAAGTATCATAGTAAAGTATCGCACGATACGAATCGCGCGACATCGACTCATACCTTTCCCAATTTACCCCTCTCGACGATAGAGCTCTGTAAAAGTCTTTATACACCACCTCTTCACTAATGCCGGCCACACCGCTCACGACGGTTTCCACCACATCGATATGCCCCTTCAAAGCCGAAGGATTGTAGCTATATGTAATTGTGTATCTATCGGCACCTGTAACACTCTTTTTTATTATGCGCCAATTCTCGTCATACTTCAGCGTAATGGTATTAGCATCGGCCTTTATGGTCACAGGGTACCCTTTGCTATTGCGGGTAATAGTGTATTTGTCATAGACATCCAATGCTGTAGACTTTTTCTTGTTCAAAGAGCCGTCTTTGTTGAAAAAGATGTAACCGGTTTCTGTAATAATACACTTAACATTACCAAGACAATCGAACGCTGCGGCATCGTGATATTTTTGCGCACTCATCGTAAGCGAGACACACAAACCTATTATAAAAAGCACTACTCTATACATACCCGCATTTTTTGTTTATTAAAAAAAGAGGCTACACACAATTAGCGGCAGCCTCTTTTCTATTTTATCTAAAATTATTTCAACTTGAAGGTTACCGGCAATGTAAAGCGTACACGCACTGCCTTACCGGCCTGTCTTCCCGGGTTCCACTTGGGCATCGCACTTACAACGCGCACAGCCTCTTTGTCGAGGTTAGGATCGCTTGAGCTCTTGAGCACCTCTACGTCCTGAATAGAGCCATCGGAATTTACAACGAAGTTAATGAAAGCACGTCCCTGTGAGTTCATCTCGCGAGAGATACGGGGGTAGTTGATATTGTCGCGGAGATACTTCATCAACGCAGGCATACCGCCGGGGAACTCGGGCATATTCTCTACAATCTGCAAGATGGGCTCCTCCTCGGGGATTTCCTCTACCACAACATTGCCAACATCGGCAATTTCCACAACCTCGCCGGTCTCCTCAACCGAAGCAAGCTCGCTCTCTTCAATTTCGGCCTCGTCGTCTACAATTTCAAGAATTTCGGTAATCTGTTTTGCCTGGGGAGGGGGAGGCACAACCTTTTTCTCGGGCATAGTAATGGGGACCATTATCTCCTCTTCCAAAAGGATACCTGCGCTTACAATCTCGCCGGTGTGTTTCTTCTCGGTAGCAGTCCACTCGAAAGCCACAAATAGAATTGCGAACACAAGAATATAACCAATAAGCAACCAAGTTGTCTTGTGCTGTTCAAGGTTCGCTTTCGCGCTCTTCTTTACCTCAAGAAGCTCGCGCTCATTTCCCTGTTGTTTTTTTGCTGTACTCATTATGGTAATTTTACATTTGTTTTCTAATGGGCAAATTTAAACAATATTTTTCAATACACACGTTTTAATGCATATTTTTTTTGTTTTAAACGTATTTTATTTTTTTCGGGCTGTGCAAAGCTCTCTTTTTTAAATCTTTTTACAAAAGAAACGCTTTTTTGTAGCCAATTATTTCCCCACGCAGAATAAAAAGATGAAAAAAAGCATTATCTTCGCAAAAACTATGCAATGCAAGACCTCTATGATAGGAAAATTAAAATACTTAATAATGTTGCTTCTCCTCGTTGGCTTTTCGGCAGCAAAAGGGCAAACAGGAGATATCGCTTTTAATTTTTTACGCCTCCCCTATTCATCGCACGTCGCAGCTCTTGGTGGCACAAACATCACCATAATCGACGACGACATAACCTTGGCGGCACACAACCCTGCGCTCCTCATAAACGCATCGCACAACACGCTGAATTTCAGCTATATGAGTTATATGAGCGACAGCAAGGTTGCCGGTTTTGGATATAACAGAGTTTTTGGTGAGCGCTCGGCCGGAGCAATAATTGCCCGCTATGTAGACTACGGCGAATTTGAGGGATATGACGAAAACGGTACATTTACCGGCACGTTCAAGGCCAAGGATATGGAGATTGCAGCCGTGTATAGCTACCTGCTAAGCGACAGTTGGAGCGGCGGTGTAGCTGCAAAATTCATCTATTCGAAATATGAGAGTTTGAGCTCTATTGCCCTCGGTGTTGACCTCGGACTTAATTACCTCGACGAAGAGAGAGAACTTTCGGCATCGTTGGTATTCAAAAACCTTGGTGCGCAAGTAAAGGCTTTTGAGGAGAAAACCGAAAAGATGCCATTCGACATTCAAGTTGGAGTAACAAAAAGACTTGGCAACTCACCCATACGCCTCTCGCTCACTATGAACAACCTGCACAAGTGGAGCGACGACGACTTTTACAACGCCGACGGCAGCAAAGACAGCTTCAGCAAAAGATTGTTCAAGCACTTTACGTTTGGTGCCGACGTGCTATTCAGCGAGAAATTCTACGCCTCTATCGGTTACAACTACCGCATGACAAAAGAGCTGTCAACATCGAACAGCAAGTGGGAAGGAGTAAGCCTGGGCGCAGGCCTCAACATAAAGAAATTTAAGTTTGGAGCATCGTACAGCAAGCTCCACGTATCGTCAAACTCTTTGTTATTCAACGTATCGTACACTCTGTAAAAAAAAACAAATATTATGAAAAAGATTATAATTGCAATCGACGGTTTTTCTTCTTGCGGCAAGAGTACTATGGCTAAATCGCTCGCCCGTAACATAGGTTATCTATACTTCGACAGCGGCGCTATGTACCGCGCTGTAGCCCTTTACTGCCAAAGAAACGGGCTCATAAACGAGGATAAGATAGAGACCGAGAAACTGCGCGAGCAGATGGGTAACATAAACATCACCTTCGAGGCCGACCCCGAAACAAAAAACTCCATAACCTTCCTCAACGGCGAGAATGTGGAGCACGAGATACGCTCGCTCGAGGTTTCACGCATGGTGAGCCAGGTTGCCGCGCTCGATTTTGTACGTAGCGAGATGGTGGAACAACAACGCCGTATGGGCAAGCAAAAAGGCATTGTGATGGACGGTCGCGACATAGGCACAACCGTGTTCCCCGACGCCGAGTTGAAGATATTTGTAACAGCTTCGGCCGAGGTGCGCGCCCAACGCCGCTACGACGAGCTTAAAGCCCGCGGCGACAACCCCGACTTTCAGGAGATTTTGGAGAACGTACAGTTGCGCGACCACATAGACCAGACACGCGAGGTAAGCCCCTTGAAAAAAGCCGACGACGCTCTTTTGCTCGACAACAGCAATATGACACGCGAGGAACAAGAGGAGTGGCTAAAAGAACAATTTATAGCACACACACGATGATGCTCAACATAGAGATAGACGAACATTCGGGTTTCTGCTTCGGAGTAACCACAGCCATACAAAAAGCCGAAGAGGAGCTACAAAAAGGCGGTACCCTTTACTGCCTGGGCGATATTGTGCACAACGGTATAGAGTGTGAGCGCTTGAAGAAGCTCGGTCTCATAACCATAGACCACGAAACCTTTTCAACCCTGCACAACGCAAAAGTTCTGTTGAGAGCCCACGGCGAGCCACCTGCAACATACGAAACAGCACGGCTCAACAACCTCGAGCTCATCGACGCCACTTGCCCCGTTGTGCTCAAGCTGCAGCAACGCATAAAACAAAAGTGGCAAAACACCGCCAACGAGGAGCGTCAGATAATTATACACGGGCAAGCCGGCCATGCCGAGGTTTTGGGCCTTGTGGGGCAAACAAGAGGCGAAGCTATTGTTGTGGAAAACCCCTCACAAATTGAAAAAGTTGCGACAAACAAGAACACTTATATATACTCGCAGACCACAAAGTCGCTCGAAGGCTACAAACAGATAGTCGAGGCCATAGAGCAGCGCATCGACAGCGACAAAAAAGCCGAATCTTTCGACACCGTCTGCCGCCAGGTTGCCAACCGCCTCACCGGCATAGGAGAGTTTGCAAAAGCCCACGAACTTATATTCTTTGTTTGTGGACGCAAAAGTTCAAACGGCAAAATACTCTTCAACGAGTGCAAGCGAGTAAACCCCAACTCTCACCAGATTGAGAGCCCTGCAGAGATAGATTTTTCGCTCATCGAGAGGGTTAAAAGCATAGGTATATGCGGTGCCACCTCTACCCCTAAGTGGTTGATGGAAAACTGCAAACAAGAAATCTTAAACTACAAGAAACAACTATAACAAAAACTCACCATTATGAAACACAAAATCAACTGCGTAGGCATACTTACATCGGGTGGAGACGCCCCGGGTATGAACGCGGCCATACGCGCCGTCACACGCGCCTGCATCTTCCACGGTATAAAGGTAAAAGGCATCTACAGAGGATACAAGGGCCTCATCACCGGCGAGATTAAAGAGTTTAAGACTGAAAACGTGAGTAACATCATACAGCGTGGTGGCACAATACTCAAAACCAGCCGTTGCGACGAGTTTAAGACCGAAGAGGGCCGTGCTATAGGTTACGCAACCTTGCAGAAAGAGGGCATAGACGCTCTTGTGGTTATTGGCGGTGACGGCTCTATAACCGGCGCCTACAACCTTGCACGCGAGTACGACATACCCTGCATAGCCCTTCCCGGCACCATCGACAACGACCTATACGGCACAGACACCACCATAGGCTACGACACAGCACTTAACACTATTATGGAGTGTGTCGACAAGATACGCGACACCGCATCGTCGCACGAGCGCCTCTTTATTGTAGAGGTAATGGGCCGCGATGCCGGCTTCCTCGCCCTCAACGGTACTCTTGCCACAGGAGCCGAGGCTTGCGTGTTGCCCGAGATTGACCCCGAGTTTGTGCGCATCAACCAATTTATTGCCAACGGTTTGCGCCGCACAAAGAGCAGTAGCATTGTGCTTTTTGCCGAGGGCCGAGAGAAAGACTACAATATTATGGATGTTGCCGAGGGCATGCGCCAGAAGTTCCCCGAACTCGACGTTCGCGTCTCTATCCTTGGCTACCTGCAACGTGGCGGCAGCCCCACAGCAAACGACCGTATCCTTGCTAGCCGCTTGGGCGTAGCCGCGATAGACGCCCTTTTGGAGGGACAGCGCAACGTTATGATAGGCTTGCGCAACAACGAGATTGTTTACATACCCTTTACAAAGGCTATTAAAGACGATAAACCCATCGACCGCGAGACGGTGAGAGCGCAAGAGATACTTGCTTCGTAAAGCCAAGAAGCAACTATATAAACAACCAAGCGGGGCCCACAAATGCAGGCCCCGCTTGGTTGTTTTATTCATCGGGCTATAACCTCGTCTATTAAAATATCGTGTGGCTCGCAAGGGAGCTCCGGGAGTTGTTGCTCGGCATAGCATACCCCCACCTTATATGCCCTAAAACCAGAGTGCGACATATATTTATCGTAATACCCTTTGCCACGCCCCAGACGTGCACCCGCAGCAGTGAAAGCCACGCCGGGAACAAGCATCAAATCTATCTCCTCGGGCGCAACAGCCACAGCGCCCTCGGGCTCCATAATGCCGTAAGCACCCACGCGCATATAATCCTTCGAGTAACGATAAAACTCCATAATATCGCCCTCTATACGGGGGAGCACAACTGTGCGCTCGCCTGCTAAAATATCTATTATCTCCTCTATCTGCGGCTCGTCGGGCAGGGGAGAAAAGAGAGCGACCACCTTGGCTTCGCGCACCCTCGGGTGCACCACAAGCGCAAGAGAGAGCATTGTAGATTTTTGTAATTTAAGCTCACCGGACAACGACGATAGGCGCTCGCGCACCATCTTCCTCAACTCCTTTTTATTCATAGGCTTTTGTCGTAATATTCGAGCAATTTACTAGCTGCAGCAAAAGAGGTTATCTTGCCTGCAAGAAGCTCTTTTTCGTAGAGAGAGAGCTGCTCTTCTACCCCCGGCGACTGATAGAAACGACGGTGCAACTGCTCGTTTATGGTTTCGTACATCCAATATTTTGCCTGGCCGTTGCGGCGTTCCTCAAAAGCACCGTTCTCCTTAACCTTCGCCACATAGTCAAAAACCATATCCCACACCTCCTTGATACCTAAATCGTAGAAGCCCGAATATGTGAGCACCTGCGGGCGTATACCGCTTTGGGGCATAGGGAACAACTGCAGAGCGTTCCTGTAGTGCGTGGCCGCACGCTGCGCCTCCTCTATATTAGCACCGTCGGCTTTGTTTATCACTATACCGTCGGCCATCTCCATTATACCGCGCTTTATACCCTGAAGTTCATCACCCGCACCTGCAATTTGAATAAGGAGGAAAAAGTCGACCATCGAGCAGACAGCGGTCTCACTCTGCCCCACACCCACCGTCTCCACGAAAACAGTGTCGTAACCGGCAGCCTCGCACAGTATTATCGTTTCGCGGGTTTTGCGCGCAACACCACCCAAGGAGCCCGCCGAGGCGCTGGGACGTATAAAAGCATTGGGGTGAGCCGAAAGACGCTCCATACGGGTTTTGTCGCCTAGAATACTACCTTTGCTACGCTCGCTACTAGGGTCTACAGCAAGCACTGCAAGCTTGCCCCCACGTTCTTTGAGCACGTGCATGCCAAAGGCGTCTATCGAGGTGCTCTTGCCAGCACCCGGCACGCCTGTTATACCCACACGCAAGGAATTACCCGAATAGGGCAAGAGTTTTTCCACAATCTCCTGCGCAAGGCTCTGGTGTTGCGGCAACAGGCTCTCCACAAGCGTAACAGCACGGCTCAACACCGTGACATCGCCACGCAAGATACCCTCGACATAATCGTTAACCGACAAGGCCGACGCACGCTTCACACGCATCTGCGACAGATAAGGGTTTACAGAGCTCAAACGCTCCACCCCTTCATTAACCTTGAGCCCTTTGTAAGACTCATCATTCTCGGGATGCACCATAGCACATATATTGTTCAGATAATAACTTATCTGCGATTTATCTTGTTGAGTAATTTATCTTTCAGCGACTTTATAACTGCAGTATTTTTCTGCAACACCATAAAAGAGTAAAAAGCCGACACAAAGAGCAGAGGCACGCCAAGCAAATACTTGAGCAAAGACGAGCCTAAGACACACAAAGCTACCCCCATCGCAAGCAACAAAGCTTGGAGAAGAACAAGGCGCAAGGTGGAGGGGAAAAATTTAAAACCATACTTGCGAGAATAACAGAACGCTATCATCAGCACATCGAGCAGGCTTGCAAGCGACAAAGCGATACCCGCACCGGTTATACCACCCCAATAATACCCCGCAGCGATAATAAGGAAAGAGAAAATATCGTAAGCAACCTCCATCGTCAAATAGGTCTTCGTGTCGCCCTTTGCCAACGAGGTGTAAGCGATGGGCAGCATCACCGCCCTAAAAAACATATAAAATGCCGAATAAACAGCCATATTCACCACAGGAAGAAACTCTCCCGTGTAAAGCACCTTTATTATAAACGGCATAGCAAGTATTATAAACAAAAGCAAAGGCGCTATAAATAGCACGCAAATATCAATCTGCTGATTTATGGCAAAGTTCATGCGCCTTACATTTGTGTGCACAGCCGACAAACGCGGGAAATAGTCGCTTTCCACCGCCACAAAAACTATACCGGCATATGTTACCATAAGACCATAACCCGCCTTGTAAAGGCCCACATCGCCCATATCGCCCAAGCACAGCAACACCGCAGGCACAGCCAACGCTGTGAGCGCTGTCATAACCCCGGCAACCACATAGGGCACGCCTAGCTTCACCATATCGCGCCATGCTTGCCACACCTTGCGCGACAAAAGAGTCACACGCCAAGGATAAACAGGCAAAGAATAATACAGGTGAACAGCCATAAGCACCAGAGAATTTGCTATAAGAGCTGGTATTATACCCCTGCTACCCCATAAATAGAACAGAGGCAGCACACTTACCAAGGTGAGTACCGTGCTCACGGCCGAGACTACAGCCACACGCTTCAACCTACGCGTAGCCTTTAATATTGAAATTTCGCCGTTAGTCACTGCTATGGCAAAAATCATCGGCGAGAGGAGAGCTACCTCGAGCGTGTAGCCCCAATCACCATCAAAAGCAAAAAAACTTATGGGCGGCGCTAGCAGCACGCACAAAAGCGCACCGAAGATCGCCGTCCATAAGCTAATTGAACGCACAGTCAACACATAGGCCTCTATCTTGTCGGTATCACCTTCTTCGTAAATTTCCGACAAATTCTTGACTGCACTAAAAGGTATTCCGGCATTAGATGCACTTGAAAGCAAAGAGGCTATATTCATGTACATCATAAAAAAACCCATACCCGCTGTGCTCAGCCACCAAGCTGCACACTTGTTTCGTATTACAGAAACTAGCATCGTAAGCACTTGTACGCCACCAAAGACCCCCGTATATTTCAGGACGTGGTCATATGATACATCTTCGTGCTCGGCGTTGCGGGTACTGTTTTTTACTGCCATTAAAAAGGGGTTAATTATTTACCAAGTGTCAACAAGGCGTTGTTGTCGTCAACAAACTTAACAAGTTCTGTTGTTTGGTTGTTGTAAACAGCGCTCCAAGTATTCTCGTTCTCGCTGTAAACAAGCTGCATCTCCTCGCTACCGTTAGAAAGGTTGTAACCGTTCTCCATAGCAGTAATCTGCACCTCTTCGCCTGCATTGTTTTTCACTATTTTTGTCTCGCCTGTAACAGCAACAGGGTTCTCGCCTGTCCAGAACTCGATAGAGTTGAGAACAACTATGTCAGCAAATATTGAGATAGGATAAACGGGTACGATATGCAAGCCCAAGAACACGAGCTCGTTAACCCATTTGTCACCTACACCCTCGTTCCAAGCTTTTACTTTGTTTGTCAAGCCGAAAGAACCAATACAAGATGAGCACACGATTGTTGCTGAAAGCAACACTGCAAAAAGTTTTACACTCTTTTTCATAATTTTGTTTTTTTGTTAGTAAAAAGTTTATTGTTTGCCTCAAATATAAGCAAAAATAAATTTTCGGTAACATTTTTTCTGTTTTTTTTATGAACAATGCTAAAAAAACGAGAGCGCCTGCAAGACGCTCTCGTTTTTCCGTAGCACCCAAGATGCTAAAAGCCTTGGATACCTAATTATATTTATTGCACGCCGTTTACCACCAACGCCTTGACCAACGAATAGAATTTCTCAACCGAAGGTATCTCTATGCGCTCAGTAGGTGAGTGAGGCGACATCAAAGTGGGACCAAACGATATCATATCCATAGCAGGATAGTTGGTCGACAATATTCCGCACTCAAGACCGGCGTGGATAACACGCACCTCGGGCTCTTTACCAAAGAGGTTGTTGTAGGCCTCTTTTATACTTGCCAAAAGGGGAGATTTTACGTTGGGCTGCCAACCTGTGTAGCTGCCGCTCAACTCCACCTTCATACCGGCCATAGCAAAACAGCTCGACAACTGCAGTGCAAGATACTCTTTCATAGACTCGCAAGAGCTGCGTATGAGAATATCAACCTCGGCATAACCATCGGCTATATTTACGATAGAGAGGTTGCTCGATGTTTCAACTGTGTCGGGAATTGTGGGGATAAAACGCAAAGGACCATTGTGGCAAGCAAGCACAGCAGCAAGCAAGTTCTCCTCTATCTCCTCGGGAACAACATTCTCGGGAAGGTCGGTAGCCTCTACACGAAGAGTTATACCCTCCTCTATTGACGCATACTCGCTGTTGAAGAGCGCCTCGTACTTAGCCGCAATATCGGTGAGCTCGCCCACAGCTTCGTCGGGCAAGGTTACCACAACCTCGCAGCTTGCGGGGATAGCGTTGCGCATATTACCACCGTTCCAGCTTGCAAGGTTCACACCACACTCATCTATAGCCTCGCGCAAGAAACGTGCCATAAGTTTGTTGGCGTTACCACGGCCCTCGTTTATCTCAACACCCGAGTGACCGCCGCGCAAACCTTTGAGAACAACCTTTACTGCGATGTCATCCTCGATGGGCTCTTCGGCCATAAACTCCATCTTTGCAGAAAGGTCGATACCGCCGGCACAACCAATATACATAACGCCCTCCTCCTCAGAGTCTAGATTTAAGAGAACAGTACCATTAACCTCGCCTGCTTTAAGGCCGAAAGCGCCAACAAGGCCTGTTTCCTCGTCAACAGTAAAGAGACCTTCAAGAGGACCATGCTCTATAGTGTTGTCCTCCATAATAGCCATAATCGCAGCAACGCCTATACCGTTGTCGGCACCAAGTGTGGTATCGTCGGCATAGAGCCAGTCGCCCTTAACTATTGTTTTTATAGGATCTTTGTAAAAGTCGTGCTTGCTCTCGGGAGTCTTCTGGGGCACCATATCCATATGAGCTTGCAGAATAATACCCTTGCGGTTTTCGAGCCCGGGTGTAGCAGGCTTACGCATTATCACGTTACCCACCTCGTCCTGCCAAGTCTCAACACCTATACTTTTACCCCACTCAAGGAGATATTTTTGAATTTCATCCATATATCCCGAAGGACGAGGAATCTGTGTAACAGCCTCAAAGTGTTTCCACACAGCGCGAGGCGATAAATCTTTAATTGTCATAGTTATGAATTTTTATTTAGTTGTAATACAATTTTTTACCTGCAAAGCCGCAACGCCAAAAACGCCAAGAAGCGCAACAAGCAAAGTTTGCGACGTATGAACTATCAATGCAAAAAGCGACGCATCGGTTGTCGACAGCCCATATATTACCATAATACTTATAATTGCAAAGTGCCAGGGCCCAGCACCGTTGGGCGTGGGCACCACAACCGCTATACTACCCGCAACAAAGAGCAGAAGAGCTGCGGCTAGCGACAACTCCTCGGTAAAGGAGAAACAGAAAAAACACAAGTAGAATTGCATAAAGTAGCAGAACCATATGCCCACCGTTTCGAGGGCAAAAAGCCACCCGTGCTTCATCTTTGCCAGCGAGCACATTCCTTCGATGAAATGGAGGAAAAACGAGCGCACCTTCGACCAAACCGATAGCTTGCGAGCAAAGAACAGGAAGAGCAACACGAGAGCAACTGCCGACAAAGCGACCACCCAGGCCCCACCTGCAGAGGAGAATATCTTAAAGTTACCCAAGCCACCGCCCGACTGCAACAAGAAAGAGCAAAAGACATCCCACTGCCACAGCACCGCCACAAGGGTTATGAGCACAACCATAAAGGTATCTATAAGGCGCTCTGTAACCACCGTACCCAAGGAGCGCGCAAAGGGCACTTTATCGAATTTGTCGAGCACCACACAGCGCGACACCTCGCCCACACGAGGCAGAACAAGATTGGCTGCATAGGCGATGAAAATAGAATACACACAATTATCGCGACGCGGACGATAGCCCAACGGTGCTAGAGCAAGCAACCAGCGCCACCCACGTAAAACGTGGCTAAAAACCCCAAAGAAAAGCGAGAGGGTGAACCAAAAAATATTCATCTCACGCAAAGCTGCCCACACCTGTGAAAAATCGAACTCCTCGTATATCCAATAAAGGATAACCACCCCCAAAAGAAGCGGCAAGAAGCTTTTTATAATATTATTAAAAATCTTTTTCACAAGTTTAGAAACAAAATTCGAAGTTTTATTTACCTTTGCATTTAATGGGGCAAAGAAGAGAGCCCGCCTTTTAGCGGCACACTCGTCAAGCGCAAAGATAGTAATATCTTAAAGAAACTTGGCACTTTTGCTCACTTTTAATTTAAAATAACACCATAAGCAGCTACCGATGAAAGCAGTAACAGCAAAAAAACGCCTCGGACAACACTTCCTTATCGACCTGCAGATTGCTCAGGACATAGCCGACACCGTAGATGTATGCCCCGGGATGCCGGTCCTCGAGGTAGGGCCCGGTATGGGAGTACTCACCCGTTTTCTCCTCGAGAAAGAGCGCCCCGTGAAAGTTGTAGAGATTGACGAAGAGTCGGTGAGCTACCTGTGCAAGAATTTGCCGCAACTTGGCGAAGACAACATAATACCCGACGACTTTCTCAAGATGCACCTCGAGCGCGTCTTCGGCGGGCAACAGTTTATGCTCATAGGTAACTACCCCTACAATATATCGAGCCAGATATTCTTCAAGATGCTCGACAACAAAGAGCACATCCCATACTGTAGCGGTATGATACAGAAAGAGGTGGGCGAGCGCCTTGCAGCCCGCCCCGGCACAAAAGCATACGGCATATTGAGCATACTGGTGCAGCTGTGGTACGATGTTGAGTACCTCTTCACCGTGCACGAGAACGTCTTCTCGCCTCCACCAAAGGTAAAGAGCGCCGTGGTGCTTATGACACGCAACAACCGCACCGGCCTCCCTTGCGACGAGGAACTGTTCAAGAAAATAGTGAAGGGCACCTTCAACCAACGCCGCAAGAAGATGCGCAACTCCATACAGCAAATTGTGGGTAAAGAGTCACCCCTGCTTGGCAACCCTATACTCGACAAACGCCCCGAGCAACTATCCATAGAAGACTTTATAGACCTTACAAAACAAGTTGAGAACGAACTAAAGGCTACCCTTTAAAAATATTCCACCACATAAAACTCGCGAGGAGGCAATAATATGACAAAAGAATACATAGGCTACATAAAAGAGCTGATTGAGAGAAAAGACTCGGTGCTCCTGCAAGAGAACATCTCCAAGCTCCACCCCGCCGATATTGCCGAGCTATGTATTGAGCTCGACATAGAAGAGGCACGTTTCCTCTACCGCCAGCTCGACAACGAAAAAGCTGCAGACGCCCTCACCGAGATGGATGAGGACATGCGTAATGAGCTGCTCGAGGAGCTCCCGTCCGAGGCCATCGCAAAACGCTTCGTCAACTATATGGACACCGACGACGCC
The DNA here is from genome assembly GCA_045612305.1 of Bacteroidaceae bacterium. GTDB lineage: Bacteria > Bacteroidota > Bacteroidia > Bacteroidales > Bacteroidaceae > HGM04593. The sequence goes on from JAZKYU010000049.1 coordinate 77,659, forward strand.
GTGGAGATTATCCGCGACATGGACGAGGAGAAGCAGGAAGAGGTGCTCTCGCACATCAAGGACATAGAGCAGGCCGGCGATATTGTCGACCTCTTGCAGTACGACGAAGACACCGCCGGTGGTCTTATGAGTACCGAGATGGTGGTGGTGAACGAAAACTGGAGTATGCCCGAGTGCTTGAAGGAGATGCGCAGCCAAGCCGAGGATATGGACGAAATTTACTACATCTATGTGGTAGACGACGACGAACGCCTCTGCGGTCTCTTCCCCTTGAAAAAGATGGTTACAAGCCCCTCGGTGTCGAAGGTAAAGCACGTTATGAGCAAAAAGGTGGTGAGCGTAGATGTGGACACCCCCATCGACGAGGTAACCTTGCTCATAGAGAAGTATAACCTTGTGGCTATACCTGTGGTCGACAAGATAAACCGCCTTGTGGGACAAATTACCGTCGACGATATTATGGACGAGGTGCGCGAGCAAACCGAACACGACCAACAACTTACCGCCGGTCTTACCCAAGACATCGAGAGCGACGACACCATCTTCAAACAAACAAGCGCACGCCTCCCCTGGCTTCTTGTGGGTATGTTGGGAGGTATAGGCTCTTCGTTGTTGCTCAATTGCTTCGATACCACCCTGGGCAACCACCCCGAGATGGCGCTTTTCATACCCCTGCTTGCGGGTATGGGAGGTAACGTAGGCACGCAGTCATCGGCCATAGTTGTGCAAGGCCTTGCCAACAACTCGCTCGACCCCACGCGCATGTTCCACCACCTTGCCAAAGAGATGGTGGTAGCCATAATCAACGCCACAATATTATCGTTGATGGTTTATGTCTACAACTTCTTCATATACGGAGCTACCGATATAGTAACCCTCTCCGTGCCCTTGAGCCTCTTTGTGGTAATACTGTTTGCATCGGGTTTCGGCACCCTTGTGCCCCTTGTGCTCGAGCGCATAGATATAAACCCCGCTGTGGCGACAGGCCCGTTCATACAGATTATAAACGATATTAGCGGTATGACGTTCTACATGATAATATCGATGATATTGAGTAATTTATTGATATAAAATAGTTTTTTAGAAAAAAACATCTATTTTTGTACACGCCTAAAGGCTATATACATAACCCTTTAAAACTTTAAGCAGATGAGTGAAACTAAAAAATCGAATGTACAGCTCGACGAGCAAAGCATTACGACTCCCCCTGAACAGGCTGTAAATGCCGCTATGCCCGAGCAAACAACAGAACAAGTAAACACAGAAGAAGCAGCTACAGCAGAGGCTGCAACCGAGAGCTTGCGCCCGGCCACACGTCAGGAGATATTGTCACGCATAGAAGCTATTGCCGAAGAGGGTGACATACTCAACTGCAAGGCCGAGATAGAGAGCCTTAAAGTGCAATTCTATCGTTTGCGCACCACCGAGATTGATGCTGCACGCAAAGAGTTTGCAGCCCAAGGTGGCGAGGAGACCCTCTTTATCCCCGAGCCCGACGCACTCGAGGAGCCTTTTAAAGAGGCTATGAACAGCATTAAAACAAAGCGCAACGCTTGGCTCAAAGCACAAGAGGAGGAGCAACAGGCTAACTACACCACAAAGCTCTCCCTTATAGCCCGCATGCAAGAGCTTGTCGAGAAGGCCGGGCAAGGAGCCCCCGACGCCACAGAGTTCAAGGCCGTGCAAGCACAGTGGAAAGAGATAAAAAACATACCTCAAGACAAGGTTGCCGACCTTTGGAAACAATATCAGCTACTTGGCGAGCAGTTCTACGATGTACTCAAGATAAACCACGAATTCCGCGAGTACGACTTTAAGAAAAACCTCGAGATAAAAACCCGCATATGCGAGGCTGCCGAGGCCCTCACCACAAGCGACGATGTTATAGGCGCCTTCCGTCAGTTGCAACAACTGCACAACGAGTATCGCGAAGCAGGCCCCGTTGCACCCGAGTTGCGCGAAGAGATGTGGACACGCCTTAAAACCGCATCGACAACCATAAACCGTCGCCACCAGGAGCACTTCGAGAGCAAAAAAGAGCAAGAGCGCATAAACCTCGAAAAGAAGATAGCTCTCTGCGAGCAGATAGAGGGCATAGACTATGCCGCGCTCACAAACTACCAAGCGTGGAACGATACCACCGACAAAATTTTAGCTTGGCAAGCCGAGTGGAAAGAGGTGGGTTTTGCACCGCAAAAGATGAACTTGAAGATATTCGAGCGTTTCCGCGCCGCCTGCGACGAGTTCTTCAAGCGCAAGAGCGACTATTATAAAGAGGTAAAAAACAGCCTTGCCGCTAACCTCGAGAAAAAGAAACAGCTTTGCGAAGCTGCCGAGCAACTAAAAGACAGCGAAGAGTGGAAGGCAACAGCCGAAAAACTTGCTAAGCTACAAAAAGAGTGGAAAGAGACCGGCCCCGTTGCACAAAAGTATTCCGACGCCCTCTGGACACGCTTTGTTACCGCTTGCGACTATTTCTTCGAGCGCCGCAACGCCGCAACTTCGTCACAGCGCAAGAGCGAGCAAGACAACCTTAAGCAGAAACGTGCCATAATCGAGAGCATACTCGCAATATCGCCCACAGCCGAGGAGAGCGAGCAGGTAGCACAGCTCAACGCCCTCATACCTCAGTGGAACGCCATAGGGCACGTACCCTTCAAGGAAAAAGACAAGATATACAAGGAGTACAAAGATGCTGTTAACGCCCTCTACGAGCGACTACACGTCAACGCTACACAACGCAAGCTCGCCGACTTCCGCAACAATATAGCAAAAAGCGGCAACAGCCTGCAACGCGAGCGCGAGCGCCTCATACGCCAGTACGAAAACCTCAAAGCCGAAATTTCCACCTACGAAAACAACCTCGGTTTCTTGAGCACATCGAACAAGAAAGGCGAGAGCCTCCTGGGTGTTATGCGCCAGAAGATGGAAAAACTCAAAGGCGATGCCGAAGTTATTTTGAAGAAAATACGTCTTGTCGACGACGAGATAGAGAAAGCATAAAACAAACAGGAAGCGAGCTTGTGCTCGCTTCCTGTTTGTTTATAGGTAACAAGTGATTGCATACACTGTCTTAAAATAGGGCAAAACAGATATAAAAAATATATTTCTCCGCCTGCTTGGTGGTTGGTTAGGATTTAAATAACCTCAAGAGAAGATGTACAAAAAAATAAACCGACTCACAGGGTCGGTTTATTTTTATCTTTAAGTAGCAATCTTTTTCAATTACTCTGCAACGGGAGCCTCAACAGAAACCTCGGCAGGAACCTCCTCTGAAAAATCGGGAGCAACCTCGGGGTTAACTGCGCTACTCTCTATTGCACTCTGCTGAATGATGCTCGCATCGGAAATTGTTGCGTGGGGGATAGACCAAGCTGCAATAATACTTGCAACAACCATAAAGGCTGCAAGGCTCCAGGTCGCTTTCTCAAGAAAATCTGTAGTTTTTCTCACACCCATAATTTGGTTCGAAGAGGCGAAACCCGATGCAAGGCCACCACCTTTTGAGTTTTGAACCAACACTATAAGACACATTAGCACCGATGCTATTACGATAAGTAAAACGCAAACAAAATACATATTATTTTCTTTTTGTATATTTAATTATTTTTTCTAAAAACCTAATTTGGTCTGCAAAGTAACGATTTTTATTCGGATATTCCAAATATAAGCGTTTAATTATTTCCAGCGCCTTCTCATATTTACCCTGCTTAATGTAAATATTAGCAAGAGTTTCGGTGAAAAAAGATGTTTCAGCCACCTCGTTTTCGGGCTCGGAGGGCTCGTCGCTAGAGCGCACAGGCTCGGTATCACCCTCGGGCTTGAGATTTAGAGTTATCTTCTCGTTATCTCCCGAAAGAAAATCGTCTATAAGGCTCTGCCCACGCAGTTGTGGTATCTCTTTTGTTGCTGTATCTTTGGCAAGATAGGCCGACACGTAGTCGACTGCGGCAGCTCCTTCGGCCTCAAGAGAGAGGGTTTCCCCGGGCAAGGTCTCGAGGAAGGCATCGATAAGCGCCATCGTTCTGTCTACAGTGACATCGAGCACAGCGCTCTCCTCGGGCACCGAGGAGCCATAGCCCTCGATAAGTTCAAACAACGCCAAGCGGTTTTTCAAGTACAACGCAGCTTTGCGCATCTCTTTGCCAAGCTCTACATCGTGCAGAAGATACAGATTTTTGAGCATAAGAAGACGCGCCACATCGAAGGTGGGGTTTTTCGCAACCATCATACGCAACTCGTAGAGTGTGTCACGGTTAAGCCTTTCGGGGTGAGCTATGTATACTTGCAACGGCTCCATCTGTTACCAATTGGCCAGGGCGGCATTAAACACAGCGTCCACAATCTCGGCTATCATCTGTGTAACAAGCTCCTCTTGAACGCTGTCGAGCTGTTGCGACGACTCGTAGTCGCGTGTTGCCGAGAAGGTGCGTTCAAAGTCTTCGTCGTGGTTTTTGTTGTTTGTAAAGCGCACGTTTACGGTCATCTTCAACTGCACCATAGCCGAATAACCGTCCGACGAGATAGACTTGTTTATCTGGTCGTATGCTGTAATTTCACCCGCAAGCTGAAGGTCGCCACCACGGTTAACCTGTGTTAGCTTTGTTTGCTGTATAAAGGTGTCGCTCATCTTCTCGTTAAGCATCATAGCCATAGGGCCCCACTGATAGGCAGCACGGTTCTGGAAGGTCTCCAAGGTGATTGTTCTAACCACAGAATAGTCTATGGAGGCACCAGTGAACTTGTAGCTCACCTTGCAGCCCGCAAACAAAAGCAGCGCAAGCAGGGGCAACGCAAGCAAACATCTCTTAATCTTTTTATTCAATGCCATACTCTTTTATTTTTCTGTATAGTGTTCTTTCGGAAATATTCAACTCCTTTGCGGCGTCTCTGCGGCGACCACGATGGCGTTCAAGGGCCTGTTTTATAGCCTTCTTCTCCATATCGTCGAGCGAGAGAGCCTCCTCTACATACTCCTCGGCAACGATCTGTTGCACGGGGGATACGGGCGGGATGTGTATCGTGGGCTGCACGCTGCGCTGCACCACGGGGACAACCTCCTCGGCCTCGGTATAAATTTGCACGTTATCGCTCTCGCGGTTACCTGCGGCACGCAAGCCCTCTATCTGTTTTTTGAGTTCTGTTATGTCGCGACGCATATCGAACAGCACGCTGTAGAGTATCTCGCGCTCACTCTCAAACGTTTTTCCGTTGTGGCTTGCGGTGCCCAAGAGGGCTGGCAAATTGTTCTTTGGTTGCTCGGGCAGGTAACGAGCTATAACATCGGCTGTAACCTTGCGGTTAAGTTCGAGTATAGAGACCTGCTCGGCCACATTTTTTAATTGGCGTATGTTACCCGGCCAGGTATATGCGAGCAGAGTTCTCTTGGCCTGCTCGTCGAGCTCTATTCGTGGGATGTTGTACTTTGCTGCAAAATCTATGGTAAATTTCTTAAAGAGCAAGAAGACATCCTCGCCACGATGACGCAAAGCGGGTACCTTTATGGGCACCGTGCTCAAACGATAGTAGAGATCCTCGCGGAAACGACCTGCACTCACAGCCTCGGGGAGGTTTACATTTGTTGCACATACTATGCGCACGTTGGTCTTTTCTACCTTCGACGAGCCCACACGCAAAAACTCTCCATTCTCGAGCACACGCAAAAGGCGCGCCTGTGTGGAGAGGGGCAACTCGCCCACCTCATCGAGGAATATTGTTCCCCCGTCGGCCTCACTAAAGTAACCCTTACGCTCGCTCACCGCGTCGGTAAAGGCACCCTTTACGTGACCAAAAAGTTCCGAGTCTATCGTACCCTCGGGTATTGCACCACAGTTAACGGCAAAATATTTACCGTGCTTGCGCACGCTGTTGGTGTGAATTATCTGCGGGAAAAACTCCTTACCCACACCACTCTCACCTGTAATAAGCACCGTGAGGTCGGTTTTTGCCACCTGAAGAGCCGTGTCGATAGCCCTCAACAGCTCCGCATCGTTTCCTATAATGCCAAACTGTTGTTTCACCCTTTGTATCTCTGTTATCTCCATTATTGCCTGCAAAAATATATTTATGCCAAAATTACTCATTTTAGTTCAAAAACAAGCAATTTTGGCACAATTATTTAATTTTAGAAAGGGAAAAGGAAGGGAGCCTTTATATCAAACGGGAATAGATAGGGCAAAATTAGTATCATCACAATTCCCAGAATTATCTGCAGAGGCAAGCCCACTTTTATATAATCCATAAAAGTATATTGCCCGGCAGGCATCACAAGTGCATTGGGCGGTGTGGAGAAAGGCGATGCAAAGCAAAGGCTTGCACCAAGCGTTACCGCAAAAAGGAAAGGCACGGGACTCACGCCTATCTGCATAGCACTGCTCATTGCGATGGGCGCCAAAAGCACTGCTGTAGCCGTGTTGCTTATGAACATCGTCATCAGCGAAGTGGTAAAATATATTCCGGCCATAAGAGCTAGGGGACCATAGTTTCCAAGACCGCTAACCAAAGAGCTCGATATCCAAGCCGACACACCTGTCTTCTGCAACGCGGTAGACATAGGCATCATCGCTGCAATGAGCACTATACTCTCCCAATTTATAGTTTTGTAGGCCGCCTCGACGTTGCGGAAGCAACCTGTGAGCACCATCAACAAACCGGCTACAATAACTGCCGTTACAGGCGCTACAGGGATAAAGTCGCACGCCATAACAACTATCATACCAAGCATTATGAGAGCCGCAACTGGCGCTTTGTGGTCAAGCGTGACCTTTGCAGCCTCTTCCAAGGGACGGCCCAGCACAATCCACTCGTTGCTCTCGCTCTCGAGCTTTGCTATTTTATCCCACGCTCCCTGAACAAGCAACACATCGCCGCTGTGTATTGTTTCGTCGGCTATACCCTGTAAAATATACTTTTTCTTGCGACAGATACCCAGCACGCTCACATTATACTTACTGCGGAAGCCCACCTCTCTTATGGTCTTGTTCACTACCGAAGAGGAGGACATAATTACAATCTCGGCAACTCCAAGGTTGTAGAAAGCAAGCTTGTTACCCTTTGCTTCGTCACCGTCGTTCAAAATATTGAGCTTGTACTTTTGAGCAAAGACATTTACAATATCTGTATTGCCCGAAACATAGAGAACATCATCTATTCTAAGCACCGTGTCCGAATCTACCGCCTGTTGTGTAACTTTCTTTAGTATTCTGTGCTGCCCACGCTCTATGTGGCGCAACTCTATAATATTAAGACCATATTTTTTACGTATATTTATCTCGCCTATCATCTTGCCAGCAACGAGCGACGAAGCGGTCACCTGTAAACGGTGCAGGTTGTTGGAGATACCATACTCGGCAACAAGGGTTTTCAAAGACTTGCCGCGTGTGGCACTTGCTGCACTAAGCACGCCGGGTTTTGAAAGAAACTTTTTACTCAACGGGAGCAGCACTATAGTGCCCACAACCGCGCATATAAGACCCACGGGCAAGAAGGTGAAGAAGCCTAGCCCGGAGAAGCCGTTCGAGATAAGTTCGTCGTTTATAACGAGGTTGGGAGGTGTACCAATTAAGGTCATCATACCACTCATGCTGCTAGCGAAAGCAAGTGGCATGAGCAAGCGGCTGGGGTTCATCTTCACACTCATAGCCATACTCACCACTATGGGTATCATAATTGCAACTGTGCCGGTGTTGCTCACAAAAGCGCCCATCACCGATGTAACTCCCATCACCAATAAAAAGAGCTTCAGCTCGCTATCGCCCGCAAACTTCATCAATCGCGAGCTTATCATCTTGGCAAGCCCTGTTTGGAAGATGGCGCCACCCACAACAAAGAGCCCCACCATCATTATTATAACATTGCTCGAGAAGCCCGACAAAGCCTCTTCGGGGGTAAGTATCCCAGCAACAAGCAAGGTCGCCAAGGCCAAAAGAGCCACAATATCGGAACGCATTTTGCCACTTATGAAAAAAGCGACCGACAACAAAAGAACGGTTAACGTAATTGTTATATCTATCATAAAAAACTTAAAGGGATATTTGTGTAAAAAACCTCGCAAATTTACAAAATTTAGACCTCACAGGCACTATAATCTGCTGTAATAATTACTTAAAGTATATTTATTTATTGATAAATTTTGTAAAAAAGAATATATCTGCAATATAAATTGGCACAGAATAGGGGCAAAACAAGATTTTCTGTTTAAATTTGCATTATTCATGTGAAAGCACACCCGCTGCGCAAACAAAAAAGGGAGCGCAGAACATAGGGAAGATATTTTGGGAGGAGAGAGATATAAAAGCTATAAAATACATATTTGTAACGCTTGCTGTGATGGTGGCCGTTCTCTACGGCGCATCGCTCTTGTTGCGTGTCGATGCCGTGCAGCAGCGAGCAGCCGACTGCGTCACAACAATTATACAAAAAGCAGGCGACCTCCCCATAAGCATAGGCTCTATACAGGTGCAGCACCTCAACAAGATAGTTATTAAAAACAGCTACATAACAGACGAAGCTGGCGACACCGCCTTGAGCATACCCAAAATAACCGCACACCTTTCGCCCCTCCATATGCTCAAAGGCGATATACGCGTAAATACCCTCATCATAGGCAACCCGGCAGTAAAGCTCTACCGCGAGAAGGTCGACAGCCCGCTCAACATACAATTTTTCCTCGACAAGCTATCGAGCAACAAAGGTAGCAAGAGTAACGACTTGCCCGACATACGCATAAACCAGATACAGATATACGAAGGTAGCTTCGCCTACGATGTGAGGGAGAAAGAGAGAAAACCTCTCTTCGACCCTGCACACATAGCGGTGCAAGACATCTTCTGCAACCTCTCGCTGAAAAAACTCAACAGCGACACCTTGAGCCTCTATGTGCGTTCTATATCGGGAAGGGAGGAAAAAGGGCTCACGCTAACGCGCTTGTCGGCAAGGATTGAAGCCACCCCACAATGCGCCCGCATAGGCAACCTATGCATACAGTTGCCCGCAAGCACCATTGAGGCTGAAGAACTAACTGTTGCTGCCGAAGGAGATAGCAAGATTGCCATAAACGGCGAGCTCACAGCGCGCGAACTTGTACCAAGCGACTTTGCATCTCTCTTGCCCACACTATCAGCTCCCAATCTACCCCTTGTTTCGTTCAACGCTCAAATAGGCGGCAGCAAGGGAAGCACAAGCAGCAAGGTGGCGCTTTCAACTTCGGACAAGAGTTTCGACCTGCAAGTAAAAGCAGAAATTAAAAACCTGTTACAACCACAAGAGGCTACGCTCTCCATAACAGAAAGCGTGGTGAGAGAAGAGGCTATAAAACACCTGCAAACAATTATAGGTGATAGCACGGGCAACCTCGATGTATTAAAAAGACTGGGCAACATAAACATAAGCGGCAACGCCACACACAACAAACGCCACACACAAGGAGAAATTTCAATAAAGAGCGACTGCGGTAACATACACGGCAACACCACTATAACAAGCAGCAACAGCTACACCACCCTACAACTGCAACAGCTACAGCTCGGTAAACTCCTAAAGAACAGTGCCCTGGGCCCGTGTGACATAGAGGCTCAAATAGATGGAGTTGTTTTTGAGAAAGAGCCCAATATTGATTTTAGCACCACAATAAAAGAGTTTAACTACAACGAGTATACATACCAGCCTATAACACTCAAAGGCAGCTACATAGACAACGGTCTCCACGCAACCATCAGCAGCAGCGACCCCAACGCCAGCGGGCACCTCACCTGCTCTATGACAAAGAAAGAGGATCGCAAAGATATTAAATTCGAGCTCGCAATAGACACCCTTATCCCCGACAGCTTGAACGTGGGTAGCGGCAACAGCGGCATAATTTCGGCAACAGCCAACGGAACTTACAACGGCTACAACACAGGCAAGTCCCTGCTCGATATACGCATCTACAACATCGCACAAAGCATAGGCAAAAAGAAGAGCAACATACGCATGGTGCAGTTTGTCGACAACAACCTGCTCGACAACCGCAGCCTCATCATAAACTCCGACTTCCTCGATGCAAAGGTCGCCGGGCAGTTTAGCTACAGCTCGCTTGCAGGCACATTCAAAAAAATAATACACACACACGCACCTGCTCTTTCGAGCACAAAAGCCCCCAACCACGCCAACAACGCCTATATCTTCAGCCTCAACATAAGAAACACCTCGACCATAAGCCGCCTGTTAGGCTTGCCTGTAACCATAAACAGCAACTCAAACATTACAGGACAGTGCGACGATAGCCGAAAACTCTTCATCGCCACAGCTACACTCAACAACGCCAACATTAAAAAGTATAAATTCAGCACCATAGAGGCCAACATATACTCAAACGACAGCACCGCCGGCTTGAGAAGTGTGCTCAAGGCTCTGCCCACAGCAAAAAAAGCAAGCACCGGCACCGAGCAAAACAACAACATAACCATAAACGTAAACGCCGAGGCTAGCAACAACCATATAGCAACCGGAATCGACTGGGAGGGCTCAACCACTCAACACAAAGGCACCCTAGGGCTCGACGTAGCTCTCAAAAAAATAGCCGACAAAACCGAGATAAACGCCACCCTTGCGCCCAACGAAATTATTTACGAAGACACAAAGTGGGACATCGCCGGTTGCAACATAAAAGGTACCACAGAGGAGGTTGAAATAGACAATTTCTACATAGAGAGCGACAACAAATCGCTAAACATCACAGGAAAGCTTGGCAAGGAGAGCGAAGACAGGCTAAACGTGCTGCTCAACAACATAGAACTTGAATCAATACTTAAAATAGTAGATTTTCGCGCGGTAACGTTCGGCGGAAAAACAAACGGCAAGGTAACGCTCGACCGCGCCTTCAACCACCCGCAGTTTAACTGCAACATAGAGGTAGATAGTTTCACCTTTGAGAAGGGATATTTGGGAGCGCTTGCATTTAAGGCAGCGTGGGACGAAGAAAACAAGTCTGTAACGATGCGAGGCGACATAGACGATGTAAACAACGCCCACACCGTGGTAGAGGGCTTTGTATCACCCGCCAACGACACACTGAGCCTGCGCATAGATGCCGACAGAACAAGGCTCGCCTTCCTCAACAGCATGCTCGAGGGTATAATATCCGACGTCGATGCCACAGCGACCGGCAAAATTTTGCTTTCGGGCCCCTTGGGAGGGCTCAACCTCACCGGGTGTGCAAGCGCGTCGGGCCCCATGCGCATAGTGGCTACAAACGCCACATACACCATACTAAACGACTCTGTGAGAATGTTGCCCAACAAAATGATATTCGAGAACGTGAAGATAGCCGACCCCTTCAACAACTCCGGATACATAAACGGCAGCGTAAACCACAAGGAACTTGGACAATGGACCTGTGACCTAGATATTACAGCCAACAACCTCCTCGCCTATCACAGCGACGACTTTTACACCCAGCCCTTCTACGGCACTGCTTTTGTAACAGGCGACGCAAATATCACAGCCAACAACAAGGGGCTCTTTATACACGCCGACGTCACCGGCAACAAAAACACCTTGTTTGTCTACGACGCAAGTGAGGTTGCATCGGTGTCGAGCAACAACTTTGTAAAATTTACCGACAAGAACAAAAGAACACACACGCATCTCCAAGACATAGACGACGAGGAGCTAAAGAGCAACCACAAAAGCTACTTGAGCCGCTTGAACCTTGAATTTATGATAGATGTAACACCCGATGTCCTGTTAAAGGTTATAACTAACCGCAGGACAGGCGACTACATCGATCTCTATGGCAGCGGCCCCATATCGGCTGTATTCGACGAGAAAGAGGGCTTTAGTATGAACGGGCGCCTCGACCTCGACCGAGGAACATACCGCTTCACCATGCAGGACATCTTCATAAAAGAGTTCGACATAACAAAAGGTAGCACGCTCGGCTTTAACGGCGACCCCTTCGACGCAGAACTTAATTTAAGAACTAAATACCTTGTTCCAAGCGCATCACTCAGCGACCTCGACCCAAGCGGCAAGCGTCACAAAAGCGTCAAAGCCAACTGTTTGATGAACATCACCGGCAAGCTCGAAGCCCCGCAACTAGACTTCGACATAGAGCTACCCGATGCAAACGAAGAGGAACGCGAGTTGCTGGCAAGCGCCATAAACACACCCGAACAAAAGAACACGCAGTTTGTATACCTCTTGGGTATCGGCAAGTTCTACACATACGACTACAACCGTGGCGAGGGCAACGCACAAAGCTCAAGCGCTATGGAGTCCCTTATCTCCAACACCATATCGGGGCAGCTCAACAACCTGCTGTCGCAAATTATCGACAACCGCAACTGGAACTTTTCGGGCAACTTCAGCAGCAGCGAACGTGGGTGGAACAGCATGGAAGTTGAGGGTATACTCGAAGGGCGCCTGCTCGACAACCGTCTACTGATAAACGGCAACTTCGGCTACCGCGACAACCCTCTGGCCAACAGCAACTTCATAGGCGACTTTGAGGTACAGTGGCTGCTCGACAGGAACGGAAAAGTGAGCCTCAAGGCCTACAACAAAACCAACGACCGATACTTCTCCGAGTCGAACCTCAACACCCAAGGAGCTGGCATCATTCTACGCCACGATTTTAACGACTGGCGATGGTGGATAAAAAACAACGAGAAGAAAACCAAAAAAGAAGAAAATAAATAACTATATTCGCAAAACAAAAAAACTACAAGAATATGAAAAATTTTATAACAGTAAACGACATAGGCGACCTTAAAAGCGCCGTAAAAGAGGCTCTCGAGATAAAAGCCGACAGATACAAATATTGCGAGCTTGGCAAGAACAAAACCCTTATGATGGTATTTTTCAACTCCAGCCTGCGTACACGCTTGAGCACACAAAAAGCAGCCCTCAACTTGGGTATGAACGTAATTGTGCTCGACATAAACCAGGGAGCCTGGAAACTAGAAACCGAGCGTGGTGTTATTATGGACGGCGACAAGCCCGAACACATACTCGAGGCTATCCCCGTAATGGGCAGCTACTGCGATGTTATAGGCGTGCGTTCGTTTGCCCGCTTCGAGAACAAAGAAGACGACTACAACGAGGTTATACTTAACCAATTTATAAAATACTCGGGCCGCCCGGTATTCTCTATGGAGGCTGCCACACGCCACCCCTTGCAAAGTTTTGCCGACCTCATCACCATAGAGGGACACAAGACAAAAGAACGTCCCAAGGTTGTTCTCACCTGGGCTCCCCACCCCAAAGCACTGCCCCAAGCTGTGCCCAACTCTTTTGCCGAGTGGATGAACGCAGCCGACTACGACTTTGTTATAACCCACCCCAAGGGCTACGAGCTCGACCCCGCCTTTGTAGGCAACGCTCGTGTTGAGTACGACCAGATGAAAGCCTTTGAGGGTGCCGACTTTGTCTATGCAAAAAACTGGGCAGCCTACACCGGCGACAACTACGGCAAGGTTATATGCACCGACCGCAGCTGGACCGTGAGCGAGCGTCAGATGGCTGTAACCAACAACGCTCACTTTATGCACTGCTTGCCCGTGCGCCGCAACATGATTGTTACCGACGATGTCATAGAGAGCCCTCGCTCACTTGTCATCCCCGAGGCGGCCAACCGCGAAATTTCGGCTACCGTAGTACTTAAAAGAATAATAGAAAATCTTTAAGAAGAGCCACCTATATACCTTAATAGGATATAAATTAAAATCCCCAGAGCTCGAGCTCTGCGGATTTTAATTTATAAATATCTAATGTGGATATTACTTC